>CAZBZR010000001.1:0-216726 GCA_964496445.1 uncultured Microbacterium sp.
CGCTCTCGGGCGCGGATGCGGGGGAGCTCGACGGCTACACCGGCGTGCAGCGGCTGCTCCTCAGCTGGGCGCAGATCTGGCAGCAGAAGGGCCGCGAGGCCGAGGTCATCCGGCTGCTGACCATCGACCCCCACTCGCCGAACGAGTTCCGCTGCAACCAGATCGTGCGCAACATCGACGCGTTCTACGACGCGTTCGGGGTGACGGCCTCGGATCGGCTGTGGCTCGAGCCCGCTCAGCGCGTGACCATCTGGTAGCCACTCCGCGTTCACCCCGCCGTGCTCGACTGAGCATCCCGAGCCGAGGAGCATCGCCGTGAGTACCCCCGACTCACCCCGCGAGGCGTCATCCCTGCGTGCCAGCGGGCGTGCCGGGATGCGGCGTTCCCCGCGGCGCACCGGAACGGGCCGGCGATCGTTCACCTCCACGCTGCGCGCGCTGGACGCCCTGGCCGAGGCGGGCGCGCGCGTCGCGCTGCGCATCGACGACCTCGACCGCGGCACGCCCGTGCTCGCCGGCGACGATGACGACACGCTTCCGGTCGCAGGGCTCGGTGTCGTGCCGCTTCTGGTCGAGGTCGCCGCCGCCTTCGAGGACGGCCGCCTGAACCCGCTGGAGATCGTCGACCGCGCCGACCTGGACCCCGTCGGCGGAGGCGGGGTGTGGCAGCACCTGAAGGCGCCGGCGCTGCCGCTGTCCGATCTCGCGGTGCTCGCCGCATCCGCCGGCGACGCGCTGGCCGCCAACGCGCTTCTCGACCGCGTCGGACTGCCGGCGGTGCGGGCGCGGCTGGAGGTGCTCGGGATGCGGCGCTGGGCGCTGCTGGACCGCTTCCGCGATCGCCGCGGCCCCGATGACGCGCCGCAGGTGGCGCTCGCCTCGGCGCGCGAGGTGTCGTCGCTGTTCTCGGCGCTGGTGAACTCCCGCGCGGTCGATGCGCGCGTGAGCGCGCAGGTCTCCGAGTGGCTGAGCCTCAACACCGACCTGAGCCTGGTCGCCTCGGCGACGGGCCTGGACCCCTTCGCCCACGAGAACGACGACCACGGACTGCTCTTCGTCAACAAGACCGGTCGCTCCGACGGGGTGCGCGCGGAGGGCGGGGTGCTCGCCGGACCCCGCGCCGGCGTCTCCTACGCGCTCGTGGTCTGCTTCGACGACCTGTCGATCGCGCATCGCCTGCGCGCGCACGACGCCTTCCGGGTGCTCGGGCTCGAGCTCATGGAGTACGTGTTCTGACGGGTGCGGCGGGAGTCGCTCAGAAGACGATGGTGTGGTTCCCGTGGCGGATGACGCGGTCCTGCGCGTGCCACAGCACGGCGCGCGAGAGCACCTGGCGCTCCACGTCGGAGCCGCGGCGCACGAGCTCGGCGACCGAGTCGGCGTGGGTGACCCGCACGGTGTCCTGCTCGATGATCGGCCCCTCGTCGAGGTCGCTCGTGACGTAGTGCGAGGTGGCGCCGATGAGCTTCACGCCCCGCTCCGCCGCCTTCTTGTAGGGCTCGGCGCCGATGAAGGCCGGCAGGAACGAGTGGTGGATGTTGATGACGGGCACGCCCACGCGGGCGAGGAAATCCGGCGACAGGATCTGCATGTAGCGCGCGAGCACGACGAAGTCGACGTTGCCGACGAGCAGCTCCAGGATGCGCGCCTCGGCGGCGGACTTGTCCGGCCCGGCGGGCGAGGGCACGTGGAAGAACGGCACGCCGAACGAGCGCACGTCCTCGGCGGAGGTGGTGTGGTTGGAGATCACCATGGGCACCGTGACGGGCAGGTCGCCGCGGCGGTGACGCCACAGCAGGTCGAGCAGGCAGTGGTCCTGCTTGGACGCGAGGATCGCCATGCGCTTCGGCGTCGACTGATCCGTCAGCGACCACTCCAGGTCGAATCCGTCGCCGAGCGTGCTCGCCAGATCCGCCTCGATCGCCGGGATGCCGGCGGCGAGGTCGGGGCGGTGGAAGACGACGCGCTGGAAGTACGCCCCGCCCCGAGGGTCGTCGGAGTACTGGTCGAACGCCACGATGTTGCCGCCGTTGCGGGCGATCAGGGCGGAGACGGCCGCGACGATCCCGGGACGGTCGCTGCCGTGGACGATGAGGCACGCGTGGTCGGGCTGCAGATTCGGGCTGTGGGAGGCCATTGGTTCATTCTGCCGTGCGCCCCGCCACGTCGAGACCACATGGTCTCGCCGAACCCACACCGCACGGGGCGCGCGGGGATGTGGGCTCGGCGAGAGGATGTGGTTTCGACGGAGAAGGGCGGGACCGGGGCGGCCGGGGCCGGGCGGGCCGGGGCCGGGCGGGCCGGGGCGGGCGGGGCGGGGCGGGCGGGGCGGAGGCGGTCAGCGGATGCCGCGCATGAGGGCGAGCACGGGCCTGGTGGTCAGCAGCAGGGCGACGCCCAGCGCGATGGCGATCGCCCCGAGCACCGTGAAGTAGGGCACCTCGTTCCGCGGGTCGTAGAACCGGGCCACCTCGCCGGCGATCGCGGTGCCGAGCGCCACCGAGAGGAAGTACAGCGCGACCATCTGCGTGCGGAACCGGGCGGGGGCGAGCTTGGTCGACACCGACAGGCCGGGTGGGGAGATGAACAGCTCCGCGATGGTGAAGACGAAGAGGATCCCGGTGATCGCCAGCAGCGGCGTCGCGTGGGCGGGGCCGTTGGCCCACGGCAGGAACAGCAGGAACGCCGCGCCCATGACGATGGCGCCCACCGCGAACTTCACCGGTGCCGGCGGCTGCCGCCGGCCGAGGCGGGTCCACAGGGCCGCGAAGACGCCGGAGAGCAGGATGACGAAGACCGGGTTGATGGAGTTCACCCACGAGACGGGCATCTCCCATCCGGCGATGTCGCGGTTCAGCCGCTCGTCGGAGTAGATCGTCAGCAGCGTGAACTGCTGCTGATACAGCGACCAGAAGCCGACGTTGACGATGAACAGCGGCATGAAGCCGAACACCCGCGACCGCTCAGTGGCATCGATGATGCGCGAGGACAGGATGACCGCGAAGTAGGCGATGGCCGCCGCCGTGGTCACCCCGATGACGATCAGCGCGAGGTTGTCGGCGCGGATGAGCCCGGTGAGCACGAGCACCACGATCACGGCGAGGCCGGCGGCGGCGATCCCGATGACGAGCGGCCGCTTCGCGGGCGGCAGCGGGTTCGGCACGCTGCGGGCGGAGGCGGGCAACTGCGCGCGGCCGAAGGAGTACTGGAGGAGTCCGAGAGCCATGCCCACGGCGGCAGCGCCGAAGCCCCAGTGGAAGCCCACCGTCGACTGCAGCGCCCCGGTGACGATCGGTCCGAGGAACGCCCCCAGGTTGATCCCCAGGTAGAACAGCGAGAACCCGCCGTCGCGGCGGGTGTCGCCCGGCCCGTACAGCGCGCCGACCACGGAGGTGGCATTCGCCTTCAGCCCGCCCGATCCGACGGCGACCAGCACGAGACCCGCGCCGAGTCCCCACACGCCGGGGAGGAGCGCGAGGGCGATGTGGCCGAGCATGATGACGATCGCCGAGAAGAAGAGCACCCGCTCGGAGCCGAGCAGGCGGTCGGCCACCCACGCGCCCAGGATGGTCGACAGGTACACCGTGCCGCCGTAGGCGCCGACGATCCCCGTCGCGATCCCGCGGTCGATGCCGAGGCCGCCCTCGGTGACGGAGTAGTACATGTAGATCAGCAGGATCGCCTGCATCCCGTAGAAGCTGAACCGCTCCCACATCTCGACGCCGAAGATGTGCGCCAGCGCCCACGGCTGACCGAAGAACCTCCGGTCGCGGTCGCCGACGGCGGTGTCGGATGCGGCGGTCTGCTCGGACATGGCCTCAGGGTAGACCTCGTCGGGCGCGCCGGTGCGGCGAACTAGGCTGGACATCCCACCGTCTGGAGCTCCGTGACCGTTGTGCCTGCCGCCGCGCCGGGGTGGCGCACGTGGCTGGTGTGGGGCGTCGGGCTGGGCGCGTACGTCCTGTCGGTCACCAACCGCAGCTCGCTGTCGGCGGTGGGGGTGGATGCCGCGGTGCGCTTCGACGCCGACGCCTCCGCGCTGTCGATGTTCGCGGTCGTCCAGCTCGCCGTCTACGGCGGCCTGCAGATCCCGGTCGGCCTGCTGCTGGATCGCTACGGGGCGCGGCCGGTGATCACCGCCGGGATGGTCTTCATGGCGGTGGGCCAGGTGGTCATGGCACTGGCCAGCGACGTCGGCATCGGGCTGGTGGCGCGGATGCTGATCGGCGCCGGCGACGCCGCTGTGTTCCCCAGCGTCCTGCGGGTCATCGCGCTGTGGTTCCCGTCGCAGCGCGCGCCCGTGCTCGTGCAGCTGACCGGCATCGTCGGCCAGCTCGGCCAGATCGTCTCCGTCCTCCCCCTCGCTCTCCTCCTCCACGCCACGTCGTGGTCCATCGCGTTCGGCTCCCTCGCGGGGCTCGGCCTGCTGTTCGCGGTGCTGACGTTCGCGGTCATCCGCAACCGTCCACCGGGCCGCGCCGCCGACGTCGCCGTCAACACCGACACCGGGGCGATCCGCGTGGTGCGCTCCGCCGCGGATCTGCGGCAGGGCTTCCGCGAGTCGTGGGCGCATCCGGCGACGCGGCTGGCGTTCTGGTCGCACTTCACGACCCCGTTCGCCGGCACCGCCTTCGTGCTGCTGTGGGGATTCCCGTTCCTCACCGCGGGGGAGGGTCTGACGCCGGCCACCGCGTCGGTCGTGATGACGTCGTTCATCCTCTTCGCGATGGCTCTTGGGCCCGTCATCGGGGCGCTGTCGCTGCGCCATCCGCTCCGTCGCTCGCGCATGCTCGTGCTGCCCACGATCGCGCTGCAGGCCGGGGCGTGGCTGGTGGTGCTGGCGTGGCCCGGGGCCGCGCCGCTGTGGCTGCTGCTCGTGCTCGCCTTCGCTCTGGCGACCGGGAGTCCCGCCTCCATGATCGCCTTCGACCACGCGCGCACCTACAACCCGAGCCATCGACTCAGCACGGCCTCGGGCATCGTCAACGGCGCGGGCTTCCTCGCGGGGCTCCTGGCGATCCTGTTCATCGGCATCGCGATGGACGTGCTCGGCGCCGGGGCGCCCGCCGACTACTCGCTCACCGCGTTCCGGCTCGCCTTCCTCACCCAGCTCCCGCTGTGGGCGGTGGGGACGATCATGATCGTGCGCGAGCGTCGCCGCACGCGCGTGCACGTGGGACTCGACGCCCCGCGCCCCCCACGCCGCCGCTGACGCCGGTCAGCGCCGCGGGTCCGGCAGCGACGGATGCGGCTCCACCTGGCGCGGGCGGGTCGGGATGAGGAGCGCCAGCACGAGCGCGACGACGGCGGCGACGATGCCGAGCACGAACGACGCCTGGAAGGCATCCGCCGTCGGGACCTGTGCACCCTGATACGTCGTCGTCGACCCGGCGAGCACGGCACCGACGATCGCGCCGGCCGTGCTCGTGCCGAGCGAGCGCGACAGCGCGTTCAGGCCGTTGGAGGCGCCGGTCTCGTGCGGCGGCACGGAGCGCATGATGAGCATCGGCATGGCGGCGTAGCCGAACCCGATGCCGAAGCCGATGAGGATGTTCGCCACCACGAGGTGCCACACCTCGGTGGCCCACAGCAGCGAGAACGCGTAGGCGGCGACGAGCGAGACGGCCCCGGCGAGGAGCAGGACACGCGGGCCGATGGCGCGCGCCATCCGTCCCGACAGCGGCGAGAGCACCATCATCACGAGCCCCGAGGGCATCACCACCAGGCTCGCCGCCAGCAGCGACAGCCCGAAGCCCACCCCGGTGGCGGCGGGGAGCTCGAGCATCTGCGGGTAGGACACCTGTGAGCTGAACAGCGCGAAGCCGAACGCGATGGAGGCGAGGTTGGTCAGCAGCACGGGGCGGCGCGCGGCGATGCGCAGATCGAGCAGGGGCTGATCGATGCGCAGCTCGTACCAGCCCCACGCGACGAGGATGACGACGCCGGCGGCGGCGAGGCCGAGAGTGAGCGGCGAGGTCCAGCCCCACACGCTGCCGCGGGAGATGGCCAGGAGCACCGCGAGGAGACCGGCCGACAGTCCCGCCGCGCCCACGTAGTCGAAGCGTCCCGCGGTGCGCAGCACGCTGACCGGCACGATCCACAGGATGAGGGCGAAGACGACGGCCCCGAGTCCGCCGGCGATCCAGAACAGCAGGTGCCAATCCGCGCGGTCGGCGACGATCGCGCTGAGTGGCAGGCTGAGCGCGCCACCGACGCCGAGCGTCGCGCTGATCAGGGCGATCGCCGAGTCCACGCGGTTCTCGTGCAGCACGTCGCGGAGGATCGAGATGCCCAGCGGCACGACGCCGGTGACGGCGCCCTGCAGGGCGCGGCCGATGATGATGCCGACGATGTCGGTGGACAGGGCGGCGACGACCGATCCGATGACCATGACCGCCAGCAGCACGAGCACGATGCGGCGCTTGCCGTACATGTCGCCGAGGCGCCCGGCGATCGGCGTGGTGGCCGCGGCGGAGAGCAGGGTCGCGGTGACCACCCATGCGGTGTCGTCGCGCGAGGCGTCCAGGAGCTCCGGGAGCTGGGCCTGAATGGGCACCACGAGGGTGAACATGAACGAGGAGGCCAGGCCCGCGATCGCGAGGACCGCCACGATCAGTCCCTGCGGGGGAAGACGAGTCAGATGGCGGCGATCGTTGTCCCTGGGCACTTGATCGAGGGTATCGCTGTTCGCCCTGCGCAGGGTCGTTCGCAGCTCGGACACCGCTCCACCGCCCGGGCCACTCCGAACCCGCGCGGTGCGAGACTGGGCGGGTGAGCGACGAGCCCCGCGGCATCGAGATCCGCGACCTGACGACGGTGGCGGAGGTCCACGAGGCGGCGGCGGTGCTCGCCGCCGTGTGGCCGGGTGACCGGGGCGGGCTCGCCGCCAACGTGCTGCGCGCCCTGCAGCATTCCGGAAACTACGTCGTCGGCGTCTACGACGACGGACGCATGGTGGCCGCATCCGCGGGGTGGTTCGGGCCTCCGGCCACCCGCACGATGCACTCCCACATCACCGGCGTCCTCCCCGCCGCCCGCGGACGCGGCATCGGCCGCGCGCTGAAGTTCCACCAGCGCGACTGGGCCTTCTCGCGGGACGTCGGGCACATCACGTGGACCTTCGATCCGCTCGTCGCACGCAACGCCCACTTCAACCTGCGCGTCCTCGGCGTGCGCGTCGAGGAGTATCTCGTCGACCAGTACGGACCGATGGACGACGACGTCAACCGCGGCGTCGCGTCCGACCGCATCTTGGTGTCGTGGGCGCTGGCCGCGCCGCCGGTGCCGGCGCCCCACCCCGACGACGTCGTGGCGACGGTGCGCGTTCCGGCCGACATCGAGGCCCTCCGGCGGGAGACCCCGGCCGCCGCGGCGGCGTGGCGCACCGTCGTCCGCGACGGGCTCCGGCGCGGATTCGACCGGGGGCTGCGGATCGGCGGGTTCGACGACGAGCGCGGCTACCTGCTCGTCCCCGGCGACTGAGCTCAGCGCTCCTCGGCGGCCGGATCTCCCGGCCCCGGCCCGGGCCGGACGGCGGCGTCGTCGCGGACATCGATGCGCGTGACGCCGTTGCGACGGGTCACGTCGATGCGGGGTGCGGCATCGGCCTCCGTGGCATCCGGGGCCGACGTCAGCTGGTCGACGCGCTTCTCGTCGTCGGTCTGGGGGTCGCTCATGTTTTCTCCGATCATCCCTGCACCTCGCGCCACTCGTCACCGGTCAGATGCGACCCCGCCTGCGGTCCCATCTGCAGCATCCCGCCGTCGACGGCCCAGCTCGCGCCGGTGACGTAGGAGGCCGCCGGCGAGGCCAGGAACGCCACGACGGCGGCGACCTCCTCCGGCCGGCCGGGACGGCCGAGCGGGATACCGGGGCGGTGGGTCTCCTCGGCCTCGTCGGCGTCCATGTCGTTCAGCGGTGTGGCGATCTCGCCCGGCGCGACGGCGTTGACGGTGATGCCGGCGGCGCCGAGCTCCTGCGCCATCGTCTTGACGAGGCCGCCGAGGCCGTGCTTGGCCGCGACATAGGCGGCGCTGCCCACCCGCGGCTGGTGCTCGTGCACGCTGGAGACCGCGATGATCCTTCCGCCGCGGCCGGCCGCTGCCATCCGTCGTGCGGCGGCCTGCATCCCGAGGAATGCGCCGTCGAGGTTGAGCCCGACGTCCTGCCGCCATCCCGCGAGGTCGAGGTCGAGCACGCCGCCGCCCTGGCCGCCGCCGGCGTTGTTCACGAAGACGTCCACGCCGCCCAGCTCGTCGGCGAGCTCGTCGATGACCGCGGCGGCGTGTTCCAGGTCGGTCGCGTCGAACTGCCGGATGACCGCGCGCCCACCTCGGGCACGGACGCCCGCCGCGGTGCGCTCGGCGCCCTCCTGATCGGTGTGCCACGTGATGCCGACGTCCATCCCGGCCTCGGCGAGGGCGAGGGCCGTGGCGGCGCCGATGCCGGAGTCGGACGCGGTCACGATCGCGCGCCGGGGGGAGAAGTCGCTCATGCCCCGACGCTACGACGCCGCCCCGCCTCGGCCGCAGGCCCTTTACATCCGTCGTCGCGCTGGTTAGGGCCGCGGTCGCGGGGCTGCGGCGCGGAGGCCGAGACGTTGTCGGCGGACGCGCGGTGCCGCTAGCGTGAGCCGGTGATCCCCCAGGGCTGGACGCCGCACCGCCGCCCCGAGGACGGTGAACTCCTCGGCTGGATCCGGCCGGCCGGCGAGGAGTGGGTCGCGGTGTCGCTGCTCGGCCGCGACGTGACGTCGCCGCTCGGCTGGCTCGACGCTGAGGCGGCACTCGAGCAGGTCGGGCTGGCATACCTTGCCGGCATCTGGACGCTGGTCCGTGGCGACCGGGCCCTACGGGTGCGGATGGTGGAGGTCACGCCCGAGCGGATCGTGGTGCAGACCGACGACTATGGCGCGATCGACGTGCCGGTCGACCGGTACGAGCTCCCCTGGCCCGCGCCCGCGGGGCTGCGGGAAGGAGCCCCCGAGTAGCCTGAGCGCATGCCCGTGGACCGCGCCGCCGCATCCGTCGCCGTCGAGGCGGTCGAGCTGCGCGTTCTCCACCTGCCGCTGGTCTCGCCGTTCACGACCTCGTTCGGCACCGAGGACGTGCGCGAGGTGATCGTGGTGCGGGTCGACACCCCCGACGGCCCGGGGTGGGGCGAGGTCGTCACGCAGGCCGCTCCGCTGTACTCGAGCGAGTACACCCAGGGTGCGTGGGATGTGCTGACGCGCTTCCTCGTGCCCGCGGTGCTCGCGCGCGACACCGTCGCCCCGCACGAGGTGGCCGGCATCCTCGACCCGATCGTCGGGCACCGGATGGCGAAGGCCGGCGTCGAGCTGGCGATCCTGGATGCGGCGCTGCGCAGCGAAGGGCGAAGCCTCGCCTCCCATCTCGGCGCGGTCGTCGACCGGGTGCCGTCGGGGGTCTCCGTCGGCATCCAGTCCGAACCCGGGGCGCTCGTCGACGCCGTCGGCGGGTACCTCGACGAGGGCTACGTCCGCATCAAGATCAAGATCAAGCCCGGCCGCGACCTCGCCGACACCGCCGCGGTGCGGCGGGCGTTCCCCGACATCCGGCTCCAGGTCGACGCCAACTCGGCCTACACCCTCGCCGACGTGGACACGCTCGCGGCCTTGGACGACTTCGACCTGCTGCTGGTCGAGCAGCCCCTGCAGGAGGACGACCTCGTCGACCACGCCGTGCTCGCGCGACAGCTGCGCACGCCGGTGTGCCTGGACGAGTCGATCACCTCGCGCAAGGCGGCCGCCGACGCGCTGGCCCTCGGCGCAGCATCCGTCATCAACATCAAGGCGGGCCGGGTCGGCGGGTATCTGGAGGCCGTCGCCATCCACGATCTGTGCCGGGACGCCGGCATCCCGGTGTGGTGCGGCGGGATGCTCGAGACCGGCATCGGCCGCGCCGCCAATGCCGCGCTGGCGGCCCTCCCCGGTTTCACGCTCCCCGGCGACGTCTCGGCCTCGGCCCGCTTCTACCACCGCGACATCGTGACCGAGCCGGCCGTGCTCGAGGACGGGCACGTGCGCGTGCCGACCGGCCCCGGGCTCGGCGTCGGGATCGACGCGGCCGCGCTGGAGGCCGCAACCGTCGCCCGCGAGCGCATCCGGCGATGAGCGTGCCGCGGCCGTCGCCCGCCCCGCCCGCGCCGCCCGCCCCGCCCGCGCTCCGGCGTGCGGGCTGTGCGCCGCCGGCGCCGCTCCGGCGTGCGGGCTTTCGGCCGAGACGCGGGCTCTTGACCCCTGCCGAGCCCGCGTCTGGGCCGATTGCCCGCATCCGGCGAACGGCGGCGGCGGCGATGGTGGCGGCGGTGGCGGTGGGGATGGCGGGGCTGCTGGCGGGGTGCGCGGGGGCGGTGCCCACCGATCCCGCGGATCCCGCGGTCCCGGCGGGGCTTCCCGAGGGCGTCGCGGTGAGCCTCGTGCAGCTGCGGGGGGATGTCGCGGGGCGTCAGGCGCAGGTGCAGATCGTCAACGGCGGCGACGCACCGCTGACCGTGGGAGCGGTGTCGGTGGCCGACCCGCGCTTCGTCGGCGAGGCCGTACGCGTCGTCGACCGGCGGAGCGTCGTGCCGGCCGGCGGCACCGTCAACGTGCGGGTGCAGCTGCCGGCGATGGACTGCGGCGCGACCGCATCCGGCACGGCGACGGCCACCCTCGAGCTCGGCGTCGGCGCCGCCGCTCCCGCCCGGGTGACCGCCGATCTCCCCGACACGCTCGGCTTCGTCCCGGCCCTGCACCGGCGCGAGTGCCTCGCCGCCGCGCTCGCCGCCGTGGCCGACGTCTCGATCGCCGCCTTCACGCCCGACGATCCGGCGGGGGCGAGCCTCACCCTCGCGGTGTCACCGACCGGGCGGGGCGCCGCCACGCTCGTGGCCGTCCATGCCACGCCGCTGCTGATGTACGCGGCGGATGCTCCGGCCGGAAGCCTCGCGCTGGACGTGGAACTCGACGCCCCGGCCGAGGTCCGCATCCCGCTCGTGCCGCAGCGCTGCGACCCGCACGTGGTGCAGGAGGACAAGCGCGGCACCGTCTTCACGTTCGACGTGGTGGTGGACGGCGTCGCCGGTGAGGTCGACATCCCCGCGGCGCCGGAGATGAAGGCGCGGATGTTGACGTGGGTCGCCGAGCAGTGCGGGTTCGCCTGACCCCCTTCCGCGCCGCGGGCGCGGCGGGGGCGGGGGCGCGGCTCGGTAGAATCGAGGATGCCGCGTTCTGCGGCGTTCCCCGCATCCGACCATTGGAGCCACCATGGCCGAACAGTCCCGCCTCGACAAGGTCATCGCCCTCGCCCGCCACCGCGGGTTCGTCTTCCAGGCGGGCGAGATCTACGGCGGATCGCGCTCGGCATGGGACTACGGCCCGCTGGGCACGGAGCTGAAGGAGAACATCCGCCGACAGTGGTGGCAGACCTTCGTCCGCGGCCGCGGCGACATGGTGGGCCTGGACTCCTCGATCATCCTGCCCAAGCGGGTGTGGGAGGCCCCGGGCCCCGTCGCGCCCTTCACCGACCCGCTCGCCGGGTGCCTGCACTGCCCCAGGCCCTTCCGCGCCGACAACCTCCTCGAAGACTTCGAGGCGCGCAAGGGCCGCCCCGCGGAGAACGGCCTGGCGGATGTGCCGTGCCCCAACTGCGGCACGAAGGGCCAGTACACCGAGCCCAAGGCCTTTTCGGGCCTCGTGAAGACCTACCTCGGCGTCGTCGACGACGAGTCGGGCCTGCACTACCTGCGCCCCGAGACGGCGCAGGGCATCTTCGTCAACTTCGGCAACGTCCTGACGGCGTCGCGCCGCAAGCCCCCGTTCGGCGTCGGCCAGGTCGGCAAGGCGTTCCGCAACGAGATCACGCCGGGCAACTTCATCTTCCGCACCCGCGAGTTCGAGCAGATGGAGATCGAGTACTTCACCCCGCCGGCCGAGGCGGGCGAGTGGTTCGAGCACTGGGTCGAGGCGTGCTGGAACTGGTTCATCGACCTCGGGATCGATGCCGGGAACATGCGCCGCTTCGACGTGCCCGTAGAAGACCGCGCGCACTACTCGGCGGGCACGATCGACGTGGAGTACCGCTTCGGCTTCCCCGGCAAGGAGTGGGGCGAGCTCATGGGCATCGCCAACCGCACCGACTACGACCTGAAGAGCCACTCCGAGGCATCCGGCCAGTCGCTGTCGTTCTTCGACCAGGCCTCCGGCGAGAAGTACATCCCCTACGTCATCGAGCCCTCGTTCGGCCTCACCCGCGCCATGATGGCGTTCCTCGTCGACGCGTACGTCGAGGAGGAGGTGCCCAACGCCAAGGGCGGGGTCGACACGCGTACCGTGCTGAAGCTCGACCCGCGCCTGGCGCCGGTGAAGGTCGCGGTGCTGCCGCTGTCGCGCAACGAGCGGCTCTCCCCGCTCGCGCGCGAGGTCGCCGACGGGCTCCGCGGTGCGTGGGCCGTCGACTTCGACGACGCCGGCGCCATCGGCCGCCGCTATCGCCGCCAGGACGAGGTCGGCACCCCGTTCTGCGTCACGGTCGACTTCGACTCGCTCGAGGACCGCGCCGTGACGGTGCGCGACCGCGACTCGATGGCGCAGGAGCGCGTGCCCCTCGAGGGTCTGCACGCGTACCTCGCCGAGCGCCTGCGCGGCGCCTAGCCCGCCCACCCCCCGCCCCCATCGCCGAGAGTGCACCGGTTCGCCGAACCGGCACCGGATGCGGTGCACTCTCGGCGAGGGGGTGCACTCTCGGCGGATCAGCCGCGCGCGGAGATCGTGCGGTACGACGCGGCGACGATCCGCTCGAGCACGGCGAGGTCGATCGCCGCGACGTCGCGGATGTAGACGCAGCTGACGGCGGTGGTGTGCGGGCCGAGCTGCGCGAGGTCGTCGGCGTGGGCGGCGGTCCCGTCGAGGAGGTACACGGTGGTCGCCGCCTTCCGCGGCGAGAACCCGACGGCGGCGGTGTCGCCCTCGCGGCCGCTGTCGTAGCGGTAGTGGTACGCGCGGGCACGTCGGGGGTCATCGCCGCCTCACTTCTCCTTGGCGGCGGCCTTCGCCGCGCGCTTGAACTCGCGCACCTTCGCCAGCGACTCGGGGCTGACGATGTCGGCCACCGAGCGGAACGAGCCCTCCTCGCCGTAGGGAGCGGATGCCTCGCGCCACCCGGCTCCGTCGAAGCCGTACTGCTTCCCCAGGAGCGCCAGGAAGATCTTCGCCTTCTGCTCGCCGAAGCCGGGGAGGGCCTGGAGCCGGCGGCGCACCTCCGCGCCCGACGGCGCTTCGCGCGTCCAGATCGCGGCGGCGTCGCCGCCCCACTCGGACTCCACGGCCGCACACAGCGCCTGCACGCGCGTGGCCATCGACCCCGGGAAGCGGTGGACGGCCGGCGGCGTCTTGAACGCCTCGGCGAAGGCGTCGGGGTCGTACCCGGCGATCGTCGAGGCGTCGACCGCGCCGATGCGCTGCGCGATCTTCAACGGGCCGGTGAACGCGGTCTCCATCGCGATCTGCTGATCCAGCAGCATCCCGATGAGCAGCGCCAGCGGATTCTCGGTGAGGAGGGCGTCGGCGGCGGAATCATCCGTGATGTGCAGCGTCATACCGCCATCCTCCCACCGGCGGCGCGCCGGATCAGGCGACTCCGGATGCCTCGTCGTCGGCCTCGTCCGCCTCGTCGGAGATCTCGAGGCCGAACACCGTGGACAGGGCGGCGAGGTACTCGCCGCCGCGGCCGGCTTCGGCCAGCTCGTGCGCCCGGGCCGTCGGGGTGTGCAGCAGCACGCCGACGAGGTGACGCAGCGCCTGCTCGGTGCGGCCGTCGTCGCCGCGCGCCTGCGCACGGGCGACCTCGGCCTCCAGCGCGGCGAAGGCGTGGGTGCGCAGCGCGACGACGCCCGGGGTGACGCTCCGGCGCTCGCCGCTGGCGACGAACCGGGCAGCGGCGTCGCGGACGACGGCGCGCGCGGCGTCGGTGGCCTGGAGCTCTTCCAGCGGTGCGTGGAGGCGGATGGTCTCGAGGTCCAGCAGATCGGTGCCGGGCACGGTCGCGACATCCGGGTCGACGTTGCGCGGCAGCCCGAGGTCGATCACGAGCCGGCGTCCGGGGGTGGCGTCCCGGGCCGCCTCGAAGGCCCCGGTGCCGGCGGCGAGGGTCGCCGCGCTGAGCACGTGGTGCTCGCTGGAGGTGCACGTGATGATGAGGTCCGCGGAGCCGGCGGCCGACGGATAGCGCTCGGCGGCGATGGGGTGCAGGCCGTGCTTCGCGGCGAACTTCGCGGCGCGGCCGGACGGCGAGTGGACGGAGATGTCCTCGGCGCCCTGGTCGCGGAGCGCTGCCACGGTGGCGGCGGCGTAGGACCCGGTGCCGACGAGCAGCACCCGCAGGCGCGACCAGTCGGCGATGCGGCTGTCGGCGAGCTCGAGCGCGAGGCGCACGAGCGAGCGTCCGGCCCGCCCGAGCGCGGTGGAGTTCTTCACGCCCCGCTGCGCCTCGGAGGCGCGCTGGAACAGCCGCTCGAGCTCGGCGGAGGTGGCGCCGAGCGCGCGCGCCTCCTTGAGCGAGCGGCGCACCTGGCCGGCGATCTCGCCCTCGCCGACGACGACCGATTCGAGACCGGATGCGACGGCGAACAGGTGCGCGGCCACGTCGTCGCCGCTGAGCACGCGGTAGGAGCCGGTCAGCTCGGATGCGGGGACGCCGGTGGCCGCCTCGATGGCGGACAGCGTCGCCTCCAGGCCCACGGCCGTGGCCGCCGTCACCGGCTCGTCCATGTCGACGTAGGCCTCGAAGCGGTTGCACGTGGCGACGACCACCGCGCCCTGCACGCAGTCGGCGGCCGAGGCGATCAGGGGGGCGACGGGGCTGGTGGGGACGCTGAGGCGCTCGAGGAGCTCGAAGGAGGCGGTCTTGTGACTCGCCGTGACGCACAACAGCACGAGACGGGATTCTACCCGGCGGGCCTGGATCATCGCCGAGATCGCTCGATGCCGAGCGAAACCGGACGCCGTCGTCCGGTAGACCGCGGGACACAGGACCCGCGGAGGCGCGGATGCGAGGATGGGGCCATGCCCGCCCCCGATGCCCCGCTTCTTCGCGCACTGCGCGGTGACCGCCCCGACCGCACCCCGGTGTGGTTCATGCGCCAGGCCGGCCGCTCGCTGCCGGAGTACCGCGAACTGCGCGTGGGCACCCGGATGCTGGACGCCTGCCTGACGCCGGATCTCGCGGCTGAGATCACCCTGCAGCCGGTGCGGCGTCACGGGGTGGACGCGGGGATCTTCTTCAGCGACATCGTCATCCCGCTGCGCCTGGCCGGCGTCGAGGTGGAGATCGAGCCCGGCCGGGGGCCGGTGTTCGCCGACCCGGTGCGCACCGCATCCGACGTGGCCCGCGTGACGGCGATCGACCCCGAGTCCGTCGCCGCGGCAGCCGGCCCCGTCCGTGAGGCGGTGCGCATCGTCACCGGCGAGCTCGGCGAGATCCCTCTGATCGGCTTCGCCGGGGCGCCGTTCACGCTCGCCGCCTACCTGGTCGAGGGCGGCCCGTCCAAGGAGCACCTCCGCGCCCGCGCCATGATGCACGCCGATCCGGCGTCGTGGCACCGGCTGGCCGGATGGCTCGCTGCCGTCTCGCGCGCGTTCCTGCGCGCCCAGACCGAGGCCGGCGCCGCCGCCGTGCAGCTGTTCGATTCGTGGGCGGGGTCGCTCTCGCCGGCCGACTATCGCGCCTACGCCGCCCCGCACGCCCGGGAGGTGTTGGCGGGGATCGACGTGCCGCGCATCCACTTCGGCGTGGGGGCAGGCCCCTTCCTCGCCGACCTCCGCCTCGACGGTGCCGCCGACGCGGTGGGTGTCGACTGGCGGGTGCCGCTGGATGAGGCGGCCGCCGTGCTGGGGCCCGACGTCACCGTGCAGGGCAACCTCGACCCGGCTCTGCTGAGCGCACCGGAGGAGGTCGTGCTCGCGCACGTCGACGACGTGCTGGCGCGCGGCCGCGCTGCCCGCGCGCACATCCTGAACCTCGGGCACGGGGTGCCGCCCGACACCGATCCGGCCGTCCTCACTCGGATCGTGGCCCACGCCCACGGAGAGCGCGCGTGAGCGACGCCGCGCTCCCGCAGCTGCACGAGCGTGCCGCGGAGCGCTCGGTGATCGTCGTGGGCGGCGGCGTCGCCGGCCTCGTCGCGGCGCTGGAGTGCGCGAAGGTGGGCCTTCGGGTGACGGTGCTCGAGCGCGAGGCCCGCGCGGGAGGCGTCGTGCGCGCGGCCGAGATCGACGGGCTGAGCCTCGACGTCGGTGCGGAGAGCTACGCCGTGCGCGGCGGCACCGTGCGGGCGCTCATCGACGAGCTGGGCCTCGCCGATGCCGTCGTGACGCCGCGTCCGGCCGGCGCCTGGGTCTCGGGCATCCCGGGCGGCGCCGCCCCGCTTCCCGCCGGCGGCGTGCTCGGGATCCCCGCCAACCCGTGGGCTCCGGATGTGCGGCGCGTCATCGGCTGGTCCGGCGCCTGGCGCGCCTACCTCGACCGGCTGCGCCCGCCCCTGACGATCGGCCATCAGCGGAGCCTCGGCGCTCTCGTGCGCACGCGGATGGGCGCGCGCGTGCTCGAACGGCTCGTCGCGCCGGTCACCGGCGGGGTGTATTCCGCACGGCCCGACGACATCGACGTCGACCTCGCCGCTCCCGGACTGAACGCGGCGCTGACGCGCACCGGCTCCCTCAGCGGCGCCGTGATGGCGCTGCGCTCGGAGCGGACCGCCGCGCCCGGCTCGGCCGTCGCGGGGCTGCGCGGCGGCATGGTCACCCTCGTGGATGCCCTCGTCGCGCGGCTGGGTGCGCTGGGCGCGGAGGTGCGCACCGAGACCGAGGCGACGGCGCTGCGCCGCGGCGCGGATGCCGCGTGGACGGTGGAGCTCGCCGCCGGCGACGCGATCTCCGCCGACGCGGTGATCGTCGCGGTGCCGGAGGCCCCCGCCCGGGCGCTGCTGAGCCCGGTCGTGCCGGCGCTGGACGCCGACGCCGCCCCGTCGCCGGTCGTCGAGGTGGTGACCCTCGTGCTGGACGCCCCGGCGCTGGACGCCGCTCCGCGCGGATCGGGCGTGCTCGCCGTCCCGGGGACGAGCGCGGCGAAGGCCCTCACCCAGTCGACGGCGAAGTGGGACTGGATGGCCGAGGCGGCCGGTCCCGGCCGGCACGTGGTGCGGGTCTCCTTCGGGGCGCAGGGCGAAGAGCCCGCCACCGCCGCGCTCGACGACACCGCGGCCGCCGAGCTGGCGCTGCGGGAGGCCTCCGGGCTCCTGGGCGTCGCCCTGGCCCCCGGGCGGCTGCGCGGTGCCCGGCGCGAGCGCTACGCCCATGCTCAGCCGGCCGCCACGCTCGGCCGCGCCGAGCGGGTGGCGGCCGCGCGGGCGGCGCTGGCGGCCGGGACCGGCCTCGGGGCGACGGGGGCGTGGCTGTCGGGCACGGGCCTGGCCCAAGTCGTCCCGGATGCGCGCGCGGAGGCCGACCGCATCCGCTCCGCACTGCTGTGGCGGCCCGACCCTGCCTCCCCGGTCGGATGATGTCAAGGCCGAATGCCGCACGAGGCATACAGGGCTACTGTGGACGCGAACGGCACCTCCATCAACGACCGTGAGGAGAGCCCCATGAAGGGCAAAGTAGGACTCATCGTCGGCCTCGCCGCCGGGTACGTGCTCGGGACGCGCGCGGGTCGCGAGCGCTACGAGCAGATCAAGGAGCAGGCGCTCAAGGTGTGGCACACCGACCCGGTGCAGAAGCAGGTCGACAAGGCGAAGGCGTTCGGCGCATCGGCCGCCAAGGCCGTGCCGGGTGTGCTGTGGGACGGCGCCAAGCGCGTCGGGAACGCGGCCGGCGGCTCGGGCTCCGTGCAGGAGAAGGCGCAGCGCGCCGGCGCGGCCGCGAAGTCGGCGGCGAAGGATGTCGCCGAGGCCGTGAGCGAGTCGCTGGAGGATGCGGAGAAGGCCGCGTCGTCGGGATCCTCGGGCTCGTCGGCCTCGTCTTCCTCGTCGCAGAAGTCCGGTTCGGGCTCCTCCGCCGCCAAGAGCTGAGATGTCGACGCCGCGCGGCTTCCGCGATCGGGCTGACGACAGCCTGTTCACCCTCCTCGGAGACATCCCCGAGCTCGTCCGCAACCTCGTCGTCGCCGAGATCACGGCGGCCAAGACCTGGCTGGCGAAGACGGCCAAGGACGCGGGCATCGGCGCCGGCTGGTTCGTCGGGGCGCTGTTCGTCCTGTTCTGGTCGCTGCCGGTGTTCTTCGCCTTCGTCATCGCGGGGCTGTCCTCATGGTGGCCGGTCTGGCTGTCGGCGCTCGTCGTCTTCGGCGGGATGCTGCTGATCGTCGGAGTCCTCGCGCTCCTGGGCATCCTCCGGTTCAAGAAGCTCGGCAAGCGCGAGAACCCCGGGCAGGCCGTGGCCGAAGACATCCGCATCGTGAAGGAGGCCCGCGATGAGCGGTGAGCGTCCGCTGCCCGTGCCCCGCACGGGCGTGCCCCTGGGCATCTCCGACCCCGTCGAGAAGGCGCGCGCCGAACTGAAGGCGACGCTGGCCGCCATCGAGGTGAAGGCCAACGTGCCGCGCCGGCTCGGTCGCGCCGTGGATCGCGGCGTCGCGCGGGTGCAGGAGTTCCGCCGCACCAATCCGGCGGGGGCCGCGGCCGCCGTCGTCGCGGTGGCTGCGGGTGTCGGCGGGCTGGTGTGGCTCGCGGTGAGGGCGTACACGCGCTGAGCGGCCACCGCGGCGCGCCCCCGTTTGGCGGGGCGCGGAGCGAGGGAGAGGATGGACGCATGTCCGACAGCTCCCCCGCATCCGTCTACACCCTCTGGGCGGTCCTCCGCCGCGATCCCGAGCGTCCGGTCTCCGAGCCGGATGGCACCGAGCTCGCCGACATCACCGCCTTGATCGAGTCGGGCGGAGTGACGGTGCGGGGCTTCTACGACGTCAGCGGTCTGCGTGCCGACGCCGATCTCATGATCTGGATGCACGGTCCCGACCCCGAGGCGCTCCAGCGCGACCTCCGGCGCCTGCGCCGCACCGAGCTGCTGAAGGACCTGCTGCCGGTGTGGAACGCGATGGGGGTGCACCGCGACGCGGAGTTCAACCGGTCGCACGTGCCGGGATTCCTCCGCGGCATCGAGCCGAAGCAGTGGCTGACCGTCTACCCCTTCGTCCGCAGCTACGAGTGGTACCTGCTGCCGGAGGAGGAGCGCCGGGCGATGCTCGCCGACCACGGTCGCAAGGGCGCCGCATACACCGGCGTCATCGCCAACACCGTCGCCTCGTTCGCGCTGGGCGACTACGAGTGGCTGCTGCCGATGGAGGCCGACGTCCTCACCGACCTCGTCGACATGATGCGCGACCTCCGCTACACCGAGGCGCGCCGCCACGTGCGCGAGGAGGTGCCGTTCTTCACCGGGCGCCTGATCCAGCCGCACGAGGTGCCCGAGGTGCTCCAGTGAGCCGGCGATGACCCTCCGGCTGGGCACGCGCCGCAGCGCGCTGGCGATGGCACAGTCGCAGCAGGTCGCGGATGCGGTGGCCGCCGCATCCGGTGACGCGGTCGTGCTCGTCCCCATCGTCAGCGAGGGCGACGTGAACCGGGCGTCGCTGTCGCAGCTGGGCGGGCGCGGCGTGTTCGCCACGACGCTGCGCGAGGCGCTGCTGCGGGGGGAGTGCGACTTCCTCGTGCACTCGTTGAAGGACCTCCCCACCGCCCAGCCCCCGGAGTTCGTCCTCGCCGCGACGCCGCGCCGCGAGGACGCGCGGGACGTGGTCATCACGCGGGACGGCACGCCCCTGGCAGAGCTGCCCGCCGGCGCCACGGTCGGCACCGGGTCGCCGCGGCGGGTGGCGCAGGTGCGCCGCCGCACGCCCGGCGTCGTGGTGCGCGACATCCGCGGCAACGTCGACTCGCGCCTCGCGCGCGTCCGCGACGGTGAACTGGATGCGGTGATCCTCGCCGCCGCCGGACTCTCCCGGCTCGGCGGCGACCTCGGCGGCCTGCACGCCGAGGCGCTCGGGCTGGCGGACTGGCCGACGGCCCCGGGGCAGGGGTCGCTCGCGGTGGAGGCGCGTGCCGACGCCGACCCGTCGCTGCATGCCGTGCTCGGACTCCTGGACGACGCCGACACCCGGGCGGAGGTCACCGCCGAACGGCACGTCCTGGCCGGCCTGGACGCCGGCTGCTCGGCCCCGGTGGGCGCCCACGCCGACGTCGTGGACGGCGACCTGCGGCTGCGGGCGATCGTGTACGCCCTCGACGGCTCGCGGCGCGTGGGGCTGGACCGCACCATCCGCCTGACGCCCCTTCTGCCCGCCGACCGGGGGTATGGTGGGAAGCCAGGCAGCGGCGATGGTGCGGATGCTGCCGACGGCGCGGACCCGATCGCGCGTGCTGCGCGCACCGGGGACGACGTTGCTCGTCGGCTGCTCGAACGTGGGGCGGCCGACCTGGTACCACGAGAATCGACCCCATGAATCACAGCCCGCGGCAGACACCGACACCCGACAAGCCCCTCGTGGGCTGGCGGGTCCTCGTGCCGCGGGGCGGCCCCTGGGGAGAGGGCGTCGCCGCGACCTTGCGGCAGCAGGGCGCCGTCCCCGTGATCGCACCGCTGATCAACTTCGCGCCCACGAACGACCAGGCGACCCTCGAGCAGGCGCTCGCGGAGCTGGCCGCCGGCGCGTTCGATTGGCTGACGGTCACCAGCGCGACCACGGTCGACGTCCTGTACGCCTATCGCGCGCAGATCCCCGCGCACACGAAGGTCGCCGCCGTCGGCGAGACCACGGCCGCGGCGCTGCAGGCGGTGGGCTACCGCGTCGACCTCGTGCCCGAGCGCGACAACTCCGCGGCGGGCCTGGCCGAGGAGATGATCGCCCGCGAGTCGACCTCGCGCGACGTGCTCACCCTCCGGAGCGAAATCGCCAAGCCGGTGCTCACCCGCCTCCTCGCCGAGGCCGGCCACCGGGTCCGCTCCGTGGTGGCCTATCGTACCGTCGGCGTCCCGGTCACCGAGAAGATCGCCCACGACGTGGCGTCGGGGCGCATCAACGCCATCCTCGTCACGAGCGGATCGGTTGCCGAGCAGGTGCACCTGCAGTTCCCCGACATCCCCGAGTCCACCGTCATCGCCGCCATCGGCCCGCGCACCGCGAAGGACGCCAAGCGCAGCGGACTACCCGTCGACGTCGTCGCCGAGCGCCAGACCGTGGACGCCCTCATCGCGGCCGTCTCGCGCTTCCCGCTCCCCCACGCCAGCGACGAGCTGCAACCGTGAGCTTCCCGCAGCATCGCCCGCGGCGGCTCCGCCAGACGCCGGCCGTCCGCCGGCTGGTGCAGGAGACCCACCTCGCCCCCGCCCAGCTCATCCTCCCGCTGTTCGTGAGGGAGGGGATCGAGGCGCCCGTGGCAGTGTCGTCGATGCCCGGCGTGATGCAGCACACCCTCGACTCGCTGCGCGCGGCGGTGGCCGATGCCGCGGAGGCCGGGGTGGGCGGCGTGATGCTCTTCGGTGTGCCCGCCGTGCGCGACGCGCGGGGCTCGGGTGCGGATGACCCCGACGGCATCCTCAACGTCGCGACCCGGGCGGTCGTCGCCGAGGTGGGCGACGCGCTCGTGGTGCAGACCGACCTGTGCCTGGACGAATTCACCGACCACGGCCACTGCGGCGTGCTCGACGCCCGCGGCCGCGTCGACAACGACGCGACGCTCGTGCGCTACGCCGACATGGCGCTCGCGCAGGCGCGCGCCGGGTCGGCGATGCTGGGCCTGTCGGGGATGATGGACGGCCAGACCGCGTACGTCCGCGCGGCCCTGGATGCCGAGGGGTTCGCCGACACGCTCCTCCTGGCCTATTCGGCGAAGTACGCGGGGGCGTTCTACGGTCCGTTCCGCGAGGCCGTGGACTCGCAGCTGCAGGGCGACCGCCGCACGTACCAGCTCGACCCCGCCAACGGCCGCGAGGGCGTGCGTGAGGCGCTCCTGGATGCCGAGGAGGGTGCCGACGTCGTGATGGTCAAGCCGGCGCTGCCGTACCTCGATGTGCTCGCCGCGGTGCGCGCCGCCGTCGACATCCCGGTGTGGGCATATCAGGTCTCCGGCGAGTACGCGATGGTCGAGGCCGCCGCCGCCCACGGCTGGATCGACCGCGAGCGCGCGATCCACGAGAGCCTCCTCAGCATCCGTCGCGCCGGGGCCGACGCGATCCTGACGTATTGGGCGGCCGAGGTCGCCCGTCGCCTCTGATCCGCCCCCCGACCCCGGTCAACGTACAGGTGAGCAACATGACAGACCGCAATGACGACTGGTTCGCGCGGGCCCGCGCGGTGACCCCCGGCGGGGTGAATTCGCCCGTCCGCGCCTACGGGTCGGTCGGCGGTGCTCCCCGGTTCCTCGCGTCGGCGCGGGGCGCCGAGGTGACGGATGCGGCGGGCCGCACGTACGTCGACCTCGTGGCGTCGTGGGGCCCGGCCCTCCTCGGCCACGCCGACCCGGCCGTCGTCGCCGCCGTGCAGGAGGCCGCCGCGCGCGGCCTGTCCTTCGGCGCGCCCACCGGCGGCGAGGTGGAGCTGGCCGAGCTCATCGCCGAGCGTGTCGCCGTCGGCGACGACCGGCCCGTCGAGAAGGTGCGTCTGGTCTCCACCGGCACCGAGGCGACGATGACGGCCATCCGCCTCGCGCGCGGCTACACCGGCCGCGACCTCCTGGTGAAGTTCGCCGGGCACTATCACGGCCACTCCGACGGCCTGCTCGCCGCGGCCGGGTCGGGGGTCGCGACCCTCGCCCTGCCCGGTTCCGCCGGCGTGCCCGCCCCGATCGCGGCCCAGACCCTCGTGCTGCCGTACAACGACCTCGACGCGGTGCGCGCGGCGTTCGCGGAGCACGGCGAGCGCATCGCCGCCGTCATCGTGGAGGCCGCCTCGGCGAACATGGGCGTGGTCCCCCCGCTCCCCGGCTTCAACGCCGCACTCGCCGATATCGCCCACGCCGCCGGCGCCCTCCTCATCCTCGACGAGGTGCTCACCGGGTTCCGCGTGCATCCGGCGGGCTTCTGGGGCCTGCAGGCCGCGGCGGGAGAGCGCTACACCCCCGACCTCTTCACGTTCGGCAAGGTCGTCGGCGGCGGCATGCCGCTGGCAGCCCTCGGCGGCCGCGGCGACGTCATGGATGCACTGGCCCCGGTCGGGCCGGTGTACCAGGCCGGAACGCTGTCGGGGAACCCGCTGTCGGTCGCGGCGGGCCTGGCGACCCTCCGCCGCGCCACCCCGGAGGTGTATGCGCGGGTGGATGCCGCGGCCGCCGTGCTCGCCGACGCCCTCGGGGCCGCCCTCACCGAGGCCGGCGTGGTGCACGCGGTGCCGCGGGCCGGGTCGCTGTTCGGCATGGCCTTCCTGCCGGCGGCGCCGCGCGACTACGCCACCGCGCTCACCCAGGACGCGTGGCGGTACCCGCCGTTCTTCCACGCGATGCTCGACGCGGGCGTCTCGCTCCCGCCGAGCGTGTACGAGGCGTGGTTCCTCACCGCCGCTCACGACGCCGCCGCGCTCGAGCGCGTGGTCGCCGCCCTGCCCGCCGCCGCACGCGCCGCCGCCGCGGCGCCGCCGCCGCAGGTCTCGGCATGACCGCCCCGCGGGTCGTCGTCCTTGCCGGCGGCGTCGGCGGCGCGAAGTTCACGCTCGGGGTGCGCGAGGCGCTCCGCCGCCGCGGCGCGCCGGAGCCGACGGTCATCGTCAACACCGGCGACGACCTGTGGCTCTCCGGCGTGCGGCTCCAGCCCGACGTCGATTCGATCCTGTACGCGCTCGCCGGGGTCAACGACACCGCGCGCGGATGGGGCCGAGCGGGGGACACCGAGCGCGTCAACGCCGAACTGCAGGCGTGGGGCGCCGGGTGGCCCTGGTTCACCCTCGGCGACCTGGACCTCGGCACGCACCTCGCCCGCACCGGATGGCTCCGCGACGGCCTCACCCCCTCGCAGGTCCTCGCGCGCCTGAGCGAGCGCTGGGACCTGGGTGCCCGGCTGCTGCCGATGACCGACGCCGAGGTGGACACCCTCGTGCATCTCGCCGACGGCCGGGCGCTCCACTTCCAGGAGTGGTGGACGCGCCACCGCGCGACGCTCGTGCCCGAGCGGTTCGAGAACCCCGGCATCGCCGCGGCGACCCCCGCTCCGGGGGTCCTGGAAGCGATCGCCGCCGCCGACGTCGTGCTCCTCGCCCCCTCGAACCCGGTCGTCTCGATCGGGCCGATCCTCGCCGTCCCCGGCGTGCGGGCGGCGCTGGCCGACGCATCCGCCGTCGTGGGGGTCTCGCCCATCATCGGCGGCCGGGTCGTCCGCGGCATGGCCGACGTCTGCCTGACCGCGATCGGCGTCGACACCGACGCGGCGGCGGTCGCCGCGCACTACGGCGCGCGGGACGCCGGCGGCGTGCTCGACGCGTGGCTGCTCGCGGAGGAGGACGACGACGCCGCCGCCGCGGTCGCCGCCGCCGGCATCCGTCCCGTCGTCGCCCCGCTGTGGATGACCGACACTCCCGCCGCCGCAGCGCTCGCCGCCGCGGCCCTCACGGCCGCCTGACGCCCGCTGCCCTCACGCGGGAGGGAGCAGGGCGGCGGTGCGGGGTCCGACCCCGAGCGTCCTCGCCTCGGTCAGCTGATCGGGGGTGTCGACGTCGCGGCGCAGCGTCGAGGACTCCGGCACGTCCAGCTCGGTGCAGCCGAGGAGGATGTGGCGCTGGGCCGATCCCTCGCCGAACGCCGACGTCCACACCGCCCCGCCGCGGGCGGTCACCAGCGTCGTGCCGGTGCCCTCCGCGTCGGCGACGAGACCGCGCTCGACCTCACCTGCGGCGGCCAGGGCTGCCTCGAGGTCGGCGGGATTAAGCGCCGGGAGGTCGCCGAGGAGCGCCGCGCGCGGCACCCCTACGCCGGCCGCCTCCGCTCCGGCGGCGATCGCCGCATCCAGACCCTCCTCCTCGGGGTCGGGCACGACCGACACGTGCGCGATCGCCACCGCCTCCCGGGCGGTCTCGTCGTCGGAGGTCACCACGATCACGCGCTGCACCGAGGACGTCGCCGCCGCCGCGGCGATCGTGTCCAGGGCGATCGCGCGGGCAAGTGCCGCGCGGTCGACGGGAGCCTCGGACAGGCGCGACTTGCCCACCGCCGCCGGCTTGACCGGGACGATGACCGTCCATGCCGCGCTCATGCGAAGCGCGCGCGCAGGCGCGGGAGGATCTCGGCGCCGTAGGTGCGGAGGAACTCCTCCTGGTCCTCGCCGGGGTCGTGGAAGACCAGGTGGCGGAAGCCCAGGTCGACGTACTGCGCGATCCTCTCGACATGCTCGTCGGGGTCGGTGGAGACGATGAAGCGGGAGGCGGCGCGCTCGATGGGCAGCTCGTTCGCGCGACGCTGCATCTCCAGCGGGTCGTGGATGCCCATCTTCTCCTCGGACGAGAGGGCCAGGGGCGCCCAGAACCGCGTCTTCTGCAGGGCGGTGTCGTGGTCGGGGTGGTACGACACCTTCACCTCGATGAGCGTGTCGATCGCGTCATCCGCGCGCCCGGCCTTGTGCAGCCCCTCGCGGAGGGCGGGAAGCAGCGTCTCGGTGTACAGCTCGGGGGCCTTGCCGCTCGTGGTGATGTAGCCGTCGGCGATCCGGCCGGCCAGTCGCGTGGCCGCGGGGCCCGAGGCGCCGATGTAGATCGGCACCTTCTGGTCGGGGGCGGGACGGTCGTAGATCGTGGCGTCCTTGACCGAGTAGTACGTGCCGTCGAAGCTCACCCGCTCGTCGTCCCACAGCTTCTCGATGAGGGTGATGGCCTCCTTCAGGCGCTGGAAGCGCTCCGGCGGGTCGGGCCACTCCAGGCCCAGCGTGACCTCGTTGAGGGCCTCGCCGGTGCCGACGCCGAGGATGACGCGGCCGGGGTACATCACGCCGAGGGTCGCGAACGCCTGGGCGATGACCCCCGGGTGGTAGCGGAAGGTGGGGGTGAGCACGCTCGTTCCCATGAGGATGCGCGAGGTGCGCTGCCCCAGCGCGCCGAGCCACGGCAGCGCGGCGGGGGCGTGACCGCCGTCGTGCATCCAGGGCTGCAGGTGATCGGAGAGGAACACCGAGTCGAAGCCCATCTCCTCGGCCAGCACCCCGAACTGCAGCAGCTCGGTGGGCCCGAACTGCTCGCTGGAGGCCTTGTAGCCGAACCGCAGCGGAACCGTCATGTCATCTCTCCTTCTGCGCCCCGCACGTGCGCGGGCGCCGTCTCGAACTCCGACCCGTCGGCGGCGGCGAGGCGTTCGCGGAACGCCTGCACCGTGCCGGGCCACAGCAGCGTGAGCCGCCCCGACCGCGGGTCCACGTACCAATTGGAGCATCCCCCGGTCAGCCACGGGGTGGATGCGGCGGCCGCCGCGATCTCGTCGGTGTAGGCCGCCTCGGCTTCGGGGCGCACGCGGAGCACGCCGTCGGGTCGCCGATCGCGCAGCGCGAGCGCGCGCACCACGTAGGCGGCCTGCTCCTCGATCATCAGCACGGAGGAGTTGTGCCCGAGGCTGGCGTTGGGGCCGTTCAGCACGAACAGGTTCGGGAACTCCGGCACGACCGTGGAGGCGAAGGCCGTCATGCCCTGCGACCAGTGAGCGGCGAGCGTGCGCCCGCCCTCCCCGCGCACGAGGTCGGCGTAGGGCTGGCGCGTGGCCGCGAATCCGGTCGCGAGGACGAGCAGGTCGGCGCGGTGACGGGCGCCGCTCTCGGCGATGAGGGCGCCGCCGGAGACCGCCGCGAGCGCGGAGGGCTCGAGCGTCACCGCATCCGAGGCGACCGCAGGGTAGAACGTGTCGGAGAGGAGCACCCGCTTGCAGCCGAAGGCGTAGTCGGGCGTCAGGTGTGCCCGCAGCACCGGGTCGGCGACCTGCGCGGCGAGGTGGTCGAGGGCGGTGCGCTGTGCGCGTGCGGCGGCGGCGGCGTCGCCGGAGCGCGAGGCGAAGCGCCCCTCGCCCTCGCCGTACAGCTTCGCGCGCACCCGGGCGAGCGTGCCGGGGGCGGCGAAGCGGGCGTGGTCGTCGTCGGTGTAGGCGACCCCGCCGCGCGGCACGATCCACGCGGCGGAGCGCTGGAACAGTGTGACCTGCGCCCCCCGGGCGACGAGCTCGGGGACGAGCTGCACGGCGCTCGCGCCGGTGCCGACGACGGCGATGCGGGCGCCGGCGATGCGGGCGTCGTGGTCCCACCGCGCGGTGTGGAAGATCGGCCCGGGGAATCCCTCCAGGCCGGGGATGCCGGGGACGTTCGGCTCGGTGAGGCGGCCGGCGGCCACGACGAGGGCCTCGGCGACGATCGGTTCGCCGCCGGTGTCGATCCGCCAGCGGCGGGCGCGCTCGTCCCAGTCGGCGCCCAGCAGCGGTGTGTGCAGGCGCAGCCGGTCGCCCAGCTGCTCGCGCTCCGCGACCTCGACGAGGTAGCGCTGGATCTCCGGTCCGGGTGCGAAGGTTGCCGACCAGCTCGGGTTCGGGTGCGCCGCGAAGCCGTAGAGGTGGGAGGGCACGTCGCACGCGACGCCCGGGTAGGTGTTGTCGCGCCACGTGCCGCCGACAGCGCCGGCCCGCTCGAGCACGACGAAGTCGTCGCGGCCGGCGCGGCGCAGCGCCCCGGCCATCCCGAGGCCCGCGAAACCGGCTCCGACGATGGCGACACCGGTGCGGATCATCCGGTCGCCCCCGACGGCGGTCGCGGGGTGCGGTAGTCGGTGGTGCGCCGCCGGAACGGGCGGAACAGGCCGGCGGCGATGCGGGCGGCGTCCTCCGCCGGCAGCTCGAGGCCGTGCTCGACGCCGGTGTCGGGCAGCACGCGGCCGTCCAGGAGCGTCCCGCCGAGGTCGTCGCCGCCGGCGCCGAGGAGCACCGCCGCCGCCTCGCGGCCCACGCGCGTCCAGGGGATCTGCACGTGCGGGATGCTCCCGGACAGCAGCAGGCGCGAGACGGCGACCATGGCGCGGTGCTCGTCGATGGCGGCGCGGCCGGCGACGAGGGGCGTGCCGTGGCCGGGAAGGGGGATGGGGACGAACTCGGTGAATCCGCCCCCGGCGCCGGCCGCGACCGCGTCGGCCTGGAGCGTCCGCAGCATCCGGAGGTGTGCCACGCGCTCGGCGGCCGTCTCGACGTGGCCGTAGAACAGCACCGAGGTGGAGCGGAATCCCGCGCGGTGGGCGGCGCGGATGCCCTCGACCCAGCGATCGATCTCGAGGTCGGTCGGCGCGATGAGCGCGCGCACCCGTTCGCTCAGCACCTTCACGCCGGTGCCCGGGACGGTGTCGACCCCGGCGTCGCGCAGCGCGACGAGCGCGTCGTCGACGCTCGTGCCGGTGCGGGCGGCGAGGTCGGCGACGTCCTGCGGGCGGTAGGCGTGCAGGTGCAGGCCCGGGGCGGCTGCCCGCGCGGCGCGGACGATCCCGAGGTAGGCGGCCGGGTCCTCATCGGCCGGCAGGAGGCCCTGGATGCACAGCTCGGTCGCACCGAGGTCGGCGGCGTCGGCGGCGATGGCCGCGACGTCGTCGAGGCCGAAGGTGCCGGCGCCGTCCCGGCCCGCGGCGCGGAAGCCGCTGGAGGTGAGGTTGCGGTTGACCACGAGGCTCACCGCCTCGCCGACCGTGTAGCGACGCACGTCGTCGGCGGCGGCGACGAGCCGCTCCAGGTCGTCGCCGGTCGCGGTGAGCAGCAGCTCCCACTCGCCGTCGTCGAGGCTCGCGGGCTCGCTCGCCGCGCGCTCGACGAGTCCGGAGCCTCCCGAACTCCTTCGATCCGCAGCCCGCGCGCCGGCGTCGGCCGGGATTCCGGGGGCGGCCGCGGGGCCGGCCGGCGGATGTGCGGAGTTCGGGCGGGACGGGGGGACGTCGGCGGCGAGCCCGTCGGGCCCGGCGAGGGCGGCGACGGCGGCGTGGAGGGCGGGGTCGATCCAGGTGCCGGGGTCGCGGACGAACTCCGGATGCGCCGTCAGCCGCTCGCGCAGCGCGTAGCCGTAGCCGGCGGTGAGCGCCGCCAGCTCGTCGATCTGCGGCCACGGGCGCTCGGGGTTGACGTGATCGGCGGTCAGCGGCGAGATGCCGCCCCAGTCGTCGGCCCCGGCGCGGACGAGCAGGGCGAACTCCGCCGGGTCCGAGAGGTTCGGGGGCACCTGGATGCGCATGCGCGGGCCGAACACGAGCCGCGCGACGGCGACCGCCGCGACGTACTCGCGGAGGTCGGCATCCGGCGCGCCCTGCATGGCGGTGCGGGGCTTCGCGCGGAAGTTCTGCACGATCACCTCCTGCACGTGGCCGTACCGCTCGTGCAGATCGCGCATCGCCACGAGCGACTCGGCCCGGTCGCGGATCGTCTCGCCGATGCCCACGAGGATGCCGGTGGTGAAGGGGATGCGGCGTCGCCCGGCGTCCTCGATCACCGCGAGCCGCACCGCCGGATCCTTGTCGGGGGAGCCGAAGTGCACCTGGCCGGGCTCGGTGAACAGGCGCCGCGACGTGGTCTCGAGCATCATGCCCATCGACGGGCTCACCGGGCGGAGCATCCCGAGCTCGTCGTGGCTCATCACGCCGGGGTTGGCGTGGACGAGCATCCCGGTCTCGGCCGTGATGAGCCGCGCGATGTGCGCGACGTAGTCCAGGGTCGAGGCGAAACCGTGCTCGTCGAGCCACGCGCGCGCTTCGGGCCAGCGGTCCTCCGGCCGGTCGCCGAGGGTGAGGAGCGCCTCCTTGCAGCCCATCGCCTGGCCCTGCCGCACGACGGCGAGAACCTGCTCGGCCGACATGTACGCGGGCTTGCGCTGGCGCAGCAGCTGGCCGGGGGTGTCGACGAACACGCAGTAGTGGCAGCGGTCGCGGCACAGCGTCGTCAGCGGCACGAACACCTTGCGCGAGTACGTCATGACGCCCGGGCGCCCCGCGGCGTCCAGGCCCGCATCGCGCACCGCGCCGGCCGCGGTCAGGAGAGCGTCGAGGTCGTCGCTGCGCAGCAGCGTCTCGGTCTCATCGACATCCAGCCGGGCACCGGCCACGGCGCGCGCGAGAAGGGAAGGCGCAGGCAGGTGCCGCGGCATCACCTGCGGCACGCCGCTGCCGGGGCTCATTCCTTCAGGCTATCCCGTCGCCCGGGGCACCGAGGCCGGCGATCGTTGCCGAGCTGTGAGCATCCGCGGACGTGCCGCGTCGGCGCCGCTGGCAGACTAGTCGCATGGTGACCCTGCTGCTGGATTCGACGCAGCTGGAGGTCGTCCTCTCACCGGTGGAACGGGCGCTGTCGTTCCGGCGGCGCAACGTCGTCGTCCGCCGCGAGGAGATCGTCAAGGCCCAGCGCACGGATGACGCGTGGACGTGGTTGCGCGGCGTGCCCGACCCCGGCACCTACCTGCCGGTGGCGGTGGCGATGGGTTCGTGGAAGTCGGCGTTCGGCAAGGACTTCGTGGTCATCCGGCGCCGGCGTCCGAGCGTGGTCGTCGACCTGGCCGGACACGACGAGTTCGAGCGGCTCATCCTCACCACGCAGCACGGCGTCGCGCTGCTGCAGGCGCTGCAGCTGGAGGACGTCGCCGACGAGCCGGAGGATGTCGCGGTGCTGGCCAAGCCCGTGCGCTCGAAGAAGCCGCGCGTCGCGCGCCCCGTGGCCGCTCCCGCCTGAGGCCCGGCCGTGCCGCCGGAGCGGCTCAGTTCACGTCGCGGCGCCAGCTCGTGAGCTGCCCGAGGAAGAGGAACACCACGGCGTAGGCGAGGAGCACGAGGCCGCCCGCCCACCACTCCAGCGACTCGGTGGTCGTCGGCATGCTGATGGAGAACGCGCTCGCCCCCACCAGAGCATCGCTCGCGGCGCCGGGGAGAGCCTGGACCACCGGCTGCAGGCCCTCGACGAAACCCCCCGCGAGGCGCGCGATGGGCTCGACGAACTGCGTGAAGGCGAGCACCACGACGATCGCGACCACCTGGTTGCGCACCACGGCGCCCACCCCGATGCCGATGAGGGTCCACAGCACGAAGGCGATCACCATCCGCCCGAGCAGTGCCCACGTGTCGGCGGACCCGAGGCCGGTGTCGAGGTCGGACACCGACAGGATCACTGCGCCGGGGACGACCGTGCAGACCAGGCCCACCACGCCGAACACCACGCCCATGACGATGCCGCCGACCACCTTCGCGGCGAGGACGACGCCGCGCCGGGGGGTGGCGAGGAAGGTCGGGGTCAGCGTCTTGTGACGGAACTCCGACGTGGTCAGGAGCGTGCCCACCAGCAGCGGGAAGACGTACCCGAACGAGGTGGCCATGCTGTAGATGACCGGCGGCAGCGCCTCGGCGGGAAGGACGGGCGCCTCGGCGCCGCCGATCGCGCCGGTGGACACGCCGGCGAGGAGGAAGCCGAAGCCGGTCGCGAACAGGCCGATGTAGACGAAGAGGACGAGCGCCAGGATCCACCAGATCGAGGTCGTGAACTGCTTGGTGAGCTCGGAACGGCTCGCGGCGGCGAGGCTCATCGCGGGCCCCCTTCCTCGGACTCGGCGGCGCTGCCGGGTTCTTGCACCCACGTCATCGCGGGCGGTTGGTCGGGGTGGGTCTCCAGGGCGTCGCCGGAGGGGAGGAGGCCGTCGCCGGTGTCGGGCGCCGTCACGATGTCGGCGGCGTCGGCGTCGGGGTCGGGCGCCGCGGGGGCGTCGTCCTCCGACCGCGCCGGGCGACGCTCGGCCAGCCAGGCCTCGTCGTCCTCGTCGGCGGGCGGGATGATGATGTCGATGACGCCCGTCGTGGCCACCGCGAAGGAGGCCGCGGCGACGGGCTCCGCCTCCGGCGTCTCGGCCGCCTCCGGAGCCTCGGTGGCGCCGCCCAGAACAGGAGCATCGCCCAGAACAGGAGCATCCGCGCCGGATCCTCCGGTTTCGGGCAGTTCTCCTGTTTCCGGCGTCGGATCGGCGGAGTCGGGCGTCGGCGGCGGGGGAGCAGCGGCCGCGCCGGCGGCGCTGGGGTGGACGCGGGCGCCGCTGACGAGCTCGAGGAAGACGTCCTCGAGCGTCGCGCCGCGTCGCTGCAGCCCTGACAGCGCGATCCCGGCCGCGGCGGCGACGGCGCCGACCTCGACGGGCTCGGCGGAGCGGACGGTCAGGCCGTTGCGCAGCACCTCGTAGCCGAGGCCGGCGCGGTCCAGGGCCGCGGCCAGCGCGTCGCGGTCGGGCGCATCGACGATCGTCGCGTGGTCGGACTCCTCGGCGAGCTGCTCGATGCCGCCGGAGAAGACGAGCCGACCCGACGCGATGATCAGCAGCGCGTCGACGGTCTGCTGGACCTCGGCGAGGAGGTGCGAGGACACCAGCACGGTGCGGCCCTCGGCGGCGAGGGCCCGCAGCAGCCCGCGCATCCACCGGATGCCCTCGGGATCCAGGCCGTTCGTGGGCTCGTCCAGGACGAGCACGCCCGGGTCGCCCAGCAGCGCGTAGGCGAGGCCCAGGCGCTGGCGCATGCCGAGCGAGAAGCCGCCGACCTTGCGCCCGGCGGCGTCGGCGAGTCCGACGAGGCCGAGTACCTCGTCCACGCGGGAGCGGGGGATGCCGGCGGCGTGGGCGTAGACGAGCAGGTGGTTCGCCGCCGTCCGGCCCGGGTGGAAGCTGGAGGACTCCAGCACGGCGCCCACGCTCTGCAGCGGTTGGCGCAGGCCCGCGTAGGGCTCCCCGCCGATGGTGGCCGCGCCCTCGCTGGCACGGACGAGGCCGAGGAGGATGCGCAGCGTCGTCGTCTTCCCGGCGCCGTTGGGCCCGAGGAACCCGGTCACCAGGCCCGGCTCGACCCGCGCGGTCAGCTCCGACACGGCGGTGACGTCACCGAACCGCTTGGTGACGCCGGAGAACTCCAGCACCTGTCCGTCGGGCATGCGGGGCCTCTCGTCGGCGTACGATTCCCCCCATCTTCCCGGATACCGCGTGATTGCGCGGTATCCGACATGGTTCCGGATGCGGCGGCGGTAACGTGGCGACGTGGTCCACGCGAGCGAACCGCACGTCCTCGTGCGCAGATCCGGCAGTCTCGGGCGCCTGACGCTGAACCGCCCCCGCGCGCTCAACGCCCTCGCCTACGAGATGATCGCCGACTTGGCCGAGCCGCTCGCGCGCTGGCAGGCGCCGGGCGAGGTCGACGTCATCGTTCTCGATGGGGCGGGCGGTCGCGGGATGTGCGCGGGCGGCGACATCCGCCAGCTCGCCGATCAGGTCGCCTCGGGGAGGATCGACGCGGCCGCACGGTTCTTCCATGACGAGTACCACCTCGACCTCGCGATCGCCCGCTCCGCCGTGCCGGTGGTGGCCCTGGCCGACGGCATCACGATGGGCGGCGGCATCGGGCTGGCGGGGCACGCGGCCGTGCGGATCGTCACGGAGCGCTCACGGCTCGCGATGCCGGAGACCCGCATCGGCTTCACCCCCGACGTGGGCGGGTCGTTCCTCCTCTCCCGCGCGCCGGGGCGGCTGGGGGAGTACCTCGCGCTGACGGGTGCGCCGATGGATGCCGCCGACGCCATCTACGCCGGGTTCGCCGATCACCTCGTGCCAAGCGAGCGTCTCGACGCGCTCCGCGAGGCGCTCGCGACGCGGGCCGACCCGGCGCTGTCGGAGCTCGCGCTGCTCTTCGACGAGACCCCCGGCCCGTCGGCGCTCGCCGCCGCGCGCGGCTGGATCGACGACGCCTTCGCCGCCGACACGGTGGGCGAGATCGTCGAGCGGCTCCGTGCCCAGGAGGCGGGGGCCGGCGGTGACGGACCCGATCCGCACGAGACGGCCGACACGCTCGATCAGCTCTCCCCGACCTCGCTCGCGGTGACCCTCGCCGCCGTCCGTCGCGCCCGGGCGCTCCCCGACCTCCCCGCGGTGCTCGCGCAGGAGTACGGCCTGGTGATGTGGTTCGTCCAGACGCAGCCCGATCTCCTGGAGGGCATCCGCGCACAGGTCATCGACAAGGACCGCTCCCCGCGGTGGCGACCCGCCGCGGCGGCGGACCTCCCGGACGGTCTCGTCGCGGAGGCCTTCGCGCACGTCCCGCCCTTTCCGCTGTGGGAGGACTGAGATGACCGGCGCGCGGCGGCGGTACTCCCTCGGGGCGGCGCTGGACTGGTTCTTCTTCACCTTCGCCGGGGTCGCCGCGGTGTGGCTGGCCTACCTGAGCCTGACCGAGACGTTCCACCTCGGATGGGCCGGCATCGTGATGGTGGTGCTCTTCTGGCTGCTCCTGGCCTATCTCGTGCTGCCCCGGCTGCACCGCATCCTCACCGCCGTGTACGTGCCGGACTACTTCATCGGCCGCACGCGCACGAGCGACGGCCTGCTGGGCGACCCGGTGAACCTCGCCTTCGTCGGCGAGGGCGCGCAGATCGAGGAGGCGCTGCGGGCCGCCGGCTGGACGCGCGCCGACCCCGTGACGCTCGCGTCGTCATGGCGGATCGTCACCTCCACGCTTCGGCGACGCAGCTACGCCGAGGCGCCGGTGAGCCCGCTGTTCCTCTTCGGCCGGCCGCAGGATTTCGCCTACCAGCAGGAGGTCGACGGCAATCCCGCCCAGCGGCACCACGTGCGCTTCTGGCGCTGCCCCGACGGCTGGCTGCTCCCCGGCGGCCGGCGGGTCGACTGGCTCGCCGCGGGCACGTTCGACACCTCCGTCGGGCTGTCGCTGTTCACGCTGCAGGTCACCCACCGCATCGACGCCGACACCGACATCGAGCGCGACCACATCGTCGCCTCGCTCACCGGCGCCGACCCCCGCGTGCGACTCGACGTCATCCGCGACTTCGCCACCGGCTACCATTCGCGAAACGGCGGGGGCGACAGCATCCGCACCGACGGGGATCTCCCCATCGTCGATGTGCGCGCCCTCTCGGGGGTGACGGCATGAGCGAGCAGCGCGTCCCCCGCAAGCGCCCCGCGTTCGAGTCGACGGCGCTGGTGCGGCCCGTCGCGGCCGACCCGCGGATGCGGCGTCCCGCCAGCACCGTCGCCGGGTCAACGCTCGTGCTGCTGCGCGCCGCGGCCGGCGCGCTGTGGCTGCTCACGTTCGCCTTCGGGTGGAGCGGGTGGCTCCGCGACGCGGTGGGCGTCTTCAGCGGCGACGCCTCGCAGTCCTCCGACATCCCCCCGGGCACGCCGGCCGAACTCGTCGCGATCGTCCTCGCGATCGTCGCAGCGGCGGCCGTCGCGGAGGCGGTCCTCGGGGTGCTCATCTTCCGCGGCAGCAACATCGCCCGCGTGGTCGTGATGATCTTCTCCACCGTGTCGATCGTCACGGCGTTCGTCGGCTGGTGGGTCAACGGCCAGGAGATCCGCATCCACACCACCTACATCACCCTGGCGCTGGACATCCTCATCCTGCTGGCGCTGTCCAGCCGCAATTCCGCCGCCTTCGCGCGTCGCCGTGAGCGAACGGCGGGCCGTTCCCCGGTCGCGGCCGATTAGCCTGAGGGACGTGTTCGACAGTCCCGTCTCGGCGTCCGCCTACGAGGTGCTGGGCGTGGCCGCCGACGCCGACGAGGAGACGCTCCGGCGCGCCTACCGGCTCCGCCTGCGCCAGAGCCACCCCGACACCGGCGGCGACGCCGCGGTGTTCGTGCAGGTGCAGCGCGCATGGGAGCTCGTGGGCACCGTCGACGCGCGCGCCGCATACGACCGCGGCCGCGGCGCCTCTGCGCCGGAGTGGGCGGGTCCGGCGCGCCGGCCGGCCTCACGCCCCGACACGCGTCCGCGCGCGCGCACCTACGGGCAGCCCGGCGGATGGCGCCGCGAGCGGTATCTCACCCTCATCCGCGAGTGGGCGGGACGGGGGGTCGACCTCGACGACCCGTACGATCCTGCGCTCGTGCGCTCGGCACCCCACGACGTGCGGCGCCTCCTCGCCGACGCGCTCGCCGAGGAGGCGACGGCCCGCGTGGTCGCCGACCTCGGGATGGGGTACACGGTGTGGCATGACGTCGACGCGTCGCGCAGCGCCGACGCCGACGAGAAGATCGACCACCTCGTCCTCGGGCCGAGCGGCCTGTACGCCGTGCTGTCGGAGGACTTCGGCGGCCCGGTCGGGTTCCGCCGCGGCGAGATCGTGGGACCGCACGTGGTGGGGGCGCCGGTGACCGATCTCGTCAGCCGGATGCGCGTGATCGCCCGCGCGGCCGGGGTGCGCTTCAGCGGCGCGATCGTCGTCCTCCCCGACGGCGACACGCTCGACGCCGTCACCCAGCTCGGGAAGGTGCGCGGCACACCGGTGGCGGTGTCTTCGCGCAGCGCCCTCGCGACGGTGCTCCGGCAGGGGCTGCCGGGTGCCCGCGACATCGGCGGCACCGAGCTGTTCGACGTGCGCAGCCGCCTCCAGCAGCGCGTGCGGCACGTCTGACGGATCAGCGGCCGTTCAGGCCCAGGAGATCCAGCGGATGGGTCAGGCGCCACCACGCGGTGGGGCCCTCGATGTCGGCGGCGAGCTCCAGGTCCACCGCCCTGCTGTCGAGCGGCCCGGCCACCGAGAGCGTGCCCACGACATCCCCCGATGCCGTCCGGTCGCCGCGCGCGAACTCCGCCGTGGCGGTGCTCGCGCCGCCGTTCCAGAGGATCACGGCCGCATCCGCCGCGGTCACGACGTCGACGACCTCGCCCCACCGCGTGACGACCTGACCGGCGACGGTGCCCGCCGTCACCGACGGGCGCAGCGCCAGCTCGTTCTCCAGCTGCGTGAACAGGGCGCGGGTCGCATCGTCGCGCGTCGTGGTGTCGGGCTGGCCGAGCACGGCCGCGTACAGCCGCACCGTCGTGTCGCCCAGGGGCACGTCCTTGGCGGAGAGCAGGTTGTAGGCGTCGAGCGTGCCGGTCTTGATGCCGACCATGCCCGGGTCGATCATGAGCGGGTTGGTGTTGGTCACCGAACCGACCCCGGGAAGCTCCACCGACTGCTTGCCGACGATCTCGGCGATCACCGGGTTCGCCATCGCCCGCGCCGCCAGCGCGAGGAGGGCCTCGGGCGAGGCGGCGTTGCCCGGCTCGATCCCGGACGGATCGACGATCGTCACGCCGGGGATCCCGTGGGTGGCCAGCCACGACCGCGCGGCCTGCGCAAAGACGGCGTCCGAGGGCCAGAGGTTCTGCGCCAGGCGGTCGGCGTAATTGTTGGCCGAGCCGATGAGCATCCCCTCCAGCAGCTGGTACTGCGTGAGGGTGCCGCCCACCGGCACATCCAGGGCCGACTCGCCCGCGGAGCGGTACTGCCAGTAGCGGGTGCGGTCCGCGGCCGTGAACCGGTACTCCGGCCCGCTCTCGCCGAGGGCCAGCGGCTGCGCGTCGAGCACGAGGAGCGCGGTCACGACCTTCGTGATGCTCGCGATCGACGAGGCTCCTGCGCCATTGGACAGGGCGCCGTCGATCCCCGCCACGGAGATCGCCGCCCCGCCCTGCGCAGGCCAGGCCGGGGCGGCCGCGGGTGCGGGGACGGTCTGGACCGCGACCGGCTCGATCGTGGGGGCCACGGCGTGCAGCGGCCATAGCAGCATCGTCGCGGCGTACACGCCGGCCAGCGCGAGGATGAGCCCGGTCGGGACGAGCACCCCGGGGCGCCACGGCGAGCGGCGGGTGCGGCCGGTGAGCAGGTCGCCCCCGGATGCGGCGGGGGCGGGCGCCGGGAGGGAGATGCGCGTCTCGTCCACCCAGGTCAGCGCGATCGGGGCGGCATAGGCGATGGGGGCCTCGGCGGCCTGCTGCAGCACGAGCGTGCCCGGCAGGTCGGCGTCGGCGGGGGCGACCGGCGCGGCGGCCAGTGCGGCGTCGACGGCGCGCACCGGGTCAGCGGCGGGAGTCGCGGCGTCGTCGGGGGCGCCGGTGTCGGCACGCCCCTCGGCGCGCAGGGCGCGGCGCGTCGGCGGGGGCGCGTCGGTGGTCACCTGCCTACGGTACCTTTTCGCGCCGCTATACTCAGCGAGGAAACCACGGGAGTCCGGTGAGCCGGGCTGAGAGGAAGCGATCCACGCTTCGACCGTCGAACCTGATCTGGGTCATGCCAGCGCAGGGAGGAGAACACATGAGCGTGTCCACGTCCGCATCCGTCGCCACGGGCTCGCGCCGCTGGCGCTGGCGCGTCATCGACATCGTCGTCGCCAGCGTCCTGGGCGTCGCATCCGGCCTGATCTTCCTGCTGTGGAACATCGGCTACCTCGGCCCCAAGACGCTGCTCGAGCCGCTGCTGCCGGGCCTGCAAGGCCTCCTCGACGGCCCGTGGCTGTTCGCGGGCGTCCTCGGCGCCCTCGTGATCCGCAAGCCGGGCGCCGCGCTGTACACCGAGACCCTCGCCGCCGTCGTCTCCGCGCTCGTCGGCAACCAGTGGGGCGGGTTCCTCACCCTCGAAGCGGGTCTCGTGCAGGGCCTCGGCGCCGAGCTGATCTTCCTGCTCTTCTTCTACCGGCGCTTCTCGCTCGGCGTGGCCGTGCTCGCCGGCATCGGCGCGGCCCTGGCCGGCGGCATCAACAACCTCTTCCTCTGGTATCCCGGGGCCGACGCCGCCTTCACCGTCATCTACCTCGTCAGCACGTGCGTCTCCGGCGCGATCCTCGCCGGCGGTCTCGCGTGGCTGCTCGCGCGCGGGCTCGCCGCGACCGGCGCTCTCGACCGCTTCGCCTCGGGGCGCGCGGCCCGCGTGCGCGTCTGACGGCGTGACCGGCCCGGCCGCCGTCCGCGCCGACGCGTGGGGGTGGCGCCACGCGTCGCGCCGGGCGTGGGCGCTGCGTGACGTGACCGTCGACATCGCCCCGGGGGAGCGCGTGCTCCTCCTCGGCGCGTCCGGGTCGGGCAAGTCGACGCTGCTCGCGGGCCTCGCCGGCGTCCTCGGCGGCGAGGAGGAGGGCGAGGCCGCCGGGGAGCTGCGGATCGACGGCGTGCCGGCCGCGGCCGCCCGTGGGCGCGCCGGGCTCGTGCTGCAGGACCCCGACGCGCAGGTGATCCTCGCCCGCGTGGGCGATGACGTCGCGTTCGGCTGCGAGAACCTCGGCGTGCCGCGCGAGGAGATCTGGCGACGAGTGGATGCCGCCCTCCACGCCGTCGGACTCGACGTGCCGCGGGACCGGGCGACCAAGGAGCTGTCCGGCGGGCAGAAGCAGCGCCTCGCGCTGGCGGGCGCCCTCGCGATGCGCCCGGGCCTCCTCCTGCTGGACGAGCCCACCGCGAACCTCGATCCGGACGGGGTCGCCGAGGTGCGCGATGCCGTCGTCCGCTCGCTCGAGGCCTTCCCCGCCACGCTCGTCGTAGTGGAGCATCGCGTGGACGTATGGCTCCCGGTCGTCGACCGGGTCGTGGTGCTCGGCGACGGGGGCGTCCTCGCAGACGGGCCCCCTGCCGCCGTGCTCGGCGTGGCGGGCGCGGCGCTCGCCCGCGCGGGCGTGTGGGTTCCGGGAGTGCCCCCGCCGCATCCGCCGGCGCCGCGCGTCGCGCCGGGCGACGTGCTGCTGCGCGCGGACCGGCTCGCCGTGGCACGGGTGCGCGACCGCCCGGTGGCCGGGGGGATCGACCTCGCCGTCTCGGCGGGGGAGACGCTGGCGGTGACCGGGCCGAACGGCGCGGGCAAGTCCACCCTCGGCCTCACCCTCGCCGGGCTCCTCCCGCCCGCCGCCGGCACCCTCGCGGCGACGGAGCCTCTGGCGCGCGGCGCCGGGGACGCGCCCATCCGGTGGCGCTCGCGCGAGCTGCTCACCCGCATCGGGACGGTGTTCCAGGAGCCCGAGCATCAGCTGCTCACCCGGACGGTGCGCGACGAGCTCGAGGTGGGCCCCCGAGCGCTCGGGATCGAGGACCCCGCCCGCATCGACGAGCTGCTCGAAAGGCTCCGTCTCGACCGGCTGGCCGCCGCGAACCCCTACACGCTGTCCGGCGGCGAGAAGCGGCGCCTCACCGTCGCGGCGGCCCTTGCGACGCGACCACAGGTGCTCGTGCTGGACGAGCCCACGTTCGGGCAGGACGCCCGCACCTGGGCCGAACTCGTGGCCCTCCTGGCCGGCGTGCGGGACGACGGCGTGGCGCTGACCGTCATCACGCACGACGCCGACGTCATCACCGCCCTGCACGCCCGCCGGTACGCCCTGGAGGTGCCGGGGTGACCCTCCTGCAGACCCATGCCCGCAGCGGCCCGGTCGCACGGCTCAATCCGCTCGCCAAGCTCGCCGCCGGCGGGCTGATCGCGGTTCCGCTCGTCCTCACCCTCGACCCGGTGTCGGCGGGCGTCGCGCTCGTCCTGGAATGCCTCCTGTTCCCCTTCGCCGACCTCGGCTGGCGGGAGTTCTGGGTGCGCACGTGGCCGGTGTGGCTGGCGGCACCGCTCACCGCGATCACGATCGCGCTGTACGGCGAGACATCGGGGCGCGTCTACGTGGACTGGTTCCTCGTGCGCGTGAGCGACGGCTCGCTCGACCTGGCCCTCGCGACGCTCCTGCGGGTGCTCGCGATCGCGCTGCCGTCGGTGGTGCTGTTCGTGACCGTCGACCCCACCGACCTCGCCGACGGGCTGGGGCAGATCGTGCGCCTTCCCGCGCGGTTCGTCCTCGGGGGCCTCGCCGGGCTCCGCATGGTGGGACTGTTCCTCGACGACTGGCGCGCGCTGGAGCTCGCCCGCCGTGCGCGCGGGGTGGCCGATCGCGGCCGCATCCGGCGCTTCCTCGGGATGGCCTTCGCGCTGCTCGTGCTCTCCATCCGCCGCGGCTCGAAGCTCGCCACCGCCATGGAAGCGCGTGGCTTCGGTGCGCCCGGCCGGCGCACGTGGGCGCGGCCGTCGCGGTTCGGCGCGGGCGACCTGATCCTTCTCGGCCTCGGCGCGGGGATCGCCGCCGCGGCCGTGCTCGCGGCGGTCGCGAGCGGGGCGTGGAACTTCATCCTCGGCCCGTCCTGATTCCCGCGCGGATCAGGCGGCGCCCTGCCAGGCCGTGCGCTTCGCGTCGCTCATCCGAGCACCCGCTCGAAGCACAGCGAGGAGCCCATCGTGGCGACGTACGGCTCGTACACCGGGATGGGGGTGAAGCCGGCCGCCGCGTAGAGGGCGACCGACTCGGGCTGCGGGGCGCCCGTCTGCAGGATGACGCGGCGCGCGCCGCCTCCCCGCGCCCGCTCGATCACGGCGTCGGTGAGCGCGCGGCCGACCCCGCGCCGCCGGGCGGTGGGTGCGACGATGAGGCGCTTGAGCTCCCACTCCTCGCCGAGGCGGCGCAGCATCACGTGGCCGAGCGGCGCGCCGTCGGCCTCGACCGCGAGGAGCACGGCGACGACGTCGGCGGCGTGCACGCGCAGCGCGTCGCGACGCGCGGCGGTCACCTCCGGCGGCTCGTCGGCGGCGGGTGGCCCGTACCGCTCGTCCAGGTCGGCATCCAGCATCCGCCGCAGGGCCACGGCGCGGGGATCGTCCCGCGCGACCTCCTCGATGTGCACCCTCCCATCCTGCCCCGCCCCCGGCGCGGGGCTCGGCCCGGGGAAGAACCGGAGTGCCGGATAGGGTGGGACCGGGTTTCGGTTCGAGGAAGAACGGAGTGGGCATGGACATCGCAGGATCCGGTGCGCTGGTGACCGGCGGCGCCAGCGGCCTGGGGCTCGCGACCGCGCGGCGGCTCGCCGCATCCGGCGCGCACGTGACGATCGTCGACCTGCCGTCATCGCCGGGAGTCGACGCGGCCGCGGAGTTCGGCGGCACTTTCGCCGCCGCCGACGTGACCGACCCCGCGCAGATCGCGGAGGCCGTCGCCACGGCGGGGGCCGCCGGGCCCCTGCGCGTCGTGGTCAACTGCGCCGGCATCGCCCCGCCCGCGAAGGTGCTCGACCGCGACGGCGACCCGACGCCGCTCGACGCCTTCGAGCGCATCGTGCGGGTGAACCTCGTCGGCACCTACAACGTCATCGCTCAGGCCGCCGCCGCGATCGCCCGCACCGAACCGACCGACGGCGGCGACCGCGGCGTGATCGTGAACACCGCCAGCGTGGCCGCCTTCGACGGCCAGATCGGCCAGCCGGGGTATTCGGCGAGCAAGGGCGGGGTGCACGCGATGACCCTGCCGATCGCGCGCGAGCTCGCCCGTCACGCGATCCGCGTCGTCACGATCGCTCCCGGGATCATGGAGACGCCGATGCTGCGCGGGCTGCCGCCAGCCGCGCAGGAATCGCTCGGCTCCCAGGTGCCGCATCCGTCCCGGCTGGGCACCCCCGACGAATACGCGCGGCTGGTCCTCGCGATCGTCGACAACGACTACCTCAACGGCGAGACGATCCGCCTCGACGGCGCGATCCGCATGGCCCCCCGATGAGCGGAGGAGACCGCATGACCGACAGCATCCTGCTGGATGTGAGCGACGGGCTCGCCCGCGTCACCCTCAACCGTCCCGCCTCGCTCAACGCGATCGGGTTCGAGATGGCCGAGCGCTGGCGCGACGTGGCGCGGGCCGCCACCGGCGACGGCGTGCGGGCGGTGATCCTGGATGCGGCCGGCCCCGCCTTCTGCGCCGGCGGAGACGTCACGGCCATGGCCGGCGAGGGCGTCTCCGGGGCCGACATCACGCGGCTCGCGCACGTGATCAACGAGGGCATCCAGGCCTTCATGGGATCGGCCGTGCCCGTCGTGGCGGCCGTGCAGGGATCGGTCGCCGGCGGGGGCCTGGGCATCATGCTGACCGCCGACTACATCGTGGCGGCCGACTCGGCGCGCTTCGTCAGCAAGTACGCGAACATCGGCCTCACCCCCGATCTCGGCGCCACCACGCTCCTGCCGGCGGCCGTCGGGCAGGGGAGGGCGCTGCAGCTGCTGCTGCAGGACCGCTCGCTCAGCGCGGCGGAGGCCCTCGACTGGGGCCTCATCGCCGAGGTCGTCGCCCGCGACGCCGTCGCCGCGCGCGCCGAGGAGGTCGCCCGCACGTGGCTGGATGGCGCCGCCGGCGCGTTCGGGCAGGCCAAGCGCCTCATCCGGGCAGGCGCCGGCCGCTCGTTCGCCGAGAACCTCGCCGATGAGGCGGCCACCATCGGCGCGGCGCTGGAGACCCCCGCCGCGCGCGTGCGGGTGGCCGCGTTCGCCGCATCCGCCACCACCCGCAAGGAGCAGGCATGACCGAGACCACCCTCGCCGGCAAGACGATCCTCATGTCCGGCGGCAGCCGGGGCATCGGTCTCGCGATCGCGCTGCGCGCCGCGCGCGACGGCGCGAACGTGGCGCTGCTGGCCAAGACCGACACGCCGCATCCGCGTCTGGAGGGCACCGTCCACACCGCGGCGGAGCAGATCCGCGCCGCCGGCGGGCGCGCCCTGCCGCTCGTGGGCGACGTGCGCAACGACGACGACATCACCTCCGCCGTGCTCAAGACCCAGGGGGAGTTCGGCGGCATCGACATCGTCGTGAACAACGCCAGCGTCATCGATCTGTCCGGGTCGCTCGATCTCGCGACGAAGAAGTACGACCTCATGCAGGACGTGAACGTCCGCGGCACCTTCCTGCTCTCCCGCGCGGCGATCCCGATGCTGCGGGATGCCGCCAACCCGCACATCCTCTCGCTCTCGCCGCCGTTGAACCTCACGCCGAAGTGGCTCGGCGCCCACACCGGGTACAGCATGGCGAAGTTCGGCATGACGATGGCGACGCTCGGCGTCGCGGCGGAGTTCGCCGCGGACGGCATCGCCGCCAACACGCTGTGGCCGCGGACCACGATCGCCACGGCCGCCGTGCAGAACATCCTCGGCGGCGACCGCATCATGGCCGCGAGCCGGACGCCCGAGATCTACGCCGACGCCGCCCACGCCGTGCTCACCTCGCCGGCGCGCGAGCTGACCGGGCAGACGCTCATCGTCGAGGACGTGCTCGAGGCGGCGGGGGTGACCGACTTCGCGCGCTACGCCGCCGTTCCCGGCACGCCCGACTCCGCGCTCTTCCCCGACATCTTCCTCGACTGACGCCCCCGCCGCCGCGCCCTTCCACCTGCCCGAACTCCTCATCCGTCGCGAGGAACGGCGGAGATCAGGTCGAGGCGGGGTGATCCGGCTCGGATGTGCGGAGTTCGGGACGAGGATGCGGCGCGGTCGCGGCCCTGCGGCGGCGGGCGGGCGCGGTCGCGGCCACGACGGCCACCTGCCCGAACTCCTCATCCGTCGCGAGGAACGGCGGAGACCAGGTCGAGGCGGGGCGATCCGGCTCGGATGTGCGGAGTTCGGGACGAGGATGCGGCGCGGTCGCGGTGTCAGGCGGCGGAGCGGCGGCCGGTGAGCAGCAGCACGCCGCCGAGGCCGATCATCATGCCGCCGCCGGCGCCGGCCACCGCCGACAGGCGCCGCGGCGAGCGTGCGAACCACGCCCGCGCCGCGCTCGCGCCCAGCGCCCACACGCTGTCGCAGACCAGCGCGAGGACGACGAAGACCGTGCCCAGGGTGAGGATCTGGAGCGCGACGCCGCCGGCGCGGAGGGAGACGAACTGCGGCAGGACCGCGACGAAGAAGGCGATCGTCTTCGGGTTCGTCACGCCGACCACGAACGCCTCACCGAGCAGGCGCCACGGCGAACGCCGGGCCACCGCGACCGGCGCGGCGGCCTGCCGCCGATGCCGGATCGCCTGGATGCCGAGGAAGATCAGGTACGCCGCGCCGATCACCTTCAGCGCAGTGAACAGGACCACGGATGACGCGACGACGGCGCCGATCCCGAGCGCGACGGCGCCGACCAGCGGCAGCATCCCGAGCGCGTTGCCCGCGACGCTCAGCAGGCCGCCGGTGCGGCCCAGCGCGAGGGCGCGGCCGATGGTGAACAGCACGCTCGGGCCCGGGATGACCACGAGCACGACCGCCGCGGCCACGAAGGCGATGAGGTTCTCGGGCGGGACCATAGCCACACCCTAGGACGGCGGCGGCCCCGGCTCCTCCCGCCCGAACTCCTCAGGCCTTCCGAGGAACGGCGGAGAACAGGTCGACCCGGGGTGATCCGGGTCGGATGTGCGGAGTTCGGGACGAGGAACCGGCGGATTCCGGACCCCGACGGCGGTGGCCGGGGCGGCCAGGCTTCGCCCAGCGGCGCGCCGGTACCCTGGAACCCATGACCGACCCGTCCCCCGTGCGCACGACGAAGCCCCGTCAGGTGCGCCCGCGCACCGAAGGCTGGTCGCAGGCCAAGGATGCCGAAGGCCGTCCGCTGCTGCAGTTCGCCAGCCCCCAGCGCGGCAAGCCGCCGGTGCACCTGGCCGACCTCACCCCCGAGCAGCGCGTCGAGAAGGCGAAGGAGCTCGGGCTCCCCGGTTTCCGCGCCAAGCAGCTCGAGACGCACTACTTCACGCACTACACCTCCGATCCCGCGCACATGACCGATCTCCCGGCCGGCACGCGTGACGAACTCGTCGCCGGGCTCCTGCCTCCGCTGCTCACCGAGGTGCGGCGCCTGGAGACCGACCGCGGCGACACCATCAAGTTCCTGTGGAAGCTCCACGACGGCGCCCTCGTCGAGTCGGTGCTGATGCGCTACCCCGGTCGCATCACGCTGTGCGTGTCGAGCCAGGCCGGATGCGGGATGAACTGTCCCTTCTGCGCCACCGGCCAGGCGGGCCTGACCCGCAACATGTCGGCGGCGGAGATCATCGAGCAGGTCGTCCGCGCCAACCGCCTCATCGCCGACGGCGGCCTCCGCGACCCGCGCAAGCTCGGCCACGCCGACGAGCGCGTCACGAACATCGTCTTCATGGGGATGGGAGAGCCGCTGGCCAACTACGCCCGCGTCATGCAGGCCGTGCGCGTCATGGTCGACAAGAAGCACGGGCTCGGGATGAGCGCGCGCGGCATCACGGTGTCGACGGTGGGGCTGGTCCCGGCCATCCGCAAGCTCGCCGACGAGGACATCCCGGTGACCTTCGCGCTGTCGCTACACGCCCCCGACGACACGCTGCGCGACGAGCTCATCCCGGTGAACTCCCGCTGGAAGGTGGATGAGGCCCTCGACGCCGCGCGGGAGTACTTCGACAAGACCGGCCGGCGTGTGTCGATCGAGTATGCGCTCATCAAGGACATGAACGACCACGCGTGGCGCGCCGACCTCCTCGCCGACAAGCTCAACGCCCGCGGCCGCGGCTGGGTGCACGTGAACCCCATTCCGCTGAACCCGACGCCCGGCTCGGTGTGGACCGCATCCGAGGTCCCGGTGCAGAACGAGTTCGTGCGACGTCTGAACGACGCCGGCATCCCCACGACCCTCCGCGACACCCGCGGCAAGGAGATCGACGGCGCGTGCGGTCAGCTCGTGGCCACCGAGGCCGACGAGATCGACGCGGCCGGGGTCACCCCCGTCTCCTGAGGCTCCCGCTGCCGCCGGATGCAGCGGCCTGCACCTTTCGGATGCATCCGGCGGGTGCATCCCTGCGTGCGTAGAGCGGTCTCGGCGGCGTTCGTAGCGTCGATGACATGTCCACCACGCACACTCCCCCCGCTGATCTGTCGCGTCCGCCCGCCGCATCCGGCGGCCTGCGCGCCGTACTGCGCTCCCACCCGCTGATCTCGTTCTTCGTCCTGGCGAACGTCCTCAGCTGGACGGCGTGGCTGCCCCACATCCTCTCCGAGAACGGTCTGGGGGTGTGGGGGTACACCTTCCCCGCGCTGCTCGGGTCCAGCCAGATCCTCGGCGTGCTCCCGGGCGCCTACCTCGGCCCGATCACCGCCGCGTTCCTCATCACCGCGGTCGTCGACGGCCGCCGCGGCCTGAAGGCGTGGGCCGGCCGGCTCTGGCGCTGGAGGGTCGCGCCGCGCTGGTACGCCATCACGTTGCTGTCGGTGCCGGCGGCGATGATCCTCGTCGGCCTGGCGTTCTCGGGCGGACAGATCCAGGCGCCCTCCGTCGCCGCCCTCCTCGCCTTCGTGCCGGTGTTCCTGTTCCAGATGGTGACGACGGGCCTGGCGGAAGAGCCCGGATGGCGCGACTTCGCGCTCCCCCGGCTGCAGGACCGGTTCACGCCGCTCGCGGCCTCCTTCATCCTCGGGCCGCTGTGGGCGCTGTGGCACTTCCCGCTGTTCCTCAGTGAATGGGGCGGATACCCCGACGCCTCCTGGACGCGTCCGCTGGTGTTCACGCTCTTCTGCGTCGCGTTCAACATCGTGATGTCGTGGGTGTTCAACCGCACCGGCCAGAGCCTGCCGCTGTCGATGATGATGCACGTGAGCGTCAACACGTTCGCCTCGGTGATGTGGCTCGAGCTGTTCCCCGGGCTCGACGGCGAGATGTCGCTCATCGCGATGACCGTCGCCGCGGTGATCGCCGCGGTCGGCATCGTCGCGGCCACGCGCGGACGCCTCGGCTTCCCCCGTCCGGCCGCCGCGTCCATCCCCGCGACGAACCGGGCCGCATGACCCGTCCCTCCTCCGGCCGCTCCGTCGGCGCCGCGCACTACGATCAGGGTGTGGCGCCGGCGGAGCGACCTGTGCGCGCCGTCGCCGTCGCGACGGCGCTGGGCACCGCGGGCGCGGCCGCGGCGATCCTCGTCCTCGTCTCCGCGCTCGCCGACGGGTCGTCTCCGGCGTGGGGCGGCGTCGCAGCGGGGTGGGTCGTCGCCGTCACCGCGCTGATCGTGGTGGCGCAGTCCCTCACCGTGCTCTGGCGCCGGCGGGTCGCGGATGCGGCGTGGCTCACCGCATCCGCCCTGCCGATCGTGGTCGCGGTCGCCGTGCCCGGCGAGCTGTACAGCGTGACGGCGTTCCCCGTGCTCGTCGCCTCCTTCCTCGCGGGGCTGCAGGCGCCCCTCCGCCGCGCCGCGCCGTGGGGGGCGGGAGCTGCGGCGGCGATCGCGCTCGGTCACGTCGTGAACGGCCTCGGGCTCGGCCGTACCGATCTCGCCGGCCTCGCGCTGGAGGCCCTCGCCCAGGCGGTGCTCGTCGTGGGCGCGCCGCTGTTGCCGGCGGCCGTCATCCGGGCCCAGCGCGAGGCGCGCGCTGCGCAGCAGGACCGGCTGGATGCCCTCACCCGCGAACGCGACGCGCAGGTCGGCGCCGCGGTGGCCCGCGAACGCACCGAGATGGCGCGGGAGCTCCACGACATCGCCGCGCACCACCTGTCGGGTATCGCGCTGCGCGCCGCGGCGGTCGAGGCCCAGGTCGCCACCGATCCGGAGGCGGCCCGCGCGGGGGCGCGGGAGATCCGCGCGCAGAGCCGCGACGTGCTGGACGACCTCCGCCGGCTCGTCGGGCTGCTGCGCGATGACCCCGCCGACACGGCCGTGAAGACCCTCGCCACCCTCCCCGAGCTCGTCGGCGCCGCCGCATCCGCGGGCATGAGCGTCGTGCTCGAGCGACGCCCTCGCGGGGAGAGTCCCGGCGATGTCGCCCCCCTCGCGCAGCTCGCGGTCTACCGCATGGTGCAGGAGTCGCTGAGCAACGCCCGCCGCCATGCACCCGGGGCCGCCGGCACGGTGCTCCTGGATGCCACCGACCCGCACATCCTGGAGGTGGTCGTGCGCAACGCCGCTCCGCCGAACCCGCCCGCCCCGGCGTCCGGGCCCGGCGGGTTCGGCATCGTCGGCATGACCGAGCGCGCGAGCCTCATCGGCGGCCGATTCGACGCCGGCCCCACCGCGGACGGCGGGTGGCAGGCGCGCATGCGCGTGCCGCGGACCGGAGCGCCGGAGACAGGAGAGTCCCCATGATCCGCGTCCTCCTCGCCGACGACCAGCCGCTCGTGCGCGCCGGCCTTTCCGCGCTCCTGGACGCCCAGCCCGACATCGAGGTCGTGGGGGTGGCGGCCGACGGCGACGAGGCCCTCCGATTGACCGCGGAGCGGCGCCCCGATGTCGCGTGCCTCGACATCCGCATGCCGGGCCTGGACGGCATCGAGGTGGCGCGGCGGATCGCCGGACTCGGCGCCGAACGGCCCGTGCCCGTGCTCATCCTCACGACCTTCGACATCGACGACTACGTCTTCGGCGCGCTGGAGGCCGGGGTGGCGGGGTTCATGCTGAAGGACTCCGACCCCGACGAGATCATCCGGGCCGTCCGCAGCATCGCCGCCGGCCACGGCTCGCTGGATCGCACCCTCACGCGCCGTATCGTCGCGGAGTACGTGTCCCGTCGCCGGCTGCAGCCGGTCACGGCGGCGCGCGCAGCCGAGGTCCTCACCGCGCGCGAGCACGAGATCCTCCTGCTGCTGGCGCAGGGGATGTCGAACGAGCAGATCGCCGCCGACCTGTTCGTCGAGGTCGCCACGGTCAAGTCGCACGTGGCCCGGATGCTGCCCAAGCTCGGCGTGCAGTCGCGGCTGCAAGCCGCGGTCTGGGCGTACCAGAACCACGTCGTGCAGGTCCCCGACCCGCCCGCGTGACCTCTCCCGCCTCCCCTGCCTCTCCCGCCTCCCCTGCCTCTCCCGCCTCCGCTGCCTCTCCCGGATTCGGACGACGTCACCGGATTCGGATGCCGCGGCCCGCCGCATCCGAATCCGCGGCCGCGCGCCGAATCCGCGCACCGGCCCGCGAGGGGAGTGCGCACGAGCACGGCGCGCAACCCCCCTCGGCCGCATCCGCGCCGCGGGGATAGCGTGAACACATGGTCAGCTATCGCTATCTCGGGAACAGTGGTCTGAAGGTCTCGGAGATCACCTACGGCAACTGGGTGACGCACGCCTCGCAGGTTGAGGACGACGCCGCCGTCAAGACGGTGCACGCGGCGCTGGACGCCGGGATCACCACGTTCGACACCGCCGACACCTACGCCAACACCGCCGCCGAGGTCGTGCTCGGCAAGGCCCTGCAGGGCCAGCGCCGCGAGTCGCTGGAGATCTTCACGAAGGTCTACTTCCCCACCGGCCCGCAGGGCCCCAATGACACCGGGCTCAGCCGCAAGCACATCACCGAGTCGATCCACGGATCGCTCCGGCGCCTGGGCACCGATTACGTCGACCTCTACCAGGCGCACCGCTTCGACTACGAGACGCCGCTGGAGGAGACGTTCCAGACCTTCGCCGATCTCGTCCGCCAGGGCAAGGTGCTCTACATCGGGGTGTCGGAGTGGACCGCCGAGCAGCTGCGCGCGGGCGCTGCGCTCGCGAAGGATCTCGGCATCCAGCTCATCTCCAACCAGCCGCAGTACTCGATGCTGTGGCGGGTGATCGAGGAGCGGGTGGTCCCCACCAGCGAAGAGCTCGGGATCTCGCAGATCGTGTGGTCGCCGATGGCGCAGGGCGTGCTCAGCGGCAAGTACCTGCCCGGGCAGCCGGTGCCCGCCGGCTCCCGCGCGACCGACGAGAAGAGCGGCGCGAAATTCATCAAGCGCTTCCTCCGCGACGACGTGCTGGCGGCGGTGCAGCGGCTGAAGCCCGTGGCCGAGCAGGCGGGACTGACGATGCCGCAGCTGGCGATCGCCTGGGTGCTGCAGAACCCCAACGTCGCGGCGGCGCTGGTCGGCGCGTCCCGCCCGGAGCAGCTCGCCGACACGGTGAAGGCCTCCGGCGTCACCCTCGATGCCGACACCCTCGCCGCCATCGACGCGGCACTCGGCGACACCGTGAACCGCGACCCCGAAGACACCTACCGCGTCTCGCCGCCGTCGCGGATGGTGTGACGTGGCGGCGATGAGCGCCGGCATCCTGCTGTTCCGCCTCGACACGGATGCGCAGGTGTCGGTGCTCATCGCGCACATGGGAGGTCCGTACTGGGCGTCGAAGGACGCCGGCGCGTGGTCGATCCCCAAGGGCGAGTACGACCCCGACGAGGAGGGGGCGCTGGATGCGGCGCGGCGCGAGTTCCGCGAGGAGCTCGGCGTCGATCCGCCCGATGCCGACCACGCCCAGCTCGGGACCTTCCCCACCTCCTCCGGCAAGAAGGTCGTCGTGTTCGTCGCCGACGGGGCGGATTTCGCCCCTGGCGCCTACGACTTCGGCGAGTTCGAGCTGGAGTGGCCGCCCCGTTCGGGGACGACGGCCCGGTTCCCCGAGGTCGATCGCGCGGAGTGGTTCGGTCTGGACGAGGCCCGCGAGAAGCTCGTGAAGGGCCAGCGCCCGGCCCTGGACGCGCTCGCCGCGCACCTCGCCGCCCTCTGACACCCGTCGACTCGCCACAACGCGTCGGTTCTGCGGCCGAAATCCGACGCTTTGTGGCGACTCGACCGGGGTCAGCGGCCGTTTCGCGGGGCGGCGGAGACGTCGAGCCGCGGATGCGTGCCGAGGGAGGACCACGCGCTCGCCACGCCCTGCGCCGCGTGCTCCGACGCGCGGACGGCCCGCTCGTCGGCCCAGGCGTTCAGCACGTGACCGGAGTGACCCCGCACGTGCTCGAGCACGACGTCGGGCAGGCCGGCGGCGCGGCGGGCATCGCGCGCGGCGATGAGCTGCTCGAGGATGTCGCGGTTCTTGGTGGGCGCGCCGGTCGAGGTCTTCCAGCCGCGGCGGCGGTGGCCGTCCATCCACTTCGTGTACGTGTCGATGGCGTACTTCGAGTCGGCCTGCACCACGAGCTCGCGCACATCCGGGTGGTCCTCGATGGCGTGGAGGAGCCCGAGCAGTTCGCCGATGTTGTTCGTGCCGCTGGGCAGCGACCCGGCCGCCCAGTGCCCGTCCTCGCCCACCCACGCCCATCCGGCGGGGCCCGGATTGCCCTTGCAGGCGCCATCGGTGGCCACGACGTATCGGTCCGCGCTCATCCGGACAAGGCTACCGGGGTGCCACCGGCTCCTTCTCCGCGATGCGGGAGAGGGCCAGCCAGGTCTCCACGACCGTGTCGGGATTCAGCGACATCGACGCGATGCCCTGCTCCAGGAGCCACTCCGCGAGGTCGGGGTGGTCGGAGGGGCCCTGCCCGCAGATGCCGATGTACTTGCCGCGCCGCGTGCACGCCTCGATCGCCATCTCCAGCATCCGCAGCACCGCCGGATCCCGCTCGGCGAAGGTCTGGGCCACGAGCCCGGAGTCGCGATCGAGGCCGAGGGTGAGCTGGGTCATGTCGTTGGACCCGATCGAGAACCCGTCGAAGTGGTCGAGGAAGCGGTCGGCGAGCACCGCGTTGGACGGCAGCTCGCACATCATGATGACCTTCAGGCCGTTCTCGCCGCGGCGCAGGCCGTTCTCGGCGAGGAGATCGACGACGGCCTCGGCCTCGGCGAGGGTGCGCACGAACGGCACCATCAGCTGCACGTTCGTCAGTCCCATGTCATCGCGCACGCGCCGCATCGCCTCGCACTCCATGTCGAAGCACGCTCGGAACTCCGGTGAGATGTACCGCGCCGCGCCGCGGTAGCCGAGCATCGGGTTCTCCTCCTCGGGCTCGTACAGGGTGCCGCCGGGCAGGTTGGCGTACTCGTTCGACTTGAAGTCGCTCAGGCGCACGATCACCGGCTCGGGGGCGAAGGCGGCCGCGATCGTGGCGACTCCCTCCACGACCCGCTGGATGAAGTACTCCCGCGGCGACGGGTAGGCGCGGATGCGGTCGCGGATGTCGGCGCCGAGGTCGCCGGGCAGCTCGTCCACGGCCAGGAGCGCCCGCGGGTGGATGCCGATCTGCCGGTTGATGATGAACTCCAGGCGCGCGAGTCCGACGCCCCGGTGAGGGAGCCGGGAGAACGCGAAGGCCTGGTCGGGCGTGCCGACGTTCATCATGATCTTCACCGGCAGCTCCGGCATCCGATCCAGCGCGGTCTCTTCCTCCACGAAGGGCAGGATGCCGTCGTAGACGTAGCCCTCGTCGCCCTCGGCGCACGAGACCGTCACCGGCCGGCCGTCCACGAGCACCCGCGTGGCGGCGCCGGTGCCGACGACGGCGGGGATGCCGAGCTCGCGCGCGATGATCGCCGCGTGGCACGTGCGCCCGCCGCGGTTCGTCACGATCGCGGAGGCGCGCTTCATGATCGGCTCCCAGTCGGGGTCGGTCATGTCGGCCACGAGCACATCGCCGGGGCGGAAGGAGTCCATCTCATCGATCGAGCGGAGCACGCGCACCGGCCCGGCACCGATCCGCTGCCCGATCGCGCGGCCCTCCACCAGCAGGGGGCCGCGCTCGCCGAGGACGAACCGGCGGAGCACGTTCGCGTTCTCGCGCGAGACGACGGTCTCCGGACGGGCCTGCAGGACGTACAGGCGGCCGTCCACGCCGTCCCGGCCCCACTCGATGTCCATCGGGCGGCCGTAGTGGTCTTCGATGACCAGGGCGATGCGCCCGAGCTCCTCGACCTCGGCATCCGTCAGGGAGAAGCGCGCCCGGTCGGCGGGGTCGACGTCGGCGAAGACGGTGCTGCCGCCCACATCGGCCGCCGCGGCGTAGCGCATGGCGATGGCCTTCTCGCCCACGGAGCGCTTGAGGATCGCCGGCCGGCCGGCGCGCAGGGCGGGCTTGTAGGCGTAGAACTCGTCCGGGTTGACCGCGCCCTGGACGACCGCCTCCCCCAGCCCGTAGGAGCTCGTGATGAAGACGGCCTGATCGAACCCAGATTCGGTGTCGACGGTGAACATCACCCCGGAGGCGCCGACGTCGGAGCGCACCATGCGCTGGATGCCGGCGGAGAGGGCCACCTCGCCGTGGTCGAAGCCGTGGTGCACGCGATAGGCGATGGCACGGTCGTTGTAGAGCGAGGCGAACACGTGCCGCACCGCCTGGAGCACGTTCTCGATCCCGCCGATGTTGAGGAAGGTCTCCTGCTGGCCGGCGAAGGAAGCATCCGGCAGGTCTTCGGCGGTGGCGCTGGAGCGCACCGCCCACGTCACCGTCTCCGGCTCGGGGTCGGCCGCCACCAGCTGCGCGAAGGCGTCGCGGATGCCGCGTTCGAGGTCGGCGGGGAAGGGCTGCTCCTCGATCCACCGGCGCACGGTCGCCCCCACGCGGGCGAGGCCGGCGACGTCGTCGATGTCGAGGTCTTCCACGACGTCGCGGATGCGGGCGTCCAGCCCGCCCTCCGCGAGGAAGGCGCGGTACGCGTCGGCGGTCGTGGCGAACCCTCCGGGCACGCGCACGCCGGCGGCCGCCAGGTGCGAGACCATCTCGCCGAGCGAGGCGTTCTTGCCGCCGACACGGGCGAGATCGGCCATGCCGACCTCGTCGAACCACAGGATGCTGGTCATCCGATCACCTTTCATCGGTCATTCCCGCAGCCGGAGGGACTGCATGATGACGGCGGACATCTCCTCGACGCTCTTGGTCGCGGAGTTCAGGAACGGCACGCGGTTGCGCCGGTACAGGTCTTCGGCCCGGCGCAGCTCGAGCGTGCACTGCGCGAGACTGGCGTAGCGGGAGTCGGGGCGGCGCTCATGGCGCACCTGACTCAGCCGCAGCGGGGTGGTGGTGAGCCCGAAGCACCGCGCCGCGTAACGGGCGACCGCGCGGGGGAGGCCGTCGGTGGGGAAATCGTCGTCGGTGAGCGGGTAGTTGGCGACGAGCAGGCCGTACTGCAGGGCGAGGTACATCGTCGTGGGCGTCTTGCCGCACCGCGACGGCGCGACGATGATGACGTCGGCCAACTCGAGCGCCCGCATGCTCTGGCCGTCGTCGTGCTCGATCGCGTACTCGACCGCGCGCATCCGGGCGAAGTACCGCTCCAGGTCGCCGACGCCGTGATACTGCCCCAGCTGCTCGCTCGCCGTCGTCCCGAGGGCCCGTTCGAGTTCGACCAGATGGCCGCCGAGGAGATCGATCGGCACGGCGCGGGCGCCCTGCAGCACGCGATGCACCGGCGCGGACTTCACCGTCGTGAACACGAGCGGGTGCGCGCCCTGGTCGGCGGCGCGGTCGATGTCGGCCACGACCGCCCGCGCCGCCGCCACGGTGTCCACGAAAGGCACGGTGTGCCGGCGGAACGCGACGCCGGGGAAGTTGGCCAGCAGGGCGCTGCCGAGCGTCTCGGCGGTGATCCCCGTGCTGTCGGACACGAAGAACGCCGCTCGCGGCGTCGCGGGCGCGTCAGGAGGCGGGGAGAAGGGCACGGATGCTCCGGAGAAGGGGTCGGTGATATTGCCAATCTGGCGCCCCCGTGGGGCTTCTTCCGGCCGCGGCGGCGGGAAAGAACCGAGGTTCCTTCCGATCCTCCGCAAAACAGGGGCTGTTGCGGCCTTGACGGCGGGAGGGCGGCGCTTCGGCGCGGGTGTATACGCAAAGGCGACGATTCTTGCATCTGGGCTCCACTTGAGGCGTTTATGTATACACTGGGGCCACGGGACGAGGAGGTGCGCCATGCGAGCGAGCGATCGCGCCTACGCGACTCTGCGCGAGGAGATCCAGAGCGGCACCCTCGCCCCCGGTGCGGTGCTCGGCGAGGTCGAGCAGGCCTCGCGGCTCGGCGTGAGCCGGACGCCGCTGCGAGAGGCCCTCGGTCGCCTGGCAGCCGATGGCCTGGTCGCACAGCAGTCGCCGCGCGTCACCGTGGTGACCGGCATCGACGTCGCCGACATCCGCGCCCTCTTCGACGTGCGCCGGGCGCTCGAGGAGGCCGCCGCGCGGCTGGCCGCCCAGCGCGGCGACCGGGACGCGTTCGCCGCGCTGGCCGCCGCGTTCGCCGCCGCCTCCCCGCAGGGAGAAGCGGGCCTGGACGCCTACTACGCGCTGATCGCCGAGTTCGACGCCGAACTCGACCGGGCCGTCGCCAACGACTACCTCACCGCCGCGCTGCGCTCGGTGCGCACGCACCTCGTGCGCGTGCGGCGCATGGCCCGTCACAACCCGCAGCGGCTGGCCGCCTCCGTGCGCGAGCACGAGCTCATCGCCGCCGCGATCGCCGCCGGCGACCCCGACCTGGCTGCGCACGCCACCCACGTGCACCTGCACCACGCCCTGACCACCGTCCTCGAGTCCCTTCCGGAGGAATCCGCATGACCGTTTCGCACCACGTCCGTGTCCACCGCAGCGAGGAAGACCTCCCGCGGGAGGGGCAACTCGCGTGGGCCATCGCGCGGGTCGCCGCCGACCCCGTCGCCGTCGACGACGAGGTCACCGACATGATCATCAACCGCGTCATCGACAACGCCGCCGTGGCCGCCGCCTCCCTCACCCGCCGCCCGGTCAGCGCCGCGCGGCAGCAGGCGCTCGATCACGCCGTGTCGGTCGGCGGACCGGGCGCGACCATCTTCGGCTGCGCGCTGGAGCGCCGCTCGAGCCCCGAGTGGGCCGCCTGGGCCAACGGCGTGGCCGTCCGCGAGCTGGACTACCACGACACCTTCCTCGCCGCCGACTACTCCCACCCCGGCGACAACATCCCCCCGATCCTCGCCGTCGCCCAGCACACCGGACGCGACGGCGCGGCGCTGGTGCGCGGGCTGGCGACCGGCTACGAGATCCAGATCGACCTCGTGCGGGCGATCTCGCTGCACAAGCACAAGATCGACCACGTCGCCCACCTCGGTCCCTCGGCCGCGGCCGGCATCGGCACCCTGCTCGGCCTCGACGTCGAGACCATCTACCAGGCGGTCGGCCAGGCGCTGCACACCACCACGGCCACCCGGCAGTCGCGTAAGGGCGAGATCTCCACGTGGAAGGCCCACGCCCCCGCCTTCGCCGGCAAGATGGCGGTCGAAGCCGTCGACCGTGCCATGCGCGGCGAGACGAGCCCCTCGCCGATCTACGAGGGCGAGGACGGCGTCATCGCATGGCTCCTGGACGGCAAGGACGCGGCGTACGACGTGCCGCTGCCCGCGGAGGGCGAGCCCAAGCGTGGCATCCTGGACTCCTACACGAAAGAGCACTCGGCCGAGTACCAGGCGCAGGCGTGGATCGACCTCGCGCGCAAGCTCGGCACCGACACCCCTGCGCTGCGCGACCCGGAGAACGTGGCTGCCGTCGTCCTGCACACCAGCCACCACACCCACTACGTCATCGGCTCGGGGGCGGGCGACCCGCAGAAGTACGACCCGACGGCATCGCGCGAGACGCTGGACCACTCCATCCCCTACATCTTCACCGTCGCCCTCCAGGACGGCGCGTGGCACCATGTCGACTCCTACGCCCCCGAACGCGCGGGCCGCGCCGACACGGTGGCGCTGTGGCAGAAGGTGACCACCGCGGAAGACCCGGAGTGGACCCGCCGCTACCACTCCGAAGACCCCGACGAGAAGGCCTTCGGCGGTCGCGTGGAGATCACGCTGACGGACGGCACGGTCATCGAGGACGAGATCGCGGTCGCCGACGCGCATCCCCTCGGCGCGCGTCCGTTCGTCCGCGAGGACTATGTCCGCAAGTTCCGGATGCTGGCGGAGCCCGTGCTCGCGCCGGAGGAGATCGAGCGCTTCCTCGACCTCGCCCAGCGCCTGCCCGAGCTCACCGCCGAGGAGGTGCGGCAACTGAACATCGTCGCCAAGCCCGGCGTGCTCTCGCTGGCGCCGGCGCCCAAGGGGCTGTTCTGATGCTGTACGCCACCACTCCGGCCGCCGAGAAGCGGCGCGTGCTGCGCGAGCGCCTCGCCGCGGGCGAGCTCGTGCGCTTCCCGGGGGCGTTCAACCCGCTGTCGGCCCGGCTCATCGAGCGCAAGGGGTTCGAGGGGGTCTACATCTCCGGCGCCGTCCTCGCCGCCGATCTGGGGCTGCCCGACATCGGTCTGACGACGATGACGGAGGTCGCGGGGCGCGGACAGCAGATCGCGCGGATGACCGAGCTTCCCGCGATCATCGACGCCGACACCGGATTCGGCGAGCCGATGAACGTCGCCCGCACCATCCAGACCCTGGAGGATGCGGGGCTCGCCGGCGCGCACATCGAGGATCAGGTGAACCCGAAGCGGTGCGGCCACCTCGACGGCAAGAGCGTCGTCGACGCCGACACCGCGGTCAAGCGCATCCGGGCCGCCGTCGACGCGCGGCGCGACCCGAACTTCCTCATCATGGCGCGCACCGACATCCGTGCCGTCGAGGGGCTGGACGCGGCGATCGACCGGGCGAAGGCCCTCGTCGACGCGGGGGCGGATGCCGTCTTCCCCGAGGCGATGCGCGACCTCGCGGAGTTCGAGGCGATGAGCGCGGCGCTGGACGTGCCGATCCTGGCGAACATGACCGAGTTCGGCAAGAGCGAGCTGTTCTCCGTCGACCAGCTCCGTGACGCGGGCGTGCAGATCGTCATCTGGCCGGTGTCGCTGCTGCGGCTGGCGATGGGCGCGGCCGACCGGGCGCTGGACGATCTCGTCGCGCAGGGCCACCTCCGCGATCGCGTCCGCGAGATGCAGCATCGCGCGGAGCTCTACGACCTGGTGGACTACGAGCAGTACAACCACTTCGACACGAACGTCTTCACCTTCACCGTGGCGGGCCGACCCGCCACCGACGGCACGATCGCGAGGGACTGATATGACCGAGACCGAGATCAAGAAGGGCCTGGCCGGGGTGGTCGTGGACTACACCGCCGTCAGCAAGGTCAACCCCGAGACCAACAGCCTGCTCTACCGCGGCTATCCGGTGCAGGAGCTCGCGGCGACGCAGTCCTTCGAGGCGGTGGCGTACCTGCTGTGGCACGGCGAACTGCCCACCGATGCGCAGCTGGCCGAGCTGCGCGCCACCGAGCGCGCACACCGGGCGCTGCAGCCGGACGTGAAGGCGGCGATCGACCTGCTGCCGGTCTCGGCGCACCCCATGGACGAGGTGCGCACCGCCGTCAGCGTCATCGGCGCCCGCGAGACCGCCGGCATCCTCAACGTGATGGACGCGGTGGGCACGCGCGAGGAGAACCTCGCCCGCAGCATCCGCCTCTTCGCGGAACTGCCGGCCGTCGTCGCCTACGGGCAGCGCCGGCGACGGGGCCTGGAGCCGGTGGACGCGCGCGACGACCTCGACTACGCCGCGAACTTCCTGTGGCTGACCTTCGGATCCGAGGCCGATGACGTGGTCGTCGACGCGTTCAATCGGTCGATGATCCTCTACGCCGAGCACTCCTTCAACGCCTCCACGTTCACCGCGCGCGTGATCACGTCGACGCTGAGCGACCTCTACTCGGCCGTCACCGGCGCCATCGGTGCCCTGAAGGGGCCGCTCCACGGCGGCGCCAACGAGGCCGTGCTCCACATCTTCGAGGAGATCGGCGACGCCGAGAACGTCGTGCCGTGGCTGGAGGAGGCGCTCGCCGAGAAGCGCAAGATCATGGGCTTCGGCCACCGCGTCTACAAGCGTGGCGACTCGCGCGTGCCGACGATGAAGGCGGCGCTGGACACCCTCGTCGCCCATTACGACCGCCCGGATGTCGCGGCGCTGTACGACGCCCTGGAGAGCGAGTTCGTCTCGCGCAAGGGCATCTACCCGAACCTCGACTACCCGTCGGGTCCGGCGTACAACCTCATCGGCTTCGACACGCTCACCTTCACGCCGCTGTTCGTCGCCGCGCGGGTCACCGGCTGGACCGCGCACATCATGGAGCAGCAGGCCGCGAACGCGCTCATCCGCCCGCTCTCCGCCTACAACGGTCCCGATGAGCGGCACATCGCCGGCTACGTGCCCGACACCGCTGCGGTGGAGGTCGCAGAGCGCCCGGAGGAGGCCGCCGGGTGAGCGGCGAGAAGGTCGTCCTCCTCGCCGGCGCCCGCACGCCGGTCGGCAGCTTCGCGGGTGCCCTCAAGGACGTCCCCGCGCACGAGCTCGGCGCCGCCGCGGTCACCGCGGCGCTCGGCCGCGCGGGCATCGCGGGTGAGGAGGTGGGCGAGGTCGTGATGGGCTGCATCGCCCAGAACGGCCCCGACGCCTACAACGCGCGCCGCGTGTCGCTCGCGGCCGGACTGTCCCCCCGCACGCCCGCCTTCACCGTCAACCGCCTGTGCGGCTCGGGCCTGCAGGCCATCTGGTCGGGTGCGCAGGAGCTCCTGTGGGGTGGCGTGGACGTCGTCGTGGCGGGCGGCGACGAGTCGATGTCGCGGACGCCGTTCCTCGATTTCTCGGCGCGGGGCAACGCGCGCCTCGGGGACCGCACCCTGATCGACGGCACGCTCGCGATCCTCACCGATCCGTTCTCGGGGCGGCACATGGGCCTCACCGCGGAGAACGTCGCCGACCGCTACGGCATCTCCCGCGCCGAGCAGGACGCCTTCGCGCTGGAGAGCCAGCGGCGTGCGGCGACGGATGCGGCGCGCGCGGCGTTCGCCGAGGAGATCGTCGCCGTCTCCACCGGCGGGCGACGCCCGGTGGAGGTCTCCGTCGACGAGCATCCGCGACCGGACACCACGCTCGAGGCGCTCGCGGGGCTGCGGCCGGTCTTCCGCGACGGCGGCTCGGTCACCGCCGGCAACGCGTCGGGGATCAACGACGGCGCCGCCGCCACCGTGCTCATGCGCGAGTCGGATGCGCGGGCGCGGGGCCTGTCCGGCCTCGCCACGATCGAGGCGGTCGCGACGGCGGGCAACGAGCCCGAGCTCATGGGCTACGCGCCGGTCTACGCCCTGCAGCGGCTGTGGGAGCAGACCGGCCTCTCCCCGGCCGACGTCGACGTGGTGGAGCTCAACGAGGCGTTCGCCTCGCAGGCGGTCGCGGTCATCCGCGACGCGGGCCTGGATCCCGAGAAGACCAACCCCTACGGCGGGGCGATCGCCCTGGGTCATCCGGTGGGCGCCACCGGCGCGATCCTCACCGTGCGCGCGGCGCTCGACCTGCACCGGCGCGACCTCGAGTACGCGGTCGTCACGATGTGCATCGGCGGCGGCCAGGCCCTCGCCGCCCTCCTCCGCCGCTGGGACGCCTGACCCCCGCCCTCCCCTCCCCTCCTTCCGCCGAGAGTGCACCGTCTCGCCGAACCGGCACCGAATTCGGTGCACGCTCGGCGAGACGATGCACTTTGGGCGCAGGGGCGGGGAAAGGCAGGAGCGTGGAAGGCCTCGCGGATACGTGGACGTCCAGGTAAAGTGGGCGACGTGCCGATCCGGCACGTCCGATCCGGCCCGCGGCCCACAAGGCCCGTTGCGAAGGAGCATCCGGTGTCCACGCTCGCCCCGCCCCCCACTGCCCTGTCCGCCGACGAACGTGCGGCCGTCGTCGAGGTCGTCCGCGACTTCGCCCGCACCGAACTCGCCCCGCACGCGCTGGAGTGGGATGCCGGGCGCATCTTCCCTCGCGACACCCTCCGCCGAGCGGGGGAGATCGGCCTCGGGGGGCTGTATGTGGCCGATGATGTGGGCGGGAGCGCCTTCAGCCGCGCCGACGCGGCCGCCGTCCTGGAGGAGCTCGCGCAGGGCGACCCGGCCATCGCGGCGTACATCTCGATCCACAACATGGTGGCGGGGATGATCGACCACTACGGCACCGACGCGCAGCGCGCGCAGTGGTTGCCGCTCCTGACCTCGATGCGCGGGTTCGGCGGCTACTGCCTCACCGAGCCCGGGGCGGGTTCGGATGCGGCGGCCATCACGACGACCGCGATCCGCGACGGCGACGCGTTCGTCCTCACCGGCGTGAAGCAGTTCATCTCGGGGGGCGGTGAGGCGGCCGTCTATGTCGTCATGGCGCGCACCGGGGAGCCGGGGGCACGCGGGATCAGCGCGTTCCTCGTGCCCGCCGACGCCGGCGGGCTCTCCTTCGGCGCGAACGAGCACAAGATGGGGTGGAACGCCCAGCCCACCCGCCAGGTCATCCTCGACGAGGTGCGCGTCCCGGCGGACGCCCTGCTCGGCGAGGAGGGACGCGGCTTCGCGATCGCCATGTCGGCGCTGGACGGCGGACGCATCAACATCGCCGCGTGCTCGCTCGGCGGCGCACGCTGGGCGCTGGATCGGGCCATCCGGCACGTGCACGAGCGGTTCACCTTCGGCGACCCGCTGGCCGAGAAGCAGTCGGTCGTCTTCACCCTCGCCGACCTCGCCACCGAGCTGCGCGCCGCCTCCGGGCTCGTGCGCGATGCGGCGGCGGCGCTGGATGCCCGCGCGGACGACGCCACCATGCTGTGCGCGATGGCCAAGCGCCTCGCCACCGACGTCGGCTTCCGCGTCGCGAACGAAGCGCTGCAGCTCCACGGCGGCTACGGCTATCTGCACGAGTACGGGATCGAGAAGGTGGTGCGCGACCTGCGCGTCCACCAGATCCTCGAGGGCACGAACGAGATCATGCGCGTCATCATCGGGCGCGAGCTGCTCGGCGCCCGGCGCTGAGCGGGACGGGCGAGGAGGTCCACGATGAGGATCGCATTCCTGGGACTCGGCCACATGGGGCTGCCGATGGCGCAGAACCTCGTCGCAGCGGGTCATGAGGTCGTCGCCTTCGACGTCGTGCCGGCGGCCCTCGCCGCAGCGACCGCGCGGGGGCTGCGGGTCGCCGCATCCGGAGCCGCCGCCGTGCGCGAGGCGGACGCGGAGATCGTGCTGACCATGTTCCCCGCGGGAGACCACGTGCTCGCGGCCTACCGCGGCGACGACGCGCGTGAGGGCCTGCTGGATGCGGCGACGCCCGGAACGCTGTTCGTGGACTGCTCCACGATCGCCGTCGACGACGCCCGTGCCGCGCATGCGCTGGCCGCGGCGGCGGGTCACCGGGCGCTGGACGCGCCCGTCTCGGGCGGTGTCGTCGGGGCGGAGAACGGCACGCTGGCCTTCATGGTGGGAGGCGACGCCGCCGACCTGGATGCGGCGCGTCCGATGCTGGAGAACATGGGGGCACGCATCGTGCACTGCGGCGGCGCGGGCCTCGGGCAGGCCGCGAAGGTCTGCAACAACATGATCCTCGCCGTGTCGCAGATCGCGGTGGCGGAGGCCTTCGTGCTCGGCGAGCGGCTCGGCCTCTCGCACGAGGCGCTGTTCGACGTCGCCGCGCACGCGTCGGGTCAATGCTGGGCGCTGACCACGAACTGCCCCGTCCCGGGGCCGGTGCCCACGAGCCCGGCCAACCGGGACTACCGGCCAGGGTTCGCCGGCGCGCTGATGGCCAAAGACCTGGGGCTCGCCGAGCACGCCATCCGGGTGACCGGAGTCGAGGCGCGCATGGGGCTGCTGGCCCGCGAGATCTACGCCGCGTTCGCGGACGGCCCCGGAGCAGGGCAGGATTTCTCCGGGATCATCACGACGATCCGCGCGAGCGAAGGAGCACGATGACGTACGAGACGCTGCTGGTCGAGACGCGGGGGCGGGTCGGCTGGATCACGCTGAACCGCCCCGCGGCGCTCAACGCGCTCAACACCCAGGCCATGCGGGAGATCGTCGCGGCGGCGGAGGCCTTCGACGCCGACGGCGACATCGGGGCGATCGTCCTCACCGGTTCCGAGCGCGCCTTCGCCGCCGGCGCCGACATCAAGGAGATGGAGGACAAGACCTCCGTCGACATGGTGCTCGACGACCACTTCGGCGCGTGGGCGCGCTTCGCCCGCGTCCGCACCCCCGTGATCGCGGCGGTGTCGGGGTATGCGCTCGGCGGCGGCTGCGAGCTGGCGCTGATGTGCGACATCATCCTGGCCGCCGACACCGCGGTGTTCGGCCAGCCCGAGATCGCGCTCGGCGTCATCCCCGGCATGGGCGGGACCCAGCGCCTCGTCCGCGCACTCGGGTACTACAAGACCGCCGATCTCGTGCTCACCGGGCGCCGGCTGCCGGCGGAGGAGGCCGAGCGGGCGGGCCTGGTCTCCCGCGTGGTGCCCGCCGGCGATCTGCTCGCCGTCGCCGGCGAGATCGCCGACACCATCGCCGCGAAATCGCTGCCGGCGCTGTACGCCGCGAAGGCGGCGCTGGATGCGGCGCTGGAGACGACGCTGGCCGAAGGGCTGCGGTACGAGACCGCCGCCTTCGCCTCGCTGTTCGCGACCCACGACCAGAAGGAGGGGATGGCGGCGTTCCGCGAGAAGCGCGAGCCGGACTTCCGCGGACGCTGAGCGCTCAGAGGGGCTCGGGCTGCGGCGCCGGATCGGCGAAGTCGCCCGCGGTCTTGCGGAACCGGGCGATGATGCGGGCGAGCTCGCGCGCATCGGTCTCGCTCATGCCGAGGTCGGCGAACACCGCGTTCAGGGCCGTCGTCGCCCTCTCGACAACCTCGCGCCCGGCCGTCGTCAGGACCAGCAGGGCGGCGCGCCCGTCGGTGGGGTGCGGCTCGCGCCGCACGTAGGCGTCGCGGGAGAGGCGCTCGACCGTGTTCGTCACGCTCGTGGCATGCACCTGCAGGCGCGCCACGGCGCTGGCCAGCGGCATCCGCCCCTCGCGCGTGAAGGCCAGCAGCCGCAGCAGCTCGAACCGCGCGAACGTGAGGCCGAGGGGGCGCAGGGCGGCGTCGATCCGCGCCATCACGAGCTGCTGGGCGCGGATCACGGAGATCACCGCGGTCATGCCGTCGGCGGCGTCGTCCCACCCGTGCGCGAGCCACTGGCGCTTGGCCTCGGCGATGGGGTCCGTCGGGAGCGGTCTGGGCATGGCGTCACCTCCTCCGCCACGCTAGCGCGGGACGCCGAGGAAGAATGGTGTCACTGCGTGACGGTCCAGCCCCCGTCCACGGGCAGGAAGACGCCGTTGATGTAGGACGCCAGCGGGGAGAGCAGGAACAGCGTCGCGTAGGCGATGTGGTCCGGCGTCGCCATGCGCGGGATCGGCAGCTTCTCCAGCACGCGCCGACCGGTCTCGCTCGCGGCGAAGCCGGCGAGGCGGGGCGTGTCCGTCATCCCCGGAGCGACGCCGTTGCTGCGGACCTCCTGCGCGCGGTGGGCGGCCAGGTGGCGCACGTAGCCCATGAGCGCGGCCTTGGAGGCGGAGTACCGGCCCGGTCGCGGTCACACCGCGGCGAGCCTCACCGAGAACTTCCTCGAACTCATTCACCAGGGCATCCTCACCGACTGACGCGGCGGCGCTCACTCCGCCACTTCGCGGCTGCGCGTGCCGCGCGGGTCGAGGACCTCGCGGATGAGCCGCAGCTCCTCGGCGTCGGGACGGGTGGCGATTCGCCCCACGGGCGTACACGATCGCAGCGATCCGCGTCTCGCCGGTGCGCTGGCCGGCCCCGCCGAAGGATGCCGCGGAGGCACGTCTATGAGGGCGAATGTATACAATCGGCGCTCACAACGCGGCCATCCTGGGAGAAGTTCCCGGTGATTGGGTACACAATCGGGGTCCGGGATAGACTCGCCAGCGGTGTGACGAAGGGGTTCCGATGAAGATCGTGGTGCTGATCAAGGAAGTGCCGGACACGTACGGCGACCGCAAGCTGAACCTCGAGACGGGGCTGGCCGACCGCGGTGCGGGGGAGGTCGTCCTCGATGAGATCGGCGAGCGCGCCCTCGAGGTCGCCCTGTCCTACGCCGACGCGAATGCGGGCACCGAGGTCGTCGTGATGTCGATGGCCCCCGAGTCTGCGCAGGCCACCGTCCGCAAGGGGCTCGCGATGGGTGCGGCCTCCGCCGTGCAGGTGGTGGACGATGCACTCCACGGCGCCGACATGGTCCTCACCGCCGAGGTCCTCGCCGCTGCGCTGCGGCGCACCGGCTTCGACCTCGTCATCGGCGGCAACCAGTCCACCGACGGCTCCGGCGGCGTGCTGACGGCGATGATCGCGGAGCTGCTGGATGCGCCGGCGGCGCTGAACCTCAGCAGTGTGCAGATCGCCGCGGACGGTGTCCGCGGCGTGCGCGCGACCGACGCGGGCACCGTCGAGGTCTCCGCCCCGCTGCCGGCGGTCATCTCGATCACCGAGGCCTTGCCCGACGCCCGCTTCCCCAACTTCAAGGGCATCATGGCGGCGAAGAAGAAGCCCTTCGAGACGCTGAGCCTCGGCGACCTCGGCATCGACGCCGACGACCCTGCCGCCGCGCGCTCCATCATGCTCTCCGTGAGCGAGAAGCCCCCGCGTGCGGCGGGTGTGAAGATCGTCGACGAGGGCGACGCGGGCGAGAAGCTCGCGGAGTTCCTCATCCAGAACCGGCTCGCGTAAGGGTGGGTGCCATGTCTGCTGCTGATTCGATCCTCGTCCTGCTGGACGTCCTGCCCTCCGGCGAGCTGGCGAAGTCGGCGCCGGGCCTTCTGGGCGCTGCCGCCGAGGTGGGCACACCGGTCGCGCTGATCGTCGGTCCGGAATCGCTCGCCGCCGCCGCGGGTGAGCTCGGCGCCGCCGAGGTCCTCGTCGCCGACGGCGACCGCGTCGACGCCCTCGCCGCCGCCGCGGCGCAGGTGCAGCCGGATGCGATCCTCGTGTCCCACTCCGTCGAGGGGCGCGAGGTCGCCGGCCGTTACGCCGTCCGCAGCCGCTCCGCCCTCGCCGTCGACGCCGCCGGGGTCGCCCGCGACGCGGAGGGCGTCATCGCCCGCCACTCCGTCTACGGCGGCGCCTACAACGTCGAGTCCACCGCGACCTTCGGCGCCCCCGTCATCACCATCCGGCAGGGTGCCGTCGACGCGCGCGCGGCCGCCGTCGCCTCGCCCGCCGTCTCGACCCTCGCGGTGACCCCCGGGGGGCGCGCGTCGGCCACGTTCGGTGAGATCCAGCAGGCTGTCGCGACCTCCACGCGCCCCGAGCTGCGCGGCGCCGCCAAGGTCGTCTCGGGTGGCCGCGGTCTCGGCTCGCAGGAGAACTTCGCGCTCGTGGAGCAGCTGGCCGACGCGCTCGGTGCCGCCGTGGGCGCCTCCCGGGCCGCCGTGGACGCCGGCTACGTGCCGTCCTCGTACCAGGTCGGCCAGACCGGCGTGTCGGTGTCGCCGCAGCTGTACGTCGCGCTCGGCATCTCGGGAGCGATCCAGCACAAGGCCGGCATGCAGACCGCCAAGGCGATCGTCGCGGTCAACAAGGACGGCGACGCCCCCATCTTCGAGATCGCCGACTTCGGCGTGGTCGGCGACGTGTTCACGGTCGTCCCGCAGCTGATCGCCGCTCTCGAGGCGAAGAAGGCGTAGCGCCGATGGCGACGTATGCGCGCACGCTCCGGCGAGGGCTTCCCCGCCGTCCCGGGGGCGAGCCGTGGCCTCCGGCGGGCGACGCGCCGGCGGCGGATGCTCCGGCGCCCGCGGTCCCCGAATCCGCCGCCCCGGCCGCCGCGGTGCCCGCATCCGCGGCCGCGGTGGAGGCCGCTCCCATCGTCGCGCCCGCAACGACGGCAGCGGAGGTCGCGCCGGCGGCGGCGTCCGCTGCTCCTGCGGCGACGGTGCGCCGTGGCCTGCCGCGCATCGCGGGCGGTGATCCCTGGCCGCCTGCCGGCGCCGCGCCGGCGGGACCCGTTCCTGTCGCCGCCGCGCCGGTCGTCGAGCCCGCGCCGGCGGCCGCTCCCCCCGCCGCTGCTGCCGCGGCCGAGCCTGCACCCGCTCCCGTGGCTGCGGCTCCGGTCGCCGTCGCGACCGGAGACGTCCCCGCGCTCCGCCGCGGCCTGCCCCGGGTGCCCGGCGGTGAGGCGTGGCCGCCCGCCGGCTTCCGTCCGGCACCGACGGTCGCGGCACAGACCGCCGCGGACTCCGCCCCCGCGGCACAGACCCCCGCGGACTCCGCCACGCCGGACACCGCAGCGCCGGACGCCGCTCCAGGCGTCCCTGTCGTGGCGGCGCCGCGACCGACCGGGACCGACCTGTCGGTCCCGCTGTCGTTCCCCCGCACGGTGTGGCCCGGCGCGGCGGCGACCGCGCCGCGTGCGCCCCAGCCCGAGCCGCGCCGCTACGGCCCGTTCACGCGTGCGCAGTGGGCCGGCGCGGTGATCGTGGCCGGCGGTGGCCTGCTGGTGGCCGCAGGCATGGCGGTGGCGCTCGTCCGCTGGTTCCTCTCCACGACGTGGGGTCAGGATTTCCTGGGCGCGTTCCCCGGCGAGTACCACCTGCCCGAAGGTGCGCCGGTCGGCTTCCCGGCGTGGCTCGGCTGGCAGCACTTCTTCAACGCGTTCCTCATCATCCTCATCATCCGCTCCGGTTTGCGCGTGCGCTCCGAGAAGCGGCCCACGGCGTTCTGGACGGCCCGGTGGAACAGCAGGCGCAAGATCAGCCTCACGCTGTGGTTCCACCTCTCGCTGGACCTGCTGTGGGTGCTCAACGGCGTGGTGTTCATCGTGCTGCTGTTCGTCAGCGGGCAGTGGATGCGCATCGTCCCCACCTCGTGGGAGGTCCTCCCCAACGCGCTCAGCGCCGCCCTGCAGTACGTCTCGCTGGACTGGCCGACCGAGAACGGCTGGGTCAACTACAACGCGCTGCAGCAGCTGGCGTACTTCACCACGGTGTTCATCGCCGCCCCGCTGGCCGCCGTCACCGGTGTGCGGATGAGCGGGGTGTGGCCCAAGGACGCCCCCCGCCTGAACCGTCTCTACCCGGTGGAGTGGGCGCGCCAGGTGCACTTCCCGGTGATGATCTACTTCGTCGTGTTCATCGTGGCCCACGTCACGCTGGTGTTCGCGACCGGGGCGTTGCGCAACCTCAACCACATGTACGCCGCGCAGGGCTCCGTGGATCCGAACGCCTATGCCGACAACTGGATCGGCTTCTGGATCTTCGTGGCCTCGGTCGTGGTGATGGCGGGCGCCTGGATCGCGGCGCGCCCCCTCGTCCTCGCCCCGATCGCGCGGCTGTTCGGCACCGTCAGCGGTCGCTGACCACGCCGGGCGGCCGTGCACCTCGATCATGTGCGCAGCGGCCGCGCCGGCGCGCGTCTCTTCGGGTCTGTCAGCGGCCGCTGACGTGCCGCCGGCTCAGCGACCGGCGAGGCGGCCGGTGAGCGCGTCGGCGGCCTGGCGCACGGCGGCGCCGAGCAGGGCCTCGGGGTCGGGCGCGTCGGCGACGGGCATGCGGTAGGTGACGCCGATCGAGGCGACCGGGTACCCGTTGCGGTCACGGGCGGATGCGGCCACCGACGCATAGCCGGCCGTGATGTCGCCGTGCTCCTCTCCCCAGCCGCGGCGCCGGGCTCGGCGCAGGAGCGCGTCGAGTTCGCCCAGGGTCGCCGGTCCGGGGCCGACCCGGCGGTACAGGGCCTCGCGGTGCGGGTACAGCGCGCGCACCTGGTCGCGGGGGAGGGCGGCGAGGGCGGCGCGTCCGGTCGCGGTGAGATGCGCGGGCAGGCGCACGCCGACGTTCGAGACCGTGGCGGGCGCCCGCGGCGCCGAGACCCGGTCGATGTAGGTGACCTCCGCTCCGAGGAGGACGGCGAGGTGCCCGGCGACGGGAACCGGCACGGTGGCGACCAGGCGCTCGAGGACGGGATGGGCGAGACGTCGGAGGCGATCGGTCTGGAGCGAGCCCGCGCCGATCTCGGCGACGAGCGCGGAGAGGCCGTACGCGCGCTCCTCGGGGTAGTGCACGAGGAACCCCTCGTCCATCATCGCCCTCGCCAGCTGGTACAGCGACGACCGCGGCATGCCGAGCTCGCGGGCGAGCACCGCGGCCGGCACCGGTGCGGTGCGTTCGGCGAGCACGCGCAGGAGCCGCAGGGCGTGGCGTGCGGCGGGCACACTCGGCACGGCTCGCCTCCCGAGTCTGAGATCTCAGACACCGTATCGCGGGGGGATGCTGCGCCACTGCGTCCGGCGGTCTTGAGTGAGAGCATGGATGCCGTCGTCGTCGGAGCCCGCCCGCTCGAGATCGCCGAGGTCGTCGCCGTCGCCCGGCACGGCGCACCCGTGCAGGTCGCGGCGGAGGCGCTCGAGCGGATGGCGCACACCCGCGCCGTCATCGAGCGTCTGGGCGAGTCGGCCCTGCCGCACTACGGCGTCTCGACCGGGTTCGGTGCCCTCGCGACGCTGTCGATCCCGCCGGAGGACCGGCGCCGGCTGCAGCGCTCGCTGGTGCGCAGCCACGCCGCCGGCGCCGGCCCCGACGTCGAGCGGGAGGTGGTGCGCGCGACGATGCTGCTGCGACTGGCGACCCTCGCGACCGGCCGCACCGGCGTGCGTCCGCTCGTCGCGGAGACGTATGCCGCGATCCTCGACGCCGGCATCACGCCGGTGATCGGCGAGTACGGCTCTCTCGGCTGCTCCGGCGATCTGGCGCCGCTGGCCGCGTGCGCACTGGCGGCCCTGGGTGAGGGCGACGTCGACGACGCCGAGGGGACGCGCCGCCCCGCCGCCGAGGCGCTCGCCGCCGCCGGAATCACGCCGCTCGTGCTCGAGGAGAAGGAGGGCCTCGCGCTCCTGAACGGCACCGACGGCATGCTCGGGATGCTCTGCCTCGCGCTGACCGACCTCGCCGCGCTGCTGCGCACCGCCGATGTGGCCGCGGCCCTCAGCATCGAGGGCGTCGCCGGCACCGACACCGTGTTCGCCGCCGACCTGCAGGCGCTGCGCCCGCACCCCGGCCAGGCGGCATCCGCCGCGGCCCTGCGCGCGATGCTCGCCGACTCGCCGGTGATCGCCGCCCACCGCAGCGCGGGGTTCACGCGCGTGCAGGACGCGTACTCGCTGCGCTGCGCGCCCCAGGTGCACGGCGCGGCGCGCGACACGCTCGACCACGCGCGCACCGTCGCCGAGCGCGAGCTCGCCAGCGCCATCGACAACCCCGTGGTCACCCCGGATGACCGCGTGGAGTCCAACGGCAACTTCCACGGCGCGCCGCTGGGATACGTCCTGGACTTCCTCGCGATCGCCGTCACGGACGTCGCGAGCATGAGCGAGCGGCGCACCGACCGGCTTCTGGACCGCACCCGCAACCACGGGCTCCCGCCGTTCCTCGCGGGCGACCCCGGCGTGGACAGCGGACTCATGATCGCGCACTACACGCAGGCCGGCATCGTCGGCGAACTCAAGCGCCTGGCCGTCCCCGCCTCCGTCGACTCCTTCCCCACGAGCGCGATGCAGGAGGACCACGTGTCGATGGGATGGAGCGCCGCGCGGAAGCTCCGCCGTGCCGTCGAGGGCCTCGCCGGCGTGCTCGCGATCGAGGCGCTGAGCGCCGCGCGGGCGATCGAACTGCGCGCCGAGGGGGCCGCCCCGGCCACCGATCGGGTGATCGCGACGCTGCGCACCCGGGTGGCGGGGCCCGGCCCCGACCGGCACCTCGCCCCCGAGATCGCCGCCGCCACGGCGCTCGTCGCCTCCGGTGCGCTGCTGCGCGCCGCGGGCGTGTTCCCCGACCCCGAGGAGGACCGATGATCCGCGCCCATCGCGGCTCGACGCTGCACACGCTCGGCTGGCCGCAGGAGGCGGCGCTGCGGATGCTCCAGAACAACCTCGACCCGGAGGTCGCGGAGCATCCGGAAGAGCTCGTCGTCTACGGCGGCACCGGCAAGGCCGCTCGCGACCACGCGAGCCTGCGCGCCATCATGCGGACCCTCGAGACCCTCCGCGGCGATGAGACCCTCCTCGTCCAGTCCGGCAAGCCGGTCGGTGTGCTTCCGACGCACGAGTGGGCGCCGCGCGTGCTGCTGGCCAACTCGAACCTCGTCGGCGAGTGGGCGAACTGGGACGAGTTCCGCCGACTCGAGCAGCTGGGCCTGACGATGTACGGGCAGATGACCGCCGGGTCGTGGATCTACATCGGCACGCAGGGCATCCTGCAGGGCACGTACGAGACCTTCGCCGCCGTCGCGGCGCAGCGCTTCGGAGGGACCCTCGCCGGAACGATCACCCTCACCGCGGGGCTGGGCGGCATGGGCGGGGCGCAGCCGCTGGCCGTCACGATGAACGGCGGCGTCGCGATCTGCCTCGATGTCGACCCCTCCCGCATCGCGCGACGCCTCGCCCACGGCTACCTCGACGTCGAGGCCGCCTCGGCCGAGGAGGCGCTGCGCCTCGCCTCGGCCGCCCGGGACGACCGGCGGCCGCTCTCGATCGGCGTGCGCGGCAACGCCGCCGCGCTCGTCCCCGACCTCCTCGCCCGCGGCGCGGAGATCGACATCGTCACCGACCAGACGAGCGCCCACGATCCGCTGGCGTATCTGCCCGCCGAGGTCGCCTTCGAGGACTGGGCCGCGGCGCGCGCCGATCCGGGCTTCGCCGAGCTCGCCCGCGCCTCGATGGCACGCCATGTCGAGGCGATGGTGGGGTTCCAGCGGGCAGGAGCGGAGGTGTTCGACTACGGCAACAACCTCCGCACCGAGGCGAAGGCCGCCGGGTATGCCGAGGCCTTCGCCTACCCCGGTTTCGTCCCCGCCTACATCCGTCCCCTCTTCGCCGAGGGCAAGGGGCCGTTCCGGTGGGCGGCGCTGTCGGGCGAGGCGTCCGACATCGCCCGCACCGACCGGGCGGTGCTCGAGCTCTTCCCCGAGAACGAGGCCCTGGCGCGGTGGATCCGGCTGGCGGGGGAGAGGGTGCACTTCCAGGGGCTGCCGGCCCGCATCTGCTGGCTCGGCCACGGCGAACGCGACGTCGCCGGCCTGCGGTTCAACGACATGGTCGCCGCCGGTGAACTGGCCGCGCCACTGGCGATCGGCCGCGACCACCTGGACGCCGGATCGGTCGCGAGCCCCTACCGCGAGACGGAGGCGATGAAGGACGGCTCCGACGCGATCGCCGACTGGCCGCTGCTCAACGCCCTCGTCAACACCGCGTCCGGGGCGACGTGGGTGTCGATCCACCACGGCGGCGGCGTGGGGATGGGGCGCAGCATCCACGCCGGGCAGGTCACCGTCGCCGACGGCACCGCCCTCGCGGGCGAGAAGATCGCACGCGTGCTCCGCAACGACCCCGCCACCGGCGTCCTCCGCCACGTCGACGCGGGCTATCACGCCGCCGAGGCCGCCGCCGAGGCCGGGGGCCTGCGCGTCCCCATGCGCGAGGAGGGCTGACCGTGCTGCTGGCCGACCTCGCCGGCGTCGGGCGATCGCCGCAGGGCGGCGTGACCCGCTTCGCGTGGACGAGCGCCGACGCGCAGCTGCGGGAATGGTTCGTCGCGCGCGCCGGCGCGCTGGGCCTCGATGTCGAGCGCGACGGCAACGGCAACCTCTGGGCGTGGGCGGCGGCGGATGCGCCGGGGGCGGCGTTCGTCGTCGGATCGCACCTGGACAGCGTCGCCTCCGGCGGGGACTGGGACGGCCCGCTGGGCGTCGCCGGCGCCCTCGCCGCGGTCGCGCGCCTGCGCGCCGAGGGGTGGACCCCGGCCCGCCCGTTGGCCGTGGCGGTGTTCGCCGAGGAGGAGGGCGGCCGCTTCGGCGTCGCGTGCCTGGGGTCGCGGCTGCTCACCGGAGCGATCGCGCCGGCCCGTGCCCTGGCGCTGCGCGACGACGACGGCGTGACGCTCGCCGACGCGCTCGCCGCCGCGGGCGTCGACCCGCGGGGTGTCGGTGCCGACCCCGCCCGTGTCGCCCGGATCGGCGGGTTCGTCGAACTGCACGTCGAGCAGGGGCGGATGCTCCTCCCCGGCGGCGTGCGGGGCCTGGCCGGAGCCGGGCGCGCGCTCGGCGTCGCGAGCGAGATCTGGCCGCACGGGCGGTGGCGGCTGGACCTCGTCGGGCGGCCCGACCACGCCGGAACGACGGCGCTGGCCAACCGCGACGACCCCGTGCTCGCGATGGCCCACGCGATCGTCGCCGTGCGGGCGGCTGCGGAAGACCTCGGCGTGCTCGCCACGGTCGGCCGGGTGCGGGTGCATCCGGGCGCCGTCAACGCCATCGCGGCGCGGGCATCGCTGTGGATCGACGCGCGCGGCGGCGACGAGGAGCGCGTCCGGGCCCTCATCGCGCGCGTGGCATCCGGAGCCGCCGAGGAGAGCTGGACGGCGGTGACGCGGTTCGACGCGGCGCTGACCGCCGAGGTCGCCGCCGCGGCCGGCGAGGACACTCCCGTGCTGCCCTCCGGTGCGGGGCACGACGCCGGCATCCTCGCGGCCGCGGGCGTCCCCGCCGCGATGCTGTTCGTCCGGAACCCCACGGGGGTCTCCCACGCGCCCGACGAGGGCGCCGAGGAGACGGACGCCGAGGCGGGCGTGGCCGCACTGGCCGCGCTCATCCGGCGGCGGACGGCATGAGCGCGTACTGGTGCGCGCACGCCGTCGTCGCCGGGGCGGTGGTCGCCGGCGTCCGCGTCGAGCACGGCGGCGGCCGCATCCGGAGCGTGACGACGGCCCCGCCGCAGACGGGTGACGTGCGGTTGGCGGGCCTCACGCTTCCCGGGATCGCGAACGCGCACTCCCACGCGTTCCACCGCGCCCTGCGCGGCCGCACGCACGCGGCCGGTGGGGACTTCTGGACCTGGCGGGAGCGGATGCACGCCGCCGCCACGGCGCTGGATCCGGAGCGCTACCACGCGCTGGCCACCGCCGTCTTCGCCGAGATGGTGGGTGCCGGCTACACCGCCGTCGGCGAGTTCCACTACGTGCACCGCGACCCCACGACGGCGATGGCCGATGCCGTGATCCAGGCCGCGCGCGACGCCGGCATCCGGCTCACGCTCCTGCACACGCTCTTCCGCTTCGGCGGACGGGATGCCGCCGGCCGGGCCCTCGCGCCGGCCGGCCCGGCCCGGGCGTTCGCCGATCCGGACGTGGGAGCCTGGCTCCGCCGCCACGAGCGCCTCCCCGACGACGATCGCGTCCGCCGGGGCGCTGCGGTGCACTCGCTGCGCACGGTCGACCCCGCCGACGTCACCGAGGTGGTGGCCGCGACCGGGGCCGAGCCCCTGCACGCGCACGTCTCCGAGCAGCCGGCCGAGAACGCGCAGGTGCGCGCTGCGTTCGGCCGCTCGCCGGTGGGCGTGCTGCGTGGGGCCGGGGCCCTCGGCCCGCGCTTCACCGCCGTCCACGCCACCCACCTCGACGTGGACGACATCGCGGCGCTCGCCGGGAGCGCCGTCTGCGCATGCCCGACCACCGAGCGGGATCTCGCCGACGGCATCGGGCCGCTCCGGGCGCTCGCCGATGCGGGAGCGCGGATCGTCGTGGGGAGCGATCAGCACGCGGTCGTGGACCCCTTCGACGAACTGCGGGCGCTCGAGGGTCACGAGCGGCTGCGGTCGGGGCGCCGCGGCGCCTTCTCGCCCGCGGAGCTGCTCGCCGCCGCGACCGCCGAGGGCTACCGCAGTCTCGGGTGGGAGGGCGGGATCGCGCCGGGTGCCGCATGCGACCTCGTCGCGGTGGACCCCGCCTCGCCCCGCACCGCCGGGGCGAGGCTCGACCAGCTCTGGCTCGCCGCATCCGCCGCCGACGTCACGGACGTCGTGGTCGCCGGGGAGCAGGTCGTCACCGGCGGCCGGCACCGCCTCGGGGATGTCGGCGGGCTCCTGGCCGCCGCGATCGGTACGGTGCTGCCATGACGGCGGTGCTCGTGACAGGGATCGGGGAGCTGACGACCCACGAACCCGACCGCGCCGTCCGCCGCGATGCCGCGGTCGTGCTCGTCGACGGCGTCGTCGCGTGGGTCGGGGACGATCGGGACGCTCCGGCCGCCGACGAGCGGATCGACGCCGCCGGCGCGGCGGCGATCCCCGGCTTCGTCGACAGCCACAGCCACGTCGTCTTCGCCGGCGACCGCTCCGACGAGTTCGCGGCGCGCATGGCCGGCGAGCGGTATGCCGCCGGAGGCATACATCGCACCGTCCGCCGCACGCGGGCGGCCGACGACGCCACGCTCCTCGCGCGAGCGGAGACCCTCGTCGCCGAGATGCGCCGGCAGGGGACGACCACCGTGGAGATCAAGAGCGGCTACGGCCTCACCGTCGCGGACGAGGAGCGGGCGCTGCGGATCGCGCGCACGCTCTCGCCCGAGACGACCTTCCTCGGCGCCCACGTCGTGCCCGAGGAGTACGCCGAGGACCGCGACGGCTACGTCGACCTGGTCTGCGGGCCGATGCTCGACGCCTGCGCGCCCCACGCGCGGTGGATCGACGTGTTCTGCGAGCGCGGGGCCTTCACCGAGGACGAGGCGCGCCGCATCCTGTCGGCGGGCGCCGCGCGCGGGCTCGGGCTCCGCGTGCACGCCGGACAGCTCGGCCCCTCGGACGCCGTGCAGCTGGCGGTGGAGCTCGGGGCCGCCAGCGTCGACCACGCGACCTACCTCGACGATGCGGACGTCGCCGCGCTCGCCGCATCCGACACCGTCGTGACCCTCCTGCCGGGCGTGGAGTTCTCCACGCGCCAGCCGTACCCGTCGGGCCGGCGCCTTCTGGACGCGGGGGCCACCGTGGCGCTGGCGAGCGACTGCAATCCGGGGTCGTCGTTCACGTCATCGCTGCCGTTCTGCATCGCCGTCGCCGTCCGCGACATGGGGCTCACGCCCGCCGAGGCGCTGCGCGCGGCGACGCTGGGCGGCGCGCAGGCCCTCCGGCGCGACGACATCGGGCACCTGCGGGTGGGGGCGACCGGCGGCGTGGTGCTCCTGGACGCCCCCTCGGCCGTGCACCTCGCCTACCGCCCCGGGGTGCCCCTGGTCTCGCGCGTCATCGGCTGAGCCGGCCCGCCCCGCTCCGCCCGCGCCCGGCCCGCCCCCGCCGGCCCCGTCCGGCCCGCCCGGTCGTCGCGGATTCGGCTCTCGGTCGCGGATTCGGATGCCGCGGCCACCCGCATCCGAATCCGGCGACCAGAGCCGAATCTGCGGCGGGGGGTGAGCCGAATCCGGCGACCAGAGCCGAATCCGAGGCGGGGGGTGAGCCGAATCTGCGGGGGTCGGCGTGCGGCCGGTCAGCCCGCGACGGAGGAGGCGCCGTCGGCGAACCCCGCGGCGTAGGCCTCGTCGGCGCCGAGGCGGAACATGTCGCGCTCCCAGGGACGAACGATCGAGCGCGCGCCGGGGAGGTCGAGGGAGCCCACGAGGTCGGCGCGGCCGCGCACCACGGCCACGGGGCGGCGGGCGGCCTTGCCCTTGACGAGGTCGGCGGCGGAGGCGATCTCGTCGGCGACGCACGGCATGGTCACGACCAGGGGGCGTCCCTCGGCATCGGTCTGGCCGCGGAGGTCTTCGAACACGAGCACGCCCGCCGCGCCGATCGCGGCGTCGGTCTGTCCCTCGCGCCACGCGCGGCCGAGGGTGTCGGTGACGATCACGCCGACGAGCGCCCCGGTGCGCGCGCGCAGGCCGACCGCGAGGGCGCGGGCCGAGGCATCCGGGTCCTGCGGCAGGAGCAGCACGGTGCCCTCGGGCGTGTTGCTCGCGTCGACGCCTGCGGCCGCGGAGATCATGCCGAGGCGATTCTCGACGATGCGTGTCACGTGCCCGGTCGGCGAGGTGCGGGTGGCGACCACGCGCACCGTCTCGGCCGTGATGGCGTCCTCGCGGTCGTCGGCGGCGATGATGCGGCCCTCGGCCTTGGAGACGATCTTCGAGGTCACCACGACGATGTCGCCGTCGTGCAGGATGTCGCCGGCGGCGTCCGCGATCACCGCGACGAGATCGTCGCCGGGCGCGATCTCGCCGATGCCCTCGAGGGCCCAGACCTGCAGCACGTCAGCGGACGAAGCGGACTTCGGTGAGCGTCTCGCCGAGGAACGGCTCGGTGTGGGTGGCGCCGTCCAGGGCGAAGCCGTTGCGCGTGTAGAAGCGGTGCGCACGCGGGTTGTCTTCGGCGACCCACAGGTACAGCGGCTCGTCGGCGGGGACGACGGCGTCGAACAGACGCTGGCCGATGCCGGTGCCGTGCCACGCGTCGAGCAGATAGATGAAGTACAGCTCGCGGTTGCGCGGGGCGTCGCGGTCGCGCGCGGGGCCCGACCCGGCGAATCCGACGATGTCGCCGTCGACGAGCGCGGCGAACATCGTGAACTCGGGACCCTGCACGGCCCAGTGCGTCCACAGCTCGGCCATGCGGCGCGGCGAGATCTTCTCCAGCGCGGCCTTGCTGATGAGGTGGTCGTAGGTCTCGTGCCAGCACGTGGCATGGACGCGTCCGAGGGCTTCGGCGTCCACGTCGCGCACAGGACGGACGACGATGTCGGTCTCGATCTCGGCGGGGATCTCGGGGCTCATGGCGAGACTCTACGCGCGGCGTTGCGGACGGCGAAATCCGCGCGGCCCCCGCTCCACTCGCGGGCTTTCGGCCCGGATGCGGGCATCTCGGGCCGGGAAGCCCGCGCCTCGGCCGAAAGCCCGCGTGCCGGCGGGGCCCGCGGACCGCGGAGCCGGGCGGCTACGGGGGACCGGCGGGGCGCGGGGGTTGTGGGCCTTCTACAGCGAGATCGGCGGGGCGGCTGACGGAAGCTACGATTCCGGATCGTGAACCTCCTCTGGCGCACCCTCCTCGTCCTCGCCCGTGCCCGCCGGCTCCTCCGCCGGCGCGGCGCCGTGCCGCCCACCACGGTCGGCCGCATCCGGGTCACCGTGCTCCCCACCGACATCGACATCCTGCGCCACATGAACAACGGCCGGTACCTGTCGGTGTTCGACCTCGGGCGGTGGGACCTGCTCGTGCGCACCGGCCTGCTGGACACGATGCGCGAGAACGGCTGGTACCCCGTCGTCTCCAGCGAGACCGTGACCTTCCGCAAGTCGCTCGAGCTGTGGCAGCGCTTCGACATCGAGACCCGCTTCCTCGGTCACGACGACCGGGCGCTGTACCTCGAGCACCGCGCGGTCGTCCGCGGCGAGATCTATGCCCGCGCGATCATCCGCGCCCGGATGCTGAAGCGCTCGGGCGGCACGCTCGGGCACGACGAGCTGTTCGCCGCCGTCGGATATCCCGACGGCCTGCCCGACGTCGACGCGTGGGTGCACGACTGGGCGGCCGCCTCCGCGCTTCCCTCCACACGTCGCCCCGCCCCGAGCATCTGGGACTGACCCGGCGGCTAGGGTGAGGGCGTGCGCGCCGTGCTCACCACGATCGGGCGACTCCTGCGGGCCCACTGGCCCGCGCTGATCGCCTGGTTCCTCGCGGGCACGCTGGCCCGGTATCTCGCCATCGAGGCCGCCGGCTTCGTCGGCGCCTACTCGGCCATCGCCGGGTTCGCGCTCCTGCCGCTGGCCGCGCTCGCGCGCCTGGTGGCGTTCGTGGCGATGTTCCTGGTCCTGCGCGACGGGATGCGCCGCCTCGGCGCGATCGCGCCGCTCCCGCCCGAGCCCGCCGCCCGGCGGCGCGCCTTCCGCGACGCCGTCCTCTCGGCGATCCTCCCGTTCTTCGCGGTGTACGCCGCGTGGGGATTCCTCGCGCAGGACGTCCAGGCCTACGTCGCCCGCGCCCTCGAGGTGCAGGATGACCGGCTGTGGAGCGCCGCGGCGGCCGGCGTCGAGATCGACACCTCGATGACCATCGACAAGCTGGGCTTCGACCCGTGGACGCTCGCGCTGATCGTGGCGGCGTTCACAGGACGGTGGGCGTGGAAGCGGTGGGCCGCGCGCCTCCCGCGGTGGTTCTCGCTGGGCGCGGTGTACCTCGAGGCGGTGTGGGTGTTCCTCACCCTCTACGTCATCTCCGAGGCCCTCGATCAGGTGCGCGGCTGGGTCGACACCCGGCAGGCGATGAGCTGGCTCGGCGACCTGCGCGCGTGGCTCACCGAGACGGTGGCTCCGGTGGCGTGGCTGTGGTCCGCGGTCGAGTGGCTCGTCGGTGAGCTCGGCGGCATCCTCCTCCTGCCTCTCGCGTGGCTCGCCATCGCGGGCGTGATCTACGGTCAGGCGGTCGCCCCTGAGGCGGTGCGCTTCACCACCCCCGCGCTCGAGCGTGTGCGCGGCCGCTACAGCAGCCTGCCCGCACGGCTCCGCCGGCGCCTCACCGACATCGGGCAGGGCATGGGCGAGCGCTTCCGCCCGCTGTGGCGCGCGATCGTGCTGATGTGGCGCGCCGGCCCCGTCCTCATCGGCGGCTACGTGCTGCTGTACACCATCCTCATCCTGGGCGAGCGGATGGTGGCGGTCGGGGTGACGCGAGCGATCGGCCCGCACGATACCGCGGAGTTCTGGATGGTCGCCGACACGCTGATCTTCCTGGCGGTGCCGCTCGTGATCGAGCCGGTGCGGACGGTGCTCGTCGCCGGCGCCTACGACGCCACGATCGGTGCGCTCATCGGTGCTCCCGTGGTGCCGTCAGGGCGCGTCGACGACGAGTCGGAGGAAGCGCGGCAGCTGGTCGCCGATCGCGATGTCGACGCCGAGGCGGCCCGAGACGTCGTCGGGCACGAGGAACGGAACCGTCAGGACATAGCCCCCGGTGAGGTCGGACAGACATGAGGTCGGCCGGCGCTCGGCGGCCTCCCAGTCGATCGTGAAGACCGCGTCCGACCACTGGCGCTGGGCTCCCGACAGCTCGCGCAGCTCGGGGCGGAGGCACGCCACCCCCGTCGATCCCGCGTCGACGGGGACGGAGACGACGAGGACGCGCGAGCCGGCGGGGAGGTCGGCGGCGGCCTCGTCGACGACGACGGTGGCCGGGCCGAACTCCGCACCGGCGAACATCGTCGGCTCGGTGGCCTCGACCGTCACCGGGATCACCGGACGCCCGGAGTTGTAGGTCCACCACTCGGCGCCCCCGATGATCAGCGCGGTCGCCGGCGCGAGCACGGCGATCGCCGCGAGCGCGACGGCGTTACGCCGCCACCAGCCGCCGCTCACGGCGCCCACCCCGTCGGGCGCAGCGCGGTCCCGGCAACGACCGCGACGTCGTCGCCGTCGAGGTGCACCTCGATGAGCGCGTCCATGCGGGTGTCCTCGTCCTCGGCCAGCCGCAGCACGGCGTCCCCGATCCGGTCGAGGTCGCCCGGCAGCTCGAAGGCGATGCTGCCGAGCTGCGGGATGCCGGCGTGCAGCCCGGTCTCCGCGATGCTCGCCGGCCGCTCGCTGGCGCGGAAGGTGCGCTCGCCGATCTGCAGCGTGGCCGAGCCGACGCGCGTGCCCGCCTCCTCGCGCGTGGCCTCCAGCTCGAGATCCACGACGAGCCACCGGCCCTCGGCCGACCAGCCGCCGGCCGTGACGCGCTGCGCGAGGCGCGGGTGGCTCACGGTCGCGGTGAGGGCCCGGGCGACGACCCGCTCGCCGAGGTCGCCGGTGACGGCGAACGGCGCCAGCTCGGCATCCGCCGGGGGAGTGACGAGGGTCACGAGCCAGGCGGCCACGAGGAGTGCCGCGCCGGCGGCCCAGGCCTGCCCGCGCCTCATCCCTCCCCCTCCGCATCGGCGCCGGCGCCGACGTCCTCGACCTCGAGGGTGACGGATGCGGCGACCACGGGCTCCTCCCAGAACTCCCCGTCGACCACGAACGACCCCCGCCGCAGTCGCAGATCGCGCACGTCCACGCGCAGCGCGTCCCCCGCGGCGAGGAGATCCTCCTCGACCGCCCAGGTCGCCACGAGCTGGGCCGGGACGCCGGGCTGCAGCCACGGCGACAGCGTCGCATCGTCGTAGCGCGCCACCGCGTCCGGCGCCCGCTCGCCCGCGTCGGCGATGCGCAGGGCCTGCACGATCACGCCGGACCCGCCGGCGCTCTGGAGTGCGCGGGTCCAGCCGTTCTCGGCCGTGACCAGGATCGCGAGAACCCGCTGGCCCGGCTCGACGGTGACGCCGGCTTCGGGGAACTCGTCGATCAGCACGGCGCGCTCGACGCTCAGGGTCAGCGGCTCGCCGTCGTGGGCCTCGCCGGCCGCGAGCTGCGGGAGGGCGGCCACCGGCACATCGGCCAGGCCGCCGAAGCCCGCCGTCGCGGCGAGGAACAGTGCGACGGCGACCCCCGCGAACCACGTCGTCGGCACCCGGTCGCTCGCGGTGCGCACCCACGCGAATCGGCCGGCGGGCGCCGCGGCCTTCCCTGCCGCCGCGGCGGGCGGCGCAGGCGCCTCGCCCGCGCCGGGCGGGCTCGAGGGTCCGGGGGTGCCGCCGTCCACGGCGTCAGCCTAGGGCGTCGGCATCCGGTCCCGACAGACGCTGTGGATGGGTGTGCCGCGGACGGTCCCGGCGGCCCCCGCCCGCTTACGCTGAGACCATGACCGTCGCTGATCCGTCGCCGTCGTCCCTCGCCGATCGTGCCGTGCAGCTCGCCGCGCGCTGGGTCGCGGAGGCGGCGGAGGAGAACATCGACCCCTCCGCCCAGCGGCTCGCCGGCGTCCTGCGCGATCCGAAGGGGCTGCCCTTCACGATCGGCTTCGTCGACGGCGTGATGCGCCCCGAGAGCCTCACGGCCGCGGCATCCCAGCTGCACCGCATCGCGCCGCTGGTCCCGGGGTTCCTGCCCTGGTACCTCAAGGGCGCCGTCGCCGTGGGCGGCGCGGTCGCGCCGGTGCTGCCCTCCCCGGTGGTCCCGATCGCACGTCGTGCCCTCCGCGAGATGGTGGGGCACCTCGTCGTGGACGCGCGTCCCGACAAGCTGGGGGCGGCGCTGCAGACGCTGCGCGCGGGCGGCGCGCGCCTGAACCTCAATCTCCTCGGGGAGGCGGTCCTCGGCGAGAAGGAGGCAGCGCGTCGGCTCGCGGGCATCCACGACCTCATCCGCCGGCCCGACGTCGACTACGTGTCGGTGAAAGTCTCGGCCATCGCCGCGCACCTGTCGCTGTGGGCCTTCGACGACATGGTCGACCGTGTCGTCGAGCGCCTGCTGCCGCTGTACCTGAGCGCGGCGGCCGACGGCACCTTCGTCAACCTCGACATGGAGGAGTACCGCGATCTCGACCTCACGATCGCGGTCTTCACCCGCCTGCTGGAAGACCCGCGCCTTCAGGGACTGGAGGCGGGGATCGTGCTGCAGGCGTACCTTCCCGACGCCCTCCCGGCGCTGCGGGAGCTGACGGCCTGGGCCCGCCAGCGCGTGGCTGCCGGCGGCTCGGGCATCAAGGTGCGCCTGGTCAAGGGCGCCAACCTCGCGATGGAGCGCGTGGACGCGATCGTGCACGGCTGGGCGCTGGCCACCTACGACTCCAAGCTCGACACCGACGCCAATTACCTCCGCTGCCTGGATGAGGCGCTGCGCCCCGACTCGATCGGCGCGGTCCGGGTCGGGATCGCCGGGCACAACCTCTTCGACGTCGCCTACGCGTGGCTGCTCGCCGGCGAGCGCGGCGTGCGCGACCGCGTCGAGTTCGAGATGCTGCTCGGCATGGCCCAGGGCCAGGTCGCCGCCGTCACCCGCGAGGTGGGCCACGTGCTCCTGTACGTGCCGGTGGTGCGCCCCGACGAGTTCGACGTGGCCATCAGCTACCTCGTGCGGCGCCTGGAGGAGAACGCGTCGGAGGAGAACTTCCTCTCCGCGGCGTTCGACCTCGCCGATGACCCCGCCCTGTTCGATCGGGAACGCGACCGGTTCCTCGCCTCGGTCGGGCGCGCGACCGACCCCGCACTGCCGATCGGTCCGCGCCGGGCGCAGGAGCGCAGCGGCGAGGTCCCGCCGGATGCGCCGCGCCTCCTCCGCGACCCCGCCCCCGACGACGCGCTGACGCAGGCGGTGCTGGGCATTGCGCGCGGGGCGGCGTCGGAGGACGACCCCGCCCGCGTGCTCTTCGGCGGCGAGGCCTTCGTGGAGACGGCGGTGTACTCCGCCCGTGAGACCGATGCGGCGGCGGTGGGCGCGCCGGGATTCCGCAACGCGGCCGACTCCGATCCGTCCCTGCCCGCCAACCGCGCGTGGGCCGCCGACGTCCTCGCGCGCGTGGAGACCTCCACCGCCGGCGATGACACCCTCGCGGCGGCGCGCGTGGACGACTCCGACACGCTGACGGCCGCGGTGGCCCGTGTCCGCGACGCCGCGGTCGCGTGGGGGGCGCAGCCGGCCGGGGAGCGCGCGGCGGTGCTCGAGCGCGCCGGCCGCATCCTCGCCGCCCGCCGGGGGCTCCTCATCGAGGTCGCCGCCTCGGAGACCGGCAAGGTGTTCGCCGAGGCGGATGTCGAAGTCAGCGAGGCGATCGACTTCGCGAACTACTACGCGGCCACCGCGCGGGAGCTCGACCGCGTGCCGGGTGCGCTCTTCCAGCCCGCCCGGGTCACCGTCGTCACGCCGCCGTGGAACTTCCCGCTGGCCATCCCCGCCGGCGGCGTGCTCGCCGCCCTCGCCGCAGGCTCGGGCGTGGTGTTCAAGCCCGCGCCGCAGGCCCGTCGCTGCGCCGCGGTCATCGCCGACGCGCTGTGGGAGGCGGGCGTGCCGCGGGACGTCCTCGCCCTGGTCGACCTCGACGAAGGGGCCCTCGGCCGCACTCTCATCGAGCACCCGGACGTGGACCGCGTGATCCTCACCGGGTCATGGGAGACCGCGCAGCTCTTCCGCTCGTGGCGCCCCGACCTGCCGCTGCTGGCCGAGACCAGCGGCAAGAACGCCATCGTCGTGATGCCCTCGGCCGACCTGGACCTCGCCGCCTCGGACATCGTGCGCAGCGCCTTCGGGCACGGCGGTCAGAAGTGCTCGGCCGCGTCGCTGGCGATCCTCGTGGGGCCGGTTGCCCGCTCACGGCGCTTCGCGCAGCAGCTCGTCGACGCCACCACGTCGCTGCGGATCGGTCTCCCCGCCGATCCGCTGAGCGAGGTGGGCCCGCTCATCGAGCCGCCCCGCGGCAAGCTCGAGTGGGCACTGACGACCCTCGATGACGGCGAGAAGTGGCTCGTTCCGCCGCGTCCGCTGGACTTCGGGCCCGAGACGGCCGGCCGGTTCTGGACGCCGGGGATCCGCACCGGAGTCGTGGCGGGGTCCCGCTTCCACCGCGAGGAGTTCTTCGGGCCGGTGCTCGGCGTGATGCACGCCTCCTCGCTCGCGCAGGCCATCGAGATGCAGAACGCGGTCGCCTACGGCTTGACCGCCGGACTGCACACGCAGCATCCCGAGGACCTCGCGCTGTGGTTGGAGCGCGTGCAGGCGGGGAACCTCTACGTCAACCGTGGCATCACCGGCGCGATCGTGCAGCGTCAGCCGTTCGGCGGCTGGAAGCGCTCATCGGTGGGACCGGGCGCGAAGGCCGGTGGCCCGAACTACCTCATCGGGCTCGGCTCATGGCGCGCCACCGCGGGCGGCCCGGCGTCCTCGACGCTGCACCTGCGCGGGCTGGACTCGCGCATCACCGGACTCATCGAGGCCGCGCAGTCCTCGCTGGACTACGAGGCGTTCGAGTGGCTCCGCCGCGGCGCGCTCGCCGACGCCCTGGCCTGGGACCGCGAGTTCGGGCGCGTCAAGGACGTCTCCCGTCTCGGCGTCGAGCGGAACCTCCTGCGCTACCGCCCCGTCGAGGTCGCGGTGCGGGCTACCGGGGATGCGCCGTGGCAGGCGGTGCTGCGGGTGGCGCTGGCCGGCGTCCGCGCCGGCGGGTCCTTCTCGCTCAGTGCGCCGGTGGGCCTTCCTGCGCCGGTGCGCCGGGCGCTCGGCGACCTGGGCGTGCCGGTGTTCGTGGAGAGCGACGCCGAGTGGATGCAGCGCCTCGCCGGCGCCGCACCGGCCGAGGTTGCGGGCCGTCCGGGGCGCGTGCGCCTGGTGGGTGCTGCGGGCACCGTCGCCGCCCTCGCGCGCGACCTCGCCGAGGCCACCGCGGGCGACCCCGACCTCGCCGTCTACGCCGACGAGGTCACCACGGCCGGGCGGCTGGAGCTGCTGCCGTTCCTGCACGAGCAGTCCGTCACGATCACGGCGCACCGCTACGGCAATCCCGATGCGTGGAGTGCTGACGTCATCTGAACCGTGTAAAGAATTCTTGACACACCGACGCGGCGGTGCCAGCCTTCTCATGTAAACAATTCTTTACATGGGGGATGTCATGGTCTACGAGGAACGCAACACCTGGGTCCAGCTGGTCGTCACACTCGCGGCGCTCGGGTTCTACGTCGTCTCGGTGCTGCAGCAGGCCGGCGGCGGTCCCCTCGCCGACGTGGACTGGGTGCCGCTCATGCTGTGGGCGATCGGCGGCGGGATCGGCGTGAGCATCCTCGTCAGCATCCTGTGGGGGATCCTCGCGGGGGTGCGCGATCGCGCCGGCGCCGCGGCCTCCGATGAGCGCGACCGCGACATCGCGCGCATGGGGGACCGCGTGGGCCGTGCCTTCTCGGTCATCGGCGGTCTCGGCGCGATCCTCTTGTGCGCGGTGGCAGCGCCGGTGTTCTGGATCGCCAACGCCGTCTTCTTCGGCTTCGCCCTCGACGCGCTCGTCGGGGGCGCGGCGCGTGCGATCGCCTACCGACGGGGGCTCGTCTGATGGTCAAGCCCACGCGCGTGAGCAATGACATCCGTGCGCTCCGAGCCGCGGTCGGCGACATGACGCAGGCCGAGCTCGCCGCCCGCATCGGCGTCACCCGCCAGACCCTGCTGGCCATCGAGCAGGGGAAGTACTCCCCGACCCTCGAGCTGGCCTTCCGCATCGCCCGCGCCCTCGACCGGCCTCTGGACGAGGTCTTCACCTATCCGGAGGACTGAGATGACCGTCCCGCCCGCCCTTCCGCCCACCATGACGGTGTGGCGGCAGCACCGCTACGGCACCGCCGAGGCCGTCGCGCCCGAGACCGTGCCGGTGCCGGCCCCGCGCTCGCGGGAGGTGATCGTGCGGATGCGCGCGGTGTCGCTGAATGCCGGCGACATCCACCTCATGCGCGGCGAGCCGCGCCTCGTGCGGCTGTTCTTCGGGCTCCGCCGGCCGCGCGTGCGCGGCCGCGGGATGGACCTGGCCGGCACCGTCGTCGCCGTCGGCGCGGGGGTCGGCGACCTCGCGGTCGGCGACGAGGTGGTGGGCGCGGGCACGGAGACCCTCGCCGACTATGTGGCCATCCGTGCCTCGCGGCTCGTGCGGCGGCCGGATGCCGTGACGCCCGCCGCCGCCGCGTGCCTCCCCGTGGCCGGATGCACCGCGGTCGCCGCCCTGGAGGCGGCCCGCGTGCGCGCGGGTCAGCGCATCCTCGTTCTGGGTGCCGGCGGCGGGGTGGGCACCCTCACCGTGCAGCTGGCCGCCGACCGCGGCGCCGAGGTGTGGGCGACGTGCGGTGCCCGCGCGGAGCAGATCCTGCGCGCGCAGGGCGCGGCGCGCACCGTCGACTACCGCACCACGCCGCTGCAGGACCTTCCGGCGGCGTCGTTCGACGCCGTCATCGACATCGCCGGCGAGCCGCCGCTGGCGAGCATCGCCCGGCTGCTGCGACCGGGTGGGCGGACGGTCGTCGTCGGTGGCGACGGGCACGCGGTGTGGGGACCGGTGCCCCGGATGCTGCGCGCCGCGGTGCGGCGCGGCCGCATCCGCTTCGTCACCTCGATCGTGGCGCCGGAGTTCACGGCCGACCTGATGCGGCGGGCGGCGGCGGGCAGGGTGACCCCGGTGGTGGAAAAGACCTGGTCGCTGGCCGATGCGCGTGCCGCGCTGGCGAGCGTCGAGGCCGGGCATACCGTAGGAAAAGTGGTCGTCACGGGCACGGAGGTGCCGCATAGCCCGCGCAGAGATACCGGCAACATCCGCGTCACACCGCAGGCCTAGCGTCATCGATGTCCCCCCGGATCGAAAGCGCACCGCATGACTTCTGCCCCCTTGACGGCGTCCACCCGCCGCCTCGTCCTGGCGCGTGCCCGCGCGCGCCGCGGCACGCTCCTGGCCCTCATTGCCGCCGTCGCGCTGGCCGTCGCCGCCACCGCAGGCCTCGGGCTGTGGCTGGCGGGCGCGGTGTCGGCGGCGGAGGCTTCGGATGCGCCCGAGACCACCGCGGCGGGCGTCCGCGTACTGCTCGCCTCGGCGCCGGCGCCGCTCCTGGTGGTGGTGCTCCTCGGCGCCACCGCGGTCACGCAGCTGGCGCGCCTCCTCACCACCTCGCGCCTGCCCGAGACCGGCTTCGCCCACGCCCGCGGGCTCTCCGCACGGCAGGCCGCCGCGCTGGCCGTCGGGGAGGCGGTCGCGGTCACCGTCGTGGGAGTGGGAGCCGGCACCGCTATCGCGGCCGTCGCCGCGGCGACGACCGTCGCTCTGGCCGGCACCGCCGTCGCAGCCACCGGCGTGGGTCTCGTCGCCGCGGTGATCGGGGCGCAGGCCCTCGTGCTCGTCGCGTGCCTCGTGGTGGCCGCGGTGCGCCCCGCGGACGGCGGCGCACGCACCGGGCGCGTGGCCCGCGCCGCCGGCGTGATCGTCGTCGTCCTGGTGCTGCTGGCCGCGGCGTTCGCGTTGTGGCAGCTGCGCTCCGCCCCGGCCGGCGCGCAGAGCGCCGATCTGATCGTCGCCATCGCCCCGCCGGTGGTGCTCCTGGCCGCGGCCCTGCTCGTGCTCGCCGTCTTCGCTCCCCTGTCCCGGGTCGTCGCCGCCCTCGCGGCGCGACGGCGGGGGCTCTCGCCCGTCCTCCCGGCGCGACAGGTCGCCCGGCGACTGCCGGTCACCGGGGTCACCGTGCTCCTGGTGGGCTTCGCCGCCGGGCTGGTGAGCGTGACCGCCGCCTACACCGCGACCTGGCCGAGGCTGGTCGCCACCTCCGCCGCGGTGCAGAACGGCGCCGACCTGCGCATCGACCTCGGCGATGACCCCCTCTCCGCAGGGCTGGTGAGCGAGGTGGCCGGCCTCGACGGGATCGACGCGGCCGCGCCGGTGCTGGAGACGCCCATGACGGCGGGCTCGACCGCGCTCGAGATGGTCGCGCTCCCCACTGCCGCCCTGACGGAGGTCATCTCGCCCGCCACCGGCATCGACGCCGCCGCGCTCCGCGACGCCGTGGGCGTGCCGCTCGCGGGCCTGGATCTCGGCGCGGCCACGGCGCTGCGCGCGCGGGTGGTCGTCGACTCCCCCAACCGTGCCACGGATCTGCTCGATGTGACCGCGACGGTGGTCAGCGCCGACGGCGCGCTCGAGCGCATCCGCTTCGTCACCCTCTCCTCGGACGCCGGCGCCGACGGCGCCATCGCGCTCGACCAGGAGGCGGCCGTCCCCGCCGGCGCCGCGCCGTGGCGGCTCCTGGCGATCACCGCCCAGCTGCGGGCCTCGCTCGCCTCGCGCACCGCGGAGATCAGCGTGGGCGAGGTCGAGAGCGTCGGCGGCATCGGGGCGCTGGCGATCTCCGGCACCGCGGCGCTGGACCGCGACGTGCAGGCGGCCCAGGTGTGGCTCGCCGATCCTCCCGCCGGCGACGCGCCGCCCCGCGTGGTCCTCACGGACGTGCTCGCCGAGCGGCTCGGGCTGTCGGAGGGCGACGCCGTGCAGCTGCGCTACGGCGGGTCGGGCCGATCGGGCATGTTCGAGGTGGCCGGCACCGTCGCCGCCGTGCCCGGCTCCCACTCCGCGTTCGCCGCGTTGGCCGCACTGGATGCGGTGCAGGCCGACATGCTGCGGCGGAGCCCCGCGGCCCTCGTCGCCGACTCGGTCTGGGCCTCCGGATCGCCTCGCCTGGCCGATCGCGTCGCCGCGGTCTCCGACGGTCACCCCGTGCACACGTCGGCGCCGGATGCGGCGACCGAGGTCGCGGCGGCGCTGATCCCGGCCTGGTGGATCGCCACCGGCGCCGCCGTGGTGCTCTCGCTCCTGGCCGCGCTCGCCAGCATCCAGGTCTTCGCGCGTGAGCGTCGGGGCGAGCTCGCGGTGCTGCGCGCGGTCGGGGTGACCGCCGCGGCCCAGGCGCGCATGCGCGCGGCCGAGCTCGCCGCGGCGGCCGGCTTCGCCCTGCTCGCCGGCGCCGGGGCCGGGGCGCTGGCCGCAGCCCTCCTCGTCCCCGATCTCTCGCGCGCGGCCGCTCCCGGCCTGCGGGCGGCCGTCACCGCGCCGCTCGCGTTCGAGCCGGTGGTCCTCATCGCCGGTCTCGGGACCGCGATCGCCGGCGTCGCACTGCTCGTGCTCGCCGTCGACGTCGGCGTACGCAGAAGCGTCGCCGGAGCCGTTCTCGTGGAGGAAGACCGATGAGCCGCCGCGCCGCCACCACGGGCCTCGTCCTCCGCCACTTCTCGGCCGGACGCGGACCGGCCGCCCTCGTCGCCCTCCTGCTGTGCCTCCTCGCCGCCCTCGTCACCGCCGCGCCGGTGGCCGCCGGGGCGATGCAGTCTGCCACCGTGCGCGACCAGCTCTCGCGGATCAGCCCCAATGAGGCCGACGTCACGGCCGTCGCGCAGGGGGTGCCCTACAGCGAGCCGTTCGCCGCGGGGCGTGCGGCCCCCGCCGAGGAGATCTGGGGTCCGTTCGACGGGGCGCTGGCGCAGTTCCGCAGCGCCGCCCCCGCGCCGCTGCCGGAGCTGCTCGCCCCGGCGCAGCGCTTCGCCCGGTCTCAGGAGATCTGGCTCGACTATCCGCCGGGACAGGATCCGCCCGACGCCCGTCACCGCATCACGGTCGGATTCGACCCCGACTTCACCGACCGGGCGCACCTCGTAGCCGGGGACTGGCCCGCCGCGGTCGACTTCACCGCCGACTCCGCCGGCATCACCGGCGTCGACGCGCTGGATTTCGCGATGTCCGCCGAGACGGCCGAGCGCATGCACTGGGAGGTGGGCCAGACGCGCACGGCGTGGGGACAGCCCGGCGAGCGGCTGAACTCGTGGCGGCTCTCGGGCATCTGGGAGGCCGACGACCCGGCGGATCCCTACTGGCAGCACGTGCGGTCGGTGCTCGATCCGTTCATCATCGACGACGGCAATGCACCGCCGCTGATCACCGGCACCGGCATCGCCGACCCGTCCGCCCTCGCCGCGGTATGGGCCTTGCCCGGCCGGTTGGAGACGACCGCGTGGTACCCGCTGGACACCGCGGGCGTCGCCGACGGTGACGCCGCGGCCATCGAGGCCGCGCTGCGGAAGTTCTCCGCCACCGCCCGCCCCGTCGAGGGATCGCCGGGGGGCGCGCAGGGCATCGCGTCGCTGCGCCTGCGCACCGACGCCGCCGACACCATCGGCGCGGCGCTTGCGCAGTCGCGCGCCACTCAGGCGATCCTCGCGATGATCGCCTCCGGCCCGCTGGGGGTGGGGGTCCTCGTGATCCTCCTCGCGTGCCGTCTCATCGTCGAGCGCCGTCGCGCCGTGCTGCGCCTGCTGTCGGCGCGCGGGGCATCCGTCCCGCAGGTGACCGGGGTGCTCGCGGCCGAAGGCCTCCTCCTCGGCGTGCTGCCGGCCGCGGCCGGCGTCGCCCTCGTGCTGCTGCTCACCCGGGCAGAGCCCGCTCCCGCGCTGCTGATCGCACCGGCGCTGGTCGCGCTTGTGCCCGCCGCCATTCTGGGCGTCCTCGCCCGCGGCGCCATGGAGGGCGCGGGACGCGCCGACCTCGGACGCGGTGGGCGCCTGCGCGCCGTCGTCGAGGGTGCGCTGCTGGTCCTCGCCGCCGTCGCGGTCGGGCTGCTGTTCACGCGGGGCTACACGCTGTCGGGGGTGGATCCGCTCCTCGCGATCACCCCGCTGCTGGTCGCGCTCGCCGGTGCGCTCCTCACGCTCCGGCTGTACCCGCTGCCGTTGAGCGCGATGCTCCGGCGGGCGCGGCGCGGGCCCGGCCTCGGTGCGTTCCTCGGCTCCGCGCGGGCGCTGCGCGAGCCCGCCCTCGGGCTCATCCCCGTCCTCGCGCTCCTCGTCGGCGTCGCGGTGGCGACGTCGTCCGGCGTGCTCCTGTCGACCCTGCAGAGCGGCATCCGCTCCTCCGCCGCCGGTCAGGCGGGGGCGGACGTGAGGATCACCTCGGTGCTGTTCGGCGCGGCCGATGTCGAGGAGGTCCGCGCGACCCCGGGGGTGGCCTCCGCCGCCGCCGTCTCCGGGGCGCAGCCCGTGGAGATCGAGATCGACGGCCAGTCGCGGCGAGCGTCGCTGCACGTGGCCGATGAGCATCTCCGCGAGGTGCAGGGCGACGGCCCCGGCATCCTGCCCGCGGGCGCCGACCTCGCGCAGCTGGTCGACGGGCGCATCCCGGTCGTCGTGTCGGGGGCGCTGGGCGCCGACATCGGCGACGCCGAGGTGGAGATCTCCGGCGTGCCGGTGACGGTGGTGGGCGTGGCATCCGCCCAGACGCCGCTGAACTCCCGGCAGAACTGGATCATCGCCGACGCCTCCCACACCGACGAGCTCGACGGCACCGACGGCGTCTCCCGGCTCGTGCTCGTGCGCGCCGCCGAGGGCGTTGACCCCGCGGTCGTGCGCACCGAGCTGCGCGACCGGCTCCCCACCGCCCGCATCGACACCGTCGGCGACCTCGTCGCACAGCTGGAGAGCGGGCCGGCCGCGGTGGCGCTGCGCGCGGCGCTGATCGCCGCCACGGCGGGCGGCGCCGTGCTGGGTGCCCTCGCCGTGCTCCTGACCCTCGCGCTGGCCGGCCCCCACCGTCAGCGTCTGGCTTCGCTGCTGCAGGCGCTGGGGGCCCCGCGCCGCGCCGGCAGGGCGTTGCGCGCGTGGGAGATCGTGCCGCCGGCGCTCGCCGCCCTGGCCGGCGGCCTCGCGGTGGGGGCCGTGCTGCCCGTGCTGGTCCTCGCCGCCGTCGACCTCCGCCCCTTCACCGGGTCGCCCGTGGCGCCCCCCTACACGATCGACGCGCTCGTGCTCGTGCTGAGCCTCGGCGGATTCACGGTCCTCGCGGCGGCCCTCACCGCCGTCGCGGATGCCGTCACCCGACGTTCCTCAGCCGCCGCCGTGCTCAGCACGACGGCGGCAGGATGACAGAAAGGATCACCATGGCCCTCGCCACCGCGCCGGACGCCGACATCCTGTGCCTGGATCTCGTGCGCATCTTCAAGGTGCCCTCCCGCAGCGGTCCCGGCGTGGAGGTGCAGGCCCTGCAGGGGCTGAACCTCCGCGTCGACCGCGGCGAGCTCGTCGCCGTCGTCGGCGCGTCCGGATCGGGCAAGTCGACGCTCCTGTCCATCCTGTCGAGCCTGGACACCCCCACCGCCGGCGTGGCCTGGGTCGCGGGCCACGACTTGCTCACGATGAAGGAGAAGGAGCGGGTCGCCTTCCGGCGGGGGAGCGTGGGGTTCGTGTGGCAGCAGACCGCCCGCAACCTCATCCCGTATCTCACCGCCGCCGAGAACGTCGCCGCCGCCCTCGCGATCGCGGGCGCCACGCGGGGGGCGGCGCGCAGCGCCCGCGTGGCGGAGCTGCTGGACCTGCTGGAGGTCTCCGACTGCGCCGCGCGCACGCCGGCGGAGATGTCGGGCGGTCAGCAGCAGCGCGTCGCGATCGCCGTGGGCATCGCGAACCGGCCGCGGGTACTGCTGGCGGACGAGCCCACCGGGCAGCTCGACGAGGAGGCCGGCGCCGCGGTGCTGGAGGCGATGCGCCAGGTGAACCGCGAGACCGGCGTCACGGTGCTCATCGTCACGCACGACCCTGCCGTGTCGGGCCATGTCGCCCGCACCGTGCAGATCCGCGACGGACGCACCTCGACCGAGGTGCTGCGCTCCACCCGCACCGACGAGCACGGCGCCGAGGAGCATGTCGCCCAGGAGTACGCGGTGCTCGATCGCGTGGGACGCCTGCAGCTGCCCGACGATTTCGTCGCCGCGCTGGAGCTGCGCGACCGCGTGCGGCTCGCGCTGGAGAGCGATCACGTGGGCGTGTGGCCCGGACAGAACACCGACACCGAGGAGCAGTCGTGACCCCCTCCCTCGCCCTCCGCGGCGACCGCCTCAGCCGCACCTTCTCCTCCGCCGCGGGCGACGTGCACGCGTGCGTCGACGTCGACATCCAGGTCGCCGCGGGCGAGCTGGTGGTCGTGCGCGGCCCGTCGGGGGCCGGGAAGTCCACGCTCTTGAACCTGCTCGCGGGGCTGGACCGTCCCACCTCGGGCAGGGCGTGGATCGGCGACGCGGAGATCTCAGGACTCGGCGACGACGAGGTCACCGCGATCCGTCGCGACCGCCTGGGTGTGATCTTCCAGGAGTTCGGTCTCATCCCCATCCTCTCCGCGGCCGAGAACGTCGAGGTGCCGCTGCGGATCGCGCGCGTCGCACCTGCCGAGCGCGACGCGCGGGTGGCCGAGGCGCTCCGGCTCGTGGGGCTCACCGACCACGCCGACCAGCGCCCGGGGGAGCTCTCCGGCGGCCAGCAGCAGCGCGTGGGCATCGCCCGCGCGATCGCCCCCGACCCGCGGGTGCTCATCGCCGACGAGCCGACCGGGCAGCTGGATTCGCGCACGGCCGGCACGATCATGGACCTCCTCGTCGACCTCGTCCACGGGCGCGGCATCGCGGCGGTCGTGGCCACGCACGATCCGCTGCTGGTCGCCCGCGCCGACCGGGTGATCGAGCTGCGCGATGGTCACGTCGTCCCCACCGGTATCGCGGCGGGCGTGGCACAATAGGCCTCGGCGTGCCCGGATCGTCGGCTTCACCCAGCTCCGCCGGGCCTCAGGACAGCGTCCGCCGCGCGTTCACCCGAGGAGCCGTATGTCCACGCACGAGTCCCCCGCCCCCGACGGCATCGCCGAGCGGGCGGCGCACCACCGCCGGTACCTGATGTGCCGGCCGGAGCACTTCACCGTCAGCTACAGCATCAATCCGTGGATGGAGCCGACCCGGCCCACCGACACCGCCAAGGCGCTGCGCCAGTGGCAGACCCTGTACGACACGTACCTCGCGCTGGGGCACGAGGTCGAGCTGATCGACCCGCTCCCTGGCCTGCCCGACATGGTCTACACCGCCAACGGCGGATTCGTCATCGACGGCGTCGCGTACGGCGCGAAGTTCCGCTTCGCCGAGCGCATCCCCGAGGCCCCGGCGTTCATGGACTGGTTCCGCGAGAACGGGTTCGAGGTCGTCGAGCCCGCGGAGGTCAACGAGGGCGAGGGCGACTTCCTGCTGGTGGGCGACACGATCCTCGCCGGCACCGGCTTCCGCTCCACCGGCGACAGCCATCGCGAGGTCGGCGACGTGTTCGGCCGTGAGGTGGTCTCGCTCACGCTCGTCGATCCGCGCTTCTACCACCTCGACACCGCGATCGCGGTGCTCGACCCGGTGCAGGGCCACGCCGCGGGTACCGGGACACCGGGCGTCGAACGCGCCACCATCGCCTACCTCCCGGGGGCGTTCGACGAGCGCAGCCAGGCGATCCTGCGCGAGCGCTATCCCGACGCCATCGAGGTGTCGGATGCCGACGGCGCGGTGTTCGGCCTGAACTCCGCCAGCGACGGCCGCAATGTCCTCATCTCGCCGCGAGCCCGGGGATTCGAGGCGCAGCTTCGGGAGCGCGGGTACACTCCGGTGCTCGTGGACCTCTCCGAGCTGCTGCTCGGCGGCGGGGGCATCAAGTGCTGCACGCTGGAGCTGCGCGGCGGTGCGCGATGAGCGTCTCCGCCGACACCACCACCGTCCGCGTCATCGCCGGTGAGGCCGAGCACGTCGCCGCCAACTACGCGCCGCTGCCTGTGGTGATCTCCCGCGGCGAGGGCTCGTGGGTGACCGACGTCGAGGGCAAGCGCTACCTCGACCTGCTGTCGGCCTACTCGGCGCTGAACTTCGGCCACGGGCATCCGGCGCTCCTGGCCGCCGCGGGGGAGCAGCTGAACCGGCTGACCCTCACCAGCCGGGCCTATCACAACGACCGTCTCGGTCCGTTCGCAGCCGCGTTGGCGCAGCTGTGCGGCAAGGAGCTGGTGCTTCCGATGAACACCGGCGCGGAGGCGGTGGAGACCGGCATCAAGGTGGCGCGGGCGTGGGGCTACCGCGTGAAGGGGATCCCCGCGGACGCCGCGCGCATCGTCGTGGCCGACGGCAACTTCCACGGGCGCACCACGACGATCGTCGGCTTCAGCGACGATCCCACCGCGCGCGAGGGCTTCGGCCCCTTCGCGCCGGGCTTCGCGCACGTGCCCTTCGGCGACGCCGCCGCCATCGAGGCCGCGATCGACGAGAACACTGCCGCCGTCCTGATCGAGCCGATCCAGGGCGAGGCGGGCGTGGTCATCCCGCCGGAGGGGTACCTCCGCGCGGTGCGGGAGATCTGCACGCGGGAGAACGTGCTCTTCATCGCCGACGAGATCCAGTCGGGCCTCGGGCGCGTGGGGGCGACCTTCGCGTGCGACCGCGAGGGCGTGGTGCCCGACGTCTATCTCCTCGGCAAGGCCCTGGGCGGCGGCATCCTGCCGCTGTCGGCCGTCGTGGCCGATCGCGACGTGCTCGGGGTCATCCGTCCCGGTGAGCACGGCTCCACCTTCGGCGGGAATCCGCTCGCGACGGCGGTGGGACTGCGCGTGGTGGAGATGCTCGCGTCCGGGGAGTTCCAGACGCGTGCGGCGACCCTCGGGGCGCACCTCGAGAAGCGCCTGGCGGCCCTCGTCGGCGACGGCGTCACGGCCGTGCGGGTGGCGGGCCTGTGGGCGGGGGTCGACATCGACCCCGCCGCCGGGACCGGCCGCGAGATCGCCGAGCGTCTCCTCGCGCGCGGCGTCCTGGTCAAGGACACCCACGGCCAGACGATCCGCATCGCCCCGCCGCTGGTGATCCGCGCCACCGAGCTCGACTGGGCGGTCGAGCAGCTCGTCCACGTGCTGCGCGGCTGAGCACCCCGGCGGCGCCGGAGCGCGGCAGACTGGCCGGGTGGACGAGCGGGTACGGACGGTCCGGCGACCGGCGACGGCCGTCTCGCCGGCGTTCGACCTGACGTACGTGCGCTCGGGCCCGCCGACGGCGACCCCGGCGGTGGTGATCCCGGGCGGCCCCGGCCTGGCTGCGGTACGCCCCTACCGTCCCCTGCGGCGGTGGGCGGCGCAGGGCGGGCTCGACCTCCTCATGGTCGAGCACCGCGGCATCGGGCGCTCGCGCACCGACCTCGCCGGACGCGCGCTGCCCGCCTCGGCGATGCGTGTGACCGAGGTGCTCGACGACCTCGCCGCGGTCCTGGACCACGAGCGCGTCGCGCAGGCGTTCGTGGTCGGGTCCTCCTACGGCAGCTACCTCGCCGCGGGATTCGGCGTGCGCCACCCCGACCGCGTGGCGGGGATGCTGCTGGACTCGGCGCTGCAGGCCACCGCCGACCTCTCCCTCGAGCGCGCGCGTGCGCGCGGTGCTGTGGGATGCCGGCGACGCGATCGCGCGCGACGTGCGTGCGCTCGCGGCGGCCGGGGCCGACCAGCGCGTGCTCCTGGACGTCGTGCGTGCGGCCTACGAGCTGGACGGTCCGGCGCTCACCGCCCGGATGCTCCGGCACCGCGTGCGGCGCGGACCGGGCCTGGCCTGGCGGGCGCTGTCCGCCTACGCGACGCGCGGCGCCGAGATCGCCCGCATCCCGGGGGTGTACGAGTTCGACCTCGTCGGCACGATCGCGTTCCGCGAGCTGCACTACGGCGCCCCGCCCGACGGGCTGCCGCTGGACCCCGCGCTCACGTACGCACCCCTCGCCGCGCGCTTCCCGGCCTTCGCGGGCGAGCCCTACGATCTCCCCGCCCGCACCCCCGGCTTCCCCTGGCCCCTGGTCGTCCTCAGCGGCGACCGGGACCTCCGTACTCCGTCTGCGATCGCCGAGCGCGTGGCGGGCACGGCGCGCGCGGGCGTGCTCGTCCGCATCCGCAACGGTCACAGCGCGCTCGACACGCACCCGCTCGCGCTGCTGAACGCCACGCGCCGCCTCGTCCGCGGGCAGGCGCACCTCCTGCCGGGTGACGAGCCGGCGCTGGAGCGGCTTCCCCGGCGCGGGCTCTCCGCGCGCCTCCCGGCCGCGATCCGTGCACTCGCGCGCCTGGACGCCGTGGCCGGCGGCTGAGCCGCCGTCAGCGGCGACCGGCGTGCACGTCGGCGAGGATCGCCGCGTCGGCGGCGGTCATCCCGGGCACCGGTTCACCGTTCCACACGATGTCGTCGCCGAGGGCGGCGAGGATCTCGGTGCGCGAGCCGTGCTCGATCTTCGCGCCGTGCACGATGGTCGCCGGGCTCCACAGCATCGCGAGGCTGTCGTGCCATCCGCTGTCCACGTCGCGCACGTGCAGGAGGTCGTGGAGGGACTGGGGGAGGTGCGAGAGCGGCTCGGCGAAGCAGTCGGCGAGCACCGCGAGGGTGATCTGGCGCTCCGTGCCCGGGGCGACGACCACCGGCTCGTCGACCTCGCCCACCAGTGCCCGCGCGAACTCCTCCGCGCCGAGGAGGATCACTCCGTTGGTCGGGCGGGGGTTGCACTCGATGATGTCCAGACCCTCGCCGGTGTCGACGAAGTCGAAGGACAGCTGGCCGGTGAAGCCGGGGTCGAGCGCGTCGACGATCTGCTGCGCGTAGGCGAGGGTGTCGGTGCTGTCCACCGCGAGGAACGCGATGCCGGTGCTGTGCTTCCACTGCTCGGGCGCGCGGTAGGTGCAGTGCCCCGTGACGCGGCCGTCGACGATCGTGCTGTAGGAACAGACCATCGGCCCGTCGACGAAGGGCTGCACGAGCCACGGCTGCTCGGGCGTGGGCACGCACGCGTCGATCGGGGTCTTCCCTGCGAGCGGACCGGTGTTGGTGAGGAGCCCCACGCCGCCGCGCGAGAAGGCCGCCCGCGCGAAGTAGCGCGGATAGCGGGCGATCGCCTCGCGCAGCTCGGCAGGACTCGTGGCCACGACGGTCTCCGGGATCGGTACGCCCGCCTCGGCCGCCAGGCGCTGGAAGCTCGCCTTGTCGTGCAGCCGTGCGAGGTCGGCGAACGACCCGGCGTACAGCCGCACGCCGGCCGGGAGGTCGGCCACGCGGGCGGCGAGGTAGAAGACCTCCTCGAACGACGGGATGATCAGCTCGATGTCCCACCGCCGGACGGCCTCGACGATCGCCGCGACGAACGCGTCGGTCTGGAAGCGCGGCGACGGGGTCGTGAAATGCCCGGTCAGGTAGGACGAATGGCTGCCCACCGCGCCGTCGTAGGTGTCGCACGCGTACACCGCGTGCCCGAGGCTCCCGAGCTTGCGCACGATGTCGAGGGCGAAGGTGTTGCGGGAACTGGTGACGAGCACGCGCATGGGGGCACCCTACTGCGGATGCCGCGGACGGCGCCGCGCCTACCGCATCCGCACCGCCCCGGACCAGGGGAAACGCGCCCGCAATGTGCCCCCAGTAGGCTCGGGTCATGGGCGACCTGTTCGACGGCTACGGTTCCACATTGGCGCCGCGCAAGACCGCGTCGGGCGTGCCCGCCTACGACGAGATGTTCGGCGCCCCGTCGCACCCGGGCGATTCGGCGGAGTCGCGCGCGGCCTACCGTGAGCTGTACCGCACCCTGGCGCAGATGACGCAGGAGGAGCTGCGCGGGCGGACCGATTCCCTGGCCAGCTCGTATCTCGCCCAGGGCGTGACGTTCGACTTCGCAGGCGAGGAGCGGCCCTTCCCGCTGGATGCCGTGCCGCGCATCATCGACTTCGACGAGTGGTCGCACATCGAAGCCGGCGTCAAGCAGCGGGTGCGGGCCCTCGAGGCATTCCTCGACGACGCGTACGGCAGCCAGCACGTGGTGCGCGACGGCGTGCTGCCGGCGGGCCTGATCGCCTCGTCGCAGTACTTCTACCGCCAGGCCGCCGGCATCCACAGCGCCAACGGCGTGCGCATCCAGGTGTCGGGGATCGACCTCATCCGCGACGAGCACGGTGAGATGCGCGTGCTCGAGGACAACGTGCGCGTCCCCTCGGGCGTGAGCTACGTCATCTCCAACCGCCGGGTGATGGCGCAGACCCTGCCCGAGCTGTTCGTCTCCATGCGGGTGCGTCCGGTGGGCGATTACCCCAACAAGCTGCTCGCGGCCCTGCGCGCCTCCGCCCCCGGCGGCATCGACGACCCCAACGTCGTCGTGCTCACGCCGGGCGTCTACAACTCCGCCTACTTTGAGCACACCCTGCTCGCGCGCCTGATGGGCGTCGAGCTGGTCGAGGGGCGCGACCTGCTGTGCGTGGGCGGCAAGGTGTTCATGCGCACCACCCGCGGCCCCCAGCGCGTCGACGTCATCTATCGCCGCGTCGACGACGACTTCCTCGATCCGCTGCAGTTCCGCGCCGACTCGATGCTCGGCGCTCCGGGCCTCATGCTCGCCGCGCGCCTGGGCAACGTCACCATCGCCAACGCGGTGGGCAACGGCGTCGCCGACGACAAGCTGCTCTACACCTACGTCCCCGACCTCATCCGGTACTACCTCGCCGAGGAGCCGATCCTCAAGAACGTGGACACCTGGCGTCTGGAGGATCCGGGCGCGCTCGAGGAGGTGCTCGACCGGCTCGACGAGCTCGTCGTCAAGCCCGTCGACGGGTCGGGCGGCAAAGGCCTGGTCGTCGGGCCCGATGCGTCGCCGTCGGAGCTGGAGAACCTCCGCCGCCGGCTCATCGCCGACCCTCGGGGGTGGATCGCGCAGCCCGTGGTGATGCTCTCCACGATCCCCACCCTCGTGGAGGACGGCATGCGCCCCCGCCACGCCGACCTCCGCCCCTTCGCCGTGAACGACGGCGACGACGTGTGGGTGCTGCCGGGCGGGCTCACGCGCGTCGCGCTCCCTGAGGGCCAGCTCGTGGTCAACTCCAGCCAGGGCGGCGGATCGAAGGACACCTGGATCGTCGGCGGCGCGGCGCCCTCCCACGTCGAGTACGGGCAGGGGCAGGGCCTCGCCGGCCTCGTGGCCGACCAGGCCGCCGCCGTCACCGAGGCCATCCCGATCATCTACGACGACCAGCCCGAGCCCACGCACTCGCCCCACGACGCCCCGCGTGGGCGCACCGAGCAGCAGGAGCAGCAGCAGCAGTCCGACGGGCCGCAGGAGCACGGCCCGCAGGCCGAGCAGCAGCAACAGCAGCAGGCGCGCTCCCGTCCCGGCGACCGGCTCGGCGACCGGAAGGTCGGCTCATGCTGAGCCGCATCGCCGAATCGCTGTTCTGGATCGGGCGCTACATCGAGCGCAGCGACGGTACCGCCCGCATCCTCGACGTGCACCTGCAGCTGCTGCTGGAAGACCCGTGGATCGATGAGGACACCGCGTGCCGGTCGCTGCTGAGCGTCATGGGGTCGCTCCCTCCCGACGCCGGCGACAGCGTCCGGCGCGGCGACGTGCTGCAGCGCCTCGCGGTGGACCGCATGAACCCCGCGAGCATCGCCTATGCCCTCACCGCCGCGCGCGAGAACGCGCGGCGCGCGCGCGAGATCGTCTCCACCGAGCTGTGGGAGACGCTCAACACCACCAACTCCCGGATGCCGCGGCGGCTGCAGACCGACAAGGTGCACGAGTTCTTCCAGTGGGTGCGCGAGCGCGCGGCCCTGGCCGTCGGCATCGTCGACTCCTCCACGAGCCGGGACGAGGCGTGGCAGTTCTTCACACTGGGCCGGAGCATCGAGCGCACCGACATGACCGCGCGGCTGCTGGCCACGCGGTCGCTCACCGAAGCATCCGGGCCCTCGTGGACGACCATCCTGCGCTCGTGCGGCGCCTACGAGGCGTACCTGCGCACCTACCGCGGCATGCCGAGCGCCCGCAACGCCGCCGAGTTCCTGCTGCTGGATCGCCTCTTCCCCCGGTCGATCATCTACTCGATCTCGCGCGCGGAGGACTGCATGAGCGCCATCGATCCCCGGGCCGACCGCGTGGGACACTCCAACACCGTGCTGCGCGCCCTCGGTCAGATCCGCAACGACCTGGAGTACCGCCCGATCAGCGAGATCCTCGGCGAGCTGCCGGAGCACATGCAGCGCGTGCAGAAGGTCACGCGCGAAGCATCCGAGGCCATCCGCTCGCGGTTCTTCCCGACCCAGGCCGAGCCCAGCTGGATCGGGGAGATCTCGTGAAGCGGCTGCGGATCGAACACCAGACCGGCTTCTCGTACCAGGGCGACGTGTCGGCGTCGTACAACGAGGCGCGGATGCTGCCGAACTCCACCGACAGCCAGTTCGTCCTCAGCTCCTCGCTGGAGATCGATCCGTCGACCACGGTGAATCAGTACGTCGACTACTTCGGCACGCGCGTGAGCGCCTTCGACGTGCTCTCGCCGCACGCGGCCCTGACGATCACGGCGCGGTCGCTGGTCGAGGTGCGCGCGCGGCCGCTGCGCCACGTCGACCTGTCGTGGGACGCGCTCGCCGCCGAGGCGGCACGCTCGATCGGCACCGTCGAACAGCTGGTGCAGACCGGCCGCACGCGCCCGCATCCCGAGGTCGCCGAGATCGCCCGCTCCGTCGCGGCGCAGCACGATCACCCCGGCCGCGCGGCCCACGCGATCGCCGAGGCCATCGGCGACGCCGTCGAGTACATGCACGGCGTGACGGGCGTCCACTCGACTGCGTCGGAGGCGTGGGAGGCTCGCAAGGGCGTCTGCCAGGACATCGCGCACGTCACCCTCGGAGCGTTGCGCGAGGTCGGCATCCCGGCGCGCTACGTCTCGGGATACCTGCATCCGCGCCCGCACGCCGAGGTGGGCGAGGCCGTCACCGGCGAATCGCACGCGTGGGTGGAATGGTTCGCCGGCGACTGGCAGGGCTTCGATCCCACCAACAACATCGAGATCGGCGACCGCCACGTGCTGGTCGGCCGCGGCCGCGACTACAACGACGTGCCGCCCCTGCGCGGCGTCTACGCCGGCCCCTTCAAGAGCCAGCTCCGCGTGAAGGTGACGATCACCCGCGAGGCCTGACCCCCACCCCCGCCCCCTCCCCCACGTCGCCCGCCCCCACGCGTCGCCGAGAGTGCTCGGGTTCGCCGAGAGTGCACCGAATTCGGTGCCGGCTCGGCGACACGGTGCACTTTCGGCGAAGGGGGCGGGAGGAGGGGGCGCGGATCAGGGGAGGCGGAGGACGCCGTTGCGGCGATGCGGGAGCGCGGCGAGGGCCTCATCGCGCAGCGCCGGGGGCAGCAGCCGGGACGGCGCATCCTGGTACACCACCGGGCGGAGGAAGCGGCGGATCGCCGTCGCGCCCACCGAGGTGTGCAGCGAGGTCGTCGCCGGCCACGGCCCGCCGTGCTGCTGCGACCACGTGACCGCCACGCCCGTGGGCCAGCCCGCGAAGAGCACGCGTCCCGCGCGCTGCTGGAGGAGCTCGACGAGATCGTCGACGTCGTCGTCGGGCTCGCAGTGCAGCGTGGCGGTGAGACTCCCCTCGATGGCGGCGAGAGCGCGCCGCAGGTCGTCGTCGGAGTCATAGGCCACCAGGAGCGTCACCGGACCGAAGCACTCCTCCAGGAGGGTCTCCGGCCGCGCCGCGACGGCCGACGCGGTCGTGGCCAGCACCACCGGCGTCGCGGTCGCCGCCCCCTCGGTCGCTTCGCCGGAGACGACCTCGACGTCGGGGTCGGCCGCCAGATGCGCGACACCCGCGGGGAAGGCCTGCGTGATGCGGTCGGTCAAGAGCGGCCCGCCCGAGGCTGCCGCGGCTCCGCGGGCCACGGCCCGCGCGAAGCCGGTGCCGGCCGGGACGAACACCACCCCGGGCTTCGTGCAGAACTGCCCGACGCCGAGCGTGAACGACGCCGCGAGGCCCTGCGCCAGCTCGTCGCCGCGCGCCGCGACGGCAGCGGGGGTGAGGACCACGGGGTTCACGCTGCCCAGCTCGCCGTAGAAGGGGATGGGGTCGGGGCGGCCCGAGGCGAGGTCGAACAGCGCGCGGCCGCCCGAGAGCGAGCCGGTGAAGCCGGCGGCCCGGATGACCGGATGCTGCACGAGCGCGTTGCCCGCCTCCCGGCCGGTCACCAGCGACAGCGACCCCGCGGGGGCGCCGGCGCCGGTGAGGGCGGCGGCGACCACCTCGGCCGTCCGCACGGAGAGCCGGGGATGCCCCGAGTGCGCCTTGACGATGACGGGGCAGCCGGCCGCCAGCGCCGATGCGGTGTCGCCGCCGGCGACGGAGAAGGCGAACGGGAAGTTCGACGCCGAGAAGACCGCGACCGGGCCGACGGGCACGAGGAGGCGACGCAGCTCCGGCCGGGCCGGGGTCGCGGCGGGGTCGGCGTCGTCGACGGTGAGCTCGAGGAACGAGCCCTCCTCGACGACGTCGGCGAACAGGCGCAGCTGGCCGGTCGTGCGCGCGACCTCGCCGGCCAGGCGCGCCGTCCCCAGCCGCGTCTCGGCGTCGGCGAGCGCGACGAGCTCGTCCCGCGCGTCGTCGAGGGCGGTGGCCGCGGCGCGCAGCCAGGACGCGCGCTCGGCGGCGGCGGATCGCCGCCAGACGGGTGCGGCCGCCGCCGCGGCGGCGAGGAGGGTCTCCAGTTCGGCGGAGTCGGTCATCGGGGGGTCCTTTCCGGAAGGGCGAAGCGGATGCCGAGGCCGACGTGCGGCGTCTCGGTGAGGGCGCCCCCGGCGATACGCACCGGGCTGTCGCCCACGAGGGCGCCGAGGGATCCGAAGCCGGCGTCCTCCACGTCCTCGACCAGCGCGTCGGACAGGGTCAGGGCGAGCTGGCCGGACAGCTCGGGCAGGAGGTGCGGATGCAGCGCCGCGCCGTGTGCGCGGGCGATCTCGGCGATGCGGAGGAACGGGGTGATCCCGCCGACGCGGACGATGTTGGGCTGCACGATGCGCGCGCCCCCCGCGGCCAGGAACTCCTCGAACCGGTACGGCGTGTGCAGGTTCTCGCCGACGGCGATCGGCACATCGGTGCGCGCGCTCAGCGCCACGTGACCGGCCAGGTCCTCCGCGCGCAGCGGCTCTTCGATCCACGCCGGATCGAAGGCCGCCAGCGCCGCCATCGCCCGGGTCGCGCGCGGGAGATCCCACCGCTGGTTCGCATCGAGCATGACGGCGCGGTCGGGGCCGAGCACCTCGCGCACGGCGGCCACGCGCGCGACGTCCTCGGCGAGGTCGGGCTTGCCCACCTTGATCTTCACCGCGTCGAAGCCCGCCGCCACCCACCGCTGGGCCTGCGCGCGCAGCTCGTCGATCCCGTAGTGCAGGTTCACGCCGCTGCCGTAGGCGCGGGCGCGCTCGCGCTGTCGGCCGATGAGCTCCGACACCGGGATGTCGCGGCGCCGCGCCTCCGCATCCCACAGCGCGAGGTCGAGCCCCGCCAGCGCGATCGTCGTGATGCCGCCCCCGCCGGCCTCGTGGAGGTGCTCCCACATCCCCTGCCACGCCGCGCCGGGGGCGGCGTCCCGGCCCACGGCCGCCGCCGCGATGTCGTGCCGGAGGAGTGCGGCGACCGCCTCGCAGCCGATCTGCGGCGTCCACGAGAAGCCCCACCCCTCGGCGCCGTCGGTGCGCACCACGTGTGTCGCCACGACCCCCACGGACGTGACGTCGGCTCCCCACGGGCGCGAGAGCGCGATGCGCAGCGGATGCGCGTCGAAGCGCGCGATGGCGCTCACAGCAGCGCGCGCCCTGCCGCCAGGATCTCGGCCAGGCGGGCCTCCTGTGCGGGCGTGGGGTCGACCAGGGGCGGGCGGACCCCGCCGACGGGAAGGCCCGCCAGCCGCAGTCCCGCCTTGATGAGGGCCACGCCGAAGCCCGGGGTCTCGTCGCGGAGGGCGACCAGCGGCGTGTAGAACCCGTCGAGCAGCGCCAGCCGGCGTGGCTCGTCGCCGTCGACGTACGCGCGGTAGTACGCGTTCGCGATGTCGGGGGCCATCGCGAAGGCGGCAGAGGAGTACAGCGGGATGCCGAGCCCGCGGTAGGCCGCCTGGGTCAGTTCCGCGGTGAGCAGGCCGTTGAAGAAGAGGAAGTCGTCCCGGCCGGCGGCGGAGACGGCGCGCACGATCGACTGTGCTGCTCCGACGTCTCCCACCCCGTCCTTGAAGCCGATCACGCGCGGGTCGGCCGCCAGGCGGCCGAGGGTCGCGGCGGTGTACTGGGCGGTGGCACGGTGATAGACGATGACGGGCAGGCCCGCGGCATCCGCGATCGCCGTCACGTAGGCGACGAGGCCGTCCTGCGTCCCCGATACGAGGTAGGGCGGGAGGACGAGGAGCGCATCGGCTCCCGCGGCGGCGGCGGCCCGGGCGACCTCGACGGCGTGCCCGAGCGGGCCCCCGGCCCCGGCCACCACCGGCACCCGGCCGGACACCGTGCGGACGGCCGTCGCGACCACCTCGGCGACCTCCGCCGCGGACAGCGCGTGGAATTCCCCCGTGCCGCACGCCGGGAACACGCCTCCCGGGCCATGCGCGAGCGCGTCGGCGATGTGGCGGTCCAGAAGGGCGGCATCGACGCGTCCGTCCGCGTCGAAGGGGGTCACCGGGAAGAAGAGGATGCCGTCGAAGTCCATGCGGCGGGGTCCTTTCGGGCGGAGGCGGCCAGCTCGGTGCGCCAGTCGTGGCGCGGGCGCCATCCCAGCAGGCGCTCGGCCTTGGCGCAGGAGAAGGCGGAGGCGGTCCCGGTGAGGCCGGCAGCGAGCTGCTCGGTGCCGGGGAGGAAATGCGGCAGAAGGTCGGCGAGCGGGTCGCGCGCGAGCGCGTCGGCGGCCCCGACGAAGAAGACCTCGCCGTTGGGGATGTCGCCGAGCCCGTCCAGCAGCGTGCCGACGAAGGCGGCCGCATCCCGTGCGTCGACGTAGTTGAACAGCGCCGGAGCCGACAGGGCCGGGTCGTCGAGGCGCTCCTGCACCGTATGACCCTGCTGAGTGGGGGCGCCGTCCCACTCCTCGGGGGCGATGACGTAGCAGGGGCGGAACGCGGCGAACCGGGTGGCGTCGCCCGTCTGGCGGCGGAGCATCCCCACCGACTGCTCGACGAGGTGCTTCGACAGGGCGTACGCGTTCCACGGCCGGGGCGGCACGTCCTCATCCAGCGGGAGCCGGTCGGGGAGCCACCCGGCGGGCGCGCCGTAGCCGAGCACGGTCGGGCTCGAGGCGGCGACGACCCGCGGGACGCCCGCCGCCACCGCACCGCCGAGGACCGACATCGCCAGCTGCACGTTGGTGCGGAGGATGACGTCCTCGGGAGCGCTGAAGGGCACCGCGATCGCGGCGAGGTGCACGACGGCGTCGGCTCGCGCCTCCTCGAGCACGGCGCGGGTCGCCGCGGCATCGGTCAGATCGAGGGCGGCCTGCTCGGCCGCGGCCAGCTCCGGCGCGGCGGAGACGGCGCGATCGAGGGAGAGCACCTCGTGCCCCGCGCCGGCGAGGCCGGCCACGACGCTGCGTCCGAGTCGGCCGGCGCCGCCGGTGACGACGATCCTGCTCATGCGCGCGCCGCAGCCAGAAGCGGGATGCCGAGGTCGGCGACGAGCACGGGCAGGCCGGTCTCCAGCGACCGGTTCCCCGCGATCCCGACGGCGATCGAGCGCACGCCGTCGCGCCAGTCGGCCGGCCGGGCCAGCGGGTCATCGCCGGGTCCGACGAAGACGTCGGAGAGGAGCAGGGCGTCACCCCCGCCGTGACCGCCCGCGCCGCCGTCGATGGGCAGCTCGACGGCATCCTCCCAGTGGCGCTGCAGGATCAGGCGCTCGCCCTGCGGGCGCAGGGTGGCGGTGCCGCCGGCGTCGACGGCGCTCGGGTCCAGGACCGGATGCAGTCCCTCGTCGGCGAGCACCGCTCCGCGTTCGACGACGTCGAGTTCGACGCGGCCCGCGGTGCCGTTGACGGCCACGCGATAGCCCTCCCACGGGGCGTGCGCGTTCAGCGAGTAGCTCAGCGTCGCGCCGGAGGCGTAGTCGACGACGAGTGCGAGGTTGTCCTCGATCGTGATGCCGGGCCCGAACACGTCACGGTCGCGCACGTACCCGTCGTGCTGCTCGGCGTCGAGGTACAGCGCCCGCAGGCGGGGGTCGTCGCGCAGGTCGAGGTCGAAGCCATCGTGCGCTCCGTCGCGCGTGCCGCGTTCGGGGCGGGTGCCGAGCCCGCGGGCAGCGGCGTTGTCAGCGCCGTAGAAGCGCAGGCCCCCGGAGGCGAAGACGCGACGCGGGGAGTCGGCGATCCACCAGTTGACGAGGTCGAAGTGGTGACTGGCCTTGTGGACGAGGAGACCGCCGGAGTTCTTCTTCTCGCGGTGCCAGCGACGGAAGTAGTCGGCGCCGTGCTTGGTGTCCAGCAGCCAGGTGAACTCCACCGAGGTCACCTGACCGATGCTGCCGTCCTGGATGACGCGGCGCAGCGCGCTGTTGCGGGGCGAGTAGCGGTAGTTGAACGTGAGGATGACCTCGCCGCCGGTGCGCGCCACGGCCGCCTCGATGCGCGCGGCGCTCGGGCCGTCGATCGTGAGCGGCTTCTCCACGACGACATCGGCGCCCGCCTCGAGGGTGCGGACGATGAGGTCGGCGTGCAGATCGTCGCGGGCGGTGATGATGACGCGGTCGATGCGTTCGGCCGCGATCATCTCCTCCAGGCGCTCCGGCGCCCAGACCGTGGGGGCATCCGCTCCGCGGGCGACGACCTCGTCGACGTAGAACTGCGCGCGGGCCGGGTTCGGCTCGCAGATCGCGGCGAGCACGGCGCGGTCGGCATAGGTCTCCACGATCGCGTCGATGTACATCTGCGACCGGTGACCCGCTCCGACCACCGCGTAGCGACGAAGGCTCATGAGGGACTCCTCGGAACTCCAGGAAACGTTTTCTCAGCGTAGCACGGGGCGACCGGACGATCACGTCCGGGGGTGGGAGCTCAGGCCGGCGCGCGACCGGTGGACCCGCGCACGACGAGCCGCGGCTCGACGACGCGGCGCGCGGGGGCGGCAGCGCCGGAGAGGAGCGCGCTCATCGCCGCCCACGCCGCGGCGCCGATCTCGGTGGCCGGGACGGCCGCGGTGGTCAGGGGCGGGGTGGTGAACCGGGCGAAGGGGATGTCATCGAACCCGGTGACGGACATCTCGCCGGGCACCGACACCCCCCGTTCGCTGAGGGCGCTGAGCAGACCCATCGCGACGAGGTCGTTGAAGGCCACGGCTGCCGTCGCGCCGCTCGCCAGTGCCGCCTCGGCCGCATCGAACCCGGCGTCGAAGTCGACGCCGGTCTCGCGGATCTCCACGATCGCCTCCGGATGCGCCGCCGAGAAGCCCGCGATGGCCGCGAGCCGGGCGGCATTGGAGGCGCTCGCCACGACGCCCGAGAGGAACATCATCCGGCGGTGTCCCTGGCCGTACAGCTCGTCGAGGATCGCCCGCAGCGCCCCGCCGTAGTCGGCGGCGATCGTGGGCACCCCGTCGTAGGCCTCGCGGTTGATCAGCACCACGGGGGAGATCTGGGGGAGGAGCTCGGCCAGCTCCGCCGCGGGCGTGCGCGGGGCCACGAGGATGAGCCCGTCGGTGCGCCGACGGGTCTCCAGGGCGAGCACGCGCTCCTCCGACACCTGTTCCGCGGTGTCGGCGATGAGGATGTGGTGGCCGTCGGCGGACGCCGCGCGGCTGAGGCCGCGCAGCACGGCCTGGAAGGTCGGGTTGGCCAGATCCGGCACGACGACGGAGACGGTCTGCGTGCGACCGAGGACGAGGCTCCGCGCCAGGGGGCTCGCCCGGTAGTTGAGCTCGGCGGCCGCCGTGCGCACGCGCGCGCTCATCGCGGGATCGACCTGCGTGTTGCCGTTCATCACTCGCGACACCGTCGCCAGGGACACTCCGGCGGCGCGGGCGACGTCGGCGATCGTGGGCGACTTCGCCGTGCTGCGCGCCATGCGGCCTCCGTTCCTGCTCTCGGCCTCGCCCCATACTGTCAGGCCGGTCGCCGACTCTGCCAGACTGGCTGAGAAAAGGTTTCCTGGCGGAAGGTGAGAACGTGGCGGGATCGCCGGAAGACCGCGCGGCCAAACAGGAGCGGATGCGGCGGATGCTGCGCCGGCGCGGGCTCGACGCCGTCGCACTCACGTCGTCCGAGTCCCTCGCGTGGTATCTCGAGGGCGCGCGCGTGGGGGTCTCCACGGCCGGGCCACCGGTCCTCGCGGTGCGTGCGGGGCAGGACGAGGACACCCTCTACGTCGCCGCCAACGAGGTGGAACGCCTCGTGGCCGAAGAGCTCCTGCCGCCGGACGCCGCGCGCATCGTCCCCGTGCCGTGGCACGACCCGCCGGCGGACGCGGTCGACGGCGCGCCCGAGAGCGCCGTCGCAGCCGACCTGCGCGCGCTGCGTGCGGCGCTGCTGCCCGCCGAGCATGCCCGCTACCGCGCCCTGGGCGCCGACACCGCCGCGGCGATGACGGTCGCCCTCGCGGCGGCCGATCCCGGCCAGACGGAGAATGCGCTGGCCGCACGAGCGGCAGGGGCGCTGCGCGCACGCGGCATCGAGCCTCTCGTCATCCTCGTCGCCGGCGCCGCGCGCGGGGCGTTCCGCCATCCGCTCCCCACCGGCGCCGCCCTGGGCGAGCGCGCGATGCTCGTGGTGTGCGGACGCCGCCACGGGCTCATCGCCAATGCCACGCGGTGGATCGGCACCCCCGCGGCCACGGCCGCCGCCGCGAGCGGGGATGAGCGCATCCGGCAGGTGGAGGCGGCGTTCTTCGCCGCCACGCGTCCCGGCGCGCGGCTCGACGAGGTCTTCACGACGGGTGCGGCGGCCTACGCGGCCGCGGGATTCGCGGCCGACGAGTGGCGCCGGCACCACCAGGGCGGCCCCACCGGCTATGCCGGGCGCGACCCCCGCGCGACGCCCGTCACCGCCGACCTCGTGCAGGCGCCCCACGCCTTCGCGTGGAACCCCTCGGCGCCCGGCGTCAAGATCGAAGACACCGTCGTGGTCACCGCCATCGGGATCGAGGTGCTCACGGCGGATGCCGCCTGGCCGCGCGCGCACCATGCCGGTCTCGAGCGTCCCGCGGCCGCCGTCTACGGCGCCCTTCCCGTCCCCCACTGACGTCAGGGGCGGCGCGGGGTGTGACGGTCAGGGGCGGTGCGGGGTGTGACGGCGCGGCGGGAAGGCCGCGGCGACGGCGGCCCGCAGCGTCTCGAGCGTGGCTCCGGAGCCGAACCAGCCGTGCGCGCGGGCCTGCACGAGCACGTTGCCGAGCGCCGTCGCCTCGACGGGGCCGGCGAGCACCGGAACGCCGGCGCGATCGGCGGTGGCCTGGCACAGCAGCTCGTTGAGGGCGCCGCCCCCGACGAGGTGGATCACGTCGATCTCGCGGTCGGCCAGACGTCCGGCCGTGGCGACCGCCGCGGCGAACGCGGCAGCGATGCTCTCCACGATCACGCGCGCGAAGGCCGCGCGGTCGGGCGGCACCGTGCCGCCGGCCGCCCGCAGGAGGGACGCGATGCGCGCGGGCATGTCACCGGGCGCCGACAGCGACGGGTCGTTCGCGTCGAAGAGCGCCCCCGGAGCATCCGCCCTCGCGGCGGCGGCCAGCAGCGCCGGCAGATCCACGGATGCCCCGTCTTCGGCCTCCCACGCCTTCACGGTCTCGCTCAGCAGCCACAGCCCGGTGACGTTGTGGAGGAAGCGGACGCGCCCGTCGACACCGCCCTCGTTGGTGAAGTTCGCCTCCCGCGCGGCGTCGGTCACGATCGGCGCGGGCAGTTCGAGACCCACCAGCCCCCACGTGCCGCACGAGATGTAGGCGGCGCGGGGGGTGGACAGCGGGGCAGCCACGACCGCGGATGCGGTGTCGTGCGAGCCCACGGCGATCACCTCGAGCGGGGCGCCGATGCGCCGGGCGAGCGCGGGGGAGAGCGGGGCGATGCGCGTGCCCGGATCGACCAGTCGCGGCAGGAGGGCAGGGGGGATGCCGAGCGTCGCGGCGAGCTCGCGGTCCCACTCCCCGTCCTCCACCGCGAGCAGGCCCGTCGTGGAGGCGTTCGTGCGCTCGGCCACGGCGACGCCGGTGAGCCGGTAGGCGACGAGGTCGGGGATCAGCAGGCTCGCGTCGGCCTCGTCCCGCGCGTGCTCCACGGCGTACTGATAGAGCGTGGTGAACGGCAGATGCTGCAGGCCGTTGCGGCGGTACAGCTCCTCGAACGGCACCCGCGCGTGCACTGCGGCGACGCCCGCCGCCGTCCGCTCGTCGCGGTAGTGGAAGGGCTCGGCCAGCAGAGCTCCGTCGCGGAGGAGTCCGTAGTCCACCGCCCACGCGTCGATGCCGACGCTCGCGAGCCCGGGCTCCTGGGCGACCGCCGCCGCGAGCCCGGCCACGACGCTGTCGTACAGAGCCTCGAAGTCCCAGTGCCATTCGTCGGCGCGGGCGACCGGCCCGTTCGGGAAGCGCGCGACCGGGTCGAGCCGCAGCATCCCCGGGCCCACGCGGCCGATCATCACGCGCCCGCTCGTGGCGCCGAGATCGACCGCGGCGACGGCCCCTCTCGCGGCGCGCTCTCGCACGGCGACGGCTCCGCTTGCCGTCATCTCAGGAACGCCGCGGCCACGCCCGAGTCGACGGGGATGTGCAGACCGGTCGTGCGGCTGAGCTCGGGACCGGTCAGCACGTACACCGCATCCGCGACGTTCTCCGGGACCACCTCGCGCTTGAGGATCGTGCGGTCGGCGTAGAACTGGCCGAGATCCTCCTCCTTGACCCCGTAGGTGGCCGCGCGGTTCGCGCCCCATCCCGAGGCGAAGATGCCCGAGCCGCGGACGACCCCGTCGGGATTGATGCCGTTCACACGGATGCCGTGCGCGCCGAGCTCGACGGCGAGCAGGCGCACCTGATGGGCCTGGTCGGCCTTGGTCGCGGAGTAGGCGATGTTGTTCGGCCCCGCAAAGACGGAGTTCTTCGAGGAGATGTAGACGATGTCGCCCCCCATCCCCTGCGCGATGAGCGCGGCCGCGGCCGCCTTCGACACCAGGAACGACCCCTTGGCCATGACGTCGTGCTGCAGGTCCCAGTCGGCCTCGGTCGTCTCCAGCAGCGGCCGGGACAGGGACAGCCCGGCGTTGTTCACGACGAGGTCGATGCCGCCGAAGGCCAGCACCGCCGTGTCGATCGCGGCCTGTACCGCGTCGGCATCGGCCACGTTCGCGGCGACGCCGATCGCGACGTCGGTCGAGCCGAGCTCGGCCGCGGCGGCCTGCGCCCTGTCGAGATCGAGGTCGGCGATCACAACGCACGCGCCCTCGGCGGCCAGGCGCGTCGCGATCGCCTTGCCGATGCCGGATGCGGCGCCGGTGACGAACGCGATCCGTCCCTGATGACTCTTCGGCGTCGGCATCCGCTGGAGCTTCGCCTCTTCGAGCGCCCAGTACTCGATGCGGAACTTCTCCGCGTCGGAGATGGGGGCGTAGGTGGACAGCGCCTCCGCACCGCGCATGACGTGGATCGCGTTGACGTAGAACTCCCCGGCCACGCGCGCCGTCTGCTTGTTCGCGCCGTAGCTGAACATGCCGATGCCGGGCACCAGCACGATGAGCGGGTCGGCGCCGCGCATCGCCGGCGACGCGGCGTCGGCGTGGGCGTCGTAGTAGGCCCGGTAGTCGGCGCGGTACCGGGCGTGCAGCTCCGTCAGCCGCGCGATCGCCTCCTCGACGGGGGCATCCGCCGGCAGATCCAGGAGCAGCGGCTTCACCTTGGTGCGGAGGAAGTGGTCGGGGCAGCTGGTGCCGAGCTCGGCCAGCGCGGGCGCCTTCTCGGCGGCGAGGAACTCCAGCACGTCGTCGGTGTCGGTGAAGTGCCCGACCATCGGCGCGTCGGTGGAGACGAGACCCCGGATGGTCGGGGCCAGCGCCGCCGCCTTCGCCCGGCGCTCCGCCTCGGGGAGGGCCGCATAGCCTGCGCGCTCGGCACCGAACGGGTCGGCGTCGCCGTGGTCGGCGATGTAGGACGCCGCGGTCTGGATGATCCACCGCGAGTTGCGCTCGACCTCGTCCGAGGTCTCGCCCCACGCAGTGATGCCGTGGCCGCCCAGGATGCAGCCGATCGCCTGCGGGTTCGTCGCCTGCACGGCGGCGATGTCCAGGCCGAGTTGGAAGCCGGGGCGGCGCCACGGCACCCACACGACCCTGTCGCCGAAGATCTTCGCGGTCAGGTCTTCGCCGTCGGCCGCCGTGGCGATCGCGATGCCCGCGTCGGGGTGGAGATGATCGACGTGCGCGGCGTCGACGAGGCCGTGCATCGCGGTGTCGATCGAGGGGGCGGCGCCGCCCTTGCCGTGCAGGCAGTAGTCGAACGCGGCGACCATCTCGTCCTCGCGCTCGACGCCGGGATAGACGTCCACGAGGGCGCGCAGGCGGTCCAGCCGCAGCACGGCCAGGCCCTGTTCGGTGAGGGTTCCCAGGTCACCGCCGGACCCCTTCACCCACAGCAGTTCGACGCGCTCGCCGGTGACCGGGTCGGTGTCGGTGCCCTGGGCGGAGGTGTTGCCGCCGGCGTAGTTGGTGTTCGCCGGATCGGCGCCCAGGCGGTGGCTGCGGGCGAGCAGTGCGGCGGCGGCGGGGTGCGTCATGGGGGCTCCTTGATCGGATCGGGTGGGCAGGGGCGGGCGGGCGCTCACGCGCCCCAGCCGGCCTGCGTCCCGCCGACGCGGCTCTCGGCGATGGTGCGCTGATAGCCGGATGCGGCGTAGGCAGCCATCGGGTCGGCGGGCAGTCCGCTGTCCTCCCGCCAGGCGGCGAGGGCGGGGCGCACGTCGGTGTAGAAGGCGTCCATGAGCACGCCGTTCGCCGCGAGCACGTCGTCTGCCGCCTGGGCTGCCTGCAGGGCCTCCCGGTCGACGAGGAGGGCGCGCGCCGTCATCTCCTGCACGTTGAGCACCGAGCGGATCTGTCCCGGGATCTTGTCCTCGATGTTGTGGCACTGATCGAGCATGAACGCGACGTCCGGGTTGTTCAGCCCGCCCCCGCGCACCACCTCGAACAGGATGCGGAAGAGCTGGAAGGGGTCGGCGGCGCCGACGATGAGGTCGTCGTCGGCGTAGAAGCGGGAGTTGAAGTCGAACGAGCCGAGCTTGCCCAGGCGCAGCAGCTGCATGACGATAAACTCGATGTTGGTGCCGGGAGCGTGGTGTCCGGTGTCCAGGCACACCATCGCGCGCTCGCCGAGGGCGGCGACCTGCGCGTAGGAGGTGCCCCAGTCGGGAACGTCGGTGTGGTAGAACGCCGGCTCGAAGAACTTGTACTCCAGGACGAGCCGCTGCTCCGCGCCCAGGCGGTCGTAGATCCGCTGCAGCGAATCCTGCAGGCGATCCTGGCGCGCGCGCAGATCGTTCTGGCCGGGGTAGTTCGACCCCTCGGCGAGCCAGATCTTCAGATCGCGCGAGCCCGTCGCGTGCATGATCTCGATGCACTCGAAGTGGTGGTCGATGGCCTTCTGCCGGATGCGGTCGTCGGCGTGCGTGAGGGCGCCGAACTTGTAGTCCTCGTCCTGGAACGTGTTGGAGTTGATCGTGCCGAGGCCCACGCCGAGGTCTTCGGCGTGGGCGCGCAGCCCGGCGTAGTCCTCGACCTTGTCCCAGGGGATGTGCAGCGCCACGCTCGGGGCCAGCGCCGTGTAGCGGTTCACCTGCGCAGCATCCGCGATCTTCTCGAACGGATCGCGCGGCGTCCCGGCCGTCGTGAACACGCGGAACCGGGTGCCGGAGTTGCCGAAGGCCCACGAGGGCAGTTCGATGCCCTGGCCCTCCAGGGTGGTGAGGATCTCGGGGCTGAGGGTGCTCATGCGGGGTCGCTTTCGGTCGGGGCGGCGATCGCGGCGCCCGCGATCTCGGCCAGCATCTCCGCCCGTACGGGCGTATGCCGCGCGCGGTACTCCGCCAGCCGGTCGGGGCGCACCCGCAGGGTGAAGCAGACCCGCGTCGGAGCATCGGGGGAGGTCATGGCGCCTCTTCGCTGAGGGCGGCGGTGCCGCGTGTGAATCGTTTCATCACAGCGTAGGACATGCCGGACGAACCGTCAATCGGGCGCTGCGATACAGTCGAGCAGTCCCAGCCGAAAGGTCCGCATGGCCGTCACCATCCGCGAGGTCGCCGCGCGCGCCGGTGTCTCGGTCGGGACGGTATCCAACGTCTTGAACGCCCGCGCGAACGTCGCTCCCGACGCCGTCGGCCGGGTGCGCCAGGCCATCGCCGAACTGGGATACGTGCGCAACGACGCCGCCCGTCAGCTGCGCGCCGGACGCAGCCGCGGGATCGGGCTGGTCGTGCTGGATGTGGGCAATCCGTTCTTCGCGGCCGTCGCTCGCGGTGCCGAGGCGCGCGCGGCCGAGGGCGGCATGGTGGTCCTCCTGGGCAGCAGCGAGCAGGATGCGGCGCGTGAGGAGTCCTACCTCGACCTCTTCCTCGAGCAGCGGGTCAACGGCGTGCTGGTCTCGCCGGCCGACGACGACCTCGCCGCCCTCCGGCGGGTGGCCGCATCCGGGATCCCCGTCGCCCTCGTCGACCGGGAATCCGCCGACGGCGAGCTGGCCTCGGTCGCCGTCGACGACGAGGAGGGCGGATTCCTCGCCGTGACCCACCTCCTCGAGCGCGGCCGTCGACGCATCGCGTTCGTGGGCGGCCCGCTCTCGACCCGCCAGGTCGCCGATCGCCTCACGGGAGCGCGGCGCGCGATCGCCGGTGTCCCGGGTGCGTCGCTGGAGGTCGTGGAGCGTCCCTCGCTGACGGTGCTCGCCGGACGCAGCGCCGGGGAGGAGCTGCGCGAGCGAGGCGAGCGGCCGGATGCGGTGTTCGCGGCGAACGACCTCCTCGCCGTCGGCGTGCTCCAGGCCTTCTCGCTGCTGTCGGACGTGCGCGTGCCGGAGGACATCGCCCTCGTCGGGTACGACGACATCGACTTCGCCGCGGCGGCGGTGGTGCCGCTCACCTCGGTGCGTCAGCCCGCCGAGCTCATCGGGTGGACGGCGGTCGATCTCCTCCTGCGCCAGGTGAGCGGCCCCGACGCGGCCGTGCGGTTCCGCCCCGAGCTCGTCGTCCGCGCCTCGACCGGCGGCTGAGCCCCGGCGTCCCCGCCGGCCCCGGCGTCCCCGAAAGTGCTCGGCTTCGCCGAGAGTGCACCGGATTCGGTGCCGGTTCGGCGAGACGGTGCCGGTTCGAGGACGGAGGCGGCGAGGCGGCGAGGCGGCCGCCTCAGGCCGGCGGAGCGGCGGAGACCGGAGCATCCTCGTCCGAGCGCGCGCGGCTCGCGGCGCGCCCCAGCGAGAGGGTGGACAGCAGGCCGAGAGCGAGGAACCCCGCTGCGGTGAACGCCGAGCCCCGCGTGCCGTCCGAGAACGCGGCCTTCGCGTCGGCGGCGGCATCGGCCGTCTCCGGTGACTTCTCCAGCCCCGCGATCGCGGCGCCGGCGCTGTCGACCACGGCTGACACGGTCTGCTCGCGCTCCGCAGCGGGGACGTCGCGATCGGCCAGGCGGGCATCCAGGATGCCGGCGGTGCTGGAGAAGAGCACTGTGCCCAGGATCGCCACGCCGAGCGCCGCGCCCAGCTGGCGCGAGGTGGACTGGGTCCCCGACGCCTGGCCGCTCTCTTGCGTGGGCACCTCGGCGAGGACGACGCCGGTCAGCTGCGCGGTGGCCAGGCCCACGCCGAAGCCGTAGACGAACAGGAGCGGGATGAGGGGACCCCAGGCCGCCTCCGGCCCGATCGCGAACCCGATGCCGGCGACGCCGATGATCTCGGCGAGGATGCCCGCGCGCACGATCCAGACCGGGGCGACGCGGCTGGAGAGGCCACCCGCGGCGCCGCTGGCCAGGAACGAGCCGCCCGCGAGGGCGACGAGCAGGAGGCCCGTCTGGAGGGCGTCGAAGCCCAGCACGAACTGCAGCCAGAGCGGCAGGGCGAGGATGATGCCGAACTCGCCGAGCGAGACGACCATGGCGGCGATGTTGCCGTTGCGGAAGGACGCGATCGAGAACAGGCGGAACGCGATCAGCGTCGACTGGCCGCGTCGCTGACGCGCCAGTCCCCAGGCGACGAACGCCGCGAGCGAGATCAGGGCGACCGCGAACGCGATCGGGATGGGCGACAGGGCGAACGGCCAGGTCCACCCGCAGATGGTCGGGGCGGTGTCCACGAGCCACCATCCGTACGTGCGGCCCTCGATGAGGCCGAACACGAGCGGTGCCATGGTCGTGATCGACAGCACCGCTCCGACGACGTCGATGCGGTCGGTGCGGGTGCTCCGCGATTCGGCGACGGTCAGCAGCACCCCGACGAAGATCAGCACGCCGAGGGGGATGTTGATGCCGAAGGCCCAGCGCCACGAGAACGCGGTGGTGAGCCATCCGCCGAGGAGGGGCCCGAGAGCCGCCATGCCGCCGATGGTCGACCCCCATACCGCGAACGCGATGCCGCGCTCCTTGCCCCGGAACGTCGAGTTGATGAGCGAGAGGGTCGTCGGGAGGATGAGTGATCCGCCGATGCCCTGCACGAGGCGCGCGAGGATGAGGAGCCCGCCGGTGGGCGCGAGGGCGGCGGCGACGGAGGCGAGGACGAAGATCGCGACGCCGATCAGCATCATGCGGCGTCGTCCGTACCGGTCGGCGAGGCTGCCGAACACCAGGAGGAGGGAGGCGAAGACGAGGGTGTACGTCTCCTGCACCCACTGCACCTCGGTCGAGGTGATGCCCAGCTCGTCGACGATCGAGGGGATGGCCACGTTGACGATCGTCGAGTCGACGATGATCAGCGAGACGCGATGCTGATGAAGACGAGACCGGTCCAGCGGCGCGCGGCATAGTCGATCATGTCGCTAGAATAGCTAGCGTTTTACCGACACGCTACCGGGAAAATCGGATGCGGCCTCGCCCCGGTCCGCGGCCGACCACGCGCACCGGCGTCGTGCCGGCGACCTCGTCGGAGAACTCCTCCGGCGGCACCACCGCGAGCGGGCGGGTCTCGTCGATCGTGAGGCGGAAGCGGCGCTCCTCGTGGCGGTGCAGCCGGCCCGACACCAGGAGCCATCCCGCACCGATCGCGAACGCCGCGACGCCGGAGGCGGCGCCCACCAGGATCGCCACGCGCGGGCCGAACTCGGCGGCCACCCATCCCACGATCGGGGCGCCGATGGGCGTGCCGCCCATGAGGATCGCCATGTACAGCGCCAGCACGCGTCCGCGCAGGGCCGGGTCGGTCGTCGTCTGCACATAGCCGTTGGCGGTGGTCAGCATGGTCACGACCGCGAACCCCGTCACGACGAGCGTGAGGGCGTAGGCGCCGTACGTCGGCGCGAAGGCGGAGAGGGCCGAGGCGACGGCGAAGAGGGCGGTGCCGCCGATGACCACGCGGATGCGGGCGCGATCGCGCCGCGCCGCCATGAGCGCGGCCAGGAGCGACCCGATCGCGACGATCGAGCTGAGCAGGCCGTAGCCGTCGGCCTCCTGCCCGAATTCCAGCGCCATGGTCGAGGCGAAGATGGGGAAGTTCATGCCGAACGCACCGAGGAGGAAGACCATCGCGAAGGTGACGACGAGGTCGGGGCGCCCGGCGACGTAGCGGAAGCCGTCGGACAGCCGCGAGGCGCCGGGGGCCTTGACGCGGGGCACGAGCTCGCCGGGACGGATGAGTGCCAGCGCCACGATCATCGCGAGGAACGTGACCGCGTTGATGAGGAACACCCAGCCGGTCCCCACCGCGACGATGACGATGCCGGCCACGGCGGGCCCGATCATGCGGGCGCCGTTGAACGAGGCGGCGTTGAGGGCGACGGCGTTGGAGGCGATGTCGCGCGTGACGATGTCGGACACGAAGGCCTGCCGGGCGGGATTGTCGAACGCGGCGACCACGCCCAGGGCGAGGGCGAACGCGTACATGAGCGGCAGTGTCATGACGCCCACGAGCAGCAGGACCCCGACCGTGAGGCCGAGGGTCATCAGCAGTCCCTGCGTGAGCATGAGGAGCTTCCGGCGGTCGAACCGGTCGGCCACCCAGCCGGTCACGCCGACCAGGAGCAGCGGCGGGGCGAACTGCAGAGCCATCGTCACGCCCATCGCGGCGGCGTCGTTGTCGGTGAGCTCAGTGAGCACGACCCAGCTGAGCGCGGTGGCCTGCATCCACTGGCCGACGTTGGAGACGAGGGCGCCGACGAACCAGACGCGGTAGTTGAAGACGCCGAAGCTGCGGAACATCGCCGAACTCATCGGTCGGCCAGCTTCCGCATGATCTCGCTTGCTCGGGCGAGGGCTTTGCGCTCGGCGGCGGTGAGCTCGCCCAACGCCTCCTCGAGCCACGCGTCGCGGCGCCGCACCGTCTCCTTGACCACGGCTCGGCCGGCATCGGTGAGATCGAGGATCACCTTGCGCCGGTCGTCGTCGTCGGGGGTGCGGGAGAGGTAGCCCGCCTCCTCGAGGGCGCCGACCGTACGGTTCATGGAGGGGGCGGTGACCCGTTCGCGGTCGGCCAGCTCGCTGAGGGTGTGGGGGCCGTGGACCTTCAGCGCGGCGAGCACGGCGAACTGGCCGTCGCTCATGGAATCGACCGCGCGCTCGGCGCGCAGGCGCCGGGCGAGGCGGAAGGTCGCCATCCGCAGGTCGGAGGCTTCGGCGCTGAGGTCGAGGGAATCGGGGGGAGTCGTCGACGTGAGCATACGTTCTTTAGCCTAGCTCATTAGTCTTGCTAAATAAAACGCGGCGAGGGTGATCCCTGGCCGCAGCGGCACCTAGACTCGCGCCATGCCCGAGTTCGTCGACGCACACGGGGTCACGATCGTCTACGACGTGACCGAGGCCGCCACTCCGCGAGCGGTGGTCCAGCTGCTCCACGGAGTGGGGGAGCACGCGGGGCGCTACGGCGCCCTGGTCGCGGCGCTCGCCGCAGACGGCTACACCGTCTACGCCGACGACCACCGCGGGCACGGCCGCACCGGCATGGGGCAGCACGGCGGGGACGCCACCCGCCTCGGGCGCCTCGGCCCCGGCGGACACCGTGCGGCGGTGGATGCGGTGTGGATGCTGACGCAGCGCATCCGGGCGGAGCATCCGGACCTGCCGCTGATCCTGCTCGGACACTCGTGGGGGTCCTTCCTCGCCCAGATCCTCCTCGATCGCCACCCCGAGGCCTACGACGCCGTCATCCTCAGCGGCTCGGCCCTGCGGGTCCCCGGAGCGCTGAACGCGGGGGACCTGAACAAGCCGTGGCGCTCTGCCGGGGGTCATCGGATGCAGTGGCTTTCCAGCGACGAGTCAGTCGGGCAGGCGTTCGTCGATGATCCGCTGACGACGATCGTCCCCCTCGCGCGCCTGTTCGGCCCGGTGGAGGCCGCGCGCCTCTTCGGGCGGCCGCGGCGCCACCTCGGCCGCGACGTGCCGATGCTCCTCGTCGTCGGCGAGCACGACACCGTGGGCGGCCCCCGCAGCGTCGAGCGTCTGGCCGAGGCCTACCGCACGCGGTCGGGCCTGACCGACGTCACGACCCGCGTGTACGCGGGCGCCCGGCACGAGGTGTTCAACGAGGTCGGCCAGGCCGAGGTGCGCGCCGATCTGCTGGCCTGGCTCGACCCGCGCTTCCCCCGCCGCGACTGACGCGCGGCCGTCCCGCGGCTACTTCGTCGAGAAGGCCGCGTCGAACGCGGCGCCCGAGGGCTCGTACGACGACAGCTTCCGCACGAACCCGAGCGCCTCGGGCGCACCGACGAGCCGGTCCATGCCGGCGTCCTCCCACTCCACCGAGAGCGGGCCGGCGTAGCCGATCGCGTTCAGCATCCGGAACGCGTCCTCCCACGGCACGTCGCCGTGGCCGGTGGAGATGAAGTCCCACCCGCGGCGCGGGTCCGCCCACGCCAGGTGGGAGGACAGCCGGCCGTTGCGGCCGTTGTGCAGGCGCTTCTTCGTGTCCTTGCAGTGCACGTGGTAGATCCGGTCGGCGAAGTCCCACAGGAAGGCCACCGGGTCGATGTCCTGCCACACCATGTGCGACGGGTCCCAGTTCAGCCCGAACGCCTCGCGGTGCCCGATCGCCTCGAGCGTGCGCACCGTGGTCCAGTAGTCGTACGCGATCTCGGAGGGGTGCACCTCGTGGGCGAAGCGCACGCCCACCTCGTCGAAGACATCCAGGATGGGGTTCCAGCGGTCGGCGAAGTCCTGGTAGCCGGCGTCCACCATCTCGGCGGAGGCGGGCGGGAACATCGCCACGTACTTCCAGATGCTCGATCCGGTGAACCCGGTCACGGTCTTCACGCCGAGCTTCGCCGCCAGGCGTGCGGTGTTCTTCAGCTCCTCGGCGGCGCGCTGGCGCACCCCCTCCGGGTCGCCGTCGCCCCACACGCGGTCGGACAGGATGTCGCGGTGCCGCTGGTCGATCGGGTCGTCGCAGACGGCCTGGCCCTTGAGGTGGTTGGAGATCGTCCACACCTGCAGGCCGTTGCGCTCGAGCACGTCGAGCTTCTCCTGCACATAGGCGTCGTCGTCCCATCGCCACGGGTCGAGGTGGTCGCCCCAGCAGGCGATCTCGAGGCCGTCATAGCCCCACTCGCCGGCGAGGCGCGCGACCTCGGTGAAGGGCAGGTCGGCCCACTGGCCGGTGAACAGCGTGATCGGTCGCGCCATCGGGGGTGTCCTCTCTGACAGGGGATGCGGGGATGCGGTCAGCCCACGGCGGTCCACGCGCTGTCGGCGGACGAGCTGCGCTCGACCGCATCCAGCACGCGCTGCACGTGCAGGCCGTCGGCGAAGGAGGGCCGGGGCGCGGTGTCCTCGGCGATCGCGGTGACGAAGTCGACGACCTGGTGGCTGAAGCCGTGCTCGTAGCCGAGCATGTGGCCGGTGGGCCACCACGCCGCCGCGTAGGGGTGGTCGTGCTCGGTCACCAGGATGCGGCGGAAGCCGAGCTCGGTGTCGGGGAGGGTGGCGTCGTAGAACTGCAGCTCGTTCATCCGCTCGAGGTCGAAGGAGATCGCGCCGGTGGAGCCGGCGATCTCCACGCGCAGGGCGTTCTTGCGGCCGGTGCGGAACCGCGTCGCCTCGAACGAGGCGAGGGCGCCGCCCTCCAGGCGCCCGGTGAACAGCGCGAGGTCGTCGACCGTGACGGTGCCGCGCTCGGCGGCGGCGGTGCCCGACAGTCCGATGCCCTCGGCCATGAGCGGGCGCTCGGCCACGATCGTCTCGAGGATGCCCGACACGCGGGTGACGTGCTGTCCGGTGATGAACTCCGTCAGGTCGATGGCGTGGGCTCCGATGTCGCCCAGCGACCCGGAGCCGGCGCGGTCCTTGTCCAGTCGCCACGTCATCGGCGCCTCGGCATCCGAGAGCCAGTCCTGCAGGTACTCCGCGCGCACCTGGCGCACCTCGCCGATGCGGCCGGCGGCCACGAGGTCGCGGGCGAAGGTGGCGGCCGGCACGCGACGGTAGGTGAAGCCCACCATCGACTTCACACCGCCGGCGGCGGCGCGCTCGGCGGCCGCGGTCATCTCCTCGGCCTCGGCGACGGTGTTGGCCAGCGGCTTCTCGCACAGCACGTGCTTGCCCGCGGCCAGGGCAGCCTCCGCGATCTCGGCGTGGGTGTCACCGGGGGTGACGATGTCGACGATGTCGATGTCGTCGCGCTGGACGACCTCACGCCAGTCGGTCGCCGCCTCGTCCCAGCCCCACGTGTCCGCCGCCGCCTGCGTGGCCGGCGCGTTCCGGCCCACCACCACCGTCATCGCGACCTCGCGCGGCAGATCGAAGAACCGCGGCGCCACGCGCCATCCCTGCGAGTGGGCGGCTCCCATGAAGCCGTGTCCGATCATCGCGATGCGCAGGGGAGAGGTCACGTTTCGTCCGTTCCGTGAGGGGAGGCCGCGGGGGCGGGCGCAGCCCCACGTTACCCTTCGTCCGCCGGGTGGACAACTTTTGTCTGATGCTCGGCGAAAGTGACGGGAGCTCTTCGCGCCGGGCGGTCGCCGCGCGGCCGGGCGCCCTAGGCTGAACGCATGCACGGCGAATACAAGGTGCCCGGCGGGAAGCTCGTGGTGGTCGATCTCGAGGATCAGGACGGCCGGATCGCGGGTTTCCACCTCGCCGGCGACTTCTTCCTCGAGCCGGACTCGGCGCTGGACGACATCGACGCCGCGGTCAACGGCCTCCCCGTCGAATCCGACGTCGCCACCATCGCCGCCGCCATCCGCGGCGCCCTCCCGCCCGGGGCCCAGCTGCTGGGGTTCACCCCCGAGGCGGTGGGCACCGCCGTGCGGCGGGCGCTGATCACCGCTCCCGGGTGGCGCGACTTCGCGTGGGAGGTCGTGCACGACGGGCCGGTGTCGCCGCGGATGAACCTGGCCCTGGACGAGGTGCTCACCACGCGCGTGGGCGACGGCCGTCGGGCTCCCACCCTGCGGCTGTGGGAGTGGAACGAGAACGCCGTGGTGATCGGCTCGTTCCAGTCGCTGCGCAACGAGGTCGATCCGGCCGGCGCAGCGAAGTACGGCTTCGACGTGGTGCGCCGCATCTCCGGCGGTGGCGCCATGCTCATGGCGGCCAACTCGATCGTGACGTACTCGCTGTACGTCCCCGGCTCTCTCGTGGCGGGCATGACCTTCGCCGATTCCTACGCCTTCCTCGACGACTGGGTCCTGCAGGCCCTGCGCTCGCTCGGCATCGACGCGGTCTATCAGCCGCTGAACGACATCGCCGGGCCCTCCGGCAAGATCGGCGGTGCCGCGCAGAAGCGGCTGGCCAACGGCGGCGTCTTGCACCACGCCACGCTGTCCTACGACATGGACGGCCAGATGCTGACGGAGGTGCTGCGGATCGGGCGCGAGAAGCTCAGCGACAAGGGGACGGTCTCCGCCGCCAAGCGCGTGGATCCGCTGCGCAGCCAGACAGGGCTCCCGCGCGAGGCCGTCATCGAGCGCTTCATCGACACGTTCACGAACCTCTACGGGGCCGTGCCCGGCACGATCTCCGCCGAGGAGTACGCCGAGGCGGAGGAGCTCGTGCGCACCAAGTTCGCCACGGAGGCGTGGCTCCAGCGCGTGCCGTGACCGGCCCGCGCCATCCGGGAGCGGTGAGCATCCACGCCGGGGACAACCTCGCGGTGATCGCCGGCTTCGCCGACGAGAGCTTCACCCTCATCTACCTCGACCCGCCCTTCAACACCGGGCGCTCCCGCGAACGGGCCGTGGAGACCGTCGTCCGCACCTCCGACCCGGATGTCGTCCGCGCCGGCCCGGCGCCGCTGCGGCGGCGCGGGTTCCGGGGCGGGCAGTACGAGAAGCTGCGTGGCGACCTCCGCGCGTACGACGACCGGTTCGACGACTACTGGAGGTTCCTGGAGCCGCGCCTCGTGGAGGCCTGGCGGCTGCTGGCGCCCGACGGCACGCTGTACGTGCACCTGGACTACCGCGAGGCCCACTACGCCAAGGTCCTGATGGACGCGCTGTTCGGGCGCGAGCGCTTCCTCAACGAGATCGTGTGGGCCTACGACTACGGCGCCAAGTCGCGCCGGCGCTGGCCGACCAAGCACGACACGATCCTCGTCTACGTGAAGGACCCGCAGCGCTACTGGTTCGACTCCGAGGCGGTCGACCGCGAGCCCTATATGGCGCCCGGGCTCGTCACCCCGGAGAAGGCGGCACGCGGGAAGCTCCCCACGGATGTCTGGTGGCACACCATCGTCCCTACCTCCGGCCGGGAGAAGACCGGCTACCCCACGCAGAAGCCCGAGGGGATCCTCCGCCGCATCGTCCAGGCCTCCACCCGGCCCGGCGACCGCGTGCTGGACTTCTTCGCCGGCAGCGGCACGACCGGTGCCGTCGCCTCGGCGCTCGGCCGCGACGCCGTGCTCGTGGACGACAACCCGGAGGCGATCGCCGTGATGCGCGACCGCCTGCCCCACGCCACCGTCCATCCCGCCGCGCCGTAGGCTCGGACCATGCGATTCGGACTCTTCATTCCCCAGGGCTGGCGCTTCGACCTCGTCGGCATCGAGCCGGCCGACCATTGGCGCGTCATGGGCTCCCTCGCCCAGGCCGCGGATGCCGGGCCGTGGGAGTCGCTGTGGGTGTACGACCACTTCCACACCACTCCGGTGCCGAGCGAGGAGGCCACGCACGAGGCCTGGACGCTCATGGCGGCGTTCGCCGCCGCGACCGACCGCGTGCGCCTGGGCCAGATGTGCACGTGCATGGGGTACCGCAACCCCGCCTACCTGGCCAAGGTCGCCGCCACCGTCGACATCATCTCCGGCGGGCGCGCCGAGATGGGCATCGGCGGCGGATGGTACGAGCACGAGTGGCGCGCCTACGGATACGGCTTCCCGCCGATCGGCGAGCGCCTCGGGCGGCTGCGCGAGGGCGTGGAGATCATGCATCAGGCGTGGACGACCGGATTGGCCACCCTCGCCGGGACCTACTACGACGTCGAGGGCGCGCTGGTGCGTCCGCTGCCGCTGCAGGAGGGCGGCATCCCGCTGTGGATCGCCGGCGGCGGCGAGAAGGTGACGCTGAAGATCGCGGCGCAGTACGCCTCCTACACGAACTTCGCCGGGAGCCCGGAGGAGTTCGCGCACAAGTCCGACGTGCTGCGCGCGCACTGCGACGACCTCGGCCGCGACTTCGGGGCCATCACCCGCTCGTCGAACTTCAACACGATCGTCGCGGCCACCGAGGCCGAGGTCGAAGAGCGCCTGCAGGCCGTGATCGCGCGCCTCACCCCGCATGTCGGCGCGGAGCGCGCGGCCGGCATCGAGCAGGACTACCGCGGCTCGCTCGCCGTGGGGACGCCCGAGCAGATCGCCGAGCGTCTCGCCGAGCGTCAGGCTGCCGGCCTCGGCTACGCCATCCACTACTTCCCCGAGGCGGCCTATGACCGCTCCGGGATCGACCTGTTCGAGCGCGAGGTCGTGCCCGCCCTGTCGTGACGGCCGGCTACGCGTCGCGCCAGGAGTGGCGTGGCGCGTAGCCCAGCAGGCGCCTCGCCTTGTCGATGGACAGCAGCGTGTCGTGCGTGCCGAGGTCGCGGCGCACCTTCACGTCGGGGAACACCTCGGCGACGAGCTCGTCGTTGGGCCGGCCCATCACGGTGTCGGCGGCGGCGATGATGAAGCGGTCGAAACCGGGTGGGGCGGTCTCCAGCGCGCGCTCGACGGCCTGCGCGCCGTCGCGCGCGTCGATGTACCCCCACAGGCCGCTCGCGCGGAGCTCCCGCTCCACGACGGTGCCGAGCTTTCCGGACGAGCCGGTCAGGGCGATGCGCATGCGTCCAGCGTGACACGCTCCGCGCGGGTGCGGGCCGTCACAGCAGCGGCGTCACCGACGCATAGCCGTCCGCGAGCGTGTCGGGGGAGGAGGAAGGACCGCCGAACACGCGGGTGCGCCCCGGCTCCTGCGACCAGGCCTGCCACCCCGGATCGCCGTCGCGGATGAAGGCGACCGCCGCTGCATGGACCTCCTCGGCGAGCCGGCGGGGCGGGCGGGGACCGGCCACGCGGGCCACGCCCGGAGCATCGAGCACGTCGAACCAGAACGGCACGTCGAGGCAGTGGCACGCCCATTTCTCGGTCGGCGAAGCCCACGAGAAGCGGTACACCCAGGTGGGGTCTGTCCCCCGCGCGGCGGCGGCGAGGACGGTGGTGGTGCGGAAGACGCGGTCGGTGACGAAGCGTCCGAGCATGGCCGCGGTGCCCTTCCGGCGCTGTGCGGCGTTCGCGGCGAGGTAGGGGCGCACGCGCTCGCGGGAGAGCCCCAGCCGGCGCAGCGCGAAGCCGGCGGGAACGAGGCGCAGGAGGCGGCGCAGCGGATCGAGGATCATCGAGAACTCGTCATCGGCCGAGCCGACCAGCAGCCGCACGCCGTCCGCAGCGCCGGCGCGCAGGCCCTCCAGGGTCGGGACGGGGACGAGGTCGCCGTCCACCGCCGGGCCCCAGGGCCGGTCGCCGTCCAGGAGCGCGACGACCGCGGCCAGCTGCGGGCGGCCTTCGGGCTTTCCGGCCGCATCCTGCAGCTCGCGGAGGCGCTCCTCCGGAACGGCGGAGAAGCCCTCGCGCGTGGGGGCGACGCCGGCGAGGCCGGCCATCCGGCGCGTGAGGGCGGCGGCCCGCGCCGGCCGGACATCGGCGAGGGCGGGGGAGATCGACAGGACGCCGGAGAAGAGCCCCCGCGCGGCCGGCATCGACAGGAGGGTGAGCACCGCGCCGCCGCCGGCGGACTGCCCGCCCACGGTCACGCGCCGGGGATCGCCGCCGAACGCGGCGATCTCATCGCGCACCCATTCCAGCGCGGCGATCCAGTCGCGCACCCCGCGGTTGGAGGGCGCGCCCTCGATCGCCGCGAAGCCGTCGAAGCCGATGCGGTAGGACACCGTGACCGTGACCACGCCGTCGCGGGCGAACCGGCTGCCGTCGTACCAGGGGCTGGCCGGCGACCCGGAGGTGTACCCGCCGCCGTGGATGTAGACGAACACCGGCAGTCCGGCGTCGTGCTCGCCCGGGCGCGGCGTGAACACGTTCACGCTCAGGGTGTCCTCGCCCGGGATGCTCGGCTCGGGGATCGTGGTGATGCCGGTGTCGCCGCGCTGCGGCGTGGGGCCGTACGCGGTGGCGTCGCGCTCCTGAACCCACGGCTCGGGTGGCACGGGCGCGGCGAACCGCAGCGCGCCCACCGGCGCCTGCGCGTAGGGGATGCCGAGGAAGGCGGCGGTGCCGTCGCCCCGCGCGACGCCGCGGACGGCACCCTTCGAGGTGCGGACGATCGGGGGTGCGGTCATCCCGGCATTCTCGCAAACCCGGGCGGCCTCACGCCCCGGGCGGCATCCCGTCGTCGAAGCACCCGAGGTCGCCCTCGTGGATGGCCTGCGCGCGCGCGTCGGTCTCCGCCGTCATGAGGTACTCGCCCTCGCCGCCGAGGTCGGCGGCGGGCGCGCCGAGGAACAGCTTCGCGTACGAGTTGGTCACGCCCTCGCCGATGCGATCGGGCCATTCGACGTCGGGGCCCTCCCAGGCGCCGTAGCACTGCGTGAAGATCAGCTTGTGCGCGAGTTCGTGCCGGTCCACTGCTGCCCGTCCCACCACCGCACGCGGGTCGCATCCTCGGGGTCGGGGAACCATCCAGGGGGAGTCGATGCGGGCACGGGCGGCCTTTCCGAAGCAGGATCCTCCCCCTACTTCTCCCGCACGCCCGGGTCAGGCCGCCGACCAGCCGCCATCGCTTGCCAGCACGACGCCGTTGATGTTAACGCCGTCGTCGCTGAGGAGGAACGTGAGGGATGCGGCCAGCGCATCGGCCTCCACGGCATCCGGCATGACCGCCATCGCCGTCTGCACGCGGTCGGCGCCGAGCGGCGAGGCGAAGGAGGCCTCGATGTTCGTGATCGTCGCGCCGGGCGCCACCGCATTCACGCGCAGTCCCGACGGGCCGTACATGAACGCCGCACTCTTGGTCAGGCCCACCACGGCGTGCTTGGACGCGGTGTAGGCCGCGCCGGCCGCCGAGCCGCGCAGCGCCGCCTCCGAGGCGGTGTTCACGATCGAGCCGCCGCCCTGGGCGAGCATGAGGGGGATGACCGCGCGCATGAGCTTCATCGTGCCGTCGACGTTCACGCGGAACACGCGCTGCCACACCGCGTCGGTCATCTCCGCGACCGGCGTCATGTCGTCCATGATCCCGGCGATGTTCGCCAGGCCGTCGATGGTGCCCCCGGCGACCTCGACGATGCGGGCCACCGCGGCGTCGTCGGAGATGTCCGCGACGAGCGTGTCGACCGCGGCACCGGGATGCTGTGCCACGAAGTCCGCGAGGCGCTCCTCGGACACGTCCACGGCGACGACGCGGCCGCCCTCGCGCACGATGCGCGACGCCGTGGCGCGGCCGATGCCGGAGCCCGCGCCGGTGACGATCACCGTCTTGCCCGCGAAGCGGCCGGCGTCGATGCGCTCGGTCCACTCGCGCAGCACCGGGGCGGGTGCGGCGGGGGCGGGCGCCTCGGCGGCGGGGGCGGCAGGGGCGGCGCCCGCCGGCATCTCGCCCGCCTGCGCGCGACGGACGAGGTCGTCGAGCATCTCCTGGGTGAACGCGCCGCGGCTCATCTTCACGAGGCGCTTGATGGCCAGTCGGCGGACGGGCTTGAACACGTCGGCGGTCTGGCCGCCCTGGGCGAGCATGTCGCGCAGGAGCGCGCCGCCCACCGGGTCCTCGAGCCAGGTCGCGATGGATGAGTCGCCGCTCAGCGGTGCTCCGGTGTGTGCCATGAACGGTCCTCTCTCTACCGGACAAGCATGTCCGGTATTAGGCTACCCCGCATGCCCCGTGTTCCGGAAGAGTCTCCCCGGAGCAACCGCGGGCCCGCGGCGGGCCCCGCCAACCGGCGGGCGCTCCTGGCTGCCGCCCGTGACGTCTACGCCGAAGACGGCCTGTCGGCGCCCTTCAGTGCGGTCGCCCGCCGCGCCGGTGTCGGGCAGGGGAGTCTGTACCGCCACTTCGCGACGCCCGTCGCTCTGGCCGCGGCCGTCTTCGAGGAGAACGTCGCAGCGCTGGAGGAGCTGGCCGCGGCGCCCGAGGCCACTCTGTCGGATCTGTTCGACGCGATCGTGGCCCAGGCCACCGCCTCCACCGCGTTCATCGAACTCACCACGTCGCACCGCTCCGATCCCGACGTCGTCCATCTCGGCGCCCGCTTCCAGGCGCTCATCGCGGGTCTGCTCACGCGCGAGCAGTCCCGCGGGCGCATCGGCGAGCATGTCGAGCCGGCTGATGTGATCCTGGCGGTCGGGATGCTCGCCACCGAGCTCGCCCGCACCGATCCGGGAGAGCGGGGCGAGATCTCCGCCCGCGGACGCGCCATCTTCCGCCGCTCGTTCGCGCCCTGAACGGCACCAGGCCCGCCTCCGAGGAGACGGGCCTGGCGTGCGGAACGCGCTCAGTGGGAGTGCGTGTCCTCCTTGCGGTACTGGTACGGGTTGCTGAGGATCTCCGTCTCGGGGATCTCGGGGTTCATGCCCGCCTTCCACGTCTCCTCGCCGAGCTCGCTCTGCAGGTAGCCGATCGTGTCATCGATCTTCGCGCGCACCCCGGCGAGGTCGCCCTGGACGAGCTTGCCGTCGAACTTCACCGGCTCGCCGCCGACGAGCACGGTGTGCACGTCGCCGCGGCCCGCCTGGTAGACCACGTGCGAGTAGGGGTTGAGGATCGGGAACATCGTGGGCGAGTTGTCGTTCTTGATCAGCACGACGTCGGCGAGCTTGCCGGCCTCGAGGCTGCCGACCTGGTCCCACTTGCCCAGCGCCTTCGCGCCGCCGCGGGTCGCCCAGTCGACGACCTCCTCGACGCGGATGGTGGCGTGGGTGATGGTCTCGTCGGTCTGGTGCGCGATGTAGTGCTCGAGGGAGCGGTCGGCGCCGATCGTGGTGCGCATGGCCGAGAACATGTCGGCGCTGAACCACACGCTGGTGTCGACGGAGAGCGAGGCGCCGATGCCGTGGCGGCGCAGGGCGTGGGCGGGCGGGTAGCCCTGACCGCACGTCTGCTCGCTCTCGGTCGAGAGGGAGACCGTGCCGCCGGTGGCGGCGATCTTCATGTAGGAGTCGTCGCTGAGGGTGGCGGCGTGCACGTACACGTTGCCCGGCTGCATGACGCCGTTCTCGTACATCAGGCGGATGCCGTTGTCGTTGGTGGCCCCCCACACGCCGGCGTGGGTGGTGACCGACAGGCCTGCCTCGCGGGCGTAGTCGAACGCGGGGCGCTCGGGGAAGCTCTCGTCACCGGGCACGTCGAAGGCCAGCTGGGCGCCGAACAGCCGCGAGTCGTCGCGCGCACGCTCGATGATGCGACGCACGGCGGGGTCCTGGGTCCACTCCCACGGTGCCCCGGCGAGGTTGCCGTAGGCAAGCACGAAGCGGCCGGGCGAGGCGGCCAGCGACTCCAGCGCGGCCTCGCCGTGGTCGGGGGTGCGCAGGCCGTGCGACCAGTCGACGCTCGTGGTCACGCCCGACTCGACGGCGTCGAGGGCCGACAGGAGGTTCCCCGCCGCCACGTCCTGCGGACGGAACTTCATGCCGTGCTCGAGGTAGTACCAGACGAAGTACTGCGTCAGGGTCCAGTCGCCGCCGTAGGCGCGCATGGCCGTCTGCCACATGTGGCGGTGGGTGTCGATCATGCCGGGCAGCACGATGCCGCCCTTGCCGTCGATCTCGAACACGCCGTCCGGGGCGGCGAGGTCGACGCCGACCTCGGCGATCTTGCCGTCGATGATGAGGACATCGCCCTCGGGGATCACCGTGTGCGCATCGTCCATCGTCAGCACGATCGCGTCGCGGATCACGATGGGCTGGCCGGGCTGCGGGGCCGGGGTACCGGTCATGAGACGTTCATCCTCCTTGATTGCCGTCGGGTGTCCCGTGGGCGACGCATCCACGCGTCGCCGCTTGACGTACGTCGTGCGGGTCGACTTGACTCAAATTAAGCACTGCTGAACAGGGATGTCCAGTGTCACTTTGCCCCCGGAGAAGCCCCCGTGAGCAATCGTTGTGCAGTCTATAACCAGATTGTATGATGAACCGACGCGATGACGGATGAGCGGTCCCTCGGCACCTGTCCGCGCCTTCCGATGATGAAAGGAACCCGTCGATGACCGACACTTCCGTGACCACGCGCCCGCTGACCGATGACCAGGCCGCGCTCGAAGAGGCGCTCGTGCAGACGGCCCGCGACATGCGCGACGAGATCATCTCCTACTCGGTCGAGGGGCAGGAGGTCACCCACATCCCGGAGGGGCTGCACCGCCGCTTCGAGGAGGTCGGCTTCTACAAGATGTACATCCCGCGCGCGCACGGCGGGCTCGAGGTGTCGCCGACCACCTTCTTCCGCGTCGTCCTGGAGATCTCCCGCGCCGACATGGGCATCGGCTGGTGCTTCTGCCTGTCGGCGAACCACGCCCTGATGCTCGCCAACTGGTTCCCCGCCGAGATCCACGCCGAGGTCTACGACAACGGCGACTTCCGCGCCGCCTCGATGTACGCCCCGACGGTCACCGCGACCCCCGTCGACGGCGGCTACGAGCTCGACGGCGTCGTCAACTACTGCTCCGGCATCCCGTGGAGCACCTACTTCCTCGGTCAGGCGCGCCTGCCCGGCAAGACCGCCGAGGGCCGCCCGCGGGTGGCGCTGTACATCGCGCCGGCAGACACCTACGAGGTGCTCGACGACTGGGGCAACATGATGGGGCTGAACTCGTCCGGCTCCAACAGCATCCGCTTCGACAAGGCGTTCCTGCCCGCCCGCTTCCTCGTGGAGGACGCCGACCTCATGGACTACGCCTTCGACGGCGACAGCCCGGGGTCCGCGGCGTACGGCAACAGCATGTACTCCGCGCGTCACGGCAGCTCGTTCGCGCTCGCGCTGGGCGTGCTGTGCGTAGGCGGCGCGCTCGGAGCCCTCGATGAGTACGCCGCGCAGATGACCACGCGCAAGATCACCATCCCGCCGTTCGTGATGCGCGCCGACGACCCCGACTTCCAGCGCTACTACGGCGGCGCGATCGTGAAGCTGGCGACGGCCGAGGCGGCGGTGTTCCACGCCCTGGGGCAGTGGGAGCAGGCCGCGCGCGACAACGTGGCGGGCGTCGCGCCCTTCACCGGCGCGATGGACAACCTGCTGGGCGGCATCGGGCGCGAGGTGATGCTGCAGGCCTGGGAGGTCGTGGAGACCGACCTGTACCGCACGATCGGCGCCTCCGCGTCGAAGAAGGGGGAGCGCTTCGAGCGCATCTTCCGCGACATGGCCCAGGCGGCAGGACACCGCAACCCGCAGCTGCGCGACGCCGCATTCAAGCTCGTCGCGCTCGACGCGCTGAAGGAGGCGTGAGCGTGGCGGCGAGCCTGCCCGAGGCCTTCGCGCACTACCCGCTGCGCACCGTCCGCCGGGGGCACTTCTGGATCCCGGGCGAGCGGGTCCCCGGCGCCAACGGCACCGTGCAGCGCGCCCCGCTGTTCGTGGAGTGGGAGGCGCCGGCGGAGATCACGCGGCCCTACCCCCTCGTGCTCGTCCACGGCGGCGGCGGACAGCTCACCGACTGGACCGGCACGCCGGACGGGCGCCCCGGCTGGTCGGACCTGTTCGTGGACGCCGGCTACCTCGTCTACCGCGTCGACCGGCCGGGGCACGGCCGGTCGTGGGCGCACCCGGACGTTCTCGGGGAGCCGGGGCCGCAGTTCAGCTACGAGATGGCGATGGGGCTGTTCGACACCCCCATCCCCGGTCATGACCAGTCCACGTGGGGCGGGGGGATCGGCGATCCGCTGCTGGACCAGCTGATCGCCGGCATGGGCTTCCTCCCCGCCGACCTGGCCGAGTCGCACCGCCTCGACCAGGACCGCATCGCTCGGCTGCTGGAGCGCACCGGTCCCGCCATCCTGGTGACCCACTCGGCGGGCGGACCGACCGGATGGCTCGTCGCCGACGCCCGCCCCGAGGCGGTGCGCGCGGTGGTCGCGATCGAGCCGATGGGCCCGCCGTTCCACGAGTTCGCCCCGGGCTCCCGCCTGGACTGGGGCCTCACGGCCGCGCCCCTCGCCTTCGAGCCCGCCGTCGCCGATCCCGCGGAGCTCGAGCGGGCCGCTCCCGGCACCCACCGGCTCCCGCATCTGGCGGACATCCCGATGGTGGTCGTCGTGGGCGAGACCTCGCCGTTCACCGCGTGGGCGCCGCAGGTGGTGGAGTTCCTCGCGGCCGCCGGGGCGGATGCGGAGTTCCTCAACCTCGGCGAGGCAGGTGTCCCGGGCAACGGACACGCGATGATGCTCGAGGCCAACTCCGACGCGTCGATCACGCCGATCCTCGACTGGATCGCCCGCATCGACTGACCCTGCACACGACGGAGGGGGTGGGCGCCGAGCGCCCACCCCCTCCGTCGTCGGCGGTCGTGTCACATCGTCAGCGGCTGCCCCAGCAGCACCCGCCCGAGGGAGGCGAGCAGCACATCGTGCTGCGCGCCGATGTGCGTGCGGTACATCGCCGCATCCGTGTAGTACTTCCCCATGCGCGTGCCGGCGAGGGCTGCCGAGGTGGTCCCCGCTGTGGTGAACGCCACCTCGATGGCCTCCTGCGCGAGGCGTGCGGCCTGGACGATCTGCCCGCGGATGCGCACGTCGTCGGCCGTGGTGAACTCCGCGCCGCCCTCCGTCCACGCCCGGTTCCGCTCCTCGAACTCGCGCACCGCGCCCAGGAGCAGCGTCTGCGACGCCTCCGCGAGTGAGGTCACCTTGCCGAACCACAGCTGGTACTCCGGCGACTCGGACCGCGGCACCCGCGGCGGGAAGCTGGAACCGCGCTGCATCAGCGTGGCGTACTCGTCCATGCAGGCCAGGGCCGCGCCCACCTGCGTCTGGGTCAGCCCGGCGATGAAGAAGCTCGACGTGCGGCCGAGGTAGACCGGGTTGCCGTGCAGCTGATAGCCGGGCGTGCCCTTCTCGCCCCACTCGATGTCCTTGAAGTTGAACGGCACGACGTTGTACTCGGGCACGAAGACGTCGTCGATCTCGATCGAGTTCGAGCTGGAGGCGTGCAGGCCGATGGTCTTGCCGAAGCCCCAGTCGTCGAGGATCGTGAAATCCGCGCGCGGCACGATGAACATGTGCAGCGCCTTGCTCCCGTCGGGCTGGGTGATCGCGGCCACCGGCATGAAGTGCGTGCCGTACGTGCAGCCGGAGTTGTAGTCCCACCGACCGCTCAGGCGGTAGCCGCCCGCCACCGCGGTGACCTCGGCGCGCTGCGGGAACGCGCGCGAGGGGGCGATGAAGGGATGGGCCGCGCCAAACGCCTCGTCCTGCGAGCGCTCGGGGAAGTGCGAGGCGAACTGGTAGGCGTGGCTCGCGCCCAGCTCCCACGACCACCCGACGCCGGGATCGCCGCGCGAGATCTCGATGGCCACGCGGAAGAACGTCTCGAGGTCCGTCTCCAGCCCGCCGTAGCGGCGCGGGCGCAGCAGGTCGTACAGCCGGGCCTCGGCGAAGGCCTCGTGGATCTCGGGCGAGTACGTCCCGAGCTCGGCGTGGTGCTGCTGCAGCTCGCGCAGGCGCGGGCGCAGCGCCCGCGCTCGTGCCACGAGCTCCTCGGCGGTGGGCTCGAGGGCCGCATCGCGTTCTTCGAGGATCGTCATCTGGTCTCCGTTCGCTTCATCGCGGGCGGGCGCGCAATGTATATAGTAACTATAACAATACCGAGAGGCTCCGGGGTGGCGCAAGGCATCGGAAACGACGATCAGTACACTCGGGGGATGCCGCATCCCTCCACGCGCGAGGAGCTCCTGGGAGAACTGGGCGACCGCATCATCGACGTGTTCCGCTCCCTGCAGGGCGAGGTGACCGTGCCCCGCGAGGGACTGATCCACGTCACGAGGTCCGAAGCGGACATCATGCGGATCCTCATGCAGGCACCGGGGACGACGGTGACCGAGATCGCACGCGCCTTCGGCCAGCACAAGAGCAACACCTCCACCCGGGTGGCGGCCCTCGTCGACAAGGGCCTGGCCCGCAAGGAGGCCGCCGAAGGCGACGGCCGGGAGGTGCGCGTGTTCGCGACCGACCTGGCGCGGGAGAACCTCGCGAAGTACCGCTCGGTGTGGGCGGAGCACCTCGACCCCGTCGTTGCGGAGGGCGACGAAGAGCGACTGGCCGTCGCCACGGCGCTCCTCGCCGAGATCGCCGATGCCCTGGAGCGCCAGACGCGCAAGCCCTGACGCACCTCAGAACGTGAACACACCGGTGACGTCCTCGGCGGCCAGGGAGTTGCGCACGACCCGGTCGATCTCCTCCAGGCGGTAGCGTCCGGTCACAATCGGACCGGGATCCAGCTCTCCGCGCTCGAGCATGCCCGCCCAGCGGGCGAGGTCGGGAGCGGGGGTGATCTGCCCGTTCTGACAGCCCACCACCTTCTTGCCGTGCACCGTGATGTCCAGCTGCGGCAGGACGACGTCGGTGTCGGCGTGGTCGACCCCGGTGAGGACGACCGTTCCCGCCCGCCGTGCCATCCGCACGGCCTGACGCGTCGCGCGTGCCGGACCGGCGGCCTCGATCACGACATCCGCCCCTCTGCCGTCGGTGCGTGCGCGCACCGCGTCGACCGGATCCGCGCTCGCGGGGTCGAGCGCCTCCGTGGCGCCCCGCGCCACCGCGAGTCGACGCCGGCGCGGATCGGGGTCGAGCGCGAGGATGCTCCCGGCGCCGGCCAGGCGCGCGGCCTGCACCGCCCACAGCCCGATGTGCCCGAGCCCCACGACCGCGACGGACTGCCCAGGGCGCACGTCGGCGATCGTGAACACCGCGCCGAGGGCGGTGCTCACGCCGCAGCCGAGCAGGCTCGCGACCTCGTCCGGCAGCGCTGCGGAGAGCGGATGCACCTGGATGCGGTCCACGCGCAGGAGCTCGGCGTAGGCGCCCACGCGTCCGGCGGCGCGCACGTCGCGGCCGTCGTCGAGGTCGGCGACCACCGGGTCGGCCCCGTCCAGGAGCACGGCGCACTGGTCGGGGCGCCCGGCCCGGCAGTAGAAGCACACGTCGCACTGCGGCGTCGCCGACACGAGCACGCGGTCTCCGCGCGCCAGGTCGGTCACGCCCGCCCCGACGGCCTCCACCACCCCCACCGCGGTGTGCCCGAGGATCACCGGCGGAACCTTCCGGCGCATCCCCCGCCACCCCATCGCGTCGGTCGAGCAGAACGGCGCCGCGCGCGTGCGGACGAGCAGCTGGCGGGACTCGGGGGCGCGCATCCGCACCGGCACGATCTCGAACGGCGAGGAGAACCCCGTCAGCACCGCCGCCCGTGCGCGCACGTCAGTGACCGCGGTCGTCGCCGTGGATCAGGCGTGCCACGTGGCCGCGCAGCTGGATGAACTCGGGGTCCTCGCGCGTGGTGATCTGGTTCCGCGGCTCGGGCAGGTGCACCGCGATGTCGGCCACGAGGTGGGCCGGGGGGCGCGAGAGGACGAGGACGCGGTTGGCGAGGTAGACGCTCTCGTCGATGTCGTGGGTGACGAAGAGGATCGTCATGTCGTAGCGGTCGCGGATCTGCAGCACGAGATCCTCCAGCCCCTCGCGGGTCTGCGCATCGACGGAGGCGAACGGCTCGTCCATGAGCAGCAGCTTCGGCCGGTAGGCGAGCGCCCGCGCGATGGCCACGCGCTGCTGCATCCCGCCGGACAGCTGCCACGGGTAGCGCTTGGCCATGCCGGTCAGTCCGACCGCGTCGAGCGACTCGGCGACGACGGCGGCGCGTGCGGTCTTCGACAGGGCGGAGCCGGCGAGCGGGAAGGCGACGTTCTTCTCCACGCTCAGCCAGGGCAGGAGCGAGCGGCTGTAGTCCTGGAAGACCATCGCCATCCCCTCCGGAACGCCACTGCTCTTCCTGCCGCCCACCCACACGGCCCCCTCGGTGGGGGTGAGGAGCCCGGCGAGCGTGCGCAGCAGGGTCGTCTTGCCGGCGCCGGACGGCCCCACGATGGAGACGAACTCGCGCGGGAGCACCGAGAACGCCAGATCGGAGATGGCGTGGTGGGCGTTCGCGCCCGAGCCGTAGACGTGCGAGACGTGGTCGACGACCACCATGGCCTCGGCGTCTGCGGACGCGGGGCCGGGGGTGTGCGCGGTGAGGTCGGTCATGACACGCCTTTCAGGTGCGGGAGCGGGAGAGCCGGTGCCACGACAGTGCGCGGCGCTCGACGAGGTCGAGCACGGAGTTGATGATGAGGCCGAGGAGGGCGAGCGCCAGCATCCAGGACCACATGTCCAGCAGCTGGAAGCGCCCCTGGGCCTGGATGAGGAGGAATCCGATGCCGTTGGTGGCCAGCATGAACTCCGACACGATCGCCAGCAGGAGCGCCGCGGTGCTCGCGATGCGCAGGCCCGCGAAGATCTTCGGCATCGCCGCCGGGAGGATGATCGTGAAGAGCCGGCGCGCGGCGGAGATCTTGAACACGCGGCCCATGTCCAGCATCGTGCTCGGGATCGAGCCGACCCCGGAGGCGGTGTTGATGAGCACGAACCACGAGACGCCGTAGGCGATGAAGGCGACCCGCATGTCATCGCCCCCGCCGAGCAGGATGATGAAGAGCGGAAGCGTCGCCGTCGCGGGGATCGAGCGGAGGAACTCCACGATGGGCGTCACGGTCTCGCGGGCGGCGCGGAACAGTCCCATCGCCGTTCCCACGACCACGCCCCACACGGCGCCGATCGCGAAGCCCAGGAGCATCCGCCCGACCGTGGTGAGGAAGTCGTCGAAGAACACCGGGGTGAACACCGCCGGCCCCCCGAACAGCAGGGTGCCCAGGTTCGCCGCGATCCGCAGCGGCGGCGGGAAGAACGGCGACGGGGCGAGGGTGGTGGCCAGCTGCCACACCGCCACGACCACCGCGAGCGGGATCAGGAAGTAGGCGAGCGAGACCACCACGCGACGCGCGCGTCGCGGGCGGCGGGCGGTGGGGATGCCGTGGGTCAGCAGCGAGTGCGTCGCGGCCTGGGTCTGGCTCATGGCCCCTCCGTCCGGGTCGTGGCGTCCCAGCCGAAGAAGCGTCGCTCCACCCAGCCGATCGCGAGGTTGATGGCGAGCCCGAGCAGGCCCGCAGTCACGGTGGCCGCGAGCACCGCGAGGTAGGCGCCGGCGTCTCCGTAGGCGCGCTCGCGCGAGATGAACGCGCCGATGCCCTCCGCGCCGCCGGCGATGAGCTCGACGGTGATGACCACGATGAGGGCGATCGAGGAGGCGATCCGGATGCCCGTCATGACGAAGGGCGCCGCGGAGGGCACGACGATGCGCCGGATGATGCCCCAGCGGCCGACGCCGAAGGTGCGTGCCATGTCCTTCGCGTAGGGGTCGACGTCATGGACGCCGTAGAGGGTGTTGAAGATGATCGGCCAGACCGCCGCGAAGATCACGATGACGAGCTTCATCTCCAGGCCCGCCCCGAGGATGAGGAGCACGAGCGGCACGAGCGCCACCGGCGGGATGGGGCGCATGAGCTCCACCAGGGCGCGAGCGGCGCGGTAGGCCGGCGGGTAGCTTCCGAAGGCGACCCCGACCGGGATGGCGATGGCGCAGGCGATGAGCATGCCCAGCACGTAGGTGAGCAGCGTTGCGCCGACGTCGCCGCGGAAGGCGGGGTCGCCCCACAGCGCGACGGCCTCGACGACGACCTCGGAGAACGGTGGCAGGTACGTCGTGCTCACCAGTCCCGAGCGCGAGACGATCTCCAGGAGCAGCGCGAGCACGCCGACGCCGAGGATGCCGCGCACCACCGCGATGGCGCGGCGTCGCGCCGCGGCGCGATCGCGCGCGGTGCGCGTCGCGCGGGGGGACGGGGTGGTGAAGGTGGAGCTCACGGGGGCCTCCGGACGGAGTGGAGCGGAGGGGGCGCCGGCGCGCCCCCTCCGCAGGGTCAGCAGGTGCGGGGGGCGGGCAGCACGTGCGAGGAGAAGTCGAACTTCTCGCCCAGCCGGCCGCTGTCGAAGTAGATGTCGGCGTTGCGCTGGATGTCCTCGAGCCGGTTCTCGGTCTGGTAGGCCAGCATCACCTCGTTCGCGGCGACCTCGGCGGGTGCGCCGAGGAAGGCCGAGAACTGCTCCTCGAACAGCGCGCGGTCCGCCACGAGGGCGCCCTGGGCGGCGAACAGCGCGCACTGGATCGCCGCGACGGTGTTCGGGTTCTTCTCGACGAACTCCCGCGAGGCGACCCAGCCCGACTCGGCCATGCCCTCGTACTCGCCGGAGCCGTAGTCGAAGACCGTCACGCTGCCCATGCCGCGAACGGCGGCGAGGGTGGGGCCGACGGCGCTGGACGCGTCGATGGTGCCCTGTTCCAGAGCCGCGGCGACCTCGCCGTACGGCAGCTCGACCCAGTCGACGGCGTCGGGGTCGAGGTCTGCCTCGAGCATCGCGTCGCGGAGCTTGATCGCGTGACTGCTGTTGAGGGAGATGACGTTCACCGTCTTGCCGGCGAGGTCCTCCAGGCCCTCGATGCCGGAGTCGGGCAGCGCCTCGAGGGAGCCGGTGTCGGGGGTGCTGGCCCAGCCCTCCGCGATGAGGACCAGGGGCAGGCCCTGGTTGATGGCGTCGATCACGCCGAAGTAGCTGGTGTTGGCCGCGGCGGCGTCGCCGGAGATGACGGAGGTGACCGCGACGCCGCTGTTGTCCACGAACGAGGGCGTGATCGTCAGGCCGTACTCCTGCCCGTAGGCATCGGCCGCATACTGGAGCGGGATCGTGCCGGGTCCGCGAATGCCGGCCAGGGTGACGTCGGTGATCTCCGGCGACGCGGGGTCGCCCGAGGGGGCCGGTGCCGCGTCTTCGTCGGCGCCGCCGGATCCGCAGGCGGTCAGGACGAGCATGCCGGCGACCAGAGCCCCGGCGAGGGCCGTGAGGCGGGATCGGCGCGGAGCGCGGATAGGGGACATGACATTCCTCTCCATTGAGACGCGGCGATGACCTCGACGCTTGTCCGACGGTAGGACGATCTACCGGTGCGGATCAGTATAGCGAGTATAACCATCGATGTCGCGGCGTCCCTGGAACGGGGACACCCGCGACGTCAGCGCTCGGCGTCTTCGGCGGCGCGGAGGTGGGTGAGGGCGGTCTTCGCGGCGTTGCGCACGTGCGCGGCGCACAGCGCCGCCGCCTTCTTCGCCTCGCGCTTGCGCGCGGCGGCCACGACGGCGCGCAGCTCCGCCGCGGCATCCTCGGCGCGACCGGGCTGGCCCATGGAGGTCGCGCGCAGCAGGCGGACGCGGGCCTGGATCCCCTCGATGATGTTCTGCAGCGAGGGGCTCGCGGCGCCCTCGATGAGCACCTCGTAGATCTTGTCCTTGGCGTCGAGCACCACGCGGATGTCGTCGGTGCCCGCGGTGTGGCGGGCGAAATCCCCGACGCTCGCATCCAGCCGGTCGAGCTGCTCATCGGTGGCGCGCTCCACGAAGCGCTCCACGAGCACCGACTCCAGGACCGCGCGGATGTCGTACATGTCCTCGGCCTCGGCCAGCGAGGGGGCGCTCACCACCGCGCCGCGCTGCGGTACGACGGTGACGAGTCCCTCGCTGGTGAGCTCCCGCAGCGCCTCACGCACCGTCGTCCGTGAGACGCCGAGCTGCTCGATGAGCTCGCGCTCGACGAGGCGCTGACCCGGCCGGAGCTGGAAGTCCAGGATCGCGGCGCGCAGGGCGGAGATGACCTGCTCACGCAGTGGTGCGGCGACGCGGTCGACCGGCGCCCCCGACCATACCGGGGCGGACTTCGTTGGCGGCATGGCTGCATCCTCACTGCGGGCGGTGAGGCGATCATACCGTCCGGGGTTCGGATCGTCTGGCAATCATGCAAAAGGCGTGCCGTCCGTTCTCCTATACTATCGTCAGACAATCCGGAGAACGGATGCGAGGCGCCGACGGCGGCGCGGGAAGGCGGGACGATGACGTACGCGGGTCTGCAGGGGAAGGTGGCCATCGTCACGGGCGGCGCGGGCGGGATCGGCGCGGCCGTCGTGGCGCGACTGGCTGCCGCAGGGGCCAAGCTCGTCGTCGTCGACATCGACGCCGAGCGCGCCGAGGCTGCTGCCGCCGCCGTCGCGGGCGAGGCCATCGGGGTCGCCGCCGACGTGGCCACGGAGGAGGGCGTGCGCACCTACCTGGCCGCCGCGCTCGACACGTTCGGCTCCGCCGACCTGCACCACCTCAACGCCGGCATCGCGGGACGCCCCGGCCTCCAGATCCCCGACACCGAGGTCTCGGAGTGGGATGCGGTGATGGCCGTGAATCTCCGCGGGCCCTACCTCGGCATCCGCGAGGCGCTGCGCCACTTCGCCGAGACGGGCACGACCGGGTCGATCGTGGTGACCGCCTCGATCGCGAGTCTGCGGGGCGCACAGGATCTGCTGGCGTACACGACCTCCAAGCACGGCGTGGTGGGCCTCGTCCACGGCGCCGCGGTGTCGGCGGGTCCGGTGGGCGTGCGCATCAACGCGGTCGCCCCCGGCATCGTGCCGACGCCGATCTTCGGTGCCGCCGGCATCGAGGACATGAACACGCGGGCGAGCACCTCGCCGCTGCGCCGCGCCGGCGAGCCCGACGAGGTGGCTGCCGCGGTGGCGTTCCTGCTGAGCGAGGACGCGTCGTACATCACCGGCGCCGTCCTCTCCGTCGACGGCGGCGCGAGCGTGCAGAACACCAACCGCTACGGCGGCGGTGCGGGCCTCTGGGACACCGCGAGCGTCGACGCCGGCCTCTTCGAGCGCTTCGGACGCGCGTAGATTGTCATACGGTATTTACATCAGACGATCTGTCGGACAGGATTGAGATGACGACCGCTCGCGCAGTTTCGAAGGGGAAGCCGCCATGTATGTGATCACCGGAGTCGGCGGTTACGTCGGCAACGCCGTGGCCGTGAACCTGCTCTCACGGGGAATCGACCCCGCCGAGATCGTCGTCACGAGCCGCAACGCGGAGGTGCTCGAGCGCTGGGGTCAGCGCGGGGTATCCGCCCGCCAGGCGGACTACGACGACCCCGCCGCCCTGCGCGCGGCGTTCGACGGCGGCACGCGGCTGTTCATGGTCTCCGGCATGGAGGCCGGCCCCGACCGGCAGCGTCAGCACCGCAACGTCGTCGCCGCGGCCCAGGACGCGGGCATCGCGCACATCATCTACACCTCCTTCATCGGGACCGATCGCCCCGACGTGATGTCGCACGAGGTCGCCGACCACAAGCTGACCGAGAAGCTCATCATGGACAGCGGCATGACCTGGAACATGCTGCGCAACAACCAGTACGCCGATGCGATGGCCGAGAACCAGGCCGCCATCGCCATCACGAGCGGCCAGAGCATCGGCAACACCGGCGACGGACAGGTCGCCTTCGTCGCGCGCGACGACGTGGCCGCCGTCGGGGCCGCGATCCTCGCGGGCGCGGGCGAGCCGAACACCGGCTACGACGTCACCGGCCCGGAGCTGTTCACCTACCGCGAGGTGGGGGAGATGATCATCGAGCTCAGCGGCGCCCCCATCCGCATCGTGGACCTCACCGACGAGGAGATGTACGCGATGTGGGATGCGCTCGGCGTGCCCCGCGAGTCCACCGGCGACTTCTCGAACTCGCCGGTGCCGTGGTGCAGCGACGGCATGGTCACCTTCGGGCAGATGGTCCGCATGGGCAGCATGGCGAAGGTCACCGACGTCGTGGAGCGCTTCACGGGCCGTCCCCCGCGGCGCCTGCGCGACCTCATGCTCGAGCGCCGCCCCGGCTGGCCGGCGGCACCCCAGGGCGTGGCCGGATGAGCGACGAGTACGAGGTCGTCATCGCCCAGTACGGCACGCGCCGCGGGCACCGCGCCGAGGTCTTCCTCAACTACGGCATCTACGGCCAGGACGACGGCCCCATCGGGATGGACTACTTCGTGTGGGTCATCCGCAACGACGAGCGCACCATCCTCGTGGACACCGGCTTCTCCGAGGAGGGCGCACGCAACCGCGCGCGCACCTTCGTGCGCGAGGTGCCGGAGATCTACGCCGCGCTCGGGATCGACACCGATGCCGAGCAGACCCTCGTCATCACCCACGCGCACTACGACCACATCGGCAACATCGACCTGTTCCCCCGCGCGCAGATCGTCATCGCCGAGGCGGAGTACGCCTTCTGGGACAGCGCGATGGGACGCCGCGCCCAGTTCGCGTGGTCGACCGAGGACGCCGAGATCGAGGCGCTGCGGACCGCTCATGCGCAGGGTCGCGTGCGCACCTTCCGCGACAGCCTGGCACTCGCCCCCGGCGTCGAGCTGATCGAGCTCGGCGGCCACACGCCGGGTCAGTCGGCGGTGCGCGTGCGCACCTCGGAGGGCGACGTGCTGCTGGCCTCCGACGCCGTCCACTACTACGAGGAGCTCGACGACGACCTGCCCTTCGCGTTCGTCGCCGACCTGCCCCGCATGTACGCCGGCTTCGACCGGGTGCACGCCCTGATGGACGAGGGCGTCCGCCACGTGGTCCCGGGGCACGACCCCGACACCCTCAACCGGTTCACGCCGGTCACCGCCGGCCCGCTCGCGGGGGTCGCGGCCACCATCGGCACCGCCGGATCACGAAAGGGAACAGCATGAGCGAGTCCGTCGGCTTCATCGGCCTGGGGAACATGGGCGGGCGGATGACGCGGCGCCTCGTCGACGGCGGCGTGCGCGTGCTCGGGTTCGACATGGTGCGGGAAGCCGTCGAGGCCGCCGGCGCCGAGCCGGCCGCGAGCGCCGCGGAGGTCGCCGCATCCGCCGACCTCGTCTTCCTGTCCCTCCCCGACAGCAAGGTCGTCGAGCGCGTCGTCCTCGGCGACCCCGCCTTCATCCCGGCGCTGCGCGCGGGTGCCGTGGTCGTCGACCTCAGCACGGCGGCGCCGAGCTCCACCGCGCGCATCCACGCGCTGCTGGCCGAGCGCGGCGTGGCGTACGTCGACGCCGGCATCTCCGGCGGCGCGGCGGCGGCGGAGAAGGGCACGCTGACGCTCATGGTGGGCGGCTCGGCGGAGGCGCTGGAGATCGCCCGTCCGGCGATGGCGCACTTCGCCACCGGTATCCACCACATGGGCGGTCCCGGCACCGGGCACAGCATGAAGCTCCTGAACAACTTCCTCAACGCGATCAGCCTGTCCGCGACCGCCGAGGTCATGGTCGCCGCCAAGAAGGCGGGCCTGGACCTGGCAACGGTGCTCGAGGTGCTCAACTCCAGCTCGGGGGTCAACTTCGCCACCCTCAACCGGTTCCCGAAGATCATTCACGGCGACTACCTCACCGGCGGACTGACGAACGCCCTCATGACCAAGGACGTCGTCCTCTACGTCGACCATCTCCACGAGCTGGGCGTCACCTCGCTCAACTCCTCGGCTCCGCTGGCGAGCTTCGGCCTGGCCAACGCGCTCGGCTACGCCGACCAGATCAGCAACCGCGTCGTCGATGCCATCGGCGACGTGTCCGGCTCCGTGCGCCTGCACGATCCGTCATGACCGCGACACCGCGCGCACCTCTCGAGAACAGGACCCACCCCGACATGGCTGACAACGAAGACCCCACCCGGCGGGAGACGTACGACGCCGGGCTGCAGACGCGGCGCGACGTGCTGGGCGCGGCGCACGTGGATCGGTCGCTCGGCCAGGTCACCGAGTTCTCCCGCCCCATCCAGGAACTCGTGACGGAGTACTGCTGGGGAGCGGTGTGGACGCGTCCGGGCCTGGACCGCCGCACCCGGAGCCTGCTGAACCTCGCGATGCTCTCGGCGCTGAACCGCGGCCACGAGCTCGGCGTGCACGTGCGCGGCGCGATCCGCAACGGTGTGACCGAGTCCGAGATCCAGGAGGCGCTCATGCAGGTGGCGATCTACGTCGGCGTGCCCGCGTCGCTGGAGTCGTTCCGCATCGCGGAGGCGAAGCTCGAGGAGATGAAGACGGCGGGCGAGCTGTGACCGCCCGCACCGTCGGATTCGTGGGCCTTGGCAACATGGGCACGCCCATGGCCCGGCGCCTGATCGACGCCGGCTACCGGGTGATCGGCTTCGACATCGCTGAAGCCGCCCGCGAGCGGCTCACCGCGGCGGGGGGCACGGCCGCCGCGCAGGCCACCGACGTCGTCCGCGACGCCGACCTCGTCATCCTCATGCTGCCGAACTCCGACATCGTCGATGCCGCGGTGCTCGCCGAGGACGGGCTCCTCGCGGCTGCGCCGGCGGGGACGCTCTTCGTCGACATGAGCTCGTCCGAGCCGCTGCGCACGCGCGCCCTCGCCGACGCGGTCCGTGCCGGCGGTGCCCGGCTCATCGACGCCCCGGTCTCGGGCGGCGTCGGCGGCGCCGAGAAGGGCACGCTGACGATCATGGTCGGCGGCGAGGATGACGACGTCGCCGCGGCGACCGACGTGTTCGAGGTGCTCGGCGCCCCCACCCACGTCGGCCCCATCGGTGCCGGGCATGCGCTGAAGGCCATCAACAACCTCATGTCGGCCGCCCACCTGTGGGTCACCAGCGAGGCGATGCTCACCGGCATCCGGTTCGGTCTCGACCCGGACGTCATGCTCGAAGCCATCAACCGCTCCAGCGGACGCAGCGGCTCGACGCTGCACAAGTGGCCGAACTTCATCGTGGGCGAGACCTACGACTCCGGCTTCGGTCTGAGCCTGATGCTCAAGGACATGAAGATCGCCACCGGCCTCGCCGAGCGCCTCGGGGTGCCGCACGAACTCAGCGACGCCGCCGTCGCGCACTGGAGCACCGCCGCCGACGACCTCGGCCCCGGTGCCGACCACACCGAGGTGGCCCGCTGGCTGCGCGCCGCACTCGCCCGCAACGACGAAGGGGACAACGGATGACCGACGCCGCACGCCGCGAGCAGATCCGCGCCGAGGTCGAGCAGACCGTCGGCGAATGGGACGGCCGCCTGCAGGCCGTCCTCGACCTCGACCCGGAGTTCCTCGCCGCCTACGGGCGGCTCGCCGCGGTGCCCGAGCGCACCGGCGCGCTGCCGGAGAAGGTGCGCCACTTCATCCGCCTCGCCGTGGCCGCGAACGCCACACACCTCTACCTCCCGCCCGTGCGCGGCCACATCCGGCGGGCACTCGCCGCGGGCGCGACCCCGGCGGAGATCATGGAGGTGCTGGAGTGCTGCGCCACCCTCGGCATCCACGCCATGAACATCGGCGTGCCGATCCTCGTCGAGGTCCTGGAGGAGGCGGGCGTCCGCACCGAGGCCGCCGAGCTGAGCGAGTACCAGCAGAGGCTGAAGGCGGACTTCACCGAGAAGCGCGGGTACTGGCACGATTTCTGGAACGAGATCCTCGAGCTCGCTCCGGAGTTCTTCGACGCGTACACCGAGTTCTCGTCCGTCCCCTGGGTCAGCGGTCCCCTCGAGCCGAAGGTCAAGGAGTTCATCTACATCGCCTTCGACACCGCGGCCACCCACCTCTACACCTCCGGCCTGAAGCTGCACCTGCAGAACGCGGTGCGCTACGGCGCGAGCGCGCAGGAGCTCATCGAGGTCATGGAGATCGCCGCGACCCTCGGCATCCACGGGGTGCTGGAGGCGGCACCGATCCTGGCCGAGGAGAGCCGGCGATGAGCGCCCCGGCCGTCGAGGAGGCGTACGTCCTCGACGACGAGGCCCTGCGCCGCTTCCGGGAGGTGCTCGGCGAGGACGCCGTGGTCGTGGACGAGGCCGGACGCGACGCGTACCGCGACCCGTACTGGCATCGGGAGGACCGCACCTACGACTCCTCCGCCGTGCTGTACCCCGACTCCACGGAGCAGGTGCAGGCCGTCGTACGCATCGCCAACGACCTGGGCGTGCCGATCTGGACCTCGTCGCAGGGGCGGAACAACGGCTACGGCGGGCCGTCGCCGCGCGTGAAGGGCTCGGTCCTGGTGAGCCTGCGCCGCATGAACCGCGTGCTGGAGATCAACGAGGAACTCGCCTACGCGGTCGTCGAGCCCGGCGTGACCTGGATGGATCTGCACGCCGCCGTCGAGGAGGCCGGCTACGACCTGCTCGTCTCCGTCCCCGACCTCGGCTGGGGCTCGGTCATCGGCAACACCATGGACAGCGGCGTGACCTATCTGCCGCTCGGGATGGACTGGCAGGCGCCCACGGGCATGGAGGTCGTCCTCGCCGACGGGTCGCTGCTGCGCACCGGGATGGGCGCCGTGCCCGACTCGAAGGCCTGGCATGTCTACAAGCGGGGACTCGGCCCGGTGCTGGACCCGCTGTTCGTGCAGTCGAACTTCGGGATCGTCACCCGCATGGGCTACTGGCTCATGCGCAAGCCCGACGCCTACGCGCCCCTCTTCCTTACCGTCCCGCGCGACCACCAGCTCGCGCAGGCCATCGACATCCTCCGGGAGCTCCGCCTGGCCGGGGTCATCCGGGGCGTGCCGGTGATGCAGAACACGATCACCCTCGCCTCCCACTTCCCCGAGCTCCTCGGCAAGATGCAGGGCGCGGACAAGACGCTCAGCTCCGACGCGCTCGACGAGATCGCCGACATCACCGGCGTCGGCCGATGGGGCATGCGCACCGCGGTGTGGGGCGACGCGGCCGTCGTCGCCCGTCACGTGGAGATGATCACCGAGGCGTGGTCGGCGATCGAGGGGTCGCGCGTGGACCACGCCCGCACGTACCGCGCCGACGAATGGGACCAGATCGAGCACTTCGTCGACAAGGTCCAGGCCGGGATCCCGAGCCTCGACATGCTCGAGGCCATGCCCGACAACGTCGGCCACGTCGGGTTCTCCCCGGCGGTGCCGCTGCAGGGGGCCGCCGTCCGCGAGATCGTCGACCTGCTCGAAGACATCGTGGTGCGCGAGGCGGGGGTGAACTTCGTCGCCGGCATCTGCGTCTCCAGCGAGCGCAGCGCGCTGCTGGTCAGCGGCCTCGCCTTCGACGCCTCCGACGAGGAGCAGACCCGCACCGCCTATGCGACCGTGAAGACCATGGTGCGGGAGGCCGGCACGCTCGGGTACGGCGAGTACCGCGCCCACCTGGACTTCATGGACCTCGCGGCCGAGCAGTACTCCTTCGGCGACTTCGCCTACCGGCGGTTCGTCGAACGCATCAAGGACGCCGTCGACCCGCGCGGCATCCTCTCACCCGGGCGTCACGGCATCTGGCCGGCGCACCTCAGGAACACCAGGAAGGTCTGAACCATGGGAGCGATCCTCGACAGCGCCGTCGACGAACTCCGCGCCGCCCTCACCGGCACCGTCTTCGTGCGGGGCGAGGAGGGCTATGCCACGGAGATCGGCGGATTCAACCTGCTCTCGCCCAACAACCCCGACCTCGTGGTCACGCCGGCCGACGAGGCGGAGGTGCAGACGGTCGTGCGCTGGGCGCGCGAGCACGGCACCACGGTGCACCCGCAGGCCACCGGCCACGGCGCATACCGGCAGCTGGACTCCGGCGTGCTGCTGAAGACGAGCCGCCTGGACCGGCTGGAGATCGACGCCGACGCGGCCCGGTTCACCCTCGGCGCGGGCCTGCGCTGGCAGGACATCGTGCCGCACCTGCACGCGGCGGGCCTGGGTGCCGTCACCGGATCGGCGAAGACCGTCGGCGCGGTGGGGCTCGTCATGGGCGGGGGGATCGGCCCGGTCGGGCGCACCCTCGGCATGGCCGGCGACTGGGTGCGCGGGTTCCGCGTCGTGGACGGCACCGGCGAGGTCCGGGTGGCCACGCCCGACGAGAACGACGACCTCTTCTGGGCGCTGCGCGGCGGCAAGGTGGGTCTCGGCGTCGTCACCGAGATGACCGTCGAGGCGCCGCGCATGCCGTTCGTCTACGGCGGCGGCGTCTTCTACGCCGAGGAGGACATCGACCGCCTCGCCCACGCGTGGCTGGACTGGGTCCCGAGCCTGCCGGAATCCGCGAACACGTCGTTCGCGATCCTGCGCCTGCCCCCCGACCTGCCCGCCCCGCTCGGCGGCGCCACGGTGTTCCACATCCGCTTCGCCTACGTGGAGCTCGGCGCCACCAACGACGAGCTCGCCGAGCGCGGTGAGGAGATCTTCGCCTCGTGGCGGGAGATCGCCGGCCCCGGGATCCTCGACACCGTCGGCATCCTGCCCAGCGACCGCATCGCCGAGATCCATTCCGAGCCCACCGACCCGCTGCCGCTGTGGGAGTGGGGCGACTTCCTCGGCACGGTCGACCACGACCTCATCGACGTCCTCGTCGAGGAGGCCGGCGGGGGCGTGGCCTCGCCGCTGGCGACCATCGAGGTGCGCTACCACGGCGGCGCGCTGGCGCGCGACCCGGAGTACCCGAGCGCCATCGGGGGGCGTAAGGAGCCGTTCACGCTGCTCGTGCTGGGGGTGCCGATCGACGGCATCTCGCCGTGGGAGGTCGTGGAGAAGGCCGGCTACGCGATCCGCGACCGCCTCACCACCTACAGCGGCTCCGAGGTGAACTACAACTGGGCGGGGCATCCGACTGCCGAGATCTTCCAGAACCGGCTGTGGTCAAGGGAGAACGCGCAGCGCCTCCGCGAGATCCGTGCGACGCACGACCCCGCGGGTATCTTCGAACACGGGAACTGACATGACCAGCATCCAGGGCCGCGTCGCGGTCGTCACCGGCGGCGCATCCGGAATCGGGCGCGGCATCGCCGAGCAGCTCGTCGCGGAGGGCGCCACCGTCGTCATCGCCGACATCGAGCGCGCGGCGCTGGAGTCGGCGGCCACGGAGATCGGGGCGACCGGCATCGTCGTGGACGTCAGCGACGCCGCGAGCGTGCAGGCGCTCGCCGACGAGGTGATCGCGCGCTTCGGCTCGGTCGGGATCGTCGTCAACAACGCCGGGGTGGGACCCCTCGCGCGGATGGCCGACATGACCCGGGATGACTGGCGGTTCCTGCTGGATGTGAACCTGTGGGGCGTCATCCACGGCGTCTCCACGTTCCTGCCGCTCCTTCAGGCCAACCCCGACGGCGGCCACATCGTCAACACCGGGTCGATGGCCTCGTTCTCACCGATGTCCGGCGCGGGGGCGTACGCCGTCACGAAGTACGGCGTCGCCGCGCTGACCGAGGCGCTCGCGCTGGAGCTGGCCGAGGAGGAGTCGAACGTGCACGTGACCTTGCTGGCGCCCGGGACCGTGCGCACCAACATCAAGGCGAGCCTGCGCAACCGGCCCGACGGCGCCGCCGGCGCGCTGGCGGACGTCGACATCTCCGAGGGCCCGGCGGCCGACCTGCGCTGGATCGACCCGATCGACGCGGGCCGCATCGTCACGCGGGCCATCCGCAACGAGGATCTCTACGCGCTCACGCATCCGGACTGGTGGCACATCGTCGAGGGCCGCCAGCAGGCCATCCGCGCGGCGTTCGAGAAGTACCCGGTGGCGGCATCGTGAGCGTCGTCGGCCGGGCGGGCGTGCTCCGCGCCATCGGCGAGCCGTTCTCGATCGAGCAGGTCGAGATGCTGCCGCTGGATCCGGCGCGCGTGCTCGTGAAGACGCACGCGAGCCCGTTCTGCTCCACGGATGTGAAGAACTGGAAGGGCCAGCTCTACAAGATCCCGCCGACGATCCTCGGCCACGCCTCCATCGGCGAGGTGGTGGAGGTGGGCAGCGACGTGCGCGGCGTCTCCGTCGGTCAGCGCGTGGTCGTGCCGGGAACCCCGGAGTGCGGCCGCTGCTACTACTGCGGGATCGGCGAGCCGTGGCAGTGCTCGGAACTGTTCGACCTCGGCGGCATCTACCCCGATGTCGCGCGCGGCGCCGACGGTGCGCTCATCTCGTGCGCCGGCTGCGTCGGCGGCTACGCCGAGTACATGTCGATCTCGGGCAATCAGGTCTTCCCCGTCGAATCCGACCTGCCCTCCGAGGTGCTCTCGCTCCTCGGCTGCGGCGTGAGCACCGGGCTCGGCTCGGTGCAGAACGTCGCGCAGGTGGCCCCGGGTGAATCCGTCGCCATCGTGGGCGCCGGGCACCTCGGTCTGTGGATGCTGCAGGCGGCGCGCCTCGCGGGGGCCGGCACGATCGTCGTGGTCGAGCCGCATGCCGGGCGCCGCAGCCTCGCCCTCGAGCTCGGCGCCGACCACGCGCTGGACCCCGGCGAAGTCGACGCCGTGGCGGCCGTGCGCGAGCTCACGGGAGGTCGCGGCGTGGACGTGTCGCTCGAGGCCGCCGGCCCCGGAGCCGCGCAGCGCCTGGCCGTGGAGGCCAGCCGCCGGGGCGGACGCACTGTGCTCACCGGGTTCGAGGTGGGCGGCGCGCAGCTCACGCTGCCGCAGGTGGAGACGGCGCTGCAGAGCCGCCGCATCCTCAGCTCCCAGAACGGGCAGCTGCACATGCGCAGCGACCTGCAGCGGTACGCGGGCCTCCTCGAGCGCGGGCTGCTCGACCCGGCGCCGATCCTCACGCGCACGTACGCCGTGGACGAGCTCGACCTCGCCCGGGATCGCTCGGGTTCGCTCGACGACGTCTGCGGCGTGATCCTCTTCCCGCACTGACCCCCCCACCCCCCACCCCCCATGCGTCGAGTCGCCAACGTCCGTCGACTTTCGGCGGAGAATGCGACGGATGCTGGCAACTCGACGGGGTGGATGCGGGGTCAGGGGCGGTACTTCGCGGGCCAGATGCCGTAGCGGCCAGGGGAGAGGATCCCCTCCGGGTCGACGGCGTCCTTGATCGCCTCGGCGAAACGCCGCGAGGCGTGGCCGCCGAAGGAGTACTGCTCGGCGGCGAGGTCCATGACGTCCAGGTGCGCGCGGTACTCGCCGTAGCCGAGCTCGCCGATCTCGGTGATGAGCGTGCGCACCGTGTCGAACGTCGCCGTCACGTGGGCCTCGTCGCGGCGATCGAAGCTCATCGCGCTGACGATCATCGCGCTGCGGTCGTTCGTCGGGAAGATCGCGCACACGAAGTTCGCCCCGGTGCGTTCGACCACGCGCTCCTTGATGCGCTCGACGATGCGGACGACCTCGGCACCCTGCAGCGGCACGACGGGGGAGAAGCCCACGTGCCCCACCCAGTCGGGCATCTGCTCCATCATGTCCATCGACGGGATGCCGGCGGAGATCTTCTGCATGAACGTGGAGATCTCGCCCCAGTTCTCGGGCGTGAACCGGCCGAGCTCGTCGACGCGCCCGCCCTCGATCGCGGCCCACGCCTCGCGGATGCGGGAGAGGTGGTGCTCGACGACCGGCTCGTCGCCCCATAGCGCCATCCGCACGCCCCACCGCCCGATGCCGGTCGCGTCGGCGAGCTCGTCCAGTCGCTCCTCGGACCACGTCGCATCCGCCCCCGGGAACATCCCCATGTGCTCGGGGAACTGCGTGCCCATCGTGATGAGGTTCTGCAGGTTCGGCACGCCCCGGATGATGCCGTCCAGGCGCAGCTCGCGGATGATGTCGACGGCCTGCGCGAGCTGGTGGTCGCGGGGCACCGACAGATACAGCGGCAGGTAGAAGCGGGGCCGGCGCTGCAGCCACACGCCCATGCGCGTGACGATGCCGTAGTTGGACTGGGTGAAGAGGGCGTCCAGGCTCGGCCCGAGGCCGCGCTTGAACAGGTGCCACGCCTTGTTGTCGGGCATCGCCCCCATGCCGGTGCGCAGCAGCGACCCGTCGGCGAGCACGACCTCCATGCCGGTCGGCGCCTGGTAGTCGCTGCCCAGCGGCAGGTACGTCATGCCGTTGTCGAGGGAGTTGCCGATGATCGAGCCCCACCCGATGTCGGGCACCGACAGCATCAGCTCGTCGCCCTGCGCGTGCAGGGCCTCGTACAGGTCGAGCCAGCGCACGCCCGGCTCGACCACGGCGTAGGCGAGCTCGGTGTCGATGTGCAGGATGCGGTTCATCCGGCGCAGGCCGATCAGCAGCGATCCCGCCACCCGCGGCGACGGTCCGCCGTAGCCGTTGTTGCGGCCCTGCGAGGACGTCCACACCGGGATGCCGTGGCGTCCGGCGATGCGGACGATCTCCTGCACCTGCTCGACGCTGTCGGGGAACACCGCGCCGCACGAGTCGTACGTGCGGTCGCCGGCGAACCAGTACGGGTCGCGGTAGGTGTCGCGCTCCTCCTGCGTGAACAGCGCGTTGTCGGCGCCGACGAGCGCGATGAGCTCGTCGCGCACGGCATCCGGCAGCGGCGGCACGGGCGCGGTCATCGCGGTGTGCTCCCCGCCTGCTGCGCGGCGTCGTAGTCGGCGTCGGAGACCTCCTCCAGCCACACCGTCTCGCCGAGGGTGATCGCGGTGTGCGCCATGAGGGAGTCGGCGGTGCCGCCGTGCCAGTGGCGCTCGCCCGGCTCGATCCACACCGTGTCGCCCTCGGTGATGACGCGCGGCTGCCCGTCGGCGCCGCACACATACCCACGGCCGCGGAAGACCTGCAGGATCTGGCCCTGTGAGTGGTGGTGCCAGTAGGTGCGTGCGCACGGCGTGAAAAACACGTTGTTGATCTTCACGTCGGGGTGGTCGGTGACCACGCCGTCCATCCACACCTCTCCGGTGAAGGTCTGGGATGCGCGCCCGGAGGCGGCTCCTGATCGGCCGGGGATGACTCGCATGAGACGCCTTTCGTCGAACGTCGTCGTTCAGATTGTCTGACAATGCTATACCGAAATCCGAGATAGTTGTATGTGTTGTAACTAATAGCTATCATCGCTTCACGCGACCGAATCGTCGCGATCGACGACGCGAAGGAGCGGCACGATGCCCACCCCCGACACCCTGATCGAGCCGCCGTCCAAGTGGGAGTTCCGCGACGTGATGGGCCGGTTCGCCAGCGGCGTGACGGTCATCACCACGCGGGACGGCGACGTGGACTTCGGCGCCGCCGCCAGCGCGGTCAGCTCCCTCTCCGACGAGCCGCCGATGATCCTCATCTGCCTCAACGTCACCTCCTCCACCGCGCAGGCCATCACGCGGTCGGGGGTGTTCGCCGTGAACGTCCTCGCCGAGGATGCCGCCCCCATCGCCCAGCGCTTCGCGAGCAAGGGCGACGACAAGTTCGCCGCGCTCGCCTTCGAGCGCGGTCACGGCGGCGCGCCGCTGCTGTCGGGGTCGATCGCGCAGTTCGAGTGCGTCGTGGAGGACTCCGTGCGCGGGGGCACCCACCTCGTCTTCCTCGCGCGGGTCGTCCGGGTCACCTCGCACCCGGGCAGCCCGCTGGCGTACTTCCGCGGCTCGTTCGGCCGCATGGAGACCGCGCCCGACTCCGCCGCTCTGCACGCGGTGCGCGACTACGTCGTGCACGCGGTCAGCGACGTGTCGGTGCCCCTGGATGCCGAGGCGATCGCCGAGGTCCTCGAGATCGAGATCGGCCGGGCCTTCCGTGCCCTCACCGCCCTCGTCGACGAGGGGCTCGTCCGCCGCACCGGAGCGACCTTCGAGGTGGAGCCGGTGCCCGACCAGGTGATCTTCGACTACTACGCTGCCAAGCTCGCGATCGAGGTCGGCGCCGCGTCGCAGACCGTCGGCCGCCTCGATGCCGAGCAGCTGGCGGAGCTGCGCCGCCGCTCGGAGGACACGCTGCAGTACGTGCACGATGAGGAGTTCGTCGACCCCGAAGGGTGGATCCGCTCGAACGCGGCCTTCCACGAGTACCTCGTGTCACTGGCCGGCAGCGTCATCCTCACCGAGACGTACAAGGGCCTGCGCCTGCCCTCGCTGGAGCTGCGCACCATCCGCCAGTCCACGAAGGCCACCGCCAAGCTGCTCGACGACCACTCCGCGATCGTCGAGGGGTACGAGGCGGGCGACGTGACCCGCGTCCTCGAGGCCCTCGCGGCGCACGCGCGCCGGCCGCAGGAGAGCCGCGCCGCGGTCGCCTCCTGACGCGGCCATCGCGGCGTCACATCACCATGCCGCCGTTGACGTTGATCGTCTGCCCGGTGATGAACTGCGCCTCATCCGAGCACAGGTAGACGATGGTCGCGGCCATCTCGGAGGGCGGGACGACCCGCGCGATGGGCTGGAGCTGCACGAGCGAGTCGAGCAGCTCCTCGTCGTCGGGGAGCATCGCGGTGCGGGTGGCGGCGGGGGCGACGGCGTTGACCCGGATGTTCTCGCGGCCGACGAGTGCCGCGATCGACCGGGTGAGCCCCAGCACTCCGGCCTTCGACGCCGGGTAGGCCGCCGGGAGCGGGTAGGGCGCGAGCGCCCCGACGCTGGAGATCGTGACGATCGCGCCGCCGCGCGGGCCCACCGCACGGATCAGCGGCAGGGCTGCCCGCACGCAGTAGAAGGTCCCGGTGAGGTTGACCCGCAGCACGAGGTCCCACGCCTCATCGTCGATGGTGGCGGGGTCGGCGTCGCCGCCGCGGCCGGTCAGGCGCCACGGCGCATCCGCGATCCCGGCGGCGGTGACCAGCGCGTCCAGCCGGCCCTGTTCCCGGGCGATGCGGGCGAAGGCCGCGTTCACGGCCGCGCTGTCGCCGACGTCGGTCGCGACCGGGATGACGCCGGCCGCGCCGTCCCACGCTGCGGCGAGGGCGTCGCGCGAGAGGTCCAGCGCGTACACCGTCGCCCCCTCCGCGCGCAGGCGCTCGGCGGCGGCGAAGCCGATGCCCCGGGCGGCTCCGGTCACGGCGGCCACGCGGCCGCGGAAGCGGGCGGCGGGGTCCCACGTCGCCGGGTCGAGGTCCAGTGATGACGCGTCCATGCGTTCTCCTCTTGCCAGGGTGTCTGATTGTCGTACAGTAATCCCATCAGAACATCTGCGCGCGTCGCATCCGGCGCGCGTACGGCGAGATCGAAGGAGAACTCGACGTGCACACCTTCAGCCGCCCGAAGGAGGAGACGCTCTCGGTCGAGCGCGTCGCCGTCTCCGGCTCCTGCCCGGCCTGCGCCGGCACCGACCTGCGCCGCTATCGCGTCCTCAGCGAAGGCGGGTGGTGGGATGCGGTGAAGTGCCAGGAGTGCCTGCACTCCCTCGAGCGCACGCCCGCACCGCCGCTCGGGAGCTTCGTGCCGCTGGGCACCACCGTCGAGCGGGGAGGCGCCCGATGATCGGCGTCGACGTGGGCGGCACGTTCACCGACGTGGTCTCCATCCGCGACGGCCGCGTCCAGGTGACGAAGGTGCCGAGCGGCCGGACCGACCCGGCCGGCTCGGTCGTGGAGGGGGCGCGGCGCCTCGGGGTGCAGGACAGCGCGGTGTTCAACCACGCCAGCACGATGGGCCTGAACGCGGTGCTCGAGCGCCGGCTGCCGAAGATCGGCCTGCTCACCACCGACGGCTTCCGCGACGTGCTGGACCGCGGGTCCGTGCACCGGCCGCTGGATGCGCAGACCGACCCCGCGTGGCGGCGCACCTTCGGCGACGCCGCGCGCCCGCTCATCCCCCGCTATCTCCGCCGCGGCGTGCGCGAGCGGATGAGCGCGCAGGGCGAGGCGCTGATCGAGCTCGACGAGGCGCAGGCCCGCCACGAGCTGGAGATCCTCGCGAAGTGCGGGGTGGCGGGCGTGGCGATCTGCCTCATCAACGCGTACGTGAACCCCGCCCACGAGGAGCGGCTGCGCGAGCTCACCCGCGAGGTGCTCGGCGAGGATGTCGCGGTGTCGATCTCCTCGGCGACCTCGCCGCTGGCCAAGGAGTACGAGCGCGCCTCCACCACGGTCGTCGACGTCATCATGAAGCTCCTCTTCGGCGGCTACTCCGCGCAGCTGCACCGCGAACTCGGCGACCTGGGCTTCGCCGGCCAGCTGAACTTCGCCGACTGCGCGGCCAACCTGCTGCCGTGGGACGAAGCGCTCCAGCGTCCCTTCCGGATCCTGTTCGCCGGCCCCGCCGCCGGCACGGTCTCCAGCGGCCACCTCGGCCGGGCGATCGGCCGCTCCGACATCCTCTGCGCCGATGTCGGAGGCACCTCCACCGACGTGTCGATCATCATCGGCGACACCCCGTTCGTGCAGAACACGTTCGAGATCGAGCACGACCTCATCATCAACGCGCTGTCCACCGAGGTCTCCAGCGTAGGCGCCGGCGGCGGGAGCCTCGTCACGGTGTCCTCGGCCGGCGGCATCCTCGTCGGGCCCGGGAGCGCCGGCGCCGAGCCCGGACCCGCCTGCTACGGCCGCGGCGGCACGCAGCCGACCGTGACCGATGCCGCGCTCCTGATCGGCATCCTCGCCTCCGACGGCTTCGCCGGCGGCGAGCTGACGCTGGACGCCGAGGCCTCGCGCCGCGCGTTCGAGGAGCTGGACAGCCCGCTGCCCTTCGCCGAGCGGGTGAGCACCGCCTACCGCCTCGCGGTCGCCCACATGGCCGAGGAGATCCTCAACGTCGCCGTCCGGCACGGCGTCGACGTGCGCGACTTCTCGCTGATGGCCTACGGCGCGGCCGGGGGGATGCTGCTGCCGGCGGTGCTGGATCTCATCCCGTTGCGCGAGGTCGTCATCCCGCCGCATCCGGGGCTCTTCTCCGCCCTCGGCCTGCTGTCCACCGACCAGGTGTTCCACGAGTCCGAGAGCGCGTACGTGGTGTTCTCGCCGGACTCCGCCGACCAGATCGCGGCTGTCTACGACGCCATGGAGGCGCGCCTGCGCGCGCGTCTCGGCGACGCGGCGACGGGCCTGCCCGTGCGGCGCAGCTTCGACGGGCGCCTGGTCGGGCAGAGCTGGGAGACGCCGTTCGTCGCGATTCCCGAGGGGCCCCTGGAAGCGGAGTCGATCGGTGCGGTCATCACCGGGTTCCACGACACCTATGAGGCCCGCAACGGCAACCGCTTCGACGGATTCCCCGTCGAGGGCGTCACCTACCGCGTCGAGATCGTCGTGCCCGCCGAGAAGGTCGACTACACGCCGGCTCCCGCGCGCGAGCCGTATGCGGCGACCCCCGAGGGCACCCTCACGCTCAGCCACCTCGCCGACGAGCCGCTCGCCGCGGAGTGGTTCCAGCGCGAGAACCTGGGCGTCGGCGCGACCGTCACCGGCCCCGCCGTCATCCGGGAAGAACTGAGCACGACCTTCCTGCCGCCGGGTCAGACCGCCGTGGTCGGCCGCTGCGGCGAGATCGTCATCACCGCGGGGAGGACCGCATGAGCACCGTCGACACCGCACCCTCGCGCAGGACGCTCCTGCGCGATCTCGACGTCGCGGCGTTCCGCGACCGCTACGACTGCGACCGCTACACCGCCACGGTGCTCGGGAACCGCTTCGACTACCTCGTCGAGCACATGAGCGCGCGGCTGCTCACCGGTGCGTTCTCGCCCGTGCTCCGCGACTTCTACGACCTCGCGTGCACGATCGCCGGTCCCGCCGAGCTCGGGTACCCGGTGCCCGCCGCCAGCAACGGGATCGTGCTGATGGCCGGGACGACCATCGACGCCGTGCCGAACATGGTCGGCGAGTACGGCTCCGACCGGCTGCGCCCCGGTGACGTCCTCATCGCCAACGACCCGTACCGCACCGGCAATCACAACAACGACCTCGTCTTCACCCGTCCGGTCTTCCGCGACGGACGGATCGTGGCGTTCGTGACGCTCAACGCGCACCAGCTCGACATGGGCGGGACCGTCCCGGGCGGCTTCAGCGCCACCAAGCAGAACGTGTTCGAGAACGGCCTGGTCCTCTCGCCGCGTCTGCTCGTGAGCGAAGGGATGAACGTCCCGGAGTCGTGGAGCGTGATCTTCGACAACGTCCGCATGGCGGAGGTGCTCTACCCCGACATGAAGACGGTGTGCTCGAGCCTCGAGCTCGGCGAGACGCTCGTGCACGAGTCCATCGACCGCTACGGTCTCGACGCCTTCCACGGCGCGATGCGCTACGCCACCGACGTCGCCGCCGAGCGGATGGCGCTGGGGATGGCCGAGCTCCCCGACGGCGATTGGGAGGCCGAGCACGGTGTGGACTGCGACGGCGTGGACGACACCGAGTCCTACCCGGTGCACGTCGCGATCCGCAAGCGCGGCGATCGCATCGAGGTCGACCTCTCCGGCACCCACCGGCAGGCGCGCACGTCCATCAACGCGACGGTGTGGGAGGTCAAGACGGCCATCGGCGTGGCGCTGAAGTACAACTTCGACCCGCGCGGCCGCTTCAACTCCGGGCTGTTCCGCAACATCGACATCGTGATCCCCGAGGGCACCGTCGTCTCGGCGCTGCCGCCGGAGGGGGCGGTGTTCCTCTACTTCGAGCAGAGCCAGGTGATCCTCGCGACGGCGCTCATGGCGCTGGAGAAGGCGATGGGCGACCGCGCGATCGCGGGCGACCGCGCCGGCACCAACCTGCACACCGCGTTCGGCGCGTGGCCGGACGGGACACCGTGGGTGTCCGCGATGCAGTGCGGCGGCGAGATCGGTCCCTACGGCGCGAACCGTCACGGCGACGCCGACACGCAGTGCATGTCGTACCTCGCCAACGGCGTCGCGCCGTCGGTGGAGGCGGTGGAGAAGGACAATCCCGTCGTGATGCTGCGCCACGAGCCCGTGCCCGACACCGCGGGGCCGGGGCTGCACCGCGGCGGCAACGCGATGCTCCGCGACACGCTGTGGCTCACCGACGCCGCCCACTCGATCATCGAGCTGCGCCACAAGTCGGTCACCGGCTTCGGCGTCTACGGCGGCGGCAGCGGCCGCAACGGCGGGGTGTGGATCTTCCCGCCCTCCCCCGAGGGGCAGGCCGCCGTCCCCGGCACCGGACGCGACGCGTTCCGTGCCGGGACGCCGTGGGCCGGAGTGATCGATCCCGACACGCACGCGCCGTCCCCGGACGGTGAGTACCGGTACCCCTTCGATGCCGCGAAGGTCAGCCGTGCGCAGTCGGTGCTCCGCTACATCACCAACGGCGCGGGAGGGTGGGGGGACCCGCTCGAGCGCGATCCCGAGCGCGTGCGGGTGGACGTCCGCGACGAGTACGTCACGATCGAGGGCGCCGCGCGCCTGTACGGCGTCGTCGTCACCGGCGACCCGGTCGAAGATCCTGAGGGTGTGGCCGTGGATGAGACGGCGACGCAGGCGCTGCGCGAGCGCCTGCGTGCCTCCCGCGATCGTGATCAAATTTAGATATACGCCATGCAACCTTCTGTGTACGATTGAAACACTGTCCGACAATCATGTCGGGAGCTGACGACGACGTCACACCAGAGAGGCTGCACATGCACAAGGGGATCAGGAAGGCCGTCGGGATCGGAGCAGCGCTGTCGCTGTTCGTTCTCGCCGGGTGCGCAGGGAACGGTTCGACCGACGCCGGGGGGTCGGATGCGTCGGAAGAGGTCGAGCTGACGTACATGGACGAGAGCGGCGAGTGCGCCGCCGGCCCCGCCGAGGGGATCGACTTCGAGGCGGCGCAGGCCTTCATCGCGTCGTTCGAGAAGCCCGCGGAGGGGCTGCTCGTCACCGAGCCGCTCCCCGAGCCCATCAGCCCCGACACGCGCGTGGCGTTCCTCAACAACGACAGCGCCGTCGCCGGCATCATGTACTCCTTCATGGAGCAGGCTGCTGCGGCCGCCGGGGTCGAGCTGATCAACGTCAGCACCGGCACGGACGCGCAGAGCACCAACTCGGCGCTGAACTCGGTCGTGGAGATGAACCCCGACATCGTGATCGCGGTCGCCAACGACGCCACGTTCTGGCAGGACCAGCTCAAGGCCCTGCTCGACAACGACGTGGCCGTCGTCTACGCCTCGCAGCCCAACGCCGAGGACTTCGGACTCACCGATTCGCTCGGCGGCTACAACGTGTCGAAGGTGAACGGCAAGGTCCTCGCCGACGCCGCGGTGGCCTTCACGTGCGGCACCGGCACCGAGTTCGTCTTCTACAACATCCCCGAGTTCGGCTTCTCGCAGATCCAGCTCGAGGCCACGCAGGAGGAGCTGGCCGCGATCTGCGCCGACTGCAACCTGCGCGTCGTGGACATCTCCATCGCCGACCCGAGCCCGGCCGACAAGATCGTCTCCGACCTGCAGTCGCACCCCGAGACGCAGTTCTTCGTGACCCCGGGCGACCAGTTCCAGATCGGCCTGGCCGACAAGGCCGCGCTGGCGGGCATCGAGAACGCCCGCGGCATCGGCCAGTCGTCGCTGCCGCCGAACATGCAGCAGATCGCCGATGGCCTGCAGACGGCCGGCTTCGGCGTCGACCTGAACATCTTCATGTGGATGCTGCTGGACGAGGGCTTCCGCAAGATGCAGGGCGTCTTCGAGCCGTACGAGGACTGGGAGGGCGTCGGGCAGTCCGTCTCGCGCGTCATCACCCCGGCCAACGCCGAGGACTACCTCGAGGGGTTCGTCGCCTACCCGGGCATGGCGGACGACTTCGTCGCCCTGTGGAGCGGCAAGTAAAACGACCGACCGGGAGGGGCGTCGCAGGCCGCGGCGTCCCTCCCGTTCTTTCCGGGAGACCTCATGAGCACGACCGATCCGTCCGCCCTCGCCCTCCTCGAGCGCGCCGCCGACCTCCTCGGCCGCGAGCACGTGAGCGGCCCCGACGACGACCTGGGCGCCTACCTCGACACCTACGCGCTGGGCGACCCGCACCGGTTCGCGCCGGCGGGCGCCGTCCGCCCGGCGAGCACCGAGGAGGTGCAGACGATCGTGCGGGCGGCCAACGACCTCGGCGTGGCGCTGTGGCCCTTCGGCCGGGGGAAGAACTTCGGATACGGCGGCCCCGCGCCGCGGCATCCGGGCAGTGTCACCATCGACCTGTCGCGCATGAACCGGGTGCTGCACGTCGACGAGGAGACCGCGTACGCGATCGTCGAGCCGGGCGTGCGCTTCTTCGACCTCTACGACGCGCTCCGCGAGCGGGGATCGCGACTGTGGGCGTCGGTTCCCGACCTCGGGTGGGGGAGCGTCGTGGGCAACGCGCTCGAGCGGGGCTACGGCTACACCGCGCACGGCGACCACCAGCAGTTCGTCTGCGGCATGGAGGTGGTCCTTCCCACCGGCGAGGTCATCCGCACCGGGATGGGGGCCCTCCCCGGATCGGAGACCTGGGGTCTGTACCGCGGCGGCTTCGGTCCGGCGTTCGAGGGCCTGTTCCAGCAGTCCAACCTCGGCATCGTGACGAAGATGGGGGTGTGGCTCATGCCGCGCCCCGACGAGTTCGCCGCGTGCCGGCTGTCGATCGCGGCGGAGGCCGATCTGCCGCAGCTCGTCGACGCCATCCGCGAGCTCAAGCTCGACGGCACGATCGACGGGGTCGTCAACGCCGCCAACGCCGTGGGCGTGGCGGCGGGGATGTCGCCGCGCGAGCGCTGGTACTCCGGCGACGGCGTCGTGCCCGACGACGTCGTGGACACGATCGCCGGCGACCTCGGCCTCGGCCGCTGGAACGTCAAGTGCGCCCTCTACGGCTCGCCGGCGATGCTCGACCTCAAGCTCGCACGCCTCCGCGCCGTCATCGAGGCCATCCCCGGCGGCACGGTCACCGCGAACCGGTATGCCGGGGACACCCCGGCGGAGGAGATCGCTCCGCTCGACCACTTCGCCGCCGGCATCCCCGGCATGCTCCTGGCCGACGGCGTGCGGTGGCGCGCGAACGGCCCGACCGGCGCGCACATCGGCCTGTGCCCCGTCTCGCCCCTCACCGGCCGGCACGTCGCCGAGGCGTCCCGGATCATGCGCGAGCACATCGAGCAGGCCGGCTTCGACTACATCGGCGGGTGGCTGGCCACCGAGCGGCATGCCGTCAACGTGCTCATGATCTTCTTCGACGCCGCCGACGTCGAGGAGTCCCGCCGCGTCGCCCAGGCCTTCGGCGAACTGGTCCCGATGCTCGCCGCGCGCGGCTACGGCGAGTACCGCGCTCACCTGGAGTTCATGGATGCCGTCGCCGACCAGTTCACGTGGAACGACAGCGCGCTGCGCACCTTCACCCGGACGCTGAAGGACACGCTCGACCCGCGCGGCATCCTGGCGCCGGGAAAGCAGGGCATCTGGCCGAGCGCCGGGCCGGCCGGGCGGCCGTGATCATCACGCGGGCCCTCCTCGCCACCGGCGACGGGTCGCGTCCGGCCGTCCGCGAGGTGATGCTCCGCGATCCGGGTGCCCGCGAGGTGCTGGTCGAGATCACCGCGTCGGCGGTGTGCCGCACCGAGCTGCAGACCATCGATCGCGCCCTCGCCGATCCGGACGCGCCCCCGGGGCCGCCCACGGTCCTCGGTCATGCCGGCGTGGGCGTCGTCTCCGCCGCCGGCGCCGACGTCACGCGCGTCCGCGCCGGAGACACCGTCGTGATCACCGGCACCCGGCAGTGCGGCTCCTGCTTCTTCTGCACGCACGGCGCGCCGGGCGCGTGCGACGACATCTTCCGGTTCATGACCCGCGCCGTGGGCGGCTCCGGCGGCGAGGAGATCTTCACCGACGGCGGGATGGGCACCCACGCCGAGCGCATGGTCTTCCCGGAGTCCAACGTCGTCCGCATCGCCGGCCGCGGCGACCCGCGGCATCTGGCGATGCTCGGATGCGGCGTGCCCTCGGGGGCCGGTGCGGTGCAGGAGGTCGCGCGCGTCCGGCCGGGCGAATCGGTCGCCGTGTCCGGATGCGGGCACGTGGGGCTGTGGATGATCCAGGCGGCCCGCCACGCGGGCGCGGCGCAGATCATCGCGATCGATCCGCATCCGGTGCGCCGTGCCCTTGCCCGGACGCTCGGTGCGACCGACGTGCTGCCGCCCGACGAGGACGTCGTGGCGCGGGTGCGGGAGCTCACCGGAGGGCGCGGCGCCGACGTGGGCCTCGAGGCGGCCGGGACGACCCTCGCGATGGAGCAGTCGTTCGAGCTGACCCGCTACGGCGGCCGCGTGGTGCCCACCGGCCTGGAGAGCGAGGTCGCCCGCGTGAGCCTGAACAACCTGCAGTACGCGCTGGGCTCGCGGACGATCACCGGATCGCAGTGCGGCGGCGGCGACGTGCTGCGCACGGTGCCGCGCCTGGAGGCGCTGCTGGAGGCCGGCGACCTGCGTGCGGCACCGATCCTGACGGCGGAGCGCCCGCTGGAGCGCGCCGCGGAGCTGTACGACCTGATAGCCGACCCCGTCCACCTGACGGGCGTGGTGACGATGTGAACCGGGAAGAGGGAGGAACGTCGATGACGACGACGACAGCCGACGTGGACGCCGACGAGATCGTCGCGCGGGCGCGCTCACTGCAGGACCTGATCCGCGCGCAGCAGGACGAGGCCGAGGAGCGCGGCCACTACACGCCCGCGGTGCACGAGCGGATGATCGAGCTGGGGCTGTACCACCTCCTCACCCCGCGGCGGTACGGCGGGGCGGAGGTGTCGCTGCGCACGTGGCTGCGCACCGTGATCGAGATCGCCACGGGCGACCCCGGCACCGGGTGGTGCTACTGCCTCGGCCACTCCCACAACATCCAAGCGGCGTCGCTGTTCCCGGCCCCGGTCCAGGACGAGCTGTTCTCCGCGCCGGAGGGCTACTTCCGGGCCTCGCACAGCCTCGCCCCCGCCGGCGTCGCCGTCCCGGTCGAGGGCGGATACCGCCTCACCGGGGTCTCCCGCTACCAGTCCGGCTCGCCGTACGCGACCCACGCGATCGTGCTCGTGCGGGTCGAGGGGGAGGAGCCGCCGCGCGCGCTGCAGGCCATCATCCCCGCGACCCAGTTCCGCCTCCTGGATGACTGGGGCGGCGGGCGCGTGCTCGGCATGCGCGCGAGCGGCTCGAACTCCGTCGCGTTCGACGACGTCTTCGTGCCGGCCGAGCGGATGGCCCCGCCCACGTGGGCGGGCCAGGTCCCCGCCGCGGAGACGGGCGCGGCGCTGCACGGCAATCCGCTCTACATCGGGAGCGTCCAGACCTTCCTCGGCGCCGAGCTCGCCGCGGTCGTGGTGGGCACGGCGCGCGCGGCGATCGACGAGTGGACGGAGCTGTCGCGGACGCGGATGAGCCCGCTGCCGCCGTTCGTTCCGCGCGACCGCGATCCGGCCAGCCAGCGGATCCTCGGGGAGGCCGTGGTGAAGACCGACGCCGCCGAGGCCATGCTCCTGCAGGTCGCCGACACGATCACGCAGTGGGCGGAGGACTTCGCCGCGGGCCGTGCCCCGCTCACGCGCGGGATGGACACGCGCCTGAACGGGCTGGGGCTGGAGGCGGGGCGCCTGGCGGCGGAGGCGGTGGAGATGCTCGTCTCCTCGGCGGGCTCGTCCGAGGCGCGCCCGGGCCGGCGCATGGAGCGGTACTCCCGGGACGTCCAGATGTACCGCACGCACGCGGCGGCGCAGTACGGCGCCTGGATGCAGGGCATCGGCGCGACGGTCCTCGGCGTGCAGGAGTCGGCCTTCGACCTTCCGAAGGTCCCGGCGGAGGGGGCGCGATGACCGCCCCGGTCGCCCTCGCCCCCGCCGCGCGTGCGGCCATCCTCGACGCGCTCGCCGACCTCGCGTGGGCGCTGGACACCGGCGACGCCGAGAGATTCGCCGGCGTCTTCGCCGCCGACGCCGACTTCGTGCTGGAAGCGGGCGACCAGCGCCTGCGGGTGGAGGGACGCGACGCCCTCGTGGCGGATTTCCTCGAGCGGCGCCGCACGCCCGTCGTGGGCACCCAGCACCGGCTCGACACGCCCCTGTTCGTCCCGGACGGCGACGGGTGGACGGTGTGGACCTACTGGTCCACGAGCATCCGGGAACCGCGCACCGGTGAGGTGCACCTCGCCGGCAGCGGCTGGGCGTGCGATCGCCTCCGTGCGGAGGCCGGGGGATGGCGGATCGTCCACCACCACGTCGCGGGATGGCGCGAGCGGATGCCGCATCCGCGGGTCGCCCGCTCGTGCTGCGAGGACCCGGCGTGACCGCGCTCGCCGGCAGGGTGGCCGTCGTCACCGGCGGCGGGTCGGGGATCGGGCGCGCCCTCGCCCACCGGCTCGCGGCCGAGGGCGCCACGGTCGCCGTGGCCGACATCGACGAGCGGGAGGCGGCGGTGACGGCCGCCGCGGTGGGCGGCCGCGCCTACCGCGTCGACGTCGCCGACCCCGCGGCCCTCGAGGTGCTCGCCGCCGCCGTGGCGGCCGACCTCGGCGTCGTGGGCATCCTCGCCAACAACGCCGGCGTGGCCTCGCTCGCGCCGCTGAGCGAGATGACGGAGTCGGACTGGTCGTGGCTGCTCGGGGTGAACCTCCTCGGCACGATCCGCGGCGTCGCCGCCTTCCTGCCGCAGCTGCGCGCCGAACGCGGGCACATCCTCAACACCGGTTCGATGGCCGGGTTCGCAGCCGACCCCGGCATGGGCGGGTACGGCGTGACGAAGTCGGCCCTGACCGCCTACAGCGAGGTGCTCGCCCACGAGCTCGCCGACGACGGCGTGGGCGTGACGCTCCTGGCCCCCGGCCCGGTGCGCACGCACCTCGGCCGGAGCTCCCGCAACCGTCCCGCCGGATCGGCCGGCGGTCTGCGCGACAAGGACCTCGCCGTGGACGGCGGCACGGATCTGCCGTGGCTGGACAGCGACGAGGTGGCGGCGGTGGCCGTCCGGGCCGTGGCGGAGGACCGCCTCTACGCCTTCACGCACGCGGAGTGGCGCGACATCCTGGCCGCCCGTCACCGCCGTATCGAGCGCGCGTTCGGGCCCGCTCTCACTCCGCGGACAGGGGATGCGTGACATCCCCCGGCCAGCGCTGCAGCCAGCGGTAGACGAACTTCCACTCGCCCTCGCGGAGCTCCACGATGTCCCGAGAGTGCCCGGTCGAGTGGAACGACACCTCTTCGCCCTCGCGATGGCTGGTGAACCAGTAGGAGCGCAGCACCCAGCGGTCCGCTGACCCCTCGGGGTCGGGAAGGTACAGGCGGTTGGATTCGCGGTGCTGATGGCCCGCGTAGCCGCCGAAGTGCGACGCGGCGAAGTCCTCGATGGCGTCGGCGCCGCGGCGGGCGTCGATCGAGCCGTCCAGCTGCGTCTCCTCGAGGACGGCGTCCGGCCAGAAGGTCGCCACGTACCGGCCGAGATCCTGGGTGTCCAGTGCCCACAGGTAGTCCGCGTACAGGTCGTCGATGGCGAAGCGGATCTCGGGTGCGGGGGTGGGGCGGCGGGTGGTCATCGGGTCTCCTCCAGACTGTGCGATGAATATAGGTATACATCTTGCAACTTTTCTGTATGCTTGCCTCATTGTCGGACAATCCGAGCCGGACGAAGTCGTCAGGGAGCCGCGCTGAGGCGGCCGGGGGGAGAGAGCTGCATCATGCAACGAAGCATCAAGAACGGGGTAGGTCTCGCGAGTCTCGTGACGCTCGCCCTCATCGCCACCGGCTGTGCGGGCGGCGCCGACGCGGACGGCGGCGGTGACGCCGACGCCGGCGCCGTCGAGCTGACCTACATGGCTGACGACGGCACGTGCGCGACCGAGCCGCGCGACGGCATCGACTTCGCGTCGGCCAGCGAGCTCGTCGCCAGCTTCGAGGAGCCGGCGGACACGGTGCTGGCCACCGAGCCGCTGAGCGAGCCGGTCTCCCCCGACACCACGGCGGTCTACCTCAACAACGGCACGCCGGTCGCCGGCATCTTCCAGCAGTACCTCGAGCAGGCCTCGAAGGCCGCCGGCATCCAGTTCGTCAACGTCGACACCGGCTCCGACGCGCAGAGCATCAACTCGGCCCTGAACTCCGTCGTGGAGATGCAGCCCGACATCGTCTTCGACCAGTCGATCGACGCCATCTTCTTCCAGGACCAGCTCGAGCAGCTCAAGGACCAGGGCGCCGTCATCGTCTACGGCGGTCAGCTCAACGCCGAGGAGTTCGGCCTCGTCGACTCCCTCGGGGGCGCGGGCAGCGTCGCGGTGAACAGCGACGTGCTGGCCGCCGGCGCGATCACCCTCACCTGCGGCACGGCCACCGACTTCGTCTTCTACAGCATCCCCGAGCTCCCCTCCGCGGGCCTGCAGGCGGACGGCATCGAGAAGAAGCTCGCCGAGCTGTGCCCCGAGTGCACGCTGCGCGTGGTCGACATCTCGATCGCCGACCCGAGCCCCGCCGACAAGATCGTCTCCGATCTGCAGGCGAACCCCGAGACGGAGTTCTTCATCGCCATGGGCGACCAGTTCCAGCTCGGACTGCAGGAGAAGGCCGCGCTCGCGGGCCTCGAGAACGCCTACGGTCTCGGGCAGTCGTCGCTGCCGCCGAACTTCCAGCAGATCGCCGACGGTCAGCAGATGGCCGGCTACGCGGTGGACTTCCAGCTGTTCATGTGGCTGCAGGTCGACGAGGGGCTGCGCCGCATGCAGGGCATGGACGTGCCGTACCTGGAGGACTGGCTCGCGACCGGCCAGACCCTGTCCCACTTCATCACGATCCGCAACGCGGACGACTTCCTCGGCACCGGCTACGTCGCATACCCGGGCATGGAGGAGGAGTTCCTCGCACTGTGGGGGAAGTGACGTCATGACCGACGGACACGTCGACCGCGGGGCGGCTCCGGCCGCCCCGCGCCTCCTTCACATCGACGGGATCGTGAAGGACTTCCCCGGCAACCGCGCCCTCGACGAGGTGTCGCTCGACGTCCATTCCGGCGAGATCGTCGCGGTGGTCGGGCACAACGGATCGGGCAAGTCCACCCTCGTGAAGATCCTCGACGGGATCTACACCTCCGACGGCGGCAGCGTCGAACTGGCGGAGGTGGACGGGCAGCAGGTGCAGCTCTACGTCATCCATCAGGACCTCGGCCTGGCCAAGGAGATGACGGGGCTGGAGAACCTCGGCATCTCCAAGAGCAAGGGTGCCGCCGCCCTCGCGCCCTTCCGCCGCGCACGCGAGCGTGCGCATGCCCGCGAGCTCATCGGCCGCTTCGGCGAGCCGTTCGACCTCGACGTCGCGATCTCGCGGCTGGCCCCCGCGCAGCGCTCCATCATCGGCATCGCCCGGGCGCTGGACGGCTGGGAGCACCCCCGCAACATCCTCATCCTCGACGAGCCGACCGAGGCGCTGCACGCCAGCGAGGTCAAGGTGCTCTTCGAGGCGGTCACCTCGCTCGCCGCCGCCGGCGCGGGTGTCATCTTCATCTCGCACCGGCTGGACGAGGTGCTCGAGCTCGCCGACCGCATCGTCATCCTCCGCGACGGCAAGAAGGTCGCCGACGAGTCGCGCGAGACCATGGACCACGACCGCCTCGTTTCCTTCGTCACCGGGGTCCCGGTGGGCGAGGCGGAGACGGGCGAACCGTTCCGGGGGGACCTCGGCGCGGTGTCGCTGGAGGTCAAGGGCCTCAGCGGCTCCGCCCTGGAGGGCGTGGACCTCACCATCCACGCCGGCGAGGTCGTGGGCGTGGCGGGCGTGCTCGGCTCGGGACGCGAGGCCCTGCCGGCGATGCTGTTCGGCTCGATCCCGTCGGAGGCCGACGTCTTCGCCGTCGAAGGGCGCGAGTACCCGCGCCGGAGCCCGCGCGAGAGCATCCGCCGCGGTGTCGCCTTCGTCCCCGGCGACCGTGCCAATCTCGGGTCGGTGCGACCGATGACCGCGCGGGAGAACGTCACGCTCCCCGAGCTGTCTTCGCTGACGGGCCGGCTGGGCTCGATCAGCCCGCGGCGCGAGCGCGAGCACGCGGCCGGGCTGATGGCGAAGTACGCCGTCAAGCCGCCGCGTCCGGAGCAGGTGTTCGCGCAGTTCAGCGGCGGCAACCAGCAGAAGATCGTCTTCGCCAAGTGGCTCCGCAACGATCCGGCCGTGCTGCTGCTGGAGGAGCCGACGCAGGGCGTGGACATCGGGGCGAAGCAGGCCATCTACGACGCGATCGACGCGGCGGCCGAAGCCGGCGCCGCGGTGCTCGTGTGCTCGTCGGAGGCCAAGGAACTCGTCCGGCTGTGCAACCGCGTGCTGGTGCTGCGGGAGGGCCGCGTCGCCGCGGAACTCGAAGGAGAACGCCTGACCGAGACGGCGCTGATCATGGAGGGCTACGGGCTCGTGGGCAAGGGAGAGAAGTGAAGAAGACCGAGACGATCACCACCGTCGAGCCGACCGGCTCGACTGCGACGGTCCCCCGCGGGGGCTGGTGGCGAGCCCTGTCGTTCCGCAACATCAGCGCGCTGTACATCTTCGTCGTGCTGTTCGCGATCTTCGCGATCGTGACGCCGCGGACGTTCCTCACGCCGGGCACGTGGCTCGTGCTGCTGGACGCCCAGTCGGTCACGGTGCTCGCGGCCATCGCCGTGCTCATCCCGCTGGTCAACGGCGTGTTCAACCTGGCGATCGGCGCGGAGGTCGGCTTCGCCGTCATCCTCGTCGCCGTCCTCCAGGTCAAGCTCGGGGTGCCGTGGGGGATGGCGATCCCCCTCACGATCGCGGCCGGCGCCCTCATCGGGCTGATCTCCGGCCTCATCATCACCAAGGGCAAGATCGACAGCTTCATCGCGACGCTGGGTATGAGCTCGATCCTTCTCGCGGGCCTGGCATTCATGTCCGAGAGCCGTCAGATCATCGGCCTCGAGGAGGGCTTCCGCGCCTTCGCGACCGGCGGCATCCCGCTGTCGGCGGAGAACCCGAACCTGAAGATCACCAACCCGGTGTTCATCATGCTCGCCATCGCCGTGCTCGTCTGGTACGCGCTGGAGCGCACCCCGTTCGGCCGGCGCATGTACGCCGCCGGGTACAACCCCGACGGTGCGCGGCTGTCGGGCGTGAACGTGTCGCGCCTGCAGATCCTCTCGCTCGTCGCCGGTGGCGTCATCGCGGCCTTCGCGGGCGTGCTGCTGGCCTCGCGCATCAACGCCGGTGACCCGACGGTGGGCCCGGGCCTCCTGCTGCCGGCGCTGACGGCGGTGTTCCTCGGCTCGACGCAGTTCAAGGGCGGTCGCTTCAACGTGTGGGGCACGGTCATCTCGGTGTACGTGCTCGCCGTCGGCATCAAGGGCCTGCAGCTGCTGGGCGCACAGAACTGGGTGAGCGACCTGTTCAACGGCGTCGCGCTGCTGGCCGCGGTGGGCCTGTCCCGGTGGGAGCGCACGGCCAAGCGGGCCAGCGCGGTCAAGCGCGCCACCACCTTCCGCCGCAAGGCCTGAGCCGCCGCGCCACGCAGAACGCCCCGCCTCGCGGCGGGGCGTTCTGCGTTCCGCCGCCGCCCGAACTCCTCATACTCGGGCCAGACTCGGCTCGGCGCCCGGCTGGGGCCGGTTGCGGCTGCAGGGCTGAGGAGTTCGGGAATGGCGGGGCGGGGGGGGGGGGGGGTCCGGGGCGCGCGGCCGGGCCGGTCCCGGGGCCGGCCCGGGTCCGCGGCATCCGCCGCCGCGCCCGGCCGCTCTGGCCCGAACTCCTCATACTCGGGCCAGACTCGCCCCGGCGCCCGGCTGGGGCCGGTTCCGGCTGCAGGGCTGAGGAGTTCGGGAATGGCCGGGCGGCCGAACCCGGCGTCCGCCGCCGGCCGCCGCGCCCGGCCGGGGTCGACCGGAGGCGGGCCCGCGTCTTCCGGGCGCGCCGCAACCACCGCCGCCCGAACTCCTCACGCCCGGGTGGGCCGGGGCCGCCGGGAGGCCGAGACGCGGGATTCGGCGGCGGATGTGAGGAGTTCGGGCGGGGCGGTCGGTCCGATCGGCCCGGGCGGGTGCCGCGGGCGGGCGGGGGTCGGGTCAGGCCAGGAGGTCGCGGCGGGTGACCTCGGCGATGCCGCTCCAGTCCGCGTCGGCGAGATCCGCGTCGGCGAGGGCGGTGTCGAAGACCCGGATGAGAGCGGGGAGGGTCGCTGCGGTGACGCCGGCGGAGGTCGCGAGCTCCTCGGCGAGGCCGAGGTCCTTGCGGCCCAGGGTCATCGAGAACCCGGCCGGGTGGTAGCGCTGCTCGGCGATCATCGCGCCGTAGCCGGTGTAGACCACGCCCCCGAAGAGGGTGCTGGAGAGCAGCTCGGTGAACAGCGCGGGGTCGACCCCGCGGCGCTCGGTCATCGCGACCGACTCGCCGATGGCCTGCAGCGCGTGGATGATGTTGTAGTTCACCGCGGCCTTGACGGCGTTGGCCGCCGAAGGCGTCTCGCCCAGGCGCCAGACGCGCTTGCCCATGGCCTCGAGATACGGCGTCACCGCATCCACGAGGTCGGCGGCGCCGGCGGCCAGCACGTTCAGCTGCCCCGCGGCGGCCACCTCCGGCCGGCCGAGCACGGGCGCGGCGACGTAGCCCACGCCCGCCTCGTCGAACACCGCGACGAGCTCATCGGCCAGCGACGGGGAGATCGAGGCCATGAGGACGTGGGTGCGCCCGGATGCGGCGGCCAGCGCCGCGGGCGAGAGCACCTCCCGCGCGGCCGCGTCGTTGGCGAGCATCGAGAACGACACCTCGGCCGAGAGCGCCTCCTCGACGCTCGCGGCGACGGCGCCCCGGGCCACGAGCTCGGCGACCGGCTCGGGCGAGCGGTTCCACACGCGCACCTCGTGCCCGGCGTCGAGGAGGCGTGCGGCCATGCCGCGCCCCATCGCGCCGAGGCCGAGGAAGCCGACGGTGCTCACGCCTCGCCCCGGCCCCACACCGTGTTGCGGTGCGACTGGGCGTCGCGCTCGAGGTTGAGCGGTCCGTCGATGGTGTAGTAGCGGCGGCCGGCGACGATGAGCTCCTCGGCGGGGAACTTGGTGATGACCTCGCATCCGTCGGCGGTCACGACCACCTCCTCCTCGATGCGCGCGGCACCCCAGCCGTCGGCGGAGGGCCAGTAGGTCTCCAGCGCGAAGACGTTGCCCTCCTGCAGCACCTCGGGGTGATCCAGCGAGGTCAGGCGCGAGAAGATCGGCTTCTCCCAGATCGACAGGCCCACGCCGTGGCCGTACTGCAGCGCGAAAGCGGCCTCTTCGTCGGCGAAGCCGAACTCCTGGGCGGTCGGCCACACCTTGACGATGTCGGCCGTGGTGGCGCCGGGCTTGACGAGCGCGATCGCGCGGTCCATGTACTCCCGGGCACGCGTGTAGGCGTCGCGCTGCGCGGAGCTGGCAGAGCCCACCGCGAAGGTGCGGTAGTAGCACGTGCGGTAGCCGTTCCAGCTGTGCAGGATGTCGAAGAACGCCGGGTCGCCGGGGCGGATGAGGCGGTCGGAGAAGACGTGCGGATGCGGCGAGCAGCGCTCGCCCGAGATGGCGTTCACGCCCTCGACGTACTCCGAGCCGAGGTCGTACAGGGTCTTGGCGACGAGCCCGACGGCCTCGTTCTCGCGCACGCCCGGGCGCAGGAACCGGTAGAGCTCCTCGTAGGCGGCGTCGACCATCGAGGCCGCCTGGGTGAGGAGGCGGATCTCGTCGGGCGTCTTCACGCGGCGGGCCTCCATGAAGACCTGCTGGCCGTCGACGACCCGGATGCCCTCCTTCTGCAGGGCGAACAGGATCGGCAGCTCGATGACGTCGACACCCAGGGGCTGATCGGCGACGCCGAACTTCTCCAGCTCGCGCTTGATCTTCTTCGCCACGCCCTCGGCGATCTCCGCATCCGGCGGGAAGGCGCCGCGCAGCGTGGAGATGCCGGCGCGCGCACCGGATTCCATGCGGGGACGCTTGGCGCCCTCGTGCGGCGCGTTGGGGTTCGCGTCCATCTCGGCGCTGGTGACATCCAGCCACGGGTTGTAGAGCTTGTGGTGCTTGGCGGCCGAGCCGAAGTCCCACACGATCGGGTCGGTGTTGCGGGTCAGCAGCGCGAAGCGGATGAGCTTGTCCATCGCCCAGGTGCCGATGTGGGTGGCGCTCATGTAGCGGATGTTGGAGAAGTCGAACGCGAGCACCGCGCCGAGCTCCGACCCGTCCAGCTGCGCCTTCAGTCGCGCCAGCCGGGCGTCGCGGAGGCGATCGAAGTCGACGCGCTCCTCCCAGTCGACGCCGTTGGTGCCGGTGGTGCCGGTGCTCTTCATCGAGTCCTCCTTGATGCGCGGACGGCCCCGCTCTCGCTGAACGGGCGTGCAGTACAGCTTAACAGTCTCGGCGGCGGTGACCGAGGGCGAACTGCGGATCGATCCTTCCCCGCGCACTGAGGTCCGACGCCGAGGCCGCGGATCTCCGGGTGGGCAGAGCCGTGCGCTCTACAATGACGGCAGCGGTCCGCAGCGGTCGCGCACGACGAAGGGCGGCATCATGCCGGAGAGTCTGGGTGAACGCATCCGCGCGGCACGCACGGAGCGGGGGCTGAGCCTGCGCAGCGTCGCCCAGGCGCTGGGCGTCTCGGCGAGCCTCATCTCGCAGGTCGAGATCGGCAAGACCCAGCCGTCCGTCGCGACGCTGTACGCGCTGGCCAGTCACCTCGGCGTCTCTCTGGACGATCTGCTCGGCATCCCGTCCACCCGCCCCCCGCAGCCGCAGATGTTCGGTCACACCGGGCCGCCGCTGCCGGATGTGCAGCGCGGCGAGGACAACCCGGTCATCGAGATGGAGAACGGCGTCCGCTGGGAGCGGCTCGCCGCCGGTGCCGGCGGTCCCGCCGACGCCATCCTCGTCACCTACGAGCCGGGCGCGACGAGCTCGGTCGAGGGCAAGCTCATGCGCCATGCCGGCATCGAGTACGCGTACCTCCTCGAGGGCGAGCTCACGCTCCATCTCGACTTCGACCGCTACGTGCTGCGTCCGGGGGACTCGCTGCAGTTCGACTCGGTGCGGCCGCACCTGTACTCCAACGAATCCGATGCCCTGGCCCGCGGCGTGTGGTTCGTGGTGGGCCGCCGCCAGCAGAACCGGTCGCTTCCGGATGCCCCCGACCGCGACGCATCGACCGCCGAGTCCGGGGCTCCGGCGTCGGCGGTCGATGTGCTGCGGGCGATGGACGACCTGGGGGTCTGACTCAGCGTCGGCGGTGATCGGCGGCGCGGGCCTCGGTGGCCCACGGGTCGACGATCGTCTTGATGCGGGTCGAGCGTCCCTCCAGGAGCGGAGTGAGCGCGGCCTCGGCGACGTCGGCGAGCGGGATCACCTCGCCGGCGATGTCGGACCAGTCCTCGCGCGTGCCGAGCAGGCGCACGGCCTCCGGGAAGTCGTCGGCGAACACGTGCGCGACGGTCCCCACGATCGTGTACTCGTTGAGGGTCCACGAGCCCAACGGGAGTGCCGGTTCGCCGCGCTGGATGCCGACGGGGACGATCGTCGACCCGGGGCGCGCCGTCTCCAGCACCGAGGCGAGGCCCGGGGCCGAACCGCTGACTTCGAAGTACACGTCGGCGTCCATCCCGAGCTCGGCGAGCTTGTCGGAGATGCTCATCTCGCCCGAGAGGAGTCCGGCCGTCGCGCCGAGCTCCTGGGCGAGGTCGAGTCGCTCCTGGTTGAGGTCGACGACGAGCACGCGCGCGCCCGTGGCGGCGGCGGCCACCGTGATGAACGTGCCGATGCCGCCGGCGCCGACGATGACCGCATCCTGACCGGCCCGCAGGCCGCTGCGGCGCACCGCGTGCACCGCGATCGCCAGGGGCTGCGCGAGTGCCAGCGTGTCGGTGCTCAGCCCCGTGTCCGAGACGTCCAGCAGGATCTGCGCGGGGGAGACGACGTAGCCGGCGAGGCCCCCGTCGAAGGCGAAGCCCAGGGTCTTGTACGACCGGCAGAGGTTCGTGCGTCCGGCACGGCACGGCTTGCACTGGCCGCAGGAGATCCCGGCGCCGCAGACGACGGTCGCCCCGATCGGGAGGCCCTCGACGCCCTCGCCGACCTGCGCGACGGTGCCGACGAACTCGTGGCCGAGAGCGACGGGAGGCTCGGCGAGCACGAGGTGGCGGCCGAACTCGGTGGCGTCGCTGCCGCACACGCCGCACGCGTCGATGCGCACGAGCACCTCGCCCGGTCCGGGGGCCGGCACGGGCTTGGTCTCGATGCGCAGATCTCCGACGCCGTGGAGCACCGCGGCGGGCATGTCGGTCATCGGAAGGAGCCCTCGTCGATGGGGAGCTGCACGGCGGCGCGCTCGGCCAGCATCCACCCGATGAACTTCTCGTACACGGCCAGGTGCTCGGGGTGGTCGAGGTAGGCGTCCAGGCCGGCCTGGTCGTCCACGATGGCGGCGACCCCGTAGTCCGATCCCGCGGGCCGGAGGTGGAGGTTCGGCCCCGCGACGTAGGAGCGGATCTCGGGGATGCCGGCCGCCATGACGTTCAGCGCGTCGGTGAGGGCGGTGACGTCGGCCTCGGTGACCTCGTCCTTCCAGCGGAAAGCGGCGATGTGCAGGATCATGACGGTCCTGTCCCTTCTTCTCTTCTTCGAGTGTCGCGGAGGCCTCGACCTGCGCCGACGTCTCACACAGCTGTTCAGCTCCGATGTACAAAAACGGGGCTTTCGCCGCCGGATTCCAGCGTATCGCGGAATCTTGTTCATTGCTGCTGTAAAGTTTGGCGAGCCAGTGTGGGAAGGAGTCGCCATGAGCGGTCCGCGTATCGCCGTGCTCGGAGCGGGTGCGAACGGAGCGTCGGTGGGGGCTGATCTGTTCTCCGCCGGTCACGACGTCACCCTCATCGAGCAGTGGCCGAGCCACGTCGAGAAGATGCGTGCCGACGGCGTGCACATCCTCTCGCCCGATGGGGACCTGCATGTGCGCCCGCCGGTGCTGCACCTGTGCGAGGTCGCCGAGCTGACGCGCCCGTTCGACGTCGTGCTGATGCTGGTGAAGGCCTACGACTCGCCCTGGGCGGCGCGGCTGCTCGCGCCGTACCTCGCCGCCGACGGGCTCATGGCCGGAGTCCAGAACGGCATGACCGCCCGCACCGTCGCCGAGGCGGTCGGCGCCGAGCGCACGATGGGCGCCGTCATCGAGTGCTCCGCGACCATGACCGACCCGGGCGTGGTGCACCGGCACACGCCGGTGTCGCGCTCGTGGTTCGCCGTCGGGGCGCTCCCCGGCGGTCCGGCGGAGCGCGCGGAGGAGATCGGCGCGCTGCTGCGCGCCTCGGGCACGGTGGCGATGGTCGACGACATCGAGGCGGCCAAGTGGATGAAGCTCGTCAGCAACGCCACGCTCCTGGTGACCTCGGCGATCCTCGGACTTCCGATGCTCGACGCGCTGCACACCCCCGGATTCCGCGAAGTCATGGTCGCCGCCGGCAATGAGGCGCTCGAGGTCGGCGTCGCGCTCGGGCACCCGATCCTGCCCATCTTCGGGCTCACCGCCGAGGAGATCGCCGACCGCGCGTCGGTGGTCGACATCATGACGGACAAGCTCTTCGCCGGATTCGTCGTCCCGGGAGCGACCACCACGGTGCTCCAGGACTGGACGAAGGGCCGCCACTCGGAGGTCGACGACCTCAACGGCCACGTCAGCGCCGAGGGGCGCCGCGTCGGCGTGGCCACTCCGGTCAACGACGCCGTGGTGCGGCTGGCCACCCGGATCGAGCGCGAGGGCCTCGCCCCCGCGCCCGACCTCCTCGGCGAGATGCTCGCCGCGACCCGGTGAGGCCCCGCGGCGCGATCGCGGCGACGACGGCGGCGCTGGCCGCCGGTGCGGCGGTGGCCGTGCAGACCTCGATCAACGGGCACGTGAGCGTCGCCGTGGACTCGCCCGTGCTCGCCACCGCGATCAACCACGGCAGCGGCCTCGTCCTCGCCGTCGGGGTGGCCCTCGCCCTCGGCGCCTTCCCGCGGGCCGCCCGCTCACTGCGGGCGAAACGCGGCGAGATACGCGCGTGGTGGTTCCTCGGTGGCCTCATGGGTTTCGCCGCGGTCCTGGCGATCATCGCGGTCACCCCCGACGCGGGCGTGGTGGCGGTCGGGGTCGCGGTGACCCTCGGCCAGCTGGCGGGGTCGGTGCTGGCCGATTCGGCGGGCATGGGACCGGGCGGACGACGCGCGCTGAGCCTGTGGCGGCTGGGAGGCATCGCCGTCGCGCTCGTGGCCGTCGTGGTCGGCGCCGCCGGCCGGTTCGACGCCGGCAATCTCCTCGTGGTCGCCGTCGTGGTCGTCGCCGGGGCGATCATCGCCATCCAGCAGGCGGCGAATGCGTGGATCATCGTCGCCACGGGGGAGTTCTCCGTGATGTCGGTGATCAACTTCGGCGTCTCGGCGTTCTTCGTGGGGATCGCCCTGCTCGTCTCGCTGCTGTTCCAGCCGCCCGATTTCTCCGCCGTTCCGTGGTGGTCGCCCGCCGGCGGCATGCTCGGCGCGGTCATCGGCGTGATCTCGGCCCTCGCCGTCCGCGCGATCGGCGTCCTGAGTCTCATCCTCTGCATCGCGGCGGGCCAGGCGATCGGATCGATCGTCGTCGACCTCGTGGCGCCGGTGGACCGGATCGGTCTCACGCCGGCCTCGATCGTCGCGGCGGGTCTCGCCGTCGCGGCCGTGGCGCTCGCCGGCGGCGCATCGGTCGGGCGCCGCGCGCGCCGCACCCCCGAGGCCGGCGTCGGCGCCGCCACCCCCGATCCTCTCCCCTGAACGGAGCACGCATGCCCCTCCCCACGCTCGCCGCCGTCGCCTACGCCGGACGCACCGAGTTCGCCGTCGAAGAGGTCGCCCTCCGCGACCCGGGCGCACGCGACGTCGTGGTCGAGATCGCGGCCAGCGCCTTCTGCTACAGCGACTGGATCGCGCTGCGGGGGGATGCGGGGCTGGCCGAGGCCGGTCTTCATCCCGCGGTGCTCGGCCACTCGGCGGTGGGCACGGTGGTCGATGCCGGCCGCGATGCGCGCCACCGCGTGGGGGCGCGCGTCCTCGTCACGGCCACCCCGCAGTGCGATCGGTGCTTCTGGTGCCGGTCCGGGCGCGTGGACCAGTGCGCGGAGCTGTTCGCGCCCGTCCCCGTCATCGGCACGCTCCCGGACGGCACGCCGGTGCGCGGCCCCGGCGCGGCCGCGACCTACGCCGAGCGTGCGGTCATCCGCGACATCCAGGTCTTCCCCACCGACAGCCACCTCCCGGACACGTGGCTGGCGATGTTCGGCTGCGGTGTGGTGTCGGGGATGGGGGCGGTCGTCAACGTCGCCCGGGTGGCGCCGGGGGAGTCGGTGGTCATCGTGGGCTGCGGCCAGGTGGGGCTGTGGATGGTGCAGGCCGCGCGGGCGGTGGGGGCGGGGCCGATCATCGCGCTGGATCCGATCGCCGAGCGCCGGGAGCTCGCGGCGCAGCTGGGGGCCACGGTGACGATCGACCCGGGAGACGGCGACGCGGCGGAGCGCGTGCGTGCGGCCACCGGCGGGCGCGGCGCCGATCACGGCCTGGACGCCGGCGGCTCCATCGCCTCCGTTCAGGAGGCGTTCGCGTACACGCGGCTGGGCGGCGTGGTGACGCTCACGTCCTACGTGACGCGCTCGACCGAGGTCGCCTTCCCGCTGTTCGACCTCGCGCTGCGCGGCCGCGACGTGCGCAGTTCCCAGAGCGGCCGGCTGGACATGGCGCGCGACATGGCGCGGTTCCTCCCCTGGCTGGCCGACGGCCGGGTGGATGCGGAGGCGCTGATCGGCGGCATCCGCCCTCTCGCGGCGATGGGCGAGACCCTCGCCGCCGCGCGCGAGCGGCGGGAGCTCACCCCGCTCATCGCCGGGTGAGCTCGCCGCGTCAGAACAGCTCGGGCAGGCGCGGGCGGTAGGGCGCCTCCAGCCGGGCGACCTCCTCGTCGGAGAGCGTGAGGGCGAGAGCGGCGACGGCGTCGCGGAGATGGGTGACGTCGGTGGCACCGACGATCGGCGCCGTGACCGCCGGACGCGAGCGCACCCAGGCCAGGGCGACGTGGGCCATGGGGACGCCCCGCTCAGTGGCGATCTCGGCGACGACGTCGACGACCGCGTGGTCGGAGTCCACCGCCTGCCGGTAGTTCTCCTGAGCGACGAGGTCGTGCTCGGTGCGGTGCGTGCGGGCCCCCCACGGACGGGTGAGCGTACCGCGGCCGAGCGGGCTCCACGGCACCACGCCGACGCCGGCGTGCGCGCAGTAGGGCAGCAGGTCGCGCTCGTCCTCGCGCGAGATCAGGCTGTACTGGTTCTGCATCGACACGAACGGCGCGAGCCCGAGCTGGCGCTGGCGCTCGCGAGCTTCGACGAACTGCCACGTGCGCATCGAGGAGGCGCCGAGGTAGAGCGCCTTCCCGGCGCGCACGACGTCGTCCAGGGCGACGAGGGTCTCCTCCAGCGGCACCTCGGCGTCGTAGCGGTGGATCTGCAGGAGGTCGATGCGGTCGGTTCCCAGTCGCCGCAGGCTCGCGTCGACCTCCTGCATGATGGCCTTGCGCGACAGGCCCCGGCGGTTGGGGCCCGGACCCATCGGCATGAAGATCTTCGTCGCCACGACCACCTCGTCGCGGTCGGCCATGTCCCGCAGGGCGCGACCGAGGATCTCCTCGCCCGATCCGTCGGAGTACATGTTGGCGGTATCGAAGAACGTGAGGCCGAGGTCGAGCGCGGCCGCGATGATCTCGCGGCTGCGCTCCTCGTCGAGGGTCCAGGCGTGCGGGCCGCGGGCGGGGTCGCCGAAGCTCATGCATCCGACGGCGAGCGGCGACACCTCCAGTCCGCTGCGGCCGAGTCGAAGGTGGTCCATGTCGTCCAGTATGTCGGTATGACAATCTCGGAGCCAGTGGTCACCCGCGGAGGAAGGGGAGCAGCACCTCGTTGATCTCGTCGCCGTGGGTCCACAGCATCCCGTGCGGTGCGCCCTCGATCTCGGCGTACTGGGCGGTCGGGACGAGATCGCGGAACCGCCGGGCGGTGGCGTCGATGGGCAGGATGTTGTCCGCCGTGCCGTGCACGATGAGCGCGGGCACGTCGATCGCCGGCAGATCGTCGCGGAAGTCGGTGGGCCAGGTGAGAGGGGCCGCGGCGATCGCGGCGTTGCCGGCGGTGTTCGCCACCGCCACGCTCGCGTCCACGGCCTCCTGCGAGATGCGGCTGCCGAGGTTCTCGTCGAGGTTGTAGAAGTCGCGGAAGAATCCGCGCACGAACGCGTAGCGGTCGGTGCGCACCGATGCGGCGATCGAGTCGAAGAAGTCCTGCGGTGCCGCGCCGTCGGGGTTGTCGTCGGTGACGAGGAGGAACGGCTCCAGCGACCCGAGGAAGGCGACCTTCGCGATGCGCTCGCTGCCGTAGGTGCCGAGGTAGCGCGCGATCTCGCCGGTGCCCATCGAGAAGCCGACGAGCACGACATCCTCCAGACCCAGCTGGGTGAGGAGCGTGTTCAGGTCGGCGGCGAACGTGTCGTAGTCGTAGCCGGATCCCGCCTTGCTGGACTGCCCGAAACCGCGCCGGTCATAGGCGATGACGCGATAGCCGGCGTCCAGGAGCGCCGCCTGCTGCTTGCCCCAGGACTCGCCGTTGAGCGGGAAGCCATGGATGAGGACGACCGCCTGCCCCGTGCCCTGGTCGGTGTAGTACAGCTGGACCTCGGCGGAGTTCTCCGAGCCGACAGTCACGAACGCCACGATGCACCTCTTCCGCCGGGGGTCTGACCGGCAGCATCCGACGCTAGCGACCGCCCTGCCCGGCGGCCCAGGGGTTGCGCCGGTCCCGATCAGCTGTCGCGACGCGCGCCGACCGAGGGGGTCACCGTGAAGGTGCGGGGGGCCCGGTAGCCTGCGGCGGCGAAGGCGGCGGTCACGGATGCCGCGGTGTCGGCCACGCGCGCGTGGGGCACGAGGGCGATCGCGGCTCCGCCGAATCCGCCGCCGGTCATGCGTGCGCCGATCGCCCCGGCCCGGCGGGCGGTGTCGACGGCCAGATCGAGCTCGGGCACCGAGATCTCGAAGTCGTCGCGCATCGAGGCATGCGAGGCCAGGAGGAGCTCGCCGATCGCGCGAGGGCCGGACGCACCCAGGGCGGCGACCGTGTCGAGCACGCGCTGGTTCTCGGTCACGATGTGGCGCACCCGCCGGAAGGTGACCTCATCCAGCGCGGTCCGGGCGCGCGGGAGGTCGTCGACGCCGAGGTCGCGGAGTGCGGGGACCGCCATCGCGCGCGCTCCCGCCTCGCACGACGCGCGGCGCGCGGCGTAGCCCCCCGAGGCGTGCGCGTGGGTGACGAGGGTGTCGATGACGAGGACGTCCAGGCCCGCCCGCGCGAACCCCAGGTCGACCGGTCGCGCGGCCAGGGACCGGCAGTCCAGGAACGTCGCGGCATCGGCCTCGCCGAGCATCGAGGCCATCTGATCCATGATCCCGGTGGGGGCTCCCACCGCGTCGTTCTCGGCGGTGCGGCCCACGCGCGCGAGCTCGACGCGGCCCTGTCCCGCCGCCCACAGGTCGTTCACGGCGACGGCGACCGCGCCCTCGATGGCCGCCGAGGACGACAGCCCGGCGCCGACGGGGACGTCGGAGTCCAGTGCGATGTCCAGGCCCCTCGGCGCGGCATCCGGCGCTGCGCGGCGCAGCGCCCACGCGACCCCGAGCGGGTAGGCCGCCCAGCCGAGGCCGCCGCGCGCGATCGCGGCGTCGAGGTCGGCCAGCGGCACCTCGACCGCGCCGTCGGAGAAGGTGCTGGCCACGCGGAGCACGTCGTCCTCGCGCAGGGCCACGGCGGCGGAGGTGCGGTGCTCGATCGCGAACGGCAGGACGAACCCGTCGTTGTAGTCGGTGTGCTCCCCGATGAGGTTCACGCGCCCGGGCGCCGACCACACGCCGGCCGGTGTGCGGTCGGTGAGAGTCTGCAGCAGCGCCGTCGCCCCGGTCACGCCGTCACCTCCGGGACGGTGGCCAGGGCCGCGCGCAGCCGCTCCGCCTGCGCCTCGGGGGTCACGTCGCCGATCCACGCGCCCATGGCCGCCTCCGAGCCGGCGAGGTACTTCAGCCGGTCGGCCGCGCGTCGCGGCGAGGTGAGCTCGAGGTGGAGGCGGAGGCTGTCGCGACCGACGCCCACCGGGGCCTGATGCCACGCCGCGATATAGGGCGTGGGGGTCGCGTACAGCGCGTCGACGCCGCGGAGGAGGCGGAGGTAGAGCGGCGCCAGCTCGGCGCGCTCGGCGTCGTCGGTCTCGGCGAAGTCGGCGACGTGGCGGTGGGGCACGAGGTGCACCTCGAGCGGCCAGCGTGCGGCGAAGGGCACGTAGGCGCTCCAGTGCTCGCCCGTCAGCACCATGCGCCCGCCGCGGCGTTCGCGCTCCAGGATGCGCGCGAACAGATCGGGGGTGGTCCGTGCGACGGCCTCGAGCGTCCGGCGCGTCCGGGGGGTCACGTACGGATAGGCGTAGATCTGGCCGTGCGGATGCGGCAGGGTCACGCCGATCTCCTGCCCGCGGTTCTCGAAGGGGAACACCTGGGCGACCCCGGGAAGGGCAGACAGGGCCGCGGTGCGGTCGGCCCACGCCTCGATGACGGTGCGCGCCCGCACCGTCGACTGCGTGCCGAAGGAACCCTCGTGGGCCGGGCTGAAGCAGACCACCTCGCAGCGGCCGACCGCGGTGCGGGAGCGCTCGAGGCCGATCGCCTCGAGGCCGTCGTCGTCCGGCGCGGCGGCGAGGTCGGGGCCGAACGCGGGCGACATGTTCTCGAAGACCGCCACGTCGTACCGCGAGGGGATCTCGGAGGGGTTCTCGGGAGTCTGCGGCGCGAGCGGGTCGAGGTGCGCGGGGGGCAGGAAGGCGCGATGCTGCCGGTTGGCGGCGATGGCGATCCAGTCGCCGGTGAGCGGATCCTGGCGCATGTCCGCCGCAGCCGGGCGCTCGCCGAGCGCGCGGGCGTCGACGGCCCGCTCGGGGCCGAGGGTCGTGCCCGGGTCGTCGTAGTAGATGAGCTCGCGCCCGTCGGCCAGTCGCGTGGCGCGCCTGACCACTCCCGCGCCGAGCGTCGTCGCGGCTGCATCCGTGTTCACGGCATCACGCTAATCGGCCCGCGTGTTATCGTCAACACGACGGAGGGGGACGGCATGGCGGCGCGCGTGTCGATGGGCGATGTGGCCGCCCGCGCGGGCGTCTCGGCGCAGACCGTCTCGCGCGTGGTCAACGCCAGCCCCCGTGTCGACCCGGCCACGCGCGCGCGGGTCGAGGAGGCCATGGCGGCCCTCGGCTACCGCATGCACCGCGCCGCGCGGGCCCTGCGGACCGGGCGCTCGCGCACCCTCGGCGTGGTGGTGTCCACCCTCGCGTCGGTGGGCAACTCGCGCCTGCTCGAGGCGATCGCCGAGGTGGCCGCGGCCGAGGACTACGCCCTCGCGGTGACCATCGCCCGCGGTGAGAGCGGGATCGCCGAGGCCTTCGCCCGCCTGGTCGATCAGGAGGTGGACGGCGTGATCGTGCTCAATGAGGCCACGACGCTGACGCGGCGCGCCGCGCTGCCGTCGCAGCTCCCCGTGGTCGCCGTAGACTCGCCGCCGGACGCGCGGTTCGCGGTGGTGGGCACCGACCACGCCGCCGGTGCCGCGGCCGCGGTGCGACACCTCCTCGAGCGCGGGCACGCCACCGTCCATCACCTCGCCGGGCCGGCGGGCTCCTTCGCCGCCGAGGAGCGGGAGCGCGGATGGCGCGCGGCGCTGGACGCTGCCGGAGCGCCGGCGCCGCCGCTCGTCCGCGGCGCGTGGACCTCGGCGTCCGGCTACACCGCGGCGCGCGCCCTTCCCGATGCCACCGCGGTGTTCGCGGCGAACGACCAGATGGCCCTCGGCGCGCTCCGCGCCTTCGCCGAGGCCGGACGCGACGTGCCGGGGCAGGTCGCGGTCGTGGGGTTCGACGACGTCGTGGACGCCGCGCAGTTCCGCCCTCCGCTGACCACCGTGCGGCAGGACTTCGACGAGCTCGGCCGGCGCGCGGTGGCCGCGCTCGTCGCGCGCATGGCGGGCGACGAGCAGACCGGGCCGGCCCTCGTGCCCGCCGAGTTGGTCGTCCGCGCGAGCTCCGGCTGACCCGGTCCGCCGGGCCGCCCTCCTCGGCGCGGACGCGTCAGGATGGGGGCATGCGCATCGTCCTGGCCCCCGACAGCTTCAAGGGCACGGTGACGGCCGCCGCGGCTGCGGCAGCGCTCGCCGAAGGGTGGCGCTCGGTACGCCCGGGCGATGTCCTCGTCGAGCGTCCGATGGCCGACGGCGGCGAGGGGACGCTCGCCGCGATCGCGACGGCCGTGGCCGGGGCAGAACGCGTGCGCGTCGTCGTCCCCGGCCCCGACGGCGCCCCGGTCGACAGCGCGTGGCTGCGCCTTCCCCCGACGCCCGGGAGCCCCGGGGGCACGGGGGTGGTCGAGATCGCCTCGACATGCGGCATCGAGCTCCTCGGCGAGCGGCGCCTCCCCGAGCGGGCCGCGACCATGGGCTTCGGCCGCGCCATCGCCGCCGCCCTCGACGCCGGGGTCTCGCGCCTGGTGCTCGGCATCGGATCCAGCGCCTCCACCGACGGCGGCGTCGGGATGCTGACGGCCCTCGGGGCGCGCTTCACGGATGCCGCGGGCGCGCCGATCCCCGCCGGTGCCGCCGGCCTCGCCGTCCTCGACGTCGCCGACCTCTCGGGGCTGCGTCCCCTTCCCGCCGGCGGCGCGCTCGTGCTCACCGACGTCACCCACCCGCTCCTCGGCCCGCACGGCGCGGCGGCGGTGTTCGGCCCGCAGAAGGGGCTCGACCCGGCGGGCGTGGCCCGCGCCGACGCGGGCCTGGCCCGCCTCGCCGCGCGGGTCCCCGCCGCCGATCCCGCCGCACCGGGCGCCGGTGCGGCGGGAGGAACCGGCTGGGCGCTCGCGGCGTGGGGCGCCACGCTCGTCCCCGGCGCGCCCGAAGTCGCTGCGCTCATCGGCCTGCCCGCGGCCCTGGTCGGTGCCGACCTGGTCGTCACCGGCGAGGGGTCCTACGACGCCCAGTCCGCGGCGGGCAAGGTGCCCGCCTGCGTCGCCGGCCTCGCCGGCGGCGTCCCCGTCGCCCTCGTCGCCGGCCGCATCACCGCGGACGCCGAGACGGCCGCGTTCGCCGCGGCCGTCTCCCTCACCGACCTCGCCGGCTCCGGCGCCGCCGCGCGGGCGGAGCCGGAGCGGTGGCTGCGCGCGGCCGGGGCGCGCCTGGCCGCGGCGGAGCCCCCTGATCGCCGGGCCACGCGGCAGACTGAGGCGTCATGAGCACCGTCCGCGCCTACGCCGCCGCCTCCGCCACCTCGCCGCTCGAGCCCGTCACGATCGAGCGCCGCCCCGTCGGCCCGCGCGACGTGCGCATCGACATCGCCTACGCCGGCGTCTGCCATTCCGACATCCACACGGTCCGCGGCGAGTGGCGCACGCAGACCTATCCGCTCACCGTCGGGCACGAGATCGTCGGCACGGTCGCGGAGATCGGCGACGAGGTCACCGCGCACGCCGTCGGCGACCGCGTCGGGGTCGGCGTGATGGTCAACTCGTGCCGCACGTGCGAGAACTGCGTCGACGGCTTCGAGCAGTACTGCTTCGCCGGCTTCGTGGAGACCTACGGCGCGGTCGATCGCGACGGCTCGATCACGCAGGGCGGGTACGCCCAGGGGATCGTCGTCGACGAGCACTTCGTGCTGCGGATCCCCGACGCGCTGCCGTTCGAGAAGGTGGCGCCGCTGCTGTGCGCCGGCATCACCACCTACTCGCCGCTCGCGCACTGGGGCGCCGGTCCCGGCCGGCGCGTGGCGGTGGTGGGGCTCGGCGGTCTCGGGCACCTGGCGGTGAAGATCGCCGTCGCGATGGGCGCCGAGGTCACGGTGCTCTCGCAGTCGATGCGCAAGGAGGCCGATGCCCGAGCGTTCGGCGCGCACGACTACCGCGCGACATCCGACCCCGACACCTTCCGCGCGCTGCGCAGCTCCTTCGACCTCATCCTCAACACCGTCAGCGCGCCGATCGACGTCGACGCGCACCTGCGGATGCTCGCGCGCGACGGCGCCCTGGTGAACGTCGGCGCCCCGCCGGAGCCGCTCCCGGTGCACGTGTTCACCCTGTTCGCCAATCGGCGCTCGTTCGCGGGGTCGACGATCGGCGGCATCCGCGAGACGCAGGAGATGCTCGACTTCTGCGCCGAGCACGGCATCGTCCCGGAGATCGAGATGATCGACGCCGCCGCCGTCAACGAGGCCTACGAGCGCGTGCTCCGCAGCGACGTGCGCTACCGCTTCGTCATCGACGCCGCGACGATCTGACGCGCGTCAGGCCGACAGCTCCAGCAGGGCGTCCTGCCACGCCTCGGCGTCGTCGTCCCACAGCGCCGTGAAGGCGTCGGCCAGCGCCTCCTCCAGCCCCGCGAGACTGCTCACGCGGAAGATCACGGCCGCGGCCGTCGGCGCGGTGCCGGCATCCCGCGCGGCCTTCGCGTAGCCCTGTCCCACGGCCCGTGTCCACGCCTCGCTGGCGGCCTTCACGGCGGCGTAGTTCGCCCCGCCGGCCAGCGGACGGCGCACCGCGGTGGACGACACGATCGCCAGCCGCCCGGCCGTGGAGGCCCGGAGGTCGCCGTCGAACGCGCGGGAGACGTGGCGGAGGGAGGTGAGCGAGGTCTCGAGGACCCGGTAGTCGGCGTCGCTCTGACCGGCCAGCCCGCCGCCGCCGCGCCATCCGCCGACGAGGTGGAGGAGGCCGTCGACGGGGCCGTGGTCGGCGTGCACGCGCTCGACCAGGCGCCCCACGGCCGCCTCGTCGGTGAGGTCGGCCTCCTCGACCGCCGCGCCGGGAGCCTCGGCCTGCACGGCGGCGAGTCGTGCGCGATCGCGCCCGACGACGACGACGCGGGCGCCCGCCTCCCCGAGCGTGCGGGCGACGGCGCGGCCGGCGGCCGACGTGCCGCCGGCGAGGAGGACGAGGCGGCCGGCCACGGAGGTTTCGGTCATGGCGTCAGTCTAGGAAGCGGCGGATGCAGCGCCAGCGCGTTCCACCGTCCGGGCTCGGCCAGCGCATCCCACGCCAGCTCCACTCCGGCGGGGCCGATCGTCGCCGCGCAGACGAGGAGGGAGAGCGTCGGCACCCCGTGCGGGCGGTTGTCGCGCACGATCGCGCGGTCATCGACGGGCCCGAGCGCGGTCGTGCGCTCGAGCACCTCGAGCCACCCGGCCACCCACTCCTCCGAGCCCGCCGCGTCGGCGGCGGCGAACTCCGGCAGCCACTGCGCGATGCGAGGCGTCCGCGGATCGTCGACGTCGTCGTGCGCGATCATGTGCACGCCGGGGCCGAGCACGCTCTCGCGGAGGCCGTCGCCGTCCCACGCGTGCACACGCGTTCCCTCGGGTGACACCGTGACGAGGTTGAACCCGTTGGTCTGCGGCGCCACCGGCGGCCGGTCCGCCACCGCATCCAGCACCACGGCGCCGCGCGAGGCGGTCGCGCCCGGCACGTCGCGCCGGTTGAGGATCACCGCCAGGCGCCGCTCGGCCGCATCCGCCGCCAGCCATGCACCCCCGGCCCGCGCATCGCGCACGCCGATCACCCCGGGGTGCGCCTGGGGCCACCACGGCCCCGGCGGGTCCCACGCCCGCCCGGGATCCTCGTCGCGCACGGCCAGCAGCCGCGTCGGGGCGGCGGGGTCGTCGGGAACCCGCACGATCACGGTGCACATCGCCGCCCTGTCCTCTCGCCGGCGCCCCGTGGAAGGATGGGCGCGTGTTCATCGTCGTGGGCGTCACCGGTGGGATCGCCGCGTACAAGACCGTGCATCTGGTGCGCCTCCTCGTCACCGCCGGTCACGAGGTGCACGTGATCCCCACCGCGGACGCGCTGCGGTTCGTGGGGCTCACGACCTGGGAGGCGATCAGTCGCCACCCGGTCACCACCAGTGTGCACGACGACGTCGCCGAGGTGCGCCATGTCGCCCTCGGCCGCCGCGCCGACCTCGTGATCGTGGCGCCGGCCACCGCCGACTTCCTCGCCCGGGCCGCCACGGGCCTTGCGGGGGACCTCCTGGGCACGACGCTGCTCGCCACCTCCGCGCCGGTGGTCCTCGCCCCCGCCATGCACACCGAGATGTGGCGCCATCCCGCCACGCAGGCCAGCGTCGCGACCCTGCAGAGCCGCGGCGTGCACCTCGTGGGCCCCGATGACGGTGCGCTGACCGGCGGCGACAGCGGACCGGGTCGGATGAGCGAGCCCGAGGCCATCGTCGCCGCGGCGCTGGCGGTGACGACCGGGGCAGGCGACCTCGCCGGCCTCCGGGTGGCGGTGTCGGCCGGCGGAACGCGCGAGCCGATCGACCCCGTCCGCTTCCTCGGCAACCGCTCGAGCGGCCGGCAGGGGGCCGCCCTCGCCCTCGCCGCCGCCGAGCGCGGCGCCGCCGTCACCCTCGTGGCGGCGCACGTCGATGACGGCGCGCTGGCCGCGGCGGCGCGGCATCCGCGCGTGCGCATCGTGCCGGTCTCCTCCGTCGCCGAGCTGGAGACGGCCATGACGGATGCCGCCGACGCCGACGTCGTCGTCATGGCCGCGGCGGTGTCGGACTACCGCATGCCGGAGGTGGCCGACCGCAAGCTCAGCAAGGAGGACGCCGACGGCGACGGCCTCACGCTTCACCTCGTGCGGACGCCCGACGTCGTCGCGGGCCTCGCCGCGCGCCGGCGCCCCGGCCAGAGCATCGTCGCCTTCGCCGCCGAGACCGAGGAGGACCCCGCCGCACTCCTGGACCGCGCGCGGCGCAAGGCCGCCCGCAAGGGCGTCGACCTCCTCGTCGCCAACCGCGTGGGGTGGCAGGAGGGCTTCGGCGCCGACGCCAACACGGTGGTCATCGTGGCCGCCGACGGCGGGGTCGTGGCCGAGGCGTCCGGCACCAAGCGCGCCGTCGCCGACGCGGTGTGGACGGCCGTCCTCGCCGCGCGGGGGTGACCGGTCAGTCGGTGCCGCGGATGCCGACGGTCGACTCGATCACGGGGCGCATCTTCTTCTCGAGGGCCTCGAAGAACATCGACAGCGGGAACTCGTCGTCCAGCACCGCATCCGTGTAGCCCTTGGGCGCGCCGGCCAGGATCTCGTCGGGCAGTCCGCGGTTCCACCGGGAGGCCGGATGCGGGGTCACCACGGCGCGCACCAGGTCGTAGGCGGCGAGCCAGTGGGCGGTCTTCGGCCGGTCGATCGAGCGCCAGTACAGCTCGTCGATCGCGTCGGCGAGGGCGACCACGGCGGCGGGGACCTCGTCCCAGTCGAACGCCAGCGCGGTGTCGGTCCAGTGCAGCACGCCCCGCTGGTGCAGCCACGCGAACAGCAGCTGACCGCCGAGGCCGTCGTAGTTGCGCACGCGCGACCCGGTGATCGCGAAGCGGAAGATGCGGTCGAAGATGACCGCGTACTGCACCAGCACGGCGTGCTCGAGCATCGCGGCCTCGGCGGTGTCGAGGCTCTCGCCGGCATCGCGCCGCGCGCGCAGGCGCCGGGTGATGCCGACGCACTCGCGGAACGCGGTGAGGTCGCAGCGCAGCTCCTCGAGCGAGTAGAGGAAGAACGGCATCCGCTGCTTGATCATGAACGGGTCGAACGGGAGGTCGCCGCGCATGTGGGTGCGGTCGTGGATGAGGTCCCACATCACGAACGCGCGCTCGGCGAGCGCCTGGTCCTCCAGCATCCGCGCCGCCTCGGCGGGGAGGTCGAGCTTGGTGATGTCGGCGGCCGCGCGCACCACCCGGCGGTAGCGGGCCGCCTCGCGGTCCTGGAAGATCGCACCCCACGTGAACGACGGGACCTCGCGCATCGCGACGGTCTCGGGGAAGAGCACGGCCGAGTTGGTGTCGTAGCCGGGCGTGAAGTCGATGAGGCGGAGCGAGACGAACAGGCGGTTGGTGTACTCCTGCTCGAGGCGGCCGATGAACTCGGGCCAGATGACCTCGGCCAGCAGGGCCTCCACGTGCCGGTCGCGCGAGCCGTTCTGCGTGTACATCGGGAAGACGACGAGGTGGCGGATGCCGTCGACGCGGTCCTCCTGCGGCTGGAAGGCCATCAGCGAATCGAGGAAGTCGGGCACGCCGAATCCGTCCGCGGCCCAGCGCCGGAAGTCGACGACGACGGCGGTGAGGTACGCGGCGTCGTGGGGGAAGAGCGGGGCCAGGGCCGCGACGGCGGCCACGATGTCGTCGACGAGCGCGGCGGCCTCGGCGTGGTGGGCGGCATCGGGCACCGAGCCGTCCTGGGTCTGCAGGCCCTGGAGGGTCGTGGCCGCGTGCTTGAGCAGGAGCCAGGCCGGCGAGAGCTCGGCGTCGACGGCGCTGCGTCCGTCGAGCAGGTCGGCGGGGCGGGCGGTCGTGAGCGTCATGGCGGCCTCCGATCGGGGGTGCGGCGGAAATTATCCGGTGTGGATAAGATCTTAACGGAAAACTTACGGGTCTTGTCGAGCGCGGCGGCGGCCCGACGACCCCGCGCTGGTACCGTCGGGACCATGTCCGATGCCCCCGCGCGCCCGCCGCGCCTCGAAGACGCGGTGGATGCGGCGATCGTGAGGGAGATCTCCCTCGATGCGCGCGCGACCCTCGCGCACCTGTCGGAGAAGGTCGGGCTGTCGGTCTCGGCGGTGCAGACGCGGCTGCGCCGACTGGAGTCGCGCGGCGTCGTCCGCGGCTACCGGCCGGTGCTCGATGCCGAGGCCCTCGGGCGCCCGCTCGCGGCCTTCGTGGAGATCACCCCGCTCGACCCGGCCCAGCCGGACAACGCCCCCGAGCTGCTCGCGCACCTCACCGCGATCGAGGCGTGCCACTCCATCGCCGGCGATGCCGCATACATGCTCTTCGTGCGGGTGCCCACGCCCCGCGACCTGGAGGACCTCATCCGCGACATCCGCGCCGCCGCCCAGGTGAACACCCGCACCACGATCGTGCTGCAGACCTTCTTCGAGGCGCGCCCGATCGAGCCCGCCGCCTTCCCCGCCTGACCCCGCGCCGTCGCCCGGGCCCCGCGCCGCGGCTGCCCGGGCCCCGCGCCGCGGCTGCCCGGGCCCCGCGCCGCGGCTGCCCGAACTCCTCACGCCTGGCCCAGATGCGGGGCACCCGGCCCTCCGGAGCCGCGAATCGGCCCGAGTATGAGGAGTTCGGGCGGCGGGGGTCGGTGTCACGCCGCCGCCCGGGCCCCGGCCCGCCCCCCCCGGGCCCCGCGCCGCGGCTGCCCGAACTCCTCACGCCTGGCCCAGATGCGGGGCATCCGGCCCTCCGGAGCCGTGGATCGGGTCGAGTATGAGGAGTTCGGGCGGCGGGGGTCGGTGTCAAGCCGTCGCCCGGGCCTCGCGCCGCGGCTAGCCTCGGGCCGTGCCCGACGACAACCCGCCCGCCGCCCCGGACGGGGACGGCCTGCTCCTCCTCGCCAACAGCCGCTCCGGTGAGGCGGTGGTGCGCGCCGACCCGCTGCCCGAGGTCCGCCGCCGGCTTCCGCGGGCCCGCATCCGCGAGCTCGGCGACGGCGAGGATCTCGGCGAGGTCGTCGAGGCGGCGATGGCGGATGCGGCGCCGCCGCGCGTGCTCGGAATCCTCGGCGGCGACGGATCCGTCTCGCGCCTGGCCCACCTCGCGCGCCGGCACGATGTGCCGCTCCTCGTCCTTCCCGGCGGCACCTTCAACCACTTCGCCCGCGCGGCCGGGCTGGACGACGTCGCGGCCGGGCTCGATGCGTTCGCCGCCGGATCCCTCCGGACGGTGGCCGTGGCGGAGGTGAGCGTCGACGACGACGCGCCGGTCACGGTGCTCAACGCCGTCTCGCTCGGCGCCTACCCGCAGTTCCTCGCCGAGCGCACGCGGCGTCGCGCGCTCGGCAAGTGGCTCGGCGGTGCCGCCGCCGCATGGCGTGAGCTGCACGCGGCGCATCCGATCACCGTCGTCCGCGACGGCCGACGCGCGCGCGTGTGGTCGCTGTTCGTCAGCGTCGGGCGCAACGACCCCGAGCGCCACGCGATGATGCAGCGGGTCACGCTCGACGATGCCGAGCTCGACATCCGTCTGCACCACGCGCGCGGCACGCGCGTCCGGGCGATGGCGTCGCTCGCCTTCGGCAGACGGACGATCGCGGTGCTGCGCGCCGTGCGCCTGATGCCGCCCTCATCCGACCTCGAGCGCGTCGTGGCCCCCGAGTGGGAGGCACGCGTGCACCCCGGCGCGGCGCCGCCGGTGTACGTGCACGACGGCGAGCTGGAGGAGGCGGATGCGGCGGGCTTCACCCTCCGCGTCCGCGCCGTCCCCGACGCCCTCCGCATCTACGCCCCGTAGCGCGCGCGGGGCGGGCGCCGAGCGGGGTCAGAGGCCGGTGAGGGCGCGGTCGTAGATCTCCAGCGCCTCGGCCACCTCGTCGGCGGTGACGACGCACGGCGGCACGACATGGATGCGGTTGTCGGCGATGAAGGGCACGAGCCCGTCCGCCAGCATCCGCCGCTTCGCCTCGGCCATCGCCGCGGCCGGCAGCGGCTCGCGCGTGGCGCGGTCGGTCACGAGCTCCAGCGCCCAGAACACCCCCTCGCCGCGCACCTCGCCGATGACGGCATGCCGCTCGGCGAGTGCGCGCAGGCCCGGCCCGATCGCCTCCTCGCCGATGCGGCGGGCGTGCTCGACGATGCCCTCCGCGGCCATCGCGTCCAGGGCGCCGATGATCGAGGCGGCCGCGAGCGGATGCCCGCTGTAGGTGAGGCCGCCCGGGAAGACGCGCTCGTCGAAGTCGGCGGCGATGGCGTCGGAGAGGATGACCCCGCCCACCGGCACGTAGCCGGAGTTCACGCCCTTGGCGAAGGTGATGAGGTCGGGCACGACGTCGTAGCCGTCGAAGGCGAACCACCGCCCGGTGCGGCCGAATCCCGCCATCACCTCATCGAGGATCAGCACGATGTCGTACCGGTCGGCGATCGCCCGCACCCCCGCGAGGTACCCCGGCGGCGGCACGAGCACGCCCGCCGTGCCGGGGATCGTCTCCAGGAGGATCGCGGCGACCGTGCCGGGACCCTCGGCCTGGATGACGCGCTCGAGGTGATGCAGCGCCCGCGCCGACTCCTCCTCGGGGCTCGTCGCCCAGAACTCGCTCCGGTACAGGTACGGACCGAACACGTGCACGTGCCCGCGCGCGTACTCGTTGGGGATGCGGCGCCAGTCGCCGGTGGAGACGATCGCGGCACCCGTGTTGCCGTGGTAGGAGCGGTACGTCGAGATGACCTTGTCCCGCCCGGTGTGCAGCCGCGCCATCCGGATGGCGTTCTCGTTGGCGTCGGCGCCGCCGTTGGTGAAGAAGACCTTCTCGAACCCGGCCGGGGCGTGCGCGACGATGCGGCGCGCGGCCTCGCCGCGCGTGAGGTTCGCGGTGGCGGGTCCGATCGTGGCGAGGGTCGCCGCCTGCTCCTGGATGGCGCGGACGACCGCCGGATGCTGGTGGCCGATGTTGACGTTGACGAGCTGGCTGGAGAAGTCCAGGTGCCGCCGCCCGGCGTGATCCCACACCGTCGTCCCCGACCCGCCGGCGATCACGATCGGGGCCAGCGCGCCCTGCGCCGACCACGAGTGGAACACGTGGGCGCGGTCGAGCTCGCGCGTGCGCGCATCCAGGTCGGTCTCGGTCATCGCGTCTCCTTCGTCGGGCGGTCCGGCGCGGCGCGGCGCAGGGACGCGCACCCGGTGGGATCGAGCGTACGACCCGTCAGGTGCGGGCCGTGGCGTGGCTCGACAGGGCGGGGATGACGCGCTCGCCGTACACGCGCAGCGTCTCCTCCTTCTCGTCGTGCTGCAGGTAGCCGGCGAACTGCGTCACTCCGAGCTCCCGAAGCCGCTCGAGCTTGGCGATGTGCTCCTCGGCGGTGCCCAGGATGCAGAAGCGCTCCACGATCTCGTCGGGCACGAAGTCGACGTGGTCGTTGTCGGCGCGGCCGTGGGTGTTGTAGTCGTAGCCGGTACGCCCCGCGATGTACGCGGTGAGCGCCTCGGGCACCTCCCCGTGCGCCCCGTACTTCGCCACGATGTCGGCGACGTGGTTGCCCACCATCCCGCCGAACCACCGGCACTGCGCGATCATGTGTGCGCGGTCGGAGCCGATGTACATCGGCGCGGCGACGCAGAAGGCGATCGCGTCGGGGTCTCGGCCGGCGGCGGCCGCGGCATCCCGCACCGAGCGGATCATCCACGCGGCGATGTCGACGTCGGCCAGCTGCAGGATGTAGCCGTCGGCGACCTCGCCGGTGAGCTTCAGCGCCATCGGCCCGTACGCGGCGACCCACACGTCCAGCTCGGAGCCGGAACTCCACGGGAACTGCAGCGTCGCGCCGCGGTAGTCGACCGGCCGGGAGTTGCCGAGCTCGCGGATGACGTGGATGGCCTCGCGCAGTTCGGCGATCGTCGACGGTCGGCCGTTGGTGACCCGTACGGCGGAGTCGCCGCGGCCGATGCCGCAGATCGTGCGGTTGCCGTACATCTCGTTGAGGGTCGCGAACACGGATGCCGTGACCGTCCAGTCGCGGGTGGCGGGGTTGGTGACGAACGGGCCGACCACGACGCGCCGCGTTGCGGCGAGGATGGCCGAGTGGAGGACGTAGGGCTCCTCCCACAGCAGATGCGAGTCGAAGGTCCACACGTGGCTGAAGCCGTGCGCCTCGGCGAGCCGGGCGAGCTGGATCACCCGCGCGGCGGGCGGGTCGGGCTGCAGGACGATGCCGAAGTCCATGGGCGCTCCTTGCGTGCGGCGGAGGTCAGAGGAGGTACTGGCTGAGGCCGCGGCGGACGAAGCGGCCGTGCCCGGGCCGGCCGAGATACGCGCCGTCGTCGACGATCACCGTGCCGCGGGACAGAACGGTGTCGACGTGCCCGTCGACCTCGAACCCCTCCCACGCCGAATGGTCCATGTTCATGTGGTGGGTCGCCGCCGAGAGGGTGGTGTGTCCCGCGGGGTCGTAGACGACGATGTCGGCGTCGGCCCCGGGCTGGATGACGCCTTTGCGGCCGTACATGCCGAACATGCGCGCCGGGGTGGTGCTGGTCAGCTCCACCCACCGCTCCAGGGTGAGCTCGCCGGTCACCACGCCCTGGTAGAGCAGATCGAGGCGATGCTCGACCGAGCCGATGCCGTTGGGGATGGCGCGGAAGTCGTGGCGCCCGAGCTCCTTCTGCCCCTTCATGCAGAACGGGCAGTGGTCGGTGGAGACCATCTGGATGTCGTTGGTGCGCAGCGCCTGCCACATGTGGTGCTGGTGACCCTCCGCGCGCGAGCGCAGCGGCGTGGAGCACACCCACTTGGCGCCCTCGAACTGCCCCCACTCCGCGCTGAACGCGCCCAGCTGCTCCTCCAGCGACAGGTAGAGGTACTGGGGACACGTCTCGCCGAAGACGTTCCAGCCCTGGTCGCGCGCCCACGCCAGCTGGTCGACCGCCTGCTTCGCCGAGACGTGGACCACGTACAGCGGTGCGCCGGTGAGGTTCGCCAGCATGATGGCGCGGTGGGTGGCCTCCTCCTCCATCTGCCACGCGCGGGCGATGCCGTGGTAGTACGGGGCGACCTTGCCGGCCTCGGCGAGCTGGGCGGCGAGGACGTCGATCGCGGGGCCGTTCTCGGCGTGCATCATCGTGAGCAGGCCCGTCTCGGCCGCGCGCTGCATCGCGCGGAGGATCTGGCCGTCGTCGGAGTAGAAAACCCCGGGGTAGGCCATGAAGAGCTTGAAGCTCGTGATGCCCTCATCCGCGAGCCCGTCCATCGCGGCGAGGGCGGCCTCGTCGACGCCGCCGATGATCTGGTGGAACCCGTAGTCGATCGCGCAGCTGCCGGCGGCCTTCTCGTGCCATGCCGCGAGGCCGTCCTGCACCCGCTCGCCGGCGCGCTGCACCGCGAAATCGACGATCGTCGTGGTGCCGCCCCACGCCGCGGCGCGCGTGCCGGTCTCGAACGTGTCCGAGGCGCTCGTGCCGCCGAAGGGCAGCTCCATGTGGGTGTGGGCGTCGATGCCGCCGGGGATGACGTACTTGCCGGTGGCGTCGATCACGGTGTCCACGTGCGCGGCGAGGTCGAAGCCGAGGAGCGTCGAGCCGGGGGCGAGCACGGCGGCGACGGTCTCGCCGTCGACGAGCACGTCGGCCGGTGCCCGTCCGGTCGCCGAGACGACGGTGCCGCCGGTGATGAGCGTCCTGGTCATGCGCGCTTCCCTCCCTCATTCCGTCGAGACCGGGGATCTCCGGCGAGACCGAGGGCGTCGCCCTCTGTCTCGCGGCGGATCCCCGGTTTCGGCGCCTTGGCGCTCGGCGACAGGGCGCTCGGCGACAGGGCGCTCATGGCCGCGCGATCCGCTCGTACGAGTCGGGCCGGCGGTCGCGGTAGAACTGCCAGTCGTCGCGCATCTCGCGCACCATGTCGAGGTCGAGATCGCGGATGAGCACCTCGGTGTCGGTGTCCGAGCCGCGGGCGCCGACGATGTTCCCGCGCGGATCGATCACCTGGCTCGTGCCGTAGAAGTCCACCGCCAGGTCGCCGTACTCGTTGTCCTCGCGGCCGACGCGGTTCGGCTGGAGCACGAAGTACCCGTTCGCGACGGCGGCGGCCGGACCCTCCACCTCCCACAGCCGGTTGGATAGCCCCGGCTTGGTGGCGTTGGGGTTGAAGACCAGGTGCGCGTCGTTCAGGCCCAGCTCGCGCCATCCCTCGGGGAAGTGGCGGTCGTAGCAGATGTACATCCCCACCCGTCCCACGGCCGTCTCGAACACCGGATAGCCGAGGTTGCCGGGACGGAAGTAGAACTTCTCCCAGAAGCGGTCGAGGTGCGGCAGGTGGTGCTTGCGGCACTTCCCGAGCACCGTGCCGTCGGCGTCCACGAGCACGGCGGTGTTGTAGTACACGCCGGTGCCGTCCTCCTCGTAGATGGGGAGGACCATCACGGTGCCGAGCTCCTTCGCCACCGCGGCGAAGCGCTGCACGACGGGACCGTCGGCGGGCTCGGCGTAGCGGTAGTACTTCTTGTCCTGCGTGATGCCGAAGTAGGGGCCGTAGAACAGCTCCTGGAAGCACACCACCTCGGCGCCGTCGGCGGCGGCGTCGCGCGCGAACTGCTCGTGCCGGTCCAGCATCGAGGCCTTGTCGCCGGTCCACGTGGTCTGGGTGATGGCTGCCCGCACGGTCGTCATCGCATGCCTCCGGCGGATACATCGGGAGACGGATGCTGCGGCGCGAGGCCGCCGGTAGCGTCGAGGGCGATGCTCCGCTCCCTCCGTCCGTACCAGCTCGCCGTCGACCTCTCCGTCGCGGTGCTGTTCTGGTTCGTCGCCGCCGCGGTGGAGGCGTCGCTGCTGGCGGCGGAGTCGACGGCGAAGCTCCTCGCCGGGGTGGCGGTGGCGACCCTCCTGGCCGGCGCGCTCGCCCTCCGGCGCCTCGCGCCGGGGCTGTCCCTGGCGGTGGCGTGGTTCAGCGCGATCGTGCAGATGACGGCGCTGCTGAATCCGAGCCCGGCCAACCTCGCGATCTTCGCGGTGCTCTATGCCACCGCCGCGTACGGCAGCCGCCTGGAGTACTGGCTCGGCTTCGCGTCGGCGTTCGTGGGGGCGCTGGTCATCACGCTGTACATCTCCCTCAGCGCCGGCGGGTTCTCCTACGCCCTATTCACCGCGGGGCTCGGGGTGCTCCTGGCCTCGACCTTCGCGCTCCTGCTGGCGTGGGTCGGCGGCGCGCTCGTGCGCACCGCCCTGCGGGGTCGCGAGGCGCGTCGGGCGCGCGCCGAGGCCGAGGCCGAGGCCGTCGTCGAGCAGGAGCGCGTGCGCATCGCCCGCGACATGCACGACGTCGTCGCGCACTCGCTAGCCGTCGTCATCGCCCAGGCCGACGGCGCGCGCTATGCCGCCGCATCCGACCCCGACGCCGCCGGCGCGGCCCTCGGGACCATCGCCACCACCGCGCGCGCCGCGCTCGCCGACGTCCGGATGCTGCTGACCCAGCTCCGCCACAGCCAGGGCGAGGGGCCCCAGCCGAGCCTCGCCGACGTCGAGGGACTCTACGCCCAGGTGCGCGCCGCCGGCGTCGACCTCCGCGTCGACGTCGACCCCGTGGCGCCGGGCGAGCCTCCTGCCGCGGTGCAGCTCGCGGTGTACCGCATCCTGCAGGAGGCGCTGACCAACGCCCTCCGCCACGGCTCGGGCGGGTGCGTCGACGTGCGGCTGGCGTGGCGGGCGGACGCCGTGGAGATCGAGGTGCGCAATCCACGCGCCGCGACCGCCGTGCCCGGCCCGGCGGGGCACGGCCTCATCGGCATGCGCGAGCGCGCGCAGCTGGTGGGCGGCATGCTGGAGGCATCCCCCGAGGGTGACGCGTTCGTCGTCCGCGCCCGCATCCCGATCCGAGAGGCCGTATGAGCATCCGAGTGGTCCTCGTCGACGACCAGGCGCTGTTCCGCGCCGGCATCCGCATGGTCATCGACTCGCAGAGCGACCTCGACGTCGTGGGCGCGGCCGCCGACGGCGCCGAGGGGCTCGAGGTGATCCCCGCGCCCGCCCCCGATGGGGCGCTGCGGGACATGCGGACGGCGCCGATGGACGGGCTCGCCGCCACCGCCGCGGTGCTCGCCCGCCCCGATCCGCCCCGGGTCGTGATGCTGACGACCTTCGACCTCGACGAGGCCGCCGCCCGTGCCATCCGGCAGGGGGCGAGCGGGTTCCTGCTGAAGGACGCCGATCCGGAGTTCCTCCTCGCCGCGATCCGCACCGTCCACGCCGGGTCGGCGGTGATCGCGGCATCCGCGACGCGCGAGCTGTTCGCCTCGGCCGCCCGCGAGACCCGTCCGGTCCCGCCCTCCTACGAGACCCTCACCGAGCGGGAGCGGGAGGTCTTCGCCCTCGCCGCGCGCGGTCTCAGCAACGCCGAGATCGCCGCGGGGGAGTTCCTCTCCGAGGCCACGGTGAAGACCCACATCAGCCGCATCCTCACCAAGCTGTCTTTGCGCGACCGCGTGCAGCTCGTGGTCTTCGCGTACGACCACGGCCTGGCCTGACCCCCCGTCGACTCGCCAAGATACGTCGACTTTTCGCGCACAACCCGACGGATGCTGGCGAGTCGACGGATCATCCGCGGGATGTACGCGGATGGGTCGGGCGGGCGATGTGCGCGGGCCGGGGCGCCCGTAGCGTCGAGAGCATGGAGATCACCTCGACCGACCTCGGGCTGGCTGCCCGGGTGCAGCAGCTCACGAAGACCTACGGCGCGGGGGAGAACACCGTCCGCGCCCTCGACGGCGTGTCGGTGGGCATCCGCCGGGGACAGTTCACGGCGATCATGGGCCCGTCCGGCTCGGGCAAGTCCACGCTCATGCACGTCATGGCGGGGCTGGATTCGGCCACGAGCGGGCGCGCCTGGATCGGCGACACCGAGATCACCGGCCTCGGCGACCTCGATCTGACGATCCTGCGCCGCCGCCGCGTCGGGTTCGTGTTCCAGGCGTTCAACCTCGTGCCCACCCTCGACGCGCTCGGCAACATCCTGCTGCCGTTCGACCTCGACGGCCGCCGCCCGAGCGCCCTGGAGCGCGGCCGCATCGACGGGCTGATCGACACGCTCGGGCTCGGGCCGCGCCTGCACCACCGGCCGCACGAGCTGTCCGGCGGCCAGCAGCAGCGCGTCGCCATCGCGCGCGCCCTCGCCACCGGCCCCGACCTCGTCTTCGCCGACGAGCCCACCGGCAACCTCGACTCCCGCTCCGGGCGCGAGGTGCTGCGGCTGCTCGCCGAGGCGAGCGCAGCGCACGGCCAGTCCATCGCGATGGTCACGCACGACCCGATCGCTGCCGCCTTCGCCGACCGCGTGCTCTTCCTCGGCGACGGGCGCATCGTCGCCGACAAGCCGCGGCAGAGCGCCGAGGAGATCGCCGCGCACATGCTCGCCGCGGAGGTCCCGGCATGACCGCGCTCGGCCAGCCCGCCGCCGCCGGCGCGGCCGTCGCACCCCGCCGTGCCCGTGCCGCGTGGCTCCGCGAGCGCGGCATGGGGGCCAGCATCCTGGTGTCGGCGCTGTCGTCGGCGTTCGGGGTCGTGCTCCTCAGCGCCACCGCCTTCCTCGCCGCGGTGCTCCGCGCCGACCCGTTCCTCTCCGAGCGCGAGACCGCCATCATCGTGCTGGCGATCCTGTCGTGGCTCCTCATCGGCGTCGCGGTGTACGTCGCCGCCATCGTCACGGCGAACACGTTCGCCACGGTCGTGGCCGGACGCACGCGCCGGATCGCGCTGCTGCGGCTCATCGGCGCCTCCGCGCGGTCGCAGCGCACCGAGGTCGCTCGACAGGGGCTCGTCGTCGGCATCATCGGCGCGGCGATCGGCCTCGTGCTCGGCGCCGGGCTGTCCGTCGCGGGGGCGGAGGCCGCCCGCGCGCTCCTGGACGTCGGCGACATCGACCTGATGCTGCTGCAGCCGGCGATCCTCGCCCCTGCGGCCGTCGTGGCGCTGACCACGTGGGCGGCGGCGTGGGCGGGCTCGCGCCGCGTCCTCACCGTCACGCCGCTGCAAGCCCTCGGGGGATCCGTCGACGCCGCCCACGACACCCTCGTCGGCCGCCGCAGCCGCACCGTCGGCGCGCTGGCGCTCCTCGGCGCCGGAGCCCTCGTGCTCGCCGCGGGTATCGTGGCCGGGCTGATCACCCCCCTCGGGGTGGTCATCGCCTTCGTCGGCGGCATCCTCTCCTTCACGGGCCTCGCGCTCGCGGCGCCCGTCATCATGCCGCCGGTGCTGCGCCTCGTCGCCCGGATGTTCGGGCCCTCCGCCGCCGCGCGCCTGGCGTCCGAGAACGCGCTGCGCTACCCCGAGCGTTCCAGCCGCATGGCGATCGGCGTCGTCATGGGGGTCGCGCTCGTGATGATGTTCGCCGTCGCACTGGAGACGGTGAAATCCGTCATCCGCGGCTCCGGCGGCGGCGAGATCGCGCCGGACCTTGAGCGCTCCCTCGACACGTTCTCGGTCGTGATGATGGCCCTCGTGGCCGTCAGCGCCGTGATCGCCGCCGTGGGGCTGGTGAACCTCCTCACCATCGGCGTGGTGCAGCGCCGGCGCGAGCTGGGACTGCTGCGCACGCTCGGGATGTCCAACGCCCAGGTGCGGCGGATGGTGCTCCTGGAGGCCGCCCACATCACCGTCGCGGCGCTCCTGACGGGCCTGGGCATCGGCATCCTCTTCGGCTGGGCCGGCGCGCAGTCGCTCCTGGGCTCGGTGGCGATGCCGCCGGCGTGGCTGTCGCCGACGTTCGTGGTACCGGCCGTGCCGCTGCTGCCGCTGGTCGTCGTCGTGGTGGCCACCGCGGTGCTCACCCTCGTCGCGGCCGTCGTGCCCACGCGCCTGGCGACCCGGGTCACCCCGGTCGCGGCGCTCGCCGAATGAGGCGGGCGTCAGTCGGCCGGGAACGGATCGTGGGCCCACGTCGGGGCGAGGGCGCGCAGGCGCACCGCGCGCCACTGCCACGCGGCCCACAGCACGGGCCACAGGAGCGGGGCGGCGGCGCCGCCGATCACGAGCCGGTCGCGCCACAAGGTCCGGGCGGGATCGCCGGGGGCGGCGGAGACCGCCATCTGGTGATCCCACACGTCCAGGCTGGACAGCGGCCCGGTCAGCGGGATGCCGCTGTCACGGAAGATCCGCACCGGGCCGTGCGCGTCGGAGGTCTCCCGCTCGGTCACCGAGATGAGCTGGCGGCCGGCCGGGACGACCCCGGCCGCCCGGAGCTGGACGGGCAGGTCGGTGCCGGAGGTGAAGGCCGTAGGCGGATCGACGAGGGGCTGCATCGCCAGGAGCGGGCCGTAGAGCTCGGCCACGGCGGTCGGGGAGTGCAGCGCCCGCCACGCGGCATCCGCGTCGCAGTCGAGGACGAGCTTGAGGAGGATGCGCATGGCACCATCCTCGCCCGCGGGCGCGCTCCGCGTCATCCGCCCCGCGCTCCGGCCCTAAGCTCGAGCGGGTGAGCTCGCCCTTCGATCAGGCCACGTACCAGGTGCGGATGGAGTGGGGGACCGCGGGCCTGTCCCGCCTCGCCCCCGCCGACATCGTCGTCGTCGTCGACGTGCTGCGCTTCTCCACGACCGTGATCCGCTCGCTCGAGGGCGGCGCAGAGGTGGCCCTGGATGCCGCGGCCGACGCCGTCTCGCGCAACGGCGCCGCGGTGGCCCGCGCCGCCGACCGCGCCGCCGCCGGCGAGGTGGTGCTCGGCGGGCTGCGCAACGCCGCCGCCGTCGCCGCGCACGTCCTGCGCCGTCAGGCGGAGCGGGGCGAGCGCACCAGCGTCGCGGTCATCGCGGCCGGCGAGCGCCCGGCAGCGGATGCGGCCGACGTGCGGGTCGCCGTGGAGGACGCGCTCGGCGCGGGCGCGATCATCGCCGCCCTCGGCGATCGCGGCGTGGACCACTGCTCGCCCGAGGCCGCGGTCGCCGGCGAGGGCTTCCGCGCGCTCCGCGGCGCGACCCGCCACCTCCTCACCGCGAGCGGCTCGGGGCTGGAGCTGACCGCGGCGGGCCGGCGCGACGAGGTGCTCGCCGCAGCCGCCCTCGACGCGGCATCCGTGGTGCCGGTCCTGCGCTCGGGCGTCTTCGTCGCCGCCTGACCCGGATGCGGGCAATCGGCCCGCGCGCGGGCTTTATGGCCCCGAAAGCCCGCGTCTGGACCGAAAGTCCGCGGCTCGCAGGGCCCGCGCGAGCGCGCGGGCTGCGGGTCACCGCGGGGTCAGGGCCGCGAGGCGCGCGGCGGGGGTGATCTCGCGCCGGCTCCACGTCAGCAGATGCTGCGGATCGAAGCGGGGGGCGCAGCGCGCGCACGAGGTGGGCCGGCTGGCGCGGCGGTGCCGGTAGGCCACGTGCCCCGCGGGGCACACGCCCACCCACGGCGCGAGCTCGTTCGCCGTCTCGCCGGCGTGCGTCGTGCCGCCCACGTAGCCGAGATCGCGCGCCACGCGCTTCCACTGCGCGCCGTGTCCGGCGGCCGAACCGGCGAGGGCATGGGCCACCTCGTGCAAGAGCGTCTGGTGATTCGTGTCGTCGTCGTAGCGGGCGGCTAGATACCGCGACACGCTGATGCGCCGACGCGTGTAGTCGCACAGCCCCGCCCGGCGCTTGGCGTTGTCGAACCCGAACGACCACGAATCATCCAGGTGCAGGTCGATGAGCGCCTGGGCCCAGGCGCGCACCCGGTGCAGTTCCGACATGGGGGAGACAGTAATGCCGGGGTGCGACAGTCAGCTGGCGACGCTCGCGCGTGCCCGGCGGTGGTCGGCGGCGTCGATGGCGAGCAGGGTCGATTCCAGCTGTTCGTCGGGGGTCCCGGAGTCCTGGCGCAGGAACAGGGCGCGCTTGAAGTCGCGGCGCGCGTCGTCGTAGTCGCCGGCGTCGTACGACACCTTGCCGCGGTGCTGGTACGCGAACGCCGCGATGCCGGCCCATCCGGCGCCGTCGGCCTCCTCGGCGCACGTGGTCAGCTCCTGGTGCGCGGCGGCGTGCGCCTCCCGGGCCTGCAGGATCGTGGCGTGCAGGATGCGGGCGCGCAGGAGGTCCTTGCGCGTGCCGGCCATCCGCGCCACGCGCACCGACTGCTCCGACACCGCCAGGGCCTCGTCGAGGCGGCCGAGCACCTTCAGCAGCCACACCCGTTCGAGCAGGGCGGGAAGGCTCCGCTGCGGTCCGATCTCGGCGAGCCGCTCGTCGCACTCGCGGAGGTCGACGATCTCCCGCAGCGTCTCCGGGTCGTATCCGCGGATGTAGCTCATGTCGTCTCCCTTCGCCGCACGCGCGCGTCCGCCTCCAGTCTGCGGGCGAGCGCGGCGGGGGTCTGCGCGGCACGCCGCCGACGGCGCGCTCAGCGCTCGAACAGCGTCGCGTTCGGCCGGGGCGACGGCACCGCGGTGGCCTCGGTGACCGGCGACGCACCGCGGACGAGGGCGTCGATCTCGGCGCCCTCGGCGACCTTCGCCGGGTGCGGGCCCGCGGCCATCAGCCGCGGCAGCCAGGCCGTCGGCAGCGGCACGGCGGATGCGGCGACGACGAGATTGCCGAACCGGCGGCCCTTGAGCACCTGCACCTCGGCCAGGACGATCACGTGCGGGAGCACCTCGCGGATGGTGGCGACCTGCCCGCGCGCGAAGGCCAGGCCCGCGCCGTCGGCGACGTTGACCAGGAGCACGCCGTCGGAGGCGAGCAGCCGTGCGGCGTCACGGTAGAACTCCACCGTGGTGAGGTGCGCGGGGGTCTGCGCGCCGGCGTACACGTCGCTGACGAGGAGATCCACGGCACCGACCACGCCGGCGGGGAGGCGCGCGAGACCCGCGCGGGCGTCGCCGATGCGGGTGCGGATGGCCGCCCCGCGCGGCAGCGGGAGGGCCGCGCGCACGAGGTCGACGAGGGGCTGCTCGAGCTCGAGCACCTGCTGGCGGGAGCCGGGTCGCGTGGCCTCGACGTAGCGGGGCACGGTGTAGGCGCCGGCGCCGAGGTGCACCGCGGTCAGCGGCTGCCCCGGCATCCGCAGCCGGTCGATCACGGCGCCCATGCGCGCGACGTACTCGAAGTGGAGGTGCGTCGGATCGTCCAGATCGACGTGCGACTGCGGCGTGCCGTCGACGACCAGCTCGTAGCCCGTCGTGTACGGCGAGGGCACCACACGGGCGAGCGTGCCGTCGGACAGCCGGGCGGAGGCGATCTCGGCGGGTTCGATGCGCGCGCGGGCCATCCCCCCACGCTAGCCCCGGCCCGGCGGCATCCGGCCGGCGTCGAAACACGATCGATACACAGGAGCAATCGGCACTCCCCGCCGTTGCCGGTACGGTCGGTACATCGACCGGACAGGTCCGCGGCCCCCGCCGCGCGCCGGCGCCGGCATCCCCCTCCCCACGGAAGGTGCACAGCAATGGCACACACCCTGAGAAGGCGCCTGCTCACCGGCGCCGCCGCGGTCGCGATCGGCGCGATCGCCCTGTCCGCCTGCTCGAGCCAGCGCGGCGGCGGCGCCGAGGAGACCGACGCGGGCGACGTCGACTCGACGTTCGTCTTCGGCGCCTCCGGCGACCCGTCGAGCCTCGACCCGGCCTTCGCCAGCGACGGCGAGTCGTTCCGCATCTCGCGCCAGATCTTCGAGGGCCTCGTCGGCGTCGAGGCCGGCACGGCCGACCCCGCGCCGCTCCTGGCCGAGAGCTGGGAGCAGTCGGAGGACGGCCTGTCCTACACCTTCCAGCTGAAGGAGGGCGTCACCTTCCACGACGGCACCGAATTCAACGCGGATGCGGTGTGCTTCAACTTCGACCGCCAGAACAACTTCACCGGCATCGCCCAGAGCGAGAGCCTGTCGTACTACTGGGGCAAGATCATGCGGGGCTACGCCGACACCGGCACCTCGATCTACGGCGGCTGCGAGGTGGCGAGCCCCACCGAGGTGACCGTCACCCTCACCGAGCCCTTCGCGGGCTTCATCCCGGCGCTGTCGCTGCCCGCGTTCGCGATGCAGAGCCCGACCGCGCTGGAGGAGTACGACGCCGACAACGTCGGCGGCACCGCGGAGGCGCCGACCCTCAGCGAGTACGCCACCGCGCACCCCACCGGCACCGGCCCGTTCATGTTCGACTCGTGGGAGCCGGGCGCCGAGACCACCGTCTCGGCGTACGCGGACTACTGGGGTGAGCAGGGCGTCGTGCAGGAGGTCATCTTCCGCGTGATCGGCGACACCACCGCGCGCCGCCAGGCGCTGGAGTCCGGCTCGATCGACGGCTACGACCTCGTCGCCCCCGCCGACCTCGGCGCGCTCGAGGACGCCGGCTACACGCTGGTCAACCGCGACCCGTTCAACATCCTGTACCTCGGCATGAACCAGGCAGACCCCGCCCTGTCCGACATCCGGGTGCGCCAGGCCATCGCCCACGCCATCGACAAGGAGCAGCTGGTCAGCCAGGTGCTGCCCGAGGGCACCGAGGTCGCCAGCCAGTTCATGCCGGACAGCGTGATCGGCTTCAACGAGGACGTCACCACGTACGACTACGACCCCGACACCGCCCAGCAGCTGCTGTCGGAGGCCGGATTCGACGAGTCCAACCCGCTGACGCTGACCTTCAACTACCCGGTCAACATCTCGCGGCCGTACATGCCCAACCCGGAGCAGATCTTCACCAACCTGCAGTCGCAGCTGGAGGCGGTCGGCATCGTGCTGAACCCGGTGTCCAACGAGTGGGGCGAGTACCTCGACCTCATCCAGGGCGGCGCGGACCACGGCATCCACCTGCTCGGGTGGACCGGCGACTACAACGACCCCGACAACTTCGTGGGCACGTTCTTCGGCGCCCCCTCGAACGAGTGGGGCTTCGACAACGCCGAGCTGTTCTCGGCCCTGACCGCCGCCCGCGGCCTGGCCACCGAGGACGAGCAGGACCCGGCCTACCAGGACGTGAACGAGCAGATCGCCCAGTTCCTGCCCGGCATCCCGCTGGCAAGCCCGGTGCCGACGCTGGCCTTCGCGGAGCGCGTCACGTCGTACCCCGCCAGCCCGGTGCAGGACGAGGTCTACAACCTCGTCGAGCTGTCCGAGTGAGCTGAGGATGCTGCGGCTCCGCCCCGTCGGCCCCTGAGGTCGCCGCGGCGGGCCGCAGCATCCGCGTTCCCTCTCCTACCCCGGAGTCTTCGTGCTACGCACCATCGGCAGGCGTCTGCTCCTGCTCATCCCGACCCTGTTCGGGCTGTCCGTCCTGCTGTTCTTCTGGGTGCGCGCCCTCCCCGGCGGCCCGGCCGTCGCCCTCCTCGGCGAGCGGGCGACGCCGGAGGCGGTGGCGCGCATCAACGAGCTGTACGGGTTCAACGAGCCGATCTACGTGCAGTACTTCACGTGGCTCGGGCGCCTGCTCACCGGCGACTTCGGGTCGTCGATCCAGACCGGGCGTCCGGTGCTGGAGGAGTTCTGGCGCCGCTTCCCCGCGACGGTCGAGCTGTCGATCGCGGCGCTGATCGTCGCGGTGGGGATCGGCATCCCGCTCGGGTACTGGGCGGCGCGCAAGCACGGCAAGGCGTGGGATCACATCGCGGTCGTGCTGAGCCTCATCGGCATCACGGTGCCGGTGTTCTTCCTCGCCTTCATCCTCAAGTACGTCTTCGCCGTGCAGCTGGGCTGGCTCCCCTCCGACGGCCGGCAGAACCCCCGCATCGACGCGACGCACTACACGAACCTCTACGTGCTCGACGGGCTGCTCACGGGCGAGTTCGATGCGGCGTGGGACGCGCTGCTGCACCTCGTCCTCCCGGCCCTGGCCCTCGGCACGATCCCGCTCGCGATCATCGTGCGGATCACGCGCGCGTCGGTGCTCGAGGTGCAGAACGCCGACTACGTGCGCACCGGCCGCGCCAAGGGCATCGGCCAGGGGACGCTGCGCAACCGCTTCATCCTGCGCAACGCGATGCTCCCCGTCGTCACGACCGTGGGGCTGCAGACGGGCCTGCTCATCTCCGGCGCCGTGCTCACCGAGACGGTCTTCGCCTTCCCCGGCATCGGGCAGTTCCTCGCGCGTGCCATCTTCACGCGCGACTTCCCCGTGCTGCAGGGCTTCATCATCTTCATCGCGATCGCCTACGCCCTGATCAACCTGCTCGTGGACGTGTCGTACAGCTTCATCGACCCGAGAGTGAGAGTGCAGTGAGCTCCAGCATCCTTCCTCCCGCTCCCAGCGGCGGCCCGGTCGACGACAACGCCGTCGTGGATGCGGGGCTGCTGGCCGCGCAGACGCGGGGCGGCTTCTGGCGTGACGTCTTCCGCCGCATCCGGCGCAACCCCACCGCGTGGATCGGCGCGGTCATCGTCCTGGCCTTCCTCCTCGTCGCCCTCCTCGCGCCGATCCTGGCGCCCTACCCGGCGGAGTCCCTCCCGGGCCAGCGCGAGATCACCCCGACGCACATCCCGGGCCCGGGCGAGCTCGCGCAGTTCCCGCTGGGGCTGGACCGCTTCGGCGGCGACGTGCTCTCCAAGCTCATCTGGGGTGCGCAGGCGTCGCTGCTGATCGGCATCGTCTCCACCGCGTTCGGCCTCATCGGCGGAATGCTCCTCGGGCTCGTCGCCGGCACCTTCGGCGGGTGGGTCGACAACGTCGTGATGCGCTTCGTCGACATCCTCCTGTCGGTGCCCAACCTGCTCCTCGCGGTCTCGATCGCGGCGATCCTCGGGCAGAGTCAGCTCGCGATCATGATCGCGATCGGAGCATCCCAGGTGCCCGTCTTCGCGCGTCTGCTGCGCGCCTCGATGCTGCAGCAGCGCGGCGCGGACTACGTGCTGTCGGCGCAGACGCTCGGGCTGTCGCGGCGCACCATCACGATGAGCCACGTCCTGCCCAACAGCGTCGGCCCCGTGATCGTGCAGGGCACGCTCACCCTCGCCACCGCGGTCATCGACGCCGCGGCGCTGTCGTTCCTGGGCCTCGGCGGCGGCCTGCCGCAGACCGCCGAGTGGGGCCGCATGCTCACCTACGCGCAGGCCGAGCTCGCGATCGCGCCGTGGCTCGCGTTCCTCCCCGGCATCTGCATCGCCGTCACCGCGCTCGGCTTCACGCTGCTGGGCGAGGCCCTGCGCGAGGCCATGGACCCCCGCACCCGCGCCCGCTGACCCCGCCCCGCCCGCTCGCCCCGCTCGCCCCGCCGGCGCCCTGATCGCCGAAACCGGGGGGTCTCGGCGAGACCGAGGGCGTCGCCCTGGGTTTCACCGAGAATCCCCGGTCTCGCGGAATCGGGGCGGGCGACGCGGGGCGGGCGGGGTCAGGCGACGCGGGCCGGGCGGGCGACGCGGGCGGGGTCAGGCGATGTTGAGCTCGTTGCCGGGGATGGAGGCGAGGAGGCGCCGCGTGTAGGGATCGCGCGGGTTGGTGAAGATCTCCTCGCTGGATGCGGCCTCCACGAGCCGGCCGTCCTTCATCACGCACACGTAGTCGCTGATGAGGCGCACCACGGCGAGGTCGTGAGAGATGAACAGGTAGCTCAGCCCGTACTCGCGCTGCAGATCGCGCAGCAGCGTCAGCACCTGATCCTGCACGAGCACGTCCAGCGCCGAGACCGGCTCATCGCACACGATGAGGTCGGGGGACAGGGCGAGGGCCCGCGCGATCGCGACGCGCTGGCGCTGGCCGCCGGACAGCTCCGATGGGTAGCGCCGGAGCATCGACTGCGGCAGCGCCACGTCGTCCAGCAGCTGCCGCACCCGCGCCGAGCGCTCCTTCGCCGACCCGCGCTTGTAGAACGACAGCGGCTCCTCGATGAGGCGCTCGATCGTGAACATCGGGTTCAGGCTCGAGTACGGGTCCTGGAAGATCGGCTGCACCTTCTGCCGGAAATCCCGCAGCGCCGCGCCCTTGAGCGTCGCGACGTCCTGCCCCTCGAACCGGATGCTGCCGCTGGTGGGCTCGACGATCTTCAGCAGCATGCGCGCCGTCGTGGTCTTCCCCGACCCGGATTCGCCGACGATCGCCACCGTCTCCCCGCGGGGGATCTGCAGCGACACGTCGTCGACCGCACGGAAGTCCTCCCCCTTGCCGCGCCGCGGGTAGACCTTCGTGAGGTTCTCGATCTCGACGATGTTCTCCGTGGGGCGGGGCGCCTCCCCGGCCACGCCCAGGCGGGTGCCGGCGAACTCCTCGGGGCGCAGGCGCACGGCCGCGACGGAGGGGGCGGCGGCCACGAGGGACTTCGTATACGGATGCTGCGGAGCCTCCAGGATCTGCCGCGCCGGCCCCTGCTCCACGACGCGCCCGCGGTGCATCACGACGACGCGGGACGCGCGCTCGGCCGCCAGGCCCAGGTCGTGCGTGATCAGGAGCACCGCGGTGCCGAGCTCCGTGGTCATCCGCTGGATCTGGTCGAGGATCGTCTGCTGCACCGTGACATCCAGCGCGCTCGTGGGCTCGTCGGCGATGAGGAGCCGCGGATTGCACGCCATCCCGATCGCGATGAGCGCCCGCTGGCGCATGCCGCCGGAGAACTCGTGCGGATACTGCTTCGCGCGGGCCGCGGCATCCGGGAGCCCCGCCGCCTCGAGGGTCTCCACCACCTTCTGGCCCACGTCGGCGCGGGTGGCCAGGCCGTGGGCGAGGAGGGTCTCGGCCACCTGCGTGCCGATCTTCGCGACGGGGTTGAGATTGGACATCGGGTCCTGCGGCACGAGGCCGATCTGACGCCCCCGCACCTCACGCATGCGCGCCTCGGAGAAGCCCGTGAGGTCTTCGCCGTCGAGGAGGATGCTGCCGCGGGCGACCGACCCGCCCGAGGCCAGCAGGCCGATGATCGCCATCGCGGTCGTCGACTTGCCCGAGCCGGACTCGCCGACGATCGCGACGGTCTCTCCCGCGGCGATGTCGAGGTCGACCCCGTCGACGGCGCGCACCGGCCCGTCGATCGTGGCGAAGTCGACGGCCAGGTCGCGGACGGACAGCAGGGGGGCGGCGGATGCCGCGGCGGGGGTCATCCGTCCATCCTGCCTGCCCGGGCGCGGCGGCGCACCCCTTCCCCGCCGGGTGGCCGGCGGTAGCGTGGGCGCATGCGCGCCATCGACCTGAACGCCGACCTCGGCGAGACGGTCGCGGGGGTGCCGACGGCCGACGACGAGGCGATGTTCGCCGTCGTCTCCAGCGCCAGCGTCGCCTGCGGCGGGCACGCGGGCGACGCCGCCGCCATGCGCGCGGCGGTCGAGCGCGCCGCCCGGTTCGGCGTCGCCGTCGGCGCGCATCCGTCCTACGACGACCCGGAGAACTTCGGCCGGGTCGCGCGCGATCCCGGTCCGCAGGAGCTGCGCCGCACCGTCGCCGCGCAGCTGGCCGCCCTCGTCGCAGCGGGCGCGGAGCTGCGCTACGTCAAGCCGCACGGCGCGCTGTACCACGCCGTCACCGCCGATGCGGGGCAGGCGGATGCGGTGGTCGCCGCCGTCGCGGATGCCGCCGCGGCATCCGGGCGCGCGCTGCCGATCCTGGGGCTCGGCGGCCGGATCGCGGATGCGGCGACCCGCGCCGGGCTGCCGTTCGTGCGCGAGGCGTTCCTCGACCGCGGCTACACCCCCGCCGGCGCCCTCGTGCCGCGCGGGGAGCCCGGCGCGCTCCTGGACGACCCCGACGCGGTGGCCGCCCGCGCGGTGCGGATCGCCGCCGACGGGGTCGTCGACGCGGTGGACGGCACGACGATCGTCGCGGATGCCGCGTCGCTGTGCCTGCACGGCGACACCCCTGCGGCGGTGGCGATGGCGCGGGCGGTGCGCGCGGCGCTGGACGCGGCGGGGATCGCGGTGCGCGCCCCGTGGTGAGCATCGAGGTGCGCCCGGCGGGGGAGCGGGCGGTGCTCGCCGAGCTCGCGGGCCTGGCCGAGGCCCGCGCCCTCCACGGCGCGCTGTCCCGCACGCGCCCCGCCGGGGTCGTCGAGCTCGTCCCGGCCGCCCGCACCGTGCTCGCGGCGTTCGACCCGCGCCTGATCGCCGGCTCGGCGGTGCGCGCGTGGATCGCGGCCGCCGCGCCCGACGCGATCGCCGCCGCCCCCGACGGCCCGCTCGTCGAGGTGCCGGTGCGCTACGACGGCCCCGACCTCGCCGAGACGGCGGAGCTCGTGGGCGTGAGCGACACCGAGCTCGCCCGCCGTCATGCCGCCGCGGAGTGGTCGGTCGCGTTCACGGGCTTCGCCCCGGGGTTCGCATACCTCGTCAGCGACGCGTGGCCTTTCGTCGTGCCCCGCCTCGCCGCGCCGCGCACGCGCGTCCCCGCCGGTGCCGTCGGCCTTGCCGGCGGATTCAGCGGCGCCTACCCGCGCGAGACCCCCGGCGGCTGGCGCCTGATCGCGACGACGGCTGCCCCGCTGTTCGACCCGGCGGCGGAGCATCCGGTGCTGCTGCCCCCCGGCGCGCGCGTCCGCTTCGTCGCGGAGCGTGAGACGGCCCGCGCGCTCGGCGCCGGGGGTCGTCCGACGTCGTCCGGTGCGGCCGCGCGGCCGCGTGCGGCGGGGATCGAGGTGGTCGAGCCGGGGCTCCTGGCCACCGTGCAGGACCTCGGGCGAGCCGGCCGCGCACACCTGGGGATCGCGCGGTCGGGGGCGCTGGACCGCGCCGCGCTGCGCCGGGCGAACCGCCTGCTCGGAAACCCTGAGGACGCGGCCGGGATAGAGATCACGCTGGGCGACTTCCGCGCGGTGGCCACCGCGGACTGCTGGGCCGCCGTTACCGGTGCGCGCGGCCCCGCCACGATCGCCGGTCGCGCGGTCGACCCGGATGCCGCGGTGCCGTGGCCGGCGGGGAGCGAGCTGCACCTCGGCGCTTTCGACGCCGGCGTCCGCGGCTACCTCGCCGTCCGCGGCGGCGTGGACGTGCCGCCCGCGGCCGGGTCGCGCTCGACCGACGTGCTCGCGGGGCTCGGGCCCGCGCCGCTCCGCGCCGGCGACGTCCTGCCGATCGGGCCCGCACCCGCCACCCCCGTGCCGCCTGCGGTGGTCGCACCGTGGGGGGCACCCGCCGAGCGGCTCGTGGAGGTGGAGCTGGCGGCGGGCCCGCGCGCGGACTGGTTCGCCGCCACGGCCACGGCGACGCTGTTCGAGGCCGCGTGGACGGTGTCGGCGCAGGCCGACCGCGTCGGGATGCGCCTGGACGGGCCGGAGCTGGAGCGCATCCGCGACGAGGAGCTTCCCAGCGAGGGCATGGTGCCCGGGGCCCTGCAGGTGCCGCCGTCCGGGCGCCCCACGATCCTCCTCGCCGACGGCCCGGTCACCGGGGGCTACCCCGTCATCGCCGTGGCCACCGACGCGTCGCTGGATGCGCTGGCCCAGGCGCGGCCCGGCACGCGGGTGCGCTTCCGTCACGCCCGTCCCCTGCCGTAACCCTCCCCGATTCCCCCGCACCGTTCGGTCGGCACGGGCCCCCGATAACCGCGAAACGGTGCGGGGGAGCGGAGGAATGCGGGGCGCGGCGGCGCGGTTATACCGCACGGGTCGGGACGCGTCAAGAATCCCGCTTTACACGGCGCGTCATCCGACGTATAGTTGTTCTTTGCGCTCCCCTTTCCCCTGCCCTCATATGGTGGTCGGCTGTTCCTGCGCGTCCCCGCATCACGCGGTGCGGACACGTCAGGTTTCGGGGCCGGGAGCACTCCACCCTGACGACAAGGAATCATGAGTCCCGACCGGGCTCTGCGGAGGTTATTCCCTTGGCTGCTGCGCGCAACGCATCCAACCCCACCACCACTCCCAAGAACGGCCGCGGCGCATCGCGTCTGTCGTTCGCCAAGATCTCCGACACGCTGACGGTCCCCGACCTTCTCGCGTTGCAGACCGAGTCCTTCGATTGGCTCGTCGGCAACGAGGCGTGGAAGGCGCGGGTCGCCGAGGCCCAGGCCGCCGGCCGCACCGACGTGCCCGAGATCAGCGGCCTCGAGGAGATCTTCGAGGAGATCTCCCCGATCGAGGACCTGAGCGAGACGATGCAGCTCTCGTTCACGAACCCGTACCTGGAGCCGGAGAAGTACTCGATCGAGGAGTGCAAGGAGCGCGGCAAGACCTACGCCGCGCCGCTGTACGTCGAGGCCGAGTTCATGAACCACCAGACCGGTGAGATCAAGACGCAGACGGTCTTCATGGGCGACTTCCCGCTCCAGACCGGCAAGGGCACCTTCATCATCAACGGCACCGAGCGTGTCGTCGTCTCCCAGCTCGTCCGCTCGCCCGGCGTGTACTTCGACAAGACGCCCGACAAGACCAGTGACAAGGACATCGTCTCGGCGCGCATCATCCCCAGCCGCGGCGCGTGGCTGGAGTTCGAGATCGACAAGCGCGACCAGGTCGGCGTGCGCATCGACCGCAAGCGCAAGCAGTCGGTCACCGTGTTCCTCAAGGCCCTGGGCCTGACCAGCGAGGAGATCCTCGCCGAGTTCGCCGGCTTCTCCTCCATCGAGGAGACGCTGGAGAAGGACACGATCCTCACCAAGGAGGACGCGCTCCGCGACATCTACCGCAAGCTCCGTCCGGGCGAGCAGGTGGCCGCCGAGGCCGCGCGCGCGCTGCTGGACAACTTCTACTTCAACGCCAAGCGCTACGACCTGGCGAAGGTGGGTCGCTACAAGATCAACCAGAAGCTCGGTCTCGACCTGCCGCTGACCGACTCGGTGCTCACCGTCGACGACATCGTCGCGACGATCAAGTACCTCGTCCGCCTGCACCGCGGCGACACCACGTTCGACGGCGTCCGCGGCGGCAAGCCCGCCGAGATCCGCCTGGACGTCGACGACATCGACAACTTCGGCAACCGCCGCATCCGCGCGGTCGGCGAGCTCATCCAGAACCAGGTGCGCACCGGTCTGTCGCGCATGGAGCGCGTGGTCCGCGAGCGCATGACCACGCAGGACATCGAGGCGATCACGCCGCAGACCCTGATCAACGTGCGCCCGGTCGTGGCCGCGATCAAGGAGTTCTTCGGCTCCTCGCAGCTGTCGCAGTTCATGGACCAGAACAACCCGCTCGCGGGTCTGACCCACAAGCGCCGCCTGTCGGCGCTGGGTCCCGGCGGTCTGTCGCGTGAGCGCGCGGGCGTCGAGGTCCGTGACGTCCACCCGTCGCACTACGGCCGCATCTGCCCGATCGAGACGCCGGAAGGCCCGAACATCGGCCTGATCGGCTCGCTCGCGTCGTTCGCGCGCATCAACGCGTTCGGCTTCATCGAGACGCCGTACCGCCGCGTGGTGGACGGTCGCGTGACCGACCAGATCGACTACCTCACCGCGAGCGAGGAGGCCGACTTCATCGTCGCGCAGGCCAACGCTCCGCTGAAGGCCGACGGCCACTTCCAGGAGGACCGCGTCCTCGCCCGCAAGATCGGCGGCGAGGTCGACCTCATCCCCGCCGACGAGATCGGCTACATGGACGTCTCGCCGCGCCAGATGGTGTCGGTGGCGACCTCGCTCATCCCCTTCCTCGAGCACGACGACGCCAACCGCGCCCTCATGGGTGCGAACATGCAGCGTCAGGCCGTACCGCTGGTGCGCAGCGACTCGCCCGTGGTCGGCACCGGTATGGAGGGCTACGCCGCGGTCGACGCCGGCGATGTCATCACCGCCGAGAAGGCCGGTGTGGTGCTGGAGGTCTCGGCCGACGTCGTGACCGTGCAGCTGGACGAGGGCGGCACGCAGGACTACTTCCTGCGCAAGTTCGACCGCTCCAACCAGGGCACCAGCTACAACCAGCGCGTGGTCGTCTCGGCCGGTGAGCGCGTGGAGGTCGGCGAGGTCATCGCCGACGGCCCCGCCACCGAGAACGGCGAGCTGGCGCTCGGCAAGAACCTCCTCGTCGCGTTCATGACGTGGGAGGGTCACAACTTCGAGGACGCCATCATCCTCAGCCAGGAGCTCGTGAAGAACGACACGCTCTCCTCGATCCACATCGAGGAGTACGAGGTCGACGCGCGCGACACCAAGCTCGGCAAGGAGGAGATCACCCGTGACCTCCCCAACGTCAGCCCCGACCTGCTGAAGGACCTCGACGAGCGCGGCATCGTCCGCATCGGCGCCGAGGTGCGCCCCGGCGACATCCTCGTCGGCAAGGTCACGCCCAAGGGTGAGACCGAGCTCAGCGCCGAGGAGCGCCTGCTCCGCGCGATCTTCAACGAGAAGAGCCGCGAAGTCCGCGACACCTCGCTGAAGGTGCCCCACGGCGAGCAGGGCACGATCATCGCCGTCAAGGAGTTCAACGCCGAGGACGGCGACGACGAGCTCGGCTCCGGCGTCAAC
>CAZBZR010000002.1:0-22065 GCA_964496445.1 uncultured Microbacterium sp.
GCCGAGAGGGCACCGAATTCGGTGCCGCTTCGGCGAGACGATGCACTCTCGCGGGTGAGGGGTGAGGCCGCCGGGGCTCAGGTCGTCAGGCCGGAGTAGGCGTGGAGGCCCTTGAAGAACATGTTCACGATGGTGAAGTTGAACAGCACCGCGGTGAAGCCGATGATCGACAGCCACGCCGAACGCGTGCCGCGCCATCCGCGGGTCGCCCGCGCGTGGATGTAGCCGGCGTAGAGCACCCAGATGACGAAGGTCCACACTTCCTTCGTGTCGAAGCCCCAGTAGCGGCCCCACGCGTCGTTGGCCCAGATGGAGCCCGCGATGAGCGTGAAAGTCCAGAAGATGAAGCCTACGATCGCGAAGCGGTAGGCCAGCGACTCCAGCGCATCGGCCGTGGGCAGGGTGCGCAGGAACGCGGGGCCGGATGCGGCGCGCCGCTCCCGCCGGGCCTGCATGAGCTGCAGCACCGACAGGCCGAACGCCAGCGCGAACAGCGCCGTGGCGAGTGAGGCGACGAACACGTGGATCACGAGCCACACCGACTTCAGCGGGTCGGCCAGCGGCACGACCTCGACGTAGAAGGCGAGGGTCGCCCCTCCCAGGAGGACCACGGTGAGCCCGGTGATGAACGAGCCGAGGAAGCGCAGGTCGTAGCGCGGGAGCACCGCGAGGTACACCGCGACGATCAGCATCGGGCCGGTGAGGGCGAACTCGTACATGTTCGACCACGGCACGCGCTCGGCGGCGATGCCGCGCGTGACGTCGCCGGCGACGTGGAAGAGGAACCCGAGCACCGTCAGCGACGTGCCGATCCGCGCCCACACGAACCGCGGCTTGGCCTCGCCGCCGCGAGACCGGGTGGTCTCGGCGAGACCCGGGGCATCGCCCTCGGTTTCGCCGAGACTCCCCGGTTTCGGCGAAACGAAGGGGGCGGAGGGGGCGGAGGGGGTGGATGCGGCGGCGCCGACGAGCTCGCGGGCCCGGGCGGCGTCCTGCGCCTTGAGGGCGACGTCGGAGCGCCGCGCCAGGTCGATGGCGTAGGCGATGAAGGCGAGCACGTAGATCCCGACGGCCGTCCACACCAGGAGCACGGAGACGGCGTCGAGGGAGAGGATGTCGGAGCCGGGCATGGTTCTCAGTCTACGGCGGCGCGCCGGCGCCAGCCCTCGACGGCCTCGCCGTGACGGGCGGCCGTCTGCGCGACGGCGGCGGCCAGCGTCGGGTCTTCGCCGCGGGCGAGACCGGCGTACTCCAGCACCACCGTCCGGCCCTGCACCGTGGCCTTGACCCACATGCGCCGGCGGGGCACGAACAGCGCGGCCAGCAGCCCGGCCGTCGCGAGCACGGCGAACAGGAGGACCCACGGCGCGGCGATGTCCCGGTGGATCGAGAGCGACGCGAAGCGCTTGACCGAGTCCTCGTACCCCGTCGCACCGGCCGGGGCCTCGTTCTCGAACGTCACGGTGCCCAGGCCTCCGGGCAGCTCCGCCGTCTCACCGGGTGCGAGCTCGATCGAGTCGACGCCGGTGTCGCCGCCGCTGAGCTGCTCCATGTCGGTCGTGTTCAGGGTGTACACCGAACGCGGCGTGCCGCCGTCGATGCCGAGGTCGCCGACGAAGACGTTGAACGTGACGACGGGGTTCACCAGAGCCGGGTAGGCGGAGGTGAACGCCCCCGACTCCAGCGGTGCCTGCGTGGGGTAGAAGAATCCCACGAGCCCCATCTGCTCGGGCATCCCGTCGGGGATCTTCACGACGCCCAGCGACGTCATGTTGGTGTCCTGCGGCAGGAACGGCACGGAGTCGTGGAAGATCTCCTCGCCCTCGGCGTTGCGCACCGTCAGCGTCGGCGCGTAGCCGTTGCCCATGAGGTACACGCGGTCGCCAGCGATGTCGAGCGGATGATTCACCCGCACCTCGCCCTCGCGCACCTCGTCGCCCGAGCGCGTGCTCAGCCGGGCGACGAAATCGCCCGCCTGCCCCTGCCCCTGCTCACCGGCGGGCACATAGCTCACGTCGAACGCGTCGAGCGTCAGGGCGTACGGCGTGAGGCTGTCGGCGCCGACGAAGCGTCCGGGGTTGAACGAGGAGTAGTCCAGGAGCGAGTTGACGAATGTCGTGCCCTCGACGATCACGCGCTGCCCGGTGTAGGTGAAGCCGCCGCCGACGCCCACGGCCACGAGCACCCCGACGAGGGCGCCGTGGAAGACGAGGTTGCCGGTCTCGCGCAGATAACCACGCTCGGCCGAGACGGAGAACGCGCCCCGCCCGTCGTAGCGCTCCACCCGGTAGCCGCTCTTGCGCAGCTGCTCGGCGGCGATCGCGACGGATTCGGCGGCCAGCGTCTCGCCTTCCTCGCCGTCGCCCAGCTCCACGATCTCCTCGCGGGCGTGCTCCAGGCGCCCGAGGCGCGCGGGCGTGCGCGGCGGGCGGGAGCGCAGCGCCTTGGCGTGATGCTTCGTGCGCGGGATGACGCATCCGATGAGGGAGACGAACAGCAGCAGGTAGATCGCCGAGAACCAGGGCGAGGTGTAGACGTCGAACAGGCTCAGGTTGTCGAGGATCGGCGCGAGATCGGGGTTGTCCGTGAAGTACTGCGTCACGCCGTTGGGGTCGGCGCTGCGCTGCGGCACGATCGAGCCCGGCACCGCGGCGATCGCCAGCAGCAGCAAGAGCACGAGGGCGGTGCGCATGCTGGTCAGCTGACGCCACCCCCAGCGCAGCCACCCCAGGACGCCCAGGGCGGGCGAGGCGATGGTGCCGTCGCCGTCGGCGTGGTCGTCGGGGCGGAGCGGGTCGGTCACGGAGGGGGCCTCGTCAGAGCGGGAGCGGGACACTGCCGATCACCCCCTGCAGCTGCGCCATGAGCGTTCCCCACAGCCCCGTCACCATCGCCAGGCCGAGGAGGATGAGCAGCACGCCGCCGAGGAGGTTCACCGCACGGATGTGGCGGCGCAGGAACGCCACCGAGCGCGTCGCCCAGCCGAAGCCCAGGGCCAGGAGGAGGAACGGGATGCCGAGGCCCAGCGAGTACGCGAGCCCGAGGAGGGCGGCGCGGCCCGGGTCGCCGAGGTTCCACGACACCGAGAAGATGGCGGCGAGGGTCGGGCCGATGCACGGCGTCCAGCCGATGCCGAGCGCGATGCCCAGCAGCGGCGCGCCGACGAGGCCGATGTTGCTGCGGGTCTGCGGACGGAACGTGCGCTGTGCGACACCGAAGACGCCGATGAACACCAGTCCCAGGAGGATGATCACGACCCCCATCACACGCGTGATCGGGTCGGCGTACTGGATGAAGAACTGCCCCACGGTGCCGCCGAGGACGTTCACGGTCATGAAGACGAGCGTGAACCCGGCGATGAACAGCAGCACGCCGCCGAGCAGCCGCCCGCGGCCGGGGGCGGCGGCGGATGCGGTGCGCCGGGGCGCGACGGTGCCCCCGATGAACCCGAGGTAGCCGGGCACGAGCGGCAGCACGCACGGGGAGAGGAAGGACACCAGGCCCGCCGCCAGCGCGATGGGCAGGGCGACCCAGAGGGCGCCGTCGGCGACGGCCGCGCCGGGGTTCACGCCTGCTCCTCGAGCACGGTCTGCACGATCGCCTCGAGGATCGAGGCCTCCGCGAGCTCGCCGATGATGCGGGCGGCCACCCGTCCGTCGCGGTCGAGGACCAGCGTCGTCGGGGTGGCGCTCAGCGGCGCCTTGCCGGCGAACGCGAGCTTGACCTCGCCGCCGTTGACGTCGATCACGCTCGGATAGCTCACGCCGTTCTCCTTCGCGAAGGAGAGGGCGGTGGCGGCCTGGTCGTAGGTGTTCACGCCGAGGAAGGCCACCTCGTCGCCGGCGAAGCTCTCCGCGGCCTCCTCCAGGCGCGGGGCCTCGACGATGCACGGTCCGCAGGCGGCGTACCAGAAGTTCACGACGAGCACGCGGCCGGCGTAGTCGGCGCTGGTCACCTCGTCGCCGGATTCGGTCACCCCGGCGAACTCCACCGGCTCGCCGCGGTCGGCCGGCGCGATCTCGGCGGTCTGGAAGCCGTTCGCGGCGATATAGCCCTTGTTGTCGCCGGCGCGGTACTGATCGGCGAGAGGATCGCTCGTGCACGCGGCGAGCCCCGACACGAGCAGCGCGGCCAGGGCGACGGGGAGGAGACGGCGCATCAGACGGCCCCCACGTCCACGGCGCCGGCGGTCGAGGCCGGCTCGGCGTAGTCGGTCTCCACCCATTCGCCGTCGCGGCGCTCGAAGCTCGTGACGCTGGAGAGGGCGCAGCGGCGCCGGCGCGGGTCGTGCCGCAACGGTGCCCCGGCGACGGAAAGGTGGGTGATCCAGATCGGCAGCTGGTGCGAGACGATCACGACGTCGCCGCCGGATGCGGCATCCCACGCCGCATCCATCGCCTCGCGCATGCGCGCCACCACCTGCAGGTACGGCTCACCCCAGCTGGGGAGGGCGGGCTGAGCCAGATGGCGCCAGTTCCACGGGTTGTAGAAGACACGCCCCATGCGCCGGCCCTCGAAGACGTTGGTCGGCTCGATCACGCGCTCGTCGATGACCGGCTCGATGCCGAACAGCTCCTCGAACGGCTCGGCCGATTCGCGGGTGCGCTGCAGCGGTGAGGCGACCAGGGCGGTGACGGGGCGCTCGAGCGAGTGCACGTACTCCGCGGCCTGGCGCGCCATGCGGCGGCCGTCGGCGCTCAGCCCGTAGCCCGGCAGGCGCCCGTAGAGCACGCGGCGAGGATTGTGCACCTCGCCGTGGCGCACGAGGTGGAGGCGTTCGGCGGGCACTGCTCCAGTCTACGGCGCGGCCTCCTGAGGGCGCGCTGGGCGCCGGTCAGCCCGAACGGCGGGCGCGGGCCGCGGCGCGCACGCGCACGAACACGAACCACGCGACCGCCAGCACGATGCCGGCGATGACGACGTACTGCAGGATGTCGGCGTACTGCTCCACGACGTGCCACTGCTCGCCGAGGAAGAACCCGGCCAGGACGAAGATGGTGTTCCAGATGGCGCTTCCGGCCGCGGTGAGCAGGGTGAAACGCCACACCGGCATCTTCGACACCCCGGCGGGGATGGAGATGAGGCTGCGGAAGATCGGCAGCATCCGTCCGAAGAAGACGGCCTTGCCGCCGTGGCGCTCGAACCACGCGACCGTCTTGTCGACGTCCTCGACCTTGGTCAGCGGCAGCTTGTCGGCGATCCGGCGCAGGCGCTCGGCGCCCAGCAGCCGGCCCAGGCCGTAGAGGATGAGGGCCCCGACCACCGCCCCCGCCGTCGTCCAGATCAGGGCCTCGGCGAGCGTGAACGAGCCGCGGCTGGCGGTGAGTCCGGCCAGCGGCAGCACGATCTCGCTCGGGATCGGGGGGAAGAGGTTCTCCAGCGCGATGGCCGCCCCCGCCCCGACCGGGCCGATGATCTCCATGAGCGAGACGGTCCAGTCCACGAGCGCAGTGAGCCAGGAGCCGTCGCCGGAGGACGACGTGGATGCGGGGATGATGTCGGTCATCGGGGGCCTTCGCTCTCGGTGATCGGCGACGTTCCGGCGCCGTGATCCACCCTACGGGCGTGGCCTGACCCTCACCTGAGGGCTGCGGCCCCGGATGCGGCGGCTACCACCCGGTGGCGGCGCCGACGATGAGGAAGCCGACGAGGAAGCCGCCGACCATGAGCGAGGAGGCCACCAGCGGCACCCAGAACGCCAGCCGCCGGAGCACCAGCAGCGCGATGGCGCCGATGAGGGCGAGCACCCACAGCACCCACGGGGAGATGACGGCGAACCAGAAGCCGAAGTTCAGCAGGCCCTCGTTGCAGGTGTCGCCCCCGCATCCGTCGGAGGCGAAGGCGAGGAAGATGCCGAAGTACGACGCCAGCGCTGCAGCGCCGATCAGGAGGACCAGCAGCACGATCGTGAGGACGATGTCCCACACCCGCACCGGGCGGTCGGTCCGCGCGGGGCGCGTCGGACGGGGCGGCACCGGCGGCGGCGATGTGGTCACGGGCTCATCATAGGGAGCCCCGCCCGCCGGACGCCTCGGCTCGGCGGCGGCGCGCCCGAGCCTCGCACGTAGACTGGTGCCTCGTGAGCGAACGCGTCCTCGTCAAGCAGCTGCAGTCCTCCCCCGCCGGCCCCGTCTCGGTGTCGGGGTGGGTCGAGACCGTGCGGGATCAGAAGAAGGTGCAGTTCGTCATCCTGCGCGACGAGACCGGCGCCGTCCAGCTGGTCAACCCCGCCACGCGCGAGCTGCCCGAGGAGGCGGATGCGGCGAGTTCCGCCGCGCTCGCCCTCACCGAGACCATCTCGGGCCTGGCCACCGGCACGTTCCTCACCGTGCGCGGCGAGCTCAAGCACGACGAGCGGGTCAAGCTCGGGGGTGTGGAGATCAAGGTCGGCATGCTCGAGATCGCCGCCGAGGCGCTGCCGGAGACCCCGATCGCCGCCGACAGCGGTCTGGACAAGCGCATGGACTGGCGCTTCCTCGACCTCCGCCAGGCGCGCAACAGCCTCATCTTCCGCGTGCAGACCACGCTCGAGCACGCGATGCGCACGTACTGGGTGGAGCGCGACTACATCGAGATCCACTCCCCCAAGCTCATGTCGAGCCCCTCGGAGTCCAACGCCGAGCTGTTCAGCATGGAGTACTTCGAGGACAAGACGGCCTACCTCGCGCAGAGCCCGCAGCACTTCAAGCAGATGGCGCAGTCGGCCGGCTTCGGCAAGATCTTCGAGATCGGCGACGTGTTCCGCGCCGACCCGTCCTTCACGAGCCGCCACGCCACCGAGTTCACCTCCGTCGACGCGGAGATCAGCTGGATCGACTCCCACGAGGATGTCGCCCGCATGCAGGAGGAGCTCCTGCAGTTCGCGATCCAGGCCGTCAAGGACAAGCACGGCGCCGAGATCGAGGAGCTCTTCGGCATCGAGGTCGTCGTCCCGACCCTGCCCTTCCCCCGCATTCCCCTCGCCGAGGCCCGCGCCACGGTGAAGGAGCGCGGCTACGAGATCCCGCGCACCGACGGCGATCTCGACCCCGAGGGCGAGCGGCAGGTCGCTGCGTACATCGAGGAGACGTACGGCCACCAGTTCGTCTTCGTCACCGACTACCACCCCGAGATGCGGCCGTCCTCCCACATGCGCGATCCGGAGACGGGGATGACGAGGTCCTCCGACCTGCTGTTCAAGGGCGTGGAGATCACCGCCGGCGCCCAGCGCGAGCACCGCGTGCGCGTGCTGGAGGAGCAGGCCGTGGAGAAGGGCCTGGACCTGGCCGGCATCGAGCACTACCTCGACTTCTTCCGGTACGGCACCCCGCCCCACGGCGGGTTCGGCATGGGGCTCGCGCGCCTGCTCATGCTGCTGCTCGGGGAGTCCAGCATCCGCGAGGTGACGTTCCTCTTCCGCGGTCCCACGCGCCTGGCCCCCTGACCGGCCGATGTCGGAGGCCCTCTTCACACTGGAGGTATGACCGGCACCGCCCTCCTGGACGATCGCGACGAGATCGCGCTCGCGGAGATCGTGGCCGGCCTCGTCGAGGACGAACGCGTCCAAGCCGAGTCAGCGCGCGATACGCCGCGATCATCCGTGACACCGGAGCGGTGTTCGCGGATGATCCCGCGCGTGCCGCATTCGAAGCCGTCGTGCTCGAGCGCGCCTGTCGCGACACCCCGGCGCGCACCGAGGCGTTCGCCCGGCGGGTGGCCGCCGACCTCCACCCCGAAGATCCGTCAGTCCGCTTCTCACGCGCCGAGCAGAGCAGACGGGTGTGGGTCGAGGAACTCGACGACGGCCTCGGCCAGCTGTCGGTGATCGACGCCATGGTGAAGGTCGCCGCCATGCACGATCGCCTCACGCGGCAGGCACGCGCGCTGCGCGCTGCGGGCGTCACCGCCGACGCGGGCGAGGTTCATGACACCCGTACGCTCTCTCAGACCCGCGCCGACCTGCTCTGCGATCTCGTCCTCACCGGCCGCCCCGCGATCGATCCTGTTGCGGACGTGTGCCCGGAGGGCTGGGCGCCATCCGCGCGCACGTACACCTGACCGTCCCGGCCCTGACGGCCGCAGGTGCCGGGAGCAGGGGTGCGCTCGTAGACGGCGCCACCCCCATCGATCCCGACACGGCGCGGGCGCTGCTGGCCGGCGCCGACCCGGCGTGGGAGCGGGTCCTCACCGCGCCGGTGACGGGTGCGGTCCTGGCCGTCGATCGCTACCGTCCCGGTCCCGCGATCCGCCGGCTGCTCATCGCCCGTGACGTGCACTGCCGTTTTCCCGGCTGTCGGCAGCCGGCGCGCCGATGCCAGCACGACCACAACATCGACTGGGCGAGAGGCGGCCCCACCGACGCGTGCAACCTCGCGTGCCTGTGTCGGCGCCACCATACGCTGAAGACCGAGACCGCATGGTCCGCACATCAGCGCGACGACGGATCGCTGGAGTGGAGGTCGCCGGCGGGTCTGCTCGCCGTCGACCGGCCCGAGCGGCGCGCGGTGGTGTTCGTCTCAGAGCCCGACCCGCCCCCGTTCTGACGCGTCAGCAGACCGACACCGCTCGTTCACCTCTCCCGACCGCGACGGTCATCCGCGGTTCGTAGCGTCCTCTCGTCCCGATGCGCGCGCGCGAGCGCGCCGGCATCGCTCACCCGAGAGGAACCACATGTCATCGATCCTTCCCCGCCCGCGTCGTACGGTCGCGGGCGTCGCCCTCGCCGCCGTCGCCGCGCTCGCCCTCGCCGGCTGCGCGGGCGGCACTGCCGCGGCATCCGGCGACGGCGACTCGGCCGACGCCGCCGCGGCGACGAGCCTCGCCGACTTCGGCACGTTCGCCGACCTGGAGGCCGCCGCCAAGGCCGAGGGCCAGCTGAACGTCATCGCGCTGCCCCGCGACTGGGCCAACTACGGCGAGATCCTCGACCTCTTCGCCGAGCGCTACCCCGAGATCACGATCAACGAGCAGTCCCCCGACATCTCCAGCGCCGAGGAGATCCAGGCCGCCGAAACCAACGAGGGCCTGGACACCGCCCCGGATGTCTTCGACCTCGGCCTGACCGTGGCGCTGCAGAAAACCGACTGGTTCGCGCCCTACAAGGTGCAGACGTGGGACGAGATCCCCGACGCCCTCAAGGAGCCCTCCGGACTGTTCGTGGGCGACTACGGCGGGTACATGTCGATCGGGTTCGACTCCGCCCGCTTCGACGCGCCGGAATCGCTCGACGACCTCCTCGGCGACGAGTACCGCGGCGCCGTGGCGATCAACGGCGACCCCACCCAGGCCGGCGCCGCATTCGCGGCCGTGGGCCTGGCCACCGTCCAGTCCGACGGGACGCTCGAGGACTTCCAGCCCGGCATCGACTTCTTCGCCGAGCTCAACAAGGCCGGCAACATGCTCAAGCTCGACGTCACCAGCGCCACCGTCGCCAGCGGCGAGACGCCGGTCGTCTTCGACTGGGACTACCTCAACGCCGCCCACGCCGCCGACGTGCCCACATGGGAGACCGTGGTGCTCGACGGCATCGGGTACGCCGGCTACTACAACCAGGCGATCAACCGCGATGCGCCGCACCCGGCCGCCGCGCGCCTGTGGCAGGAGTTCCTCTACAGCGACGAGGTGCAGAACCTGTGGCTGAAGGGCGGCGCCCGCCCCGCCCGCATGGCCGCGATGACCGAGGCCGGAACGATCGACGCCGACCTGGCCGCCGCGCTCCCCGAGGTGCCCGCCGAAACGGTCGTCCCCACCGAGGAGCAGTCGGCGGCGGCCGGTACGCTCCTGGGCGAGAAGTGGGCCGCGGCCGTCCAGTGACCGCCGTCGACGCACCGCGGGGGGCGGCACGCCCGGATGCGGCCTGGCTCGGTCTCGTGCCCTTCGCCGCCTATCTCGGCCTGTTCCTCGTGCTCCCCACGGTGCTCGCCTTGGCCTCCGGCCTCTTCGACGAGGGCGGCGCGTTCACACTCGTGAACGTCGCCGCCCTCGGCGATCCGGTGGTCCTCGCGACCTTCGCCAACTCCGCGGGCGTGTCACTGGTCACGGCCGCGCTCGGCGGGGCGGTCGGTGCGCTGGTGTGCTGGGCGATGCTGGGACTGCCCGAGACGGGTCTCGTCCGCACGACGGTGGATGCGGCATCCGGCGTGCTCGCGCAGTTCGGCGGCGTCATGCTGGCCTTCACGCTCGTGGCCTCGATCGGCACGCAGGGCGTCGTCACGGTGCTCCTGCGCGAGGGGCTGGGCATCGACCTGTATGCCGGCGGCGCCTGGATCTACTCCCTCCCGGGCCTGATCCCGGCGTACTTCCTCTTCCAGGTGCCCCTGATGGTGCTGACCTTCATGCCGGCCCTCGCGGCCCTCAAGCCCGCGTGGGCGGAGGCGCACCTCACCCTCGGCGGCACGCGGGCGGGATTCTGGTGGCACATCGGATTCCCCGTGCTCGCCCCCGCCTTCCTCGCCAGCACCCTGCTGCTGTTCGCGAACGCCTTCTCGTCCTACGCGACCGCCGCGGCACTGGCCAGTCAGGGATCGCAGATCGTGCCGCTGCAGATCCGCGCCGCCCTCACCAGCGAGACCGTGCTCGGACGGGAGAACCTCGCCGGAGCGCTCGCGCTCGGCATGATCGTCGTCGTGGCCGCCGTGATGGCCGGCTACGCCCTCATCCAGCGCCGCGCGGCGCGGTGGCAGGCATGAACCCGCTCGCGCCCGCGCGCGCGACGCGCTGCGTCATCGGGATCGCCGTCGGCGTCGTCTTCGCGATCCCGTTCGCCGGGACGCTGCTGTTCACCCTGACCTCGCCGGAGGGCGGATACACGCTGCGCCGCTGGCTGGCCGTGTTCGATCCCGCCCACGCCGCAGCCTACGCCCCGGTGTGGACGGGCCTGGCCAACTCGCTCATCCTGGCCGCGGTGACCGTCGCGATCGTCCTGCTCCTGTTCACTCCCACGATGGTGCTGGTAGCGCTGCGGTTCCCCCACCTGCGCCGCGCGTTCGAGTTCGTCGCCCTGCTGCCGATCTCGATCCCCGCGATCGTGCTCGTGGTGGGGCTGGCGCCGGTGTACCTGCAGATCGGGCGCACCTTCGGCACCGGCGCGTGGACGCTGGCCTTCGCCTACGGCGTGCTGGTCCTGCCCTTCGCCTACCGCTCGATCCAGGCATCGCTGGACGCCATCGACCCCCGGACCCTCTCCGAGGCCGCGCGCACGCTCGGCGCGAACGGGATCACCGTGCTCGTGCGCGTGCTCATCCCCAACCTCCGCCCCGGGCTGCTCGCGGCCGCGCTCATCTCGGTGGCCGTCGTGCTGGGCGAGTTCACGATCGCGTCGCTGCTGAACCGCCCCGTGCTGCAGACGGCCCTCGTCGTCGTCAATCGCCAGGACGCGTGGGCGGCCGCCATCTTCACCCTGCTCGCGCTGGCCTTCGCCTTCGTGCTGCTGCTGCTCATCGGCCGCGCCGGTCGCCTCGGCGCGGGAAGGAGAACACCGTGACCGACACCGCTTCGACCCGCGTGCAGCTCTGCGGCGTCGTGAAGGACTACGGCGCGACCCGCGTCCTGCACGGCGTGGATCTGGACGTCGCCCCCGGGGAGTTCGTCTCGCTCCTCGGCCCCTCCGGATGCGGCAAGACCACCGCGCTGCGCGTGCTCGCGGGTCTGGAGCGCGCCTCCGCCGGGGAGATCCTCCTCGGCGGTCGCGACGTGTCCCGCGTGCCCACGAACAAGCGGGACATCGGCATGGTGTTCCAGTCGTACTCGCTCTTCCCCCACCTCCGCGTCCGCGACAACACCGCCTTCGGCCTGCGTCGCCGAGGCGTCGGGCGCGCGGCCGCCGCACGCCGCGCCACCGAGGCGCTGGAACTGGTCGGGCTCGATTCCCTCGCCGATCGCTTCCCGCATCAGCCCTCCGGCGGACAGCGGCAGCGTGTCGCGCTCGCGCGCGCGCTCGTGACCGAACCGCGCGTGCTGCTGCTGGACGAGCCCCTGTCCGCGCTGGATGCGAAGGTGCGTGTGCAGCTGCGCGACGAGATCCGGCGCATCCAGCTGCGCCTGGGGATCACCACGGTATTCGTCACGCACGACCAGGAGGAGGCCCTCGCCGTTTCGGACCGCATCGCGGTCATGGCCGCCGGCCGCATCTCCCAGGTGGGCTCGCCCGAGGACCTGTACCTGCGGCCCGCGACGCCGGAGGTCGCCGCGTTCGTGGGGGTCTCCAGCGTCGTCCCCGGCATCGTCAGCGGGCGCACGGTCGAGGTGTGGGGGCGCGACCTGCCGCTCCAGGGCGAGGCACCCGACGGGCACGTCGAAGTGTTCCTGCGGCCCGAGAACGTGCGCCTGGCCGGCGCGGACGAGCCGGGCGTGGACGCCGTCGTGCAGGAGAGCACGTTCCTGGGGAGCTTCCGCCGCACGCTCGTACGCACCGCCGACGGCACGCTGGTGCGGGTTCAGCATCCCGCCGGCGAGCGTGTCGCGTTCGACGAGGCGGTGCGCGTCGCCGTCGTTCCCGCGCCCGTGCTCGCCCGCGCAACCGGCTGACAGCGCCCGGCGCCGCGCCGTAGGGTGAGGCCCCATGCTGGACAATCCCTGGCTGAACTTCGCCATCACCTTCGTCGCGAGCGTCGTGGCCGCCCTTCTGCTGACCGCCGTCGTCGCGCTCACCACCCGGCTCATCGCGCGCCGGCGACACTGGCCGGAGAGCCTGATCCGTCACGCGCGTCGCCCGTTCCGGGTGGTCGTGCTGCTCGCAGCCGTGTGGATCGCGGTCGCACTCGCGTTCCCGGAGGCGGCGTGGCTCCCTGCCCTCACGCAGATCCTGACGATCCTCGTCATCGTCGCAGCGGCGTGGCTGCTGGCCTCGCTCGTCGCCTTCGCCACCGATGTGACGCTCGGCCGCCACCGCATCGACGTGCCGGACAACCGCGTCGCCCGCCGCATCCGCACCCAGACGCTCATCGTGCGCCGCCTCGCGATCGCCCTCATCATCGTGATCGCCGTCGGCGCGATCCTGCTCACCTTCCCCGCCGTGCGGGCGGTGGGCGCGAGCGTGCTGGCCTCGGCCGGCATCGCCTCGATCGTGGCGGGCCTGGCCGCCCAATCGGTGCTGGCCAACATGTTCGCGGGGCTGCAGCTGGTCTTCAGCGACGCGCTCCGCGTGGACGACGTGGTCGTCGTGGAAGACGAGTGGGGGCGCGTGGGCGAGATCACCCTCAGCTACGTCGTGCTGAACCTGTGGGACGACCGCCGGCTGGTGCTGCCGTGCACGTACTTCACCACGCAGCCCTTCGAGAACTGGACGCGGCAGGGCAGCGAGCTGCTCGGCGCGGTGGAGCTCGACGTCGACTGGCGGGTGTCACCGGCACGCATGCGCGCGCACCTCGAGGAGGTGCTCTCCCGCACCGACCTGTGGGACGGACGCGCTTCCGTGCTCCAGGTCACCGAGGCCACCGGCGGCCTCGTGCGGATCCGCATCCTGGTGACCGCCGCCGACGCCCCCACGCTGTTCGATCTGCGCTGCTACGTCCGGGAGGCCATGGTCGCGTGGGTGCAGCACGAGATGCCCGCCGCCCTGCCGGTGCAGCGCGTGCTCCTGACCGAGGCGGATGCCGCGGAGGCGGAGGCCGGGCCGCATCGGGCGAGCGAGCCCGGCGAGGGGCTGTTCACCGGCAGCGCGGAGGCGGAGGAGCGGGCGTCGGCCTTCACCAACGCCATCCCGATCGTCGCGAGCGAGGAGCAGGATCCCACTCCCCGCTGACGGCCGTGCGTCGTCAGTCGGCGGCGAGGAGCGCGTCGCGAAGACGGTCGGCCGAGAGCCGCCAGTGCGCGTGGAGCTCGCCGTCGATGAGCACGACGGGGATCTTCTCCCACCACTGCTCGTACAGGGCGGGGTCCTCGAGGATCGACGCGTGCGCGACCGAGACGCGGTCGGCGAGATCGTCGGGGAGGTCGGCGACGACGGTCTCCACGATCTCCTCCGCGACATCGCAGAGGTGGCAGTCGGGCTTGCCGATGATCGTGAGGGTGGTCACCCTCCGATCCTACGCAGCGCGCGGGATGTCAGCGCTCGACGTCGTAGCCGGCCTGGATCCAGGCGCCGGTGCCGCCCTCGACGTTCGTCGCGTCATGGCCGCGCGCGGTGAGCGCCTCCACGACGCGCGCAGAGCGCCCGCCCGCCTGGCAGATGACGTCGAAGGGCCCTGCGGGCAGCTCCTCGAGCCGCTCGCCGATCGTCGACATCGGCAGGTTGACCGCGCCGGGCACGTGGCCCGCGGCGAACTCGTCGGTCTCGCGCACGTCGATGAGGGGCACGCCCTCGCGCTCGCGCAGCTGCTGAACGGTGATGGACTGCATGTCGTCTCCTTGCCGGCGTCGAACACGAAGCGCCCGTCACGGAAGGACAGGCGCTTGGTGTGTGGCCGCTTACTTCTTGTTGCGGCGCTGGTGGCGAGTCTTGCGAAGCAGCTTGCGGTGCTTCTTCTTCGCCATGCGCTTACGGCGCTTCTTGATGACAGAACCCACGGAAAACCTCACTATGTCAGGGGTCTGGGTGCCGCGAGCGGCTCCCGGGATCAGGCAGGTGCGGAAAAATGCCTCGGATCAGTCTAGCCGACGTCGGACACCGGCCGCTGCATGGCCTCGATGACCGCCGACTCGGGCACGCGGTAGCTGCGTCCGAAGCGCACCGCCGGCAGATCCCCGGCGTGCACGAGGCGGTACACGGTCATCTTCGACACGCGCATGAGCTCGGCGACCTCGGCGACGGTGAGGAAGCGCACGTCGGGCAGTTGCGCCATGGCGTTCCTCCCTCCCCCGGTGTGCTGGACACACTCTAGAGCCCGCGAGAGACGCGTGTAAACCGGCGTGACGGCTGTGACGGATGAGCCTCAGCGACCGGGGAGTTTGCGCAGCGCCGCGGTGACCGCGTGCTTGGCCTGGGCGGCGGCGCGCCCCACCACCTCGGCGGCCTGCACGGCAGGCTCCGGCAGCGCCAGCGGCGCGGGCTCGTCGTCGAGGGCGAAGAACGGCACCAGCCAGTCGTCCACCTCGTCCAGCGGTGCGGCCTGGAGGCTGTAGTACCGGTGCTGTCCCTCTTCGCGCACCGACACCAGCTCGGCCTCGCGCAGCACCTTGAGGTGCTTGGACACGGTGGGCTGACTCACCCCGAGCGCCTGCACGACATACGAGACGCTCGTACCGTCCTGACCGCCCAGCGCGCGGTCGAGGAGGAGCTGGAGGATGTCGCGACGCGTGCGGTCTGCGATCACGTCGAAGATGTCCGCCATGCGTTCAGATTAGTCGGGCTCGCCGCGGAGTACCATGAGCGCAACCCCGGACGGCACCGACGTCGCGGGCGCGATGCGAGAAAGGGGCGACGCCGATGGCGGCAGCGCCGGCGCGGCCCCGGGCTCGGTCGAGAGCCCTCGTGGCCGCCGAGCGGGTGTGGGACGGACTGCGCGAGCTCACCACCGCCTCGCCCGCCCGGTTCGCGGTGCTGGTTTTCGTGGCGCTGATCCTGCTGTTCACCGCGCTCTACTCCTTGCCGGCCGCCGCGGCCGACGGCCGGGTGACCCCCCTGGCCGACGCCCTCTTCAGCGCCGTGTCCACGATCTGCGTCACGGGGCTCGCGACCGTGGACATGTACACGCACTGGTCGCCGCTCGGCCACGTCATCACCTACGTGGGGGTGAACGTCGGCGCCCTGGGCGTCCTGACCCTCGCCTCGATCCTGGGCCTGGTGATCTCCAAGCGTCTGGGCCTGCGCGCCAAGCTCATCGCGGCCGGCGACTCCAACCCGCTGCGCGTGCACGGCGGTCCGGTCAACGAAGGTCAGACCGTGCGGCTGGGGGAGGTCGGCTCTCTGCTGGCCACCGTGGCGCTGTCGACCCTCGTGATCGAGGCCGGCCTCACCGTGCTGCTGTATCCGTCGCTGCTCCTGGCCGGGATCGACCCGATCGCCGCGCTGTGGGAGGCGCCCTACTACGCGGCGATGGCCTTCACCAACACCGGCTTCGTCCCCAACGCCGACGGCCTCGTGCCCTTCGCCGACGACTACTTCCTGCTCACCGTGCTGATGGCCGGCGTCTTCCTCGGGTCGATCGGCTTCCCTGTCATCTTCACGCTGTGGAAGCACTACTGGCACGTGCGCCGGTGGTCGCTGCACGCGAAGCTCACCCTCATCACGACGATCATCCTGTTCTTCGCGGGGGCCGGCGTGATCCTCCTCCTCGAGCACAGCAATCCCCGCACGTTCGGGAGCATGGACGCGTGGGACACCACCTTCCAGGCGTTCTTCGTCTCGGCGATGACCCGCTCGGGCGGCTTCGCGGTGGTCGACATGGGCGACCAGTACGGCTCGACGCTCGTGGTGGAATCGATGCTCATGTTCGTCGGCGGCGGGTCGGCCTCCACCGCCGGCGGCATCAAGGTCACCACCCTGGCCGTCCTCGCCCTCGCGGTGTGGTCGGAGGCGAAGGGCCGGCAGTCGGTCGAGGCCTTCGGGCGGCGCATCCCGAGCGACGTGCAACGCGTCGCGCTCTCGGTCGTGGCGTGGGGGGCGACGATCGTGGCCGTCTCCACCGTCACGATCGGCCAGATCACGCAGGCCCCGATCGAAGAGGTGCTCTTCGACGTCATCTCGGGCTTCGCGACCGTCGGGCTGTCGACGGGGCTCACCGCGGAGCTTCCCGACCCGGCCAAGTACGTCCTGGCCGCGACGATGTTCATGGGCCGCATTGGTACAGTGACACTCGCCGCGGCGGTGGCCGCGACCTCCCGTTCGCAGCTGTACGCACTGCCCGTGGAAAGGCCCATCGTTGGTTGACCGCATCCGGGGCGACGCCCCCGTCCTCGTCATCGGGCTGGGCCGCTTCGGCGCCGCATGCGCCGGCGAGCTCGACCGGCTCGACCGCGAGGTGCTCGCGATCGACGAAGACCTCCAGCTCGTCCAGAAGTGGTCCGAGCGCGTCACCCACGCCGTGCAGGCCGATGCGCGCAACATCGACGCGCTCCGCCAGATCGGTGCCCAGGACTTCCAGGTGGCCGTCGTCGCGGTCGGATCGCTGATCGAGGCGTCCGTGCTCATCACCGCCAACCTCGTCGACCTGAAGGTGCCGCAGATCTGGGCGAAGGCGGTGTCGCAGTCGCACGGCAAGATCCTCGCCCGCGTCGGCGCGAACCACGTCATCTACCCCGAGCGCGAGGCCGGCGAGCGCGTCGCGCACCTCGTGAGCGGGCGGATGCTGGATTTCATCCGCTTCGACGACGACTTCGTGCTCGCCAAGATGTACCCGCCGAAGTTCATCCGCGGCGTGGGACTGAACGAGTCGGGCGTGCGCACGAAGTACAACGTCACCGTCGTCGGCGTGAAGAGTCCCGGCAAGGACTTCCGCTATGCCGAGGCGAACACCGTGGTCACCAACCACGACCTCATCATCGTGTCGGGGACGAACTCCGACATCGAGCGCTTCGCGTCGCTGGACCGCTGACCCCGCTCCCGGTCACGCCCCGGCGGCGAGCTCGCGGGCGCGCTCGAGTGCCGCATCCGTCGCGCGGGCGAACAGACCCGCGAGGTCGGCGTCCTGCAGGACCGTGACGGCACGCTCGGTCGTGCCCTTCGGGCTCGTGACCCGGCGGCGCAGCTCGGCCGGGTCGACGTCGGAGGCAGCGAGCAGCGCGGCGGCGCCGATGAAGGTCTCCTCGGCGAGCACGCGGGCCTCCGCCTCGGAGAAGCCCTTCCCCACCGCGGCACGCGTGAGCTCCTCGACGAGGAGGAACACGTAGGCGGGGCCGGATCCGGAGATCGTCGAGAGCGCGTCGATCTTCTCCTCGGGAACCTCCACCACCGCCCCGACCGTCTCGAACAGCCGCCGCACCACGGCGACGTCGCCGGGCGTCGCGGCCGCGTCGGCGGCGAGGCCGGTGACGGCCTTGCCGACGACGGCGGGCGTGTTCGGCATGGAACGCAGCGCCACCGCATCCGGCCCCAGGATCGACGTGAAGGTCGACAGCGGCACGCCGGCGGCCAGGCTCACCACGATCGTTCCCGGCTTCAGGTGCGGGGCGATCTCGCGGAGGAGATCGGGCACCATCGCGGGCTTGACCCCCACGAGCACCACATCGGCGCCGGCTGCGGCCGCCACGTTCGCGTCGGGAGTCTCCTCCAGCGCGATGCTCGTGACGCCGGGAAGCTCCGCCAGCGCCGCGGCCTTGGCGGCGGTGCGGTTGGTCGCGGTCACCCGCGGCGCGGTTCCGGATGCGGCGAGGCCGGCGATGATCGCACCCCCCATCGAACCGGCGCCGAGGACGGCGATGGGAGGCAGGTCGACGGCGTCGGCGGAGATCATGGCGCCATCCTACGAGCGCCCGCGCAAGCCGGAGATGCGCCGCGGTGGCCGGGACTATCATCGTTGCGCGGGGCGGCCGTGGTCGCCCGCGACGGAGGCGGAGGGTTTCCCATGACGGACTTCGACGGCATGCAGACGCGACTGCTGGAGACGTCGCGGCTGAGCATCGCGGTGCGGCTGCGCACCGCGGATGACCCCGCCACGCCGCCCGAGCGCACCGTCGTCCTGCTCCACGGTCTGGTGGGCTCGTCGCTGTTCTGGCAGGAGATGCTCGCCGACCTCCCCGGCGACCTGCGCGCCGTCGCGATCGACCTGCGCGGCTACGGGGAGAGCGAGAACGCCCCCGTCGACGCCACGCGCGGCGTCCGCGACTTCAGCGACGACCTCGCCGAGGCGCTCGAGGCCCTCGGCATCCCGACCGCCCACCTCGTGGGCTGGTCGCTGGGCGCCGCCGTCGCGATGCAGTACGCGATGGAGCATCCGGTCCTCTCCCTCACGCTCGAGTCCCCCGTCTCCCCCTACGGCCTGGGCGGCACCGGCCGCGACGGCTCCGCCCTGACCGACGACGACGCCGGCGCCGGGGCGGCGACTGCCAATCCGGCCTTCGTGGAGCGGCTGACCGCGCACGATGAGAGCGACGACGCGGAGAGCTCGCCGCGCAGCGTGCTGCGGGCGGAGTTCCTCGCACCCGGCTTCGCCGGAGGCGACGAGGACCTCTGGGTGCGCGCGATGCTGCAGACCTCCACCGCCGTCGGCAACTTCCCGGGCGACGTCGTGGGCAGCCCCTCCTGGCCCGGCACGGCCGCGGGGCGCACCGGGGTGCTCAACGCCCTCGCGCCGCATCACTTCGACCTGTCGGGGTTCGCCGCGCTCTCGCCGCATCCGCCCGTCCTGTGGGTGCGCGGGGAGCTGGACGCCATCATCTCCGACGCCTCGCTCGCCGAGCCCCGGAGCCTGGGCAAGCTCGGCGTCATCCCCGGCTGGCCCGGCGAGCAGTCCGATCCGCCGCAGCCGATGGTGACGCAGACCCGCGACGTCCTCGCCGCCTACGCGGAGGCGGGCGGGGCCGTGACCGAGCTCGCCCTGCCGGACGTCGGACACAGTCCGCATCTGGAGCGGCCGGCGCAGTTCCGCTCGGCGCTGCTCACCCACATCGGCTACGTGGGCGCCCCGGCCGATCCCGCCCCCGCCACGGAGGCCATCATCCTGCGATCGGCGGACTGATGAGCGCATCGGGCGGCAACCGCGCCATCATCGCGGCCTTCCTCGCGAACATGGGGATCGCGGCGGCGAAGTTCGTCGCGTGGATCGTGTCGGGCTCGGCCTCGATGCTGGCCGAGGCGATCCACTCGGTGGCCGACTCCGGCAACCAGCTCCTGCTGCTCCTGGGCGGTCGCCGCGCGAAGCGGCGCGCCGACCGCGAGCATCCGTTCGGCTACGGCCGGGAGCGATACGTCTACGCGTTCGTCGTGTCGATCATCCTCTTCTCCGTCGGCGGCCTGTTCTCCATCTACGAGGGCATCGACAAGCTCACGCATCCGCACGAGCTGGAGAACGTGTGGATCCCGATCGCCGTCCTCGTCGTCGCGATCGGACTGGAGTCCTTCTCGCTGCGCACCGCGGTCAAGGAGAGCAACCACGTCCGCGAGCCCGGGCAGTCGTGGGTGTCGTTCGTGCGGCGGGCGAAGGCGCCGGAGCTCCCTGTGGTGCTGCTGGAGGACGTCGCCGCGCTGACCGGGCTGGTGTTCGCCCTGGCCGGCGTGGGGCTGGCGGCGATCACCCACAACCCGCTCTTCGACGCCATCGGCACGCTCCTGATCGGAACGCTGCTCATCCTCGTCGCCATCGTGCTGGGCATCGAGACCAAGAGCCTCCTCGTCGGCGAGGGTGCGACCGACGCCGACCACGAGCGCATCGTGGCGGCCCTGCAGGACGGCCCGGAGGTCGACCGCGTCATCCACGTCAAGACGCTCTACCTCGGACCCGATGAACTGCTCGTGGCGGCGAAGGTCGCCTTCCCGGGCGCCGAATCGCTCGCCGACGTGGCCGCGCGCATCGACACCGTGGAGGCCCGCATCCGCGCGGCCGTCCCGATCGCCCGCGCCATCTACCTCGAACCGGATGTCGACAGGGCATCGGTGGACCAGGCGCCGCCCGCGTCCTGACAGGGTGGGGTGATGGAGTACTGCATCTTCACCGAGCCGCAGCAGGGCGCCACCTACGACGACCAGCTCGCGTGCGCGCGGGCCGCCGAGCGCCTCGGCTTCGACGCCTTCATCCGCTCCGACCACTATCTGCGCATGGGCGAGGGCGACCCCGGCCCCGGCGGCACCGACGCCTGGACGACGCTCGCGGGGCTCGCCCGCGAGACCTCCACCATCCGGCTCGGGACGCTGGTCTCCTCCGCCACCCACCGGCTCCCGGGCGTCCTGGCCGTCCAGGTGGCGCAGGTCGATCAGATGTCGGGCGGGCGCGTGGACTTCGGCCTCGGCACCGGGTGGGCCGAGCGCGAGCACCATGCCTACGGCATCCCGTTCCCCGCCCAGCGCTTCGGGCTGTTCGAGGAGCAGCTGCAGATCGTCACCGGGATGTGGCAGACGCCGGTGGGCGAGCGCTTCTCCTTCCGCGGCGCGCACTACACGATCGAGGACTCCCCCGCCCTCCCCAAGCCCGTGCAGGAGCGGATGCCGGTGATCGTGGGCGGCGGTGGGCCGCGGCGCACGCCCGCCCTCGCCGCCCGGTACGCGACGGAGTTCAACATCGGCTTCGTCCCGGAGGACGTCGTGGCGGAGAAGTTCGCGGGGGTCCGAGCGGCCTGCGCGGCGATCGACCGCGACCCGGCGACGCTCAAGCTCTCGGTGGCCGTGCCCACGCTCGCCGGAGCATCCGAGGCCGACCTCGCCCGGCGCGCGGCCGCCATCGGGCGCGACCTCGACGGATTCCGCGGCGTCGGCGGCAGCGTCGCCGGCGGGCGTGAGGAGATCGTGGCCAAGGTGGAGCGGCTCCGGGCCCTCGGCGCCGGCCGCGTGTACTTCCAGCTCCTCGACCTCGGCGATCTCGAGCAGATCGAGTACCTCGGCACCGAGGTGCTCCCCTTCCTCCCCCGCTGATCCGCGCTCGACTCGCCAACAAACGTCGGGTTTCGCGCCGAAATCCGACGTTTGTTGGCGACTCGACGGAGTGGGGTTACCGGCGGGGGGCGAAGAAGCGCTGCAGCAGGGCGCCGGATGCCTCGGCCTCGACGCCCGCGACCACCTCGACCCGGTGCGGCAGGCGCCGGTCGCGCACCACGTCGTACACCGACCCCGCCGCACCCGCCTTGTCATCCCACGCGCCGAACACCAGACGTGGGATCCGCGCCTGCAGCACCGCGCCGGCGCACATCACGCACGGCTCCAGCGTCACCACGAGCGTGCAGCCGTCCAGATGCCACGAGCCGCGGACGGCTGCGGCCTGGCGCAGTGCGACGACCTCGGCGTGGGCGGTGGGGTCGTGGCTGAGTTCGCGGAGATTGCGGCCCTCCCCGATCACGGCGCCGCTCGCATCCGTGACGACGGCACCGACCGGCACGTCGCCCTCGGCCCCGGCGGCGGCGGCCAGCGCGAGGGCACGCTGCATCGCGGCGGCATCGGCGGGCGCGATCATGGGGTCTCCGAGGTGCGGATCGGGTGGAGCGGATAGATTGAGCCTATGCGTGTGCACGTCGCCGAGCACCCCCTGATCACCTACGTGTTCAGCACCACCGGGGAGTCTTCGC
>CAZBZR010000002.1:22075-74257 GCA_964496445.1 uncultured Microbacterium sp.
GCCCACGGTGCTGCGCGACGCTCGCACCACCTCGCCGGTCTTCCGGCAGCTGACCGAGGAACTCGTGACGCTCCTGGCGTACGAGGCGACGCGCAACGTCCGCGTCGAGCCGTACGAGATCCAGACCCCCGTCACGACCACCACGGGCGTGCGCATCAGCGAGCCGCGGCCCCTGGTCGTGCCGATCCTGCGCGCAGGCCTCGGCATGCTCGAGGGCATGGTCAAGCTCCTCCCCACCGCCGAGGTCGGCTTCCTCGGGATGGTGCGTAACGAGGAGACGCTCGAGCCGTCCACCTACGCCGAGCGCCTTCCCGACGACCTCAGCGACCGCCAGTGCTTCGTGCTGGACCCGATGCTCGCCACCGGCGGCTCGCTCGGCGCGGCCATCGACTTCCTCTTCCGCCGCGGCGCGCAGGATGTCACCGCGATCTGCCTGCTGGGCGCCCCCGAGGGCGTCGCCGCGATCGAGAAGCAGGTCGACGGCCGCGACGTCACGCTCGTGCTGGGCGCCCTCGACGAGCGCCTGAACGAGAAGGGGTACATCGTGCCCGGCCTCGGGGATGCGGGCGACCGCCTCTACGGCACCGTCTGAGGCTGTTCCTCCCGCGGACGCCCCGCGAGCGGTGCGGGGCTCCGCACGCCCACCAGCCGCGCGAACGCGCTCAGCCGGGCCACACCCTCGGGCGTGCGCGGGAGATCGTCGAGCAGGCCGGGCGAGTACACCAGGTACGCCGCCTGCATCGCGCGCGACAGCGCCACGTTGAGCCGGTTCTGCAGCAGCAGGAACTCCGGCCCGCGCGGCGCATCGCGCCCGGCCGAGGCGGCCAGCGACACGATCGAGACGACGGCCTCCTGCCCCTGGAACCGGTCGACGGTGCCGACGGGCACGGCGCCGAAGCCGGCCGCCGCGAGCGCCTCCTCCACCTCCACCTGCTGGGCGTTGTACGGGGTCACCACGATGAGGTCCTCGGGGCGCAGCACGCGTGCCGGACGCATCCGCACCGCACCGGCGTCGTCCGCCTCGGTGTCGATCCACTCGCGGCCGACGAGACCGGCCACCAGGCGCACCACCTCGGCGGCCTCCTCCGGCGAGCACGTCGCGTTGCCGGTGTGGCGCACCGGCACCGGATGCACCCCCGGCTCGACCCCGGCGAGCATCCGCAGCGCCGTGGCGGGGACGGAGGCGAGCTTGCCCTCGTACGACAGCCGGGACACCGGGGCGGCGACCTCGGGATGCATGCGCCACGTGCGCGAGAGGAAGTAGCCGAACTCCGGCGGCACGACCTCTGCTCCGTCCATCACCCACCCGAGCGCGGAAGTGTCCACCGGCTCGGGGTGGGTGCCCTGACTCACCTGCGGCAGCTGCTGCGGATCGCCGAGGAGGAGGAGCCGCGGCGCGGCGAGCGAGACCGCGATCGTCGAGGCGAGCGAGAACTGCCCCGCCTCATCGATGACGAGGAGATCGAGGCTCCCGCGGGGGACGCGCCCCTCGTGGCTGAAGTCCCACGCCGTGCCCCCGACGACGAACCCGGAGGCGGCGCGCTCGGCGGCGAACGCGGCGATGCCCCCACGACGCAGCGGCGTGAACGTGGTCTCGGCGTCCGGGTCCTTCGGCGCCTTCCCCACCTGAGCGGCAGGGACCCCGGCGGCAACCACCCGGTCGAGCATGTTCTCCACGACGGCGTGCGACTGCGCGACGACCCCGATCTTGAAGCCGCGCTCGGCGACGAGCCGCGCGATCACGTGCGACCCGACGTAGGTCTTGCCGGTTCCGGGCGGGCCCTGCACCGCGAGGTAGCTGCGATCGAGATCGGCGACGCTGCCGACGATCGCGGTGACGTCGTCGCCGGCCGACGGCACGAGCGCGCCCGAGTGCACACGCGGCGGCCGGCGCAGGAGGATGTCGGTGGCCGGGTCTTCCGGCAGCGCCGGCGCCGCGGCGAGCAGGGCGTCGGCCCACGCGTCGATCGCCGCCTGCTGATTGCCCGCGCGCGGCGGCGCGGGCGGGGTGAGGGCGAGCGGCAGCTCCTGCCACGTGAAGCCCTCGACGGCGGTCTCCTCGACGATCGCCCCATCGTCGAGGACCTCCACGACCTTGAGGTTCCGTGCCGCGTGGATCCAGCGGGGGCGGGCCGTCACCGGGAAGGGGGCGGGCAGCTCGTAGACCGCGAACGGATCCGAGCCCGCGCTCAGCCGCGTCCCGGGGGCGAGGTCGCCGTGCAGCTCGAGCACGCGGCGCTCGCGTCCCTTCTCGGGGAAGTGCCAGTCTTCGAGCACGCGCGAGCGGGCGGCGTCCACCACCACGACGTCGCGCGTGTCCTCCCACACCGAGACCGGCTCGCGCAGGCGCAGGAAGTGCGTCGCCCAGAACGACTTCGCCTCCCGCGGGTAGTAGTCGATCGCCGCGGCGGCCAGGCGCAGCGCCTCGCCGTCGGCCTCCGCAGCATCCGCGGCCCAGCGCTGCAGCGCGCTCGCGCGCTCGGACTCCTCGTACGCGATCTCGTCGGGTTCGAGCCCGCGCGCGGGAACGAGCCCCGCCTCGCGGGCGCGGTCGACCAGCCAGTCGCGCAGGCGCCGCGTGGACACGCAGTCGTAGCGGTTGTAATCGGCGAGGTCGGCGAGAATCGCCTCGCTCGCGGCGGCGTCGCCGTCGGCGGCCAGCGCGCGCGCCTGGACGTACTTCACGATGGAGTCGTCGCCGCGCTGGACGTCGGAGGTGCGCACCTCAGCACCCATGTACAGCGGCTCGAGCTTCTTGATCGAGTACGACCGGGAGCCCACCCGCAGCGCACGGCGGACGATCGGGTACAGATCGACGAACACCCCCTCGCGCAGCAGCCGGTCGACGTCGGCCTCGCGGACGCCGTAGCGCGCCGCCATCGTGAGCAGGTGGGCCGGCTCGTACGGCGCGTAGTGATAGATGTGCATGTCGGGATGCTGCGCACGGCGCAGGGCGATCAGGTCGAGGAAGGCCTCCAGCGCCGCCTTCTCCGCCGCGAAGTCGTGCGCCCACATCGCGGTGTACTGCTCCTGCATGTCGACGAAGCCGAAGAGGTAGTCGATCCCCCACTGCACGCCGTCGCCCTCGGTGTAGAGCGGGTCGCCTTCGAAGTCGAAGAACACGTCGCCGCGGTCGGGTCGCGGGAGGGCTCCGAGCGCCTGCGGCGCGACGACCTCGTACACCGGCACCACCGGCTCTGCCGCGTCGCCGGCGGCGGGGCTGCGCAGCTGCAGGCGGGCCTGCGTGCGCAGCGACGCGAACGTGTCGGCGCTCATCCCCGCCGGCGCCGTGGGCGCGGCAGCCAGTGCGTCGATCGTGTCGATCCCGGCCGCGCGCAGCCGCACGCGCTGGACCGGGCGCATGCCGGCGACCAGCAGCAGGTCGCGCGCGGCGACCACCTCGAGCTCGCACGTGGGGCAGCGGCCGCACGCCACGACGCCGAGTTCGCCGCGCGGGTCGCCCCACGCGATCGGCGCGCCCGCGGCGCCGAGTTCCACGGCGCGGTCGGCGATGAGGGCGCGCAGCCGCGCGCGGCGCAGTTCGAACACCGGCATCAGGTCGTCGACGCGGTGCGTGCTCACGCTCCCGTCGCCCAGCAGCAGCTCGACGCGCTCGCTGCGGGGCACCCCGAGCCGGTCGAGCTGATCCACGTAGGCGGCGAGCTGCATGAGGGCGGTGACGCGGGCATGGCGGGCGAGCTTGGTGTCCTGCACGAGCCACCGCCCCTCCTCCTGCACCAGGAAGTCGGCGAAGCCGACGAAGTCGTCGGTGGCGAAGGCCGCTTGGTAGAGCACGTCGGCATCGGAGGCGAGCGCGTCGCGCGTGAGCGCCACCGCGCGGGCGAGGGCCGGAGCATCCGAGGACCGCGTCTCGGGGATCTCGACCACGCCCGCCCCGTACCGGGCGCGATACGCCTCGAGGACGCGGATCTCGTGGGCGGTGCCGAGCCGGCCCGCGCGTTCCAGGGTGGGGTCGTCGGGGTCCTCGACGGCCGCCACGCGTCCGAGCTTGGCGTCGATGGCCCGCAACCACGCGAACTCGCACTCGGCCGCAGCCTTCAGGTCGCTCGCGCTCCAGACGATTCGGGCTTCGTCTTCGATGTACCGCATGATCCCCTTCCGTCTCCGACCCTAACCGCGGCCTCCGACGTCGCGGCGTCAAGGCCCGATGTGCCCGCCGGGAGCACCTGCCAGGATGGACGCGTGAGCACGAGCCTCCCCTTCGACAGCGCCTATCGCCACGGGTTCGCCCGGGTGGCCGCCTGCACGATCCCCGTGGCGATCGCCGATCCGCAGGCCAACGCCGACGCGGTGCTCGCCACCGCGCGGGAGTGCGACGCCGAGCACGTCGCCGTCGCGGTGTTCCCCGAGCTGTGCCTGACCGGCTACGCGATCGACGACCTGGTCCTGCAGGACCCGGTCCTGGATGCGGTGGAGGCCGCGGTCGCACGCCTGGTGGAAGCATCCGTCGACCTCTTCCCGGTGCTCGTGGTGGGGGCACCCCTCCGCCACCGCAACCGGCTGTACAACTGCGCCGTGGTCATCCACCGCGGCGAGCTGCTCGGCGTCGCCCCGAAGTCGTACCTGCCCACCTACCGCGAGTTCTACGAGCGGCGGTGGTACGCGCCCGGCGACGACCAGTCCGGCGAAGACATCCGCATCGGCGAGCGGGAGGCGCCCTTCGGGCCGGACCTGCTCTTCGAGGCCCTGGACGTGCCCGGGCTCGTCGTGCACGCCGAGGTGTGCGAAGACATGTGGGTCGCCGTGCCCCCCTCCTCCCACGCGGCACTCGCCGGCGCGACCGTGCTGCTGAACCTCTCGGGCAGCCCGATCACGATCGGCCGAGCCGACGACCGGAACCTCCTCGCGCAGTCGCAGTCGCTGCGGTGCATCGCGGCGTACGCCTACGCCGCCGCCGGTCAGGGCGAGTCGACCAACGACCTGTCGTGGGACGGCCAGACGATGATCTACGAGGGCGGGCAGCTCCTCACCACGACCGAGCGCTTCCCCGACGGACCGCGCCGCAGCGTCGCCGACATCGACCTCGACAAGCTGCGGCAGGACCGCCTGCGGCAGGGCACCTTCGACGACAACCGCCGCACCGAGGGCCGGGCGATGCGCACCGTGCCCTTCGCCCTGGCGCCGGCTCCGGTGCCGACGGGCCTGCGCCGGAGCCTCGACCGTTTCCCGTTCGTGCCCGACGATCCGGCCCGGCTCGCGCAGGACTGCTACGAGGCGTTCAACATCCAGGTCTCCGGCCTCGAGCAGCGCCTCACCGCCATCGGCGGGCCCAAGCCCGTGATCGGGGTCAGCGGCGGCATCGACTCCACGCACGCGCTGCTGGTGATCGCGCGCGCGATGGATCGGATGGGCCGGCCGCGCAGCGACATCCTCGCGTACACGATGCCCGGGTTCGCCACGAGCGAGGGCACCAAGAGCAACGCGATCGCCCTCGCCGAGGCCCTCGGCGCCTCGATCGAGACGATCGACATCCGCCCGGCCGCACAGGAGATGCTCGAGAAGATCGGGCACCCCTTCGCGCAGGGCGAGCCGGTGCACGACGTCACGTTCGAGAACGTGCAGGCGGGCCTGCGCACCGACTACCTCTTCCGCCTCGCCAACCATCACGGCGGCCTCGTCATCGGCACCTCCGACATGTCGGAGCTGGCCCTCGGCTGGGCGACCTACGGCGTCGGCGACCACATGAGCCACTACGCCGTGAACGTCGGGGTGCCGAAGACCCTCATCCAGCATGTGATCCGCTGGGTCATCTCCGCGGGAGAGGTCGACGAGGCCAGGGACGTGCTCCAGGCGGTGCTCGACACCGAGATCAGCCCCGAGCTCGTGCCCCCGGATGCCAGCGGCAAGATGCAGTCGACGGAGGACCGCATCGGGCCCTACGCCCTGCACGACTTCACGCTGCACCACATCCTGCGCTTCGGCTTCCGCCCCTCGAAGATCGCCTTCCTCGCGCACGAGGCGTGGCGCGACGCCGAGGCGGGCGAATGGCCCCCCGGATTCCCCGAGGACCGCCACTACGCCTACGACCTCGCCACGATCGCGCAGTGGCTGGACGTCTTCCTGCAGCGCTACTTCGGCTTCGCCCAGTTCAAGCGCTCGGCCATCCCGAACGGCCCCAAGGTGTCGCCTGCCGGCTCGCTCTCGCCCCGCGGCGACTGGCGCGCCCCCTCCGACGGCAATGCCCGCGCGTGGCGCGACGAGCTGCACACCGCGCTCCCCGACCTCTTTCCGCCCGCTCGCTAGCGCCCTCCGGCAGCGCCTTCGCGTCCGGATGCGACCGCGTGTCCCGGCGCGCCGCCGCCGAGCCGGTAATCTGGCGTCATGCCTGACGATCCCCCCGTCCGCCGGCCGCGTGGCGGCGCTATCGCGGGCATCGTGATCGGCGTGCTGTTCGTCGGCGTCGGCGCCGCGGCGTTCTTCGGTGGCGGCGGACCCATCATCGGCATCATCGCCGCGGCCGGCGGCCTCGTCACCCTGGCCGCCGCCGTCTTCGTGCTCGTGCGACCCTGAGGACCCCATGCTTCCCGAGAACGACCCGAAGAAGCCGTCGCCCACGCGCGTGGGCATCTGGCTCGTCGTCGGCGCCGTCGGCCTGTACATGCTCCTCTCCGGCGTCATCGGCATCGTCGCCGGCGGCAGCTGAGTCACGGGAGAATGGGCGGGTGAGACTCCTCGTCGCCGCCCACGCCGCCGAACTCGGCGCCTTCGAACCCGACATCCCCGGCTTCACGCGTCTGCTGACCGGCGTCGGCAAGCTCAACGCCACGTATGCCCTGACCCGGGCGCTGGATGCGGCGCGATACGACGAGATCGTCGTGGTCGGCACCGCCGGCGCCATCGACCCCGACCTCGCACCGGGCATCTACGACATCGACGCCACCGTCCAGCACGACGTCATGGACCTCGAGGGCGTGCGCGGACGGCACATCGCGATGCCGGAGCGGGTGGAGGTGGGCGGCGCGGGCGTCACGATCGCGACGGGCGACCACTTCGTCGACGAGGCCGACGCCGTCGTGCTCATCCGCACCCTCGGCGCCCGCATGGTGGACATGGAGGCGTACGCCTACGCGTGGGTGGCCGCGCAGTTCGGCGTGCCCATCCGCATCCTCAAGGCCGTCTCCGACCGCGCACAGGACGGCGCCACCCAGACATGGGACGAGGTCGTGGCGGAGTGCTCACGGCAGCTGCGGGCGCACCTGCGGGAGCTCTACGGGGTCTGAGCGACCGGGGTCAGCGGCTCGCCGTTGCGCCGGCGGGTCGCGAGGTCGACCACGCCGGCGATGAGGGCGAGGCCGAGGAACACGCCGACCGCGATCATGCCGTACGCGTACGCGTCGTGGAAGACGACGAGGTCGGACTCGGTGCCCTGCTCGCGGTACACCGTGGCGTAGAAGAGGGCGAGGCCGACGGCCGTGCCGACGGCCGTGCCGATCCGCTGGCCCAGCTGGCCGATGGAACCGGCCACCCCGCCCTGGCGCACCGGGATGTCGGCGAGCATGAGCGTCTGGTTCGGCGAGATGATCAGGCCGCCGGCGAAGCCGCCGAGCACCATGACGCCGGCGATCACCCAGGGCGTCCACGCCGGCGGGGTGAACAGCACCGTGGCCACGAGCCCGGCCACGGTGATCAGCATCCCGACCAGCCCCCACACCACGAGCGGGCGCCCGAGAGTGTTCACGAGGTTGCCGCCGAGCCACGACGAGTAGGCGGAGACGACCGCGAAGCCGATCGTGACCATGCCGGCGTACACCGGCGCCAGTCCGAGACCGCTCTGCAGGTACAGCGTGCCGAGGAGGAACATCGCGGGGGCTGCGGCGAAGTAGGCGGTGGAGACGAAGACGCCGTTGCGGAACGACGCGGCGCGGAAGATCGAGAACGGCACCAGGGGGAGCTTCCCGCGCGCGGCGTACCGCCGCTCCCACACGACGAACAGCGCGATGAACACCACCGCCACCACCAGCAGCCACCAGCGTCGCGGGTCGTCGTCGGGCGATCCGGTCGTGAACAGGAAGGGCCACAGCAGGGCGAGGACGACGAGGGCGAACAGCACCACCCCCACCGGGTCCAGGTCGAGCCGGCGGTGCGAGCGCGTGCGGGTGTCGGGGAGGAAGAACGCGGCGAGGATGATCACTGCGACCGTGAGCGGCACGTTGATCCAGAAGATGAGCCGCCAGCCGTCGGTCTCGCCGCCGAGGGCGATGAGCAGGCCCCCGAGGGTCGGGCCGAAGGCGGTCGCGATGCCGATGGTCGCGCCGAACAGGCCGAATGCCCGGCCGCGCTCGGCACCGGAGAAGAGCTGCTGGAGCAGCCCCACGACCTGCGGCATCTGGATGCCGGCGGCCACGCCCTGCAGCAGCCGGAACACCAGCAGCAGGGTGCCGTTGGGCGCGAGGGCGCACGCGAGGCTCGTGACGAGGAAGAGCGACAGCCCGACGACGAACAGGAGGCGGCGCGAGCGCAGGTCGCCGAGGCGGCCGGCGGGCACGAGGACGAGACCGAACGTCAGGATGTACCCCGACACGATCAACTGCAGCTCGGTCGGACCGGCGTTCAGGGCGGTCTCGATGGACGGCAGGGCGACGTTGACCTTGGTGAGGTCGAGGATCGTGATGGCGGCGACCGAGACGGCGATCCAGTACGCCCGCCACCGGTGCGACGGCGTGAGCTGGATGTCGCGCGTGACCGGATGCGCGTTCGCTCGGGGGGTGGAGGGGGACGCGTCGGACATTGCTTGTCAGGCTACTCCCGCACGAGGGGGGGGTGGACGCGTCAGACCCGGATGCGGTGGTCTTGGCGGATCACGCTCGGCCCCTGGCCGGCGGCCTCCACGTGCAGCTGCGCGGGCAGCTGCTCCTTCATCGCGGCGACGTGGCTGATCACCCCGACGGTGCGCCCGCCTTGGCGGAGCTCGTCGAGCGCGCGCATCGCGAGGTCGAGCGTCTCGTCGTCGAGGGAGCCGAACCCCTCGTCGATGAAGAGCGTGTCCAGCCGCATCCCGCCGGCGCGGGCGGTGACGACCTCCGCGAGACCCAGCGCGAGGGAGAGCGAGGCCAGGAACGTCTCACCGCCGGAGAGGGACTGCGGCGGGCGGTTCTGCCCGGTGTACGCGTCGAACACGTCGAGCCCCAGGCCCGAGGCGGCGCCGCGCGCCGCGCGGGCGTCGGAGTGCACGAGCCGGTACCGGCCGGCCGACATGTCGCCCAGCCGCAGGTTCGCGGCCGCGACGATCTCCTCCAGTTCGGCGGCGAGCACGAAGGTCTCCAGCGTCATCCGGTGCGTGTTCGGGGCCCGTCCGGCGACGGTGTCGGCGAGGCGCGTGACGACGGCCGCGCGAGCGCCGGCCTCCGCCACGGCACGGTGAGCGGTGTCCGCACGCTCGGCCAGATCGCGCAGGCGCTCGAGCGTGGTCTGCGCCGCCGTCAGGGCGGCCGCGGTGGCCGTGACGCGCTCACGCGCCTCGGCGAGCGCCGCGCGGGCCGGGGCGAGGTCCACCGGCTCGCTGGGCCGGTCGGCGAGGGAGAGTTCGAGCTCGAGGAGCCGCTCGCGCGTCGCGCGCTCTGCCGTCTCGTGACGGCGCACCCGCTCGTCCATCGCGTCGCGGCGCGCGGGATCGCGGAGCGCCGCGCGGGCCTCGGCGGCATCGGCGAAGACGGATGCTGCGAGGCGGCCGACGCACTCCGCCGCGGCATCGGCGGCCACCTGGGCGCGCACGTTCGCCTCGGCCGCCGCCTCCCGCACGGCACGAAGACGGTCACGGCGCTCCTCGGCGTCGGCACGGCGTGCGCCGATGCTCGCGGCGTCACCCTGACCCTGCGCGACGACGACGCGCAGGGTCTCGGCGCGCTGCGCGGCCAGCGCGGCCTCCTGGCGCGCGGCGGCGGCCTCGGTCACGAGGATCTCGCGGGCGGCGGCGGCCTCGGCCTCGGCGGCGGCGAGCGCGGCCCGCTCGTCGGCGAGACGCGTCGCCGCGGCGGCATCCCGCTCGCACGTCGCCAGGGCCTCCTCCGCCGCTCCGACCGCCGACTCGGCGGCCTCGGCCTCGGTGCCGGCGGCCTGCGCGACGGCCGCCGCATGCGCGGCGCGCGCGGCCGAGAGCACCTCTCCGGCTGCCCGGTCGGCCTGCCACGCGGCTTCCTTCGCGGCGGCCGCGTCGTCGAGGTCGGCGTCGGTCACCGGGTCCGCCGCAGGCGGGGCGGGGTGCGGATGCTCGGTGCCGCCGCAGACGGGGCACGGCTCGCCGTCGGCCAGTCCGGCCGCCAGGTCACCGGCAGCGGCGGCCAGGCGCCGCTGCAGCAGCGACGTGTGGTGCGTGGTGGCCGCGGCCAGCGCGGTGCCGGCGGCCAGCGCCGCCGCCTCGGCGTCGCGCAGGGCGGTGGCCAGGAGCGCCGCCTTCCGGGCCGCGGCGGCGCGGGCGCGGGCCTCGGCGAGGCGCGCTGCGGCGGCATCGCGGGCGGCGGGTGCGCCGGCGAGGGCGGTGAGCTTCTCGTCCAGGCCCGCGAGGGCTGCCGGCACGGCGGCCCGCTGCGCGTCGAGGGCGGTCACGGCCTCCTCGGCCTCCGTGGCGGCGGCCTCGGCCGCGGCATGATCCGCGACGGCGCGACGGAGGGCGGTCTCGGCCTCGAGGGCGGCGGCACAGGCCGCGATGACCTCGGCGAGCGCGTCTTCCCGCGCCCGCAGCTGCGCGGGCGTCGTCGCCGTCTCGCCGAGGGCGGCCCATGCGGCCGTCGCGGCCTCGGCGGTCGCCGCCGCGTCCGCTGCCCCCGCGGCGGAGCGCTCGGCGCCGTCGAGCACCCCGCGCAGCTCTTCGGCGGCCCGCGCACGGGCGAGCTCTGCCGCGAGCGCGGCGACGGCGGGCGCGTCGTCCTCGAGTGCGCGGAGCTCGGCGCGCACCTCGAGGCGCCGGCGCTGCCTCTCGGCGACCTCGCTCAGCTCCCGCTCGGCGGCCAGCGCGGCGTCGAAGGACGCGCCGGCGGCCTCCTGATCGTGCGCGGCGGCCTCGGCGCGATAGGCCGCACGGTCCACCGCACGCACGACGGCGTCCAGGCGCGCGCGCAGATCGGCCTCGTCGAGCGCGGGGTCGCCGTCGGCGGCGAGCGCCGCACCTGTGATCACCCGCTCGGCCTCGGCCAGCAGCATCCGCACCGTCTCACCGTCGGCGGCGATCGCCTGCGCGGTGTCTTTGCGGAGCGTCTCGAGGATCTCGGCGTACTGCTCGTACGTGCGGGTGCCGAAGAGCGTGCGCAGCACCGCCTGCCGCTCGTCGTTGCGGGCGAGGAGGAAGCGCGCGAAGCGGTTCTGCGCGAGGAGGATCACCTGCAGGAACTGCTGCTGCGTGAGCCCGACGATCTCGTCGAGGTGCGCGGCGACCTCGACCGGCCGCGCGGCGATCCCGCTCCACCGTCCGTCGACCAGCTCCTCCAGGCGTGCCTGATGGGCTTCCTTCGTCATCCCCCCACCGCGGCGCTTGGGGCGGTCGTACTCCGGCGAGCGAATGACCTTGAACCGGCGGTCCGCGGCCGTGAACTCCAGCACCACCTCGGTGGGGTCTTCGGGGGCGCAGTGGTCGCTGCGCAGGCGCTTGTCGGAGGAATCGTAGCGCGGCACGCCGCCGAACAGCGCGAAGCACACTCCGTCGAGGACGCTCGACTTGCCGGCGCCCGTGCGACCGGAGATGAGGAAGATGCCGTCGTCGGCGAAGGCGTCGAAGTCCACGACCTGGCGGTCGCGGAACGGGCCGAACCCCGCGAGCTCGAGCCGGTGCAGCTTCACGACGCGGGCCCGCTCATCGCGCGACCTCCGCGACGGTGCGCGCGTCGACGACCTCGCGGATGAGGTCGCGCTCGGCGTCGCTGGCGCCCTCGCCGGCCCGCACGTGCGTGAGGAAGGCGTCGAACAGCTCGGCGTCGTCGCGGGCCGCCCGCACCCGCGCGGCGTAGTCGCGTCCGTCCGCGGGCGGCGCCCCCTCCGGAGTGTGCATCACCGTCGCGCAGAACGGGAAGCGCTGCAGGAGCCGGCGCATCGGTTCGCTCTGCGGGGTCGGGTCGGTGTACTGCGCGCACACCCAGGCGTCTTCGTGCGGGGCGTGCGCGGCGGCCGTGAGGAGCTCCTCGAGCGTGCCGCGGAGCGTCTCGAGCCGGCGCGGAACGGGAAGCGCGAGCCACTGCACCCCGGCCAGGCCCGCCGCATCCAGCTCGACCAGCCACGATCCGCGGGGCTTGGCGGCTTCGCCGAAGCTGTAGTGCAGCGGAGCGCCCGCGTACCGCACGCGCTCGGAGAGCTGGGCGCGGCCGTGGATGTGACCGAGCGCGACGTAGTCGGGCCCGTCGAACGCCGAGAGCGGAACGACGTCGAGCCCGCCCTGGCGGATCTCGCGCTCGACACCAGGGGTGGCGTCGACGCCGGCCGCGAAGCAGTGCGCGATGGCGACCGAACGGCCCCCGCGGGAGGCGAGGTCGCGGCGGACGAGCTCCATGGCGTGCGTCATGGTCTGCGCCTGGCTGCGCAGCTCGACGCCGTCCCACGCGTGGCGGACGATCGCCGGCTCGAGGTAGGGGATGCCGTAGAAGTGGACGGGTCCGTCGGCGTCCGAGATCGTGACCGGCGCCCCGACGTCTGCGGGGTCGGTGATCACGTGGATGCCGTCGCGCAGCAGCGCCGACTGGAAGCCGAGCCGCGCGGCGGAGTCGTGGTTGCCACTGGTGACCACGACCTGGGCCCCGGCATCCGAGAGCGCGGCGAGTGCACCCGTGAGCACGGGGTAGCACGCCGGCGAGGGGGCGGCGGAGTCGAAGACGTCGCCCGCGAGCACCACGACGTCGACGGCGGTCTCGCGCACCTGGTCGACGAGGGCCGCCAGCACGCCGCGCAGGGCATCCAGCGTGGCGTGCCCGTGGAAGGACCGCCCGATGTGCCAGTCGGAGGTGTGCAGGATGCGCATGCCGCCACGGTACGTGCCGCCTCCGACATCGCCGCGAAGGCGCCCGGGCGGTTCGCCGACAGCGAGCGCACGCGGCGCGCCACGAGCCGGAAACATCCGGCGGTTAGCCTCGGAGCATGCCCCTTCCCGACGTGTGCGTCGTCTACCTCCTCCGCGATCGCGCGGACGGCGGGCTGGACGTGCTGCTCGGCTACAAGCGCACGGGCCTCGGCCTCGGCAAGGTCGTCGGCATCGGCGGCAAGGTGGAGCCGGGCGAAAGCGTGCGCGAGGGGGCGGTGCGCGAGGTGCACGAGGAGACCGGCCTGCGCGTGGCGGCGGCCGACCTCGAGCCGGCCGGCGTCCTGGACTACCTCTTCCCGACGCGGCCGGACTGGTCGCAGCGCTCCCACGTGTTCACGTGCCGGCGCTGGCAGGGGGAGCCCGTCGAGACCGAGGAGATCGTGCCCGCCTGGTTCGCCGCCGAAGACATCCCCTTCCCGCGCATGTGGGACGACGCTGCGCGATGGCTTCCGGGCGTGCTCCGCGGCGGGCGGATCGACGCGACCTACACGTTCGGCGACGACCTCGCCACGGTCGTGGCCGAGGGACCGCGCTCGGTGGCGTGATCCGCCGTCACCGCGTCCTGGCGAGCGGTCAGGACGCCGCGGGGGTGCGCGGCGCGTAGCGCCCCGAGCGCTCCGCCCGCGCGCGGGCCTTGGCGGCCTCCTCGTCGCGGTTCTTCGGCGGAGCGACGGCGACGAGGTCGGCCAGGAGGTGCCCGGTGGCGTGCGCGATCTCGGCCACGGCGCGGTCGAACGCCTCCTGGTTCGCCTTCGACGGCTTCGTCGTCCCGGCGATCTTGCGCACGTACTGCAGTGCGGCGGCGTGCACCTCGGCGTCGGTGGCGGCCGGCTCGAAGTTGTGGAGGGTGTGGATGTTGCGGCACATGCCGCCACCGTACGCGCGGGCGGCCGCGGCGGGAAGACGCGGTAGCGTCGAGGGGTGGAGCCCGAGCTGTCCGACGCCGCATCGGTGTCGACGTTCTCCTCCGCCGGGGCGATCCTCGTGGCCGAGACGGCCGGAACCGGCGACACCGTCTACGTCCTCGTGCACGGCATCGGGATGGGCCGGAGCGTCTTCGCCGACGCCGCCCGGCTGCTCCGGCGGGCGGGGCGCGTGGTGGCGATCGATCTCCCCGGGTACGGCGAGGCCCCCGAGCCGCCGCGGACGCCGGCGGTGGAGCGCCTGGCCGATCTTGTCGCCGCCTACCTCGTCTCGCGCGTGCCGGGGAGGATCGTGCTCGTCGGGCACTCGATGGGGTCGCAGGTCGTGGCCGAGGTCGCCGCGCGTCACCCCGGCGTCGCGTCGTGCATCGTGCTGGCCGCCCCGACGGTCGATCGGCACGCGCGGCACGGCGGCGTGCAGATCGCGCGGCTGATCCGCGACATCCTGGGGGAGCATCCGAAGGTCATCGTCGCCGGCACGCGCGAGTACCTCCGGGCGGGCCCGCACCTGCGGCGGAAGTTCCGCGCCATGATGGCCCACCGGCTCGAGAGCGCACTGCCGCGGGTGGACGTGCCCGCCCTGGTGCTGCGCGGGAGCGAGGACCGGGTGAGCCCCCGGCGCTGGTGCCGCGACGTCGCCGACGCGCTGCCGCAGGGCACGCTCGAGGAGATCCCGGGGCGCGGGCACGAGACGATGATCCGGGATGCGGCGGCCGCGGTCGCCCGCATCCGCGCATTCGCCGGCTGAGGCCTCAGCGCGCGGCGATCTCCGCCGCGAGAGCGCGCACGCGGTCATCGCCCACGTCGATGCCGGTGTCGGCGAAGCGCTGGCGCAGCACGTCGGCGATCCGATCCTCGCCGGCGTCCCCGACGTCGGAGCGCGTCTGGGCCACGATGCCGGCGATGCGGTCTTCGTCGGTCGTGCTGTGCATGTCCATCGCGGGCTCGTTCTGGGTGCCGGGGGCCGCGGCCGGCGCATGGGCGTCGGGGGCGACCGCGCCGCCCTGGACGGTCTCCGGAGGAGCGCCGTGCTGCGCCGTGGCGTCAGGGCCGGCGGCGTCGGGGGTGGTGTGGGGATCGGACATGCTCAGGCCTCCTCGGCGGTGGAGAGATCCGGGTCAGCGCCCTGCGCCGGCTCGTCGCTCTCGACGTTCTCATCCGTGTCGACGGGGCGGTGCGCCGAAGACCCGGCATCGGTGAGCTCGGGCGAGCCCGCCGCATCCGCGCTCTGCTCGGCCGTCTCGCCGTCGGCGGTCGCGCCGCTCTCCCAGCCGCCGGCGGGGTCGGCGTCGATGACACCCTCGGGGAGGTCTCGTTCGGGCATGGCGTGCTCCTTCCGTCGTGTCCACCCTCGCGCGTCCGGCCGATCCGCGCAGGGGGTTGACGGCGCCGTACCTAACGGTCCGTGCGTCCGGCCGCCCGGTCGCGGCCGACCTGCTCGGCCATCACGTGCGCGCCGCTGCGCAGCAGCGCACGCCGCCACGGCAGCACGCCCTCGATCTCGATCTGGATCGACAGGGACAGCACGGTGCGGATGAGCACGATGACAGCGAGGATCAGCGCGTCCTCCAGCGACGGCTTGGAGGTGATGGTGCGGATGAGGTCGGCGGCGACGAGCACCTCCAGACCCAGCAGGATCGCGCCGCCGAGGGTGGTGCGCAGTGTCGTGAACGCCGCTGCGCCGCCTTCGCGCCGGGCGAGGGCACGCACGCTCAGGATGACGGCGAGGACGAAGCCGGCGGCCATCGCGACGGCGCCGAGGGTCTCGAAGCCGACGGCGACGGTGGTGAAGACGTCTTCCATGCCCACGCGCTCAGCATAAGACCGCGTCGCCGCGGTCAGGAGCCGCGGTCAGGAGCCGCGGTCAGGGGGCCGCGGTCAGGAGGCCGCGGTCAGGAGGCCGAGCGGGAGCGCAGGATGCCGGCGCGCGCGGGATGCGCGTCGAACCACTCCGCGACGTACCAGCACACCGGGAGCACCTCGCGGTCGCCGGCGGCCTCCAGCTGCGCGACGGCCCGGTCGACGAGCTCGCCGGCGTACCCGGACCCGCGGTAGGTCGGGATCGTGTAGGCGCGCGTCATCGCGACCGTACGGCCGTCGTCGCGGTAGTCCAGCACGCTGACGAGGGCGTCGCCCTTGTGCAGCGTGTAGCGCGAGGCGTCCTTCTCGTCGGTGAAGCGCAGTTCCGTCACCCCGACAGGCTACGCCTCTCCGCCGCATCCGGCGCCGCACCCGCCGCCTCCGCCGCATCCGGCCTCCCCACCCGCCGAAACCGGGGATTCTCGTCGAAACGGATGCCGTCGCCCTCGGTTTCGGCGAGAATCCCCTGGCTCGGCGAGCCGGGTGGGGGCGGCGGGGCGGGCGGGAGCGGGGCGCGCGGGTTAAGCGGGGAGGACGCGGGTGCGGGCGAGCTCGGCGTACCAGCGGCCGCTGTCCTTCACCGTCCGCTCGAGCGTGTCGAAGTCGACCCGGACGATGCCGAAGCGCTTGGCGTAGCCGTAGCCCCACTCGAAGTTGTCCAGCAGCGACCACACGAAATACCCGCGGAGGTCCACGCCCTGCGCCATCGCCCGATGCGCGGCGGTGAAGTGGCGGCGCAGGTAGTCCTGGCGCTCCGGATCGGGCACCGAGCCGTCATCGGCGACGACGTCGTCGAACGCCGCGCCGTTCTCGGTCACCATCAGGGGCTGCGCGGGGAACTGCTCCCTCAGCGACAGCAGCAGCTCCTCGAGGCCCTCCGGCGCGATGTTCCACCCCATCGCCGTGTACGGCCCCGGCTGCTCCAGGAACTCCAGCACGTCGTCGCTGCCGGGCCATGCGGTGCCGCCGGCGCTCCGCTTGTGACCGTCGTTCTGCTGCTTGGGTGAGACGCCGTCCCACAGCTGCACCGTCACCGTGGAGTAGTAGTTGACCCCGAGCACGTCGATGGGCTGGTGGATGGCGGCGAGGTCGCCGTCCTGCACGAACGACCAGTCCGTGACGGATGCGGTGTCCGCCAGCAGGTCGTCGGGGTAGGCGCCGCGCAGCATCGGTCCCGTGAACGCGCGGTTGGCGAGGGCGTCGACCCGGCGGACCGCCTCGGCGGCGTGGTCGCCTCTCCCGCGGGCGACGTGGAAGTTCAGCGTCACCGAGTACTCCGGGTCGCCCGTGGAGGTCGCCCGCAGCGCCTGGACGGCACGGCCGTGCGCGAGGTTCAGGTGGTGGACGGCGGCCAGCGCGGCGGCGGGCTCGTGTCGTCCGGGCGCGTGGCCGCCCTGCCCGTAGCCCAGGTACGCCGAGCACCACGGCTCGTTCAGCGTGGTCCAGGTGTGCACGCGATCGCCGAGCGCGGCCCCCATCACCTCGGCGTAGCGCTCGAACGCGTCGGCCGTCGCGCGCACCGGCCAGCCGCCGGCGTCCTCCAGCGGCTGCGGCAGGTCCCAGTGGTAGAGCGTCGCGACCGGGCGGATGCCGCGGGCGAGGAGCCCGTCGACCAGCCGCGAGTAGAAGTCGATGCCGGCCTGGTTCACCGCGCCGGTGCCCTCGGGCACGATCCGCGGCCACGCGATCGAGAAGCGGTAGGCGTCCAGCCCCAGCTCCTGCATGAGGTCGAGGTCGGACTCCCACCGGTGGTAGTGGTCGCACGCCACGTCGCCGGTGTCGCCGTTCCACACCTTCCCGGGCGTTCTGCTGAAGGTGTCCCAGATGGAGGGGCGCCGGCCGTCCTCGGCCGCGGCGCCCTCCACCTGATAGGAGGCGGTGGCCGAGCCGAGCGTGAAGCCGGCGGGGAAGACGAGACCGCTGTCGCGGTAGTCGGGGCTGCCGGTGGGAGAGGTGCTCACCGCGCCAGCCTAGGGGCTGCATCGGCCGCCGCGGGACCGCTTCCAGCCGCCACCGCCGCCGACTGGCAGCTCCGTCACACGCCGTCACAGTTCCCGCATCCGCCGTCCCGGGTTTGACGCACGGCGACGCAATCCGACATAATCGGCCGCATGACTGACAACGCGCGTTCTCTGTCCGCCTGGGAGGCGAACGGGACTGCCGGCCTGATGATGGCCGGCCGCGTCGTCATGTGTCGAATGTGTCGCTGACACGGTGACTCCTGCCGGACGCCGCTCGCGCTTCTGAACGCCGAGCGATCCTGCGTCCCCGAGCGCACCGGGAAGCGCGTCGATCACGCGTACCCGGATGCCTCGCTCCCCGGGCCGTCGCGGCCCACCCCACCGCATCCGAATCCCGCACCACCTGACGGGGTTCCTGCCGCAAGGACTTCTCCTCACATGTCGACTCCCGCCCTCCTCGACCGTCCCGCCCCCGTCCGCCACCTCCGCGCCGTGCCGACGCCCGCTCCCGAGCAGCCCGCACAGCCCGCCCGTCACCTGCCCCCCGGCACCGCGCCGCGCGGCTTCGCCCTGTACGTCGGTCTCGACGAGGCCAAGGCCGCGGCCGACGGCGTGACGCTCGGCGTCCTCGTCGAGGCGCTGCGCCGCACGATCGCCGACCTCGCCCCGAGCGCCCAGACGTACGCCACCGTCGCCCTCGCGCCGACCGGAGCCGGCGGCCGCGACGTCGACGTGGTGCGCCTCGCCCTCCACGAGCCGGCCGCCGTCGCCCGCACCAAGGACGAGCCGGAGGAGGCCGACCGCGCTCCCGGCGGGGTCGTGGTGGACATCTCCCGCAAGCGCGTGCTGCTGGACGGCGAGTCGGCACAGTTCACCTTCAAGGAGTTCGAGCTGCTGCAGTATCTCGTCCTGCGCGAGGGCCGCACGATCGACCGCAGTGAGCTCGTCGCGTCGCTGTGGCAGAACGCCGCCGAGGACGAGGCGCCCGGCGAGCGCACCATCGACGTGCACGTGCGCCGCCTGCGCGCCAAGCTCGGGGCCTACGAAGACATCGTGCGCACCGTCCGCGGCGTCGGGTATCGCTTCGACCGGCACGCCGACGTCGTCATCCGCTACAGCCACGGCACCCCCTCCCCCGACCGCTTCTAGCCCCTCCCTCCCTCCAGCGCGCCCCCGCCTTCGCCCTCCCCGGATGCGGGCAATCGGCCCAGGCGCGGGCTTCCGGGGCCGAAATGCCCGCGCGCCGCGCGAAAGCCCGCGCCCCGAAGAACGGGTCGCGCGGCGGAGGCGGCTCGCACGGCGGAGGAGGGCGCGGAGGCGGAGGGCCCGGGCTGGGGGTGGCCCGACGTAGGGTGGCGGCATGGGACCGACCGGGATGCGCGCGGCACGGGCCGCCCGCTCGGCCGGCGCGGGCGGCACGGCCCGCGACCCCCGGCCGGACGGCCCGGCCCGCGACCCCCGGGCGGGCGGGCCGGCCCGCGACCCCCGGCCGGCGCCGGCGCGGCCCCGGGAGACGGAGTACCGCCCGCGGCATCCGCTCGACCTCGGGCGCGCCGTCCTCGCCCAGCGCCACGGCGCCAACGACCCCGCGCTGACCACCGCGGGCGGCGTGATCTGGCGCGCGAGCCGCACGCCGCAGGGCATCGCGACGCTGGCCCTGCGCCAGAGCGTCGGCGGCGCGGTGCGGGCGGCGGCGTGGGGCCCGGGAGCGGACTGGGCGCTGGAGCAGGTGCCGAGCCTCTGCGGGGCGCGCGATGACCCGGCCGGCTTCGACGCCTCGCATCATCCGCTCATCGCCGCGGCGCACCACCGCTCCCCGGGCCTGCGCATCGGCCGCACCGACCTCGTCTTCGACGACCTCGTCAGCGCGATCTTCGAGCAGAAGGTCACGGGGCTGCAGGCGTTCGCCGCATGGCGGCGGGTACTGACGTGGTACGGCGAGCGCGCACCCGGCCCGACGCCCCAGCCGATGTTCGCCCCGCCCACCGTCGAGGGATGGCGGCGCGTGCCGTCGTGGGCGTGGCATCGCGCGGGCCTGGAGCCGCCGCAGTCGCAGACGATCGTCGCCGCTGCCCGCCGCGGCGACGCCATCGCCCGGGCGGCGGCGGCGGCCGAGAGCGGCCCGGAGCGCGACCGCGTGCTCACGAGCCTGCCGGGCGTGGGCGTCTGGACCAGTGCGGAGACCCGCATCCGGGCCTTCGGCGACCCCGACGCGGTGAGCGTCGGCGACTACCATCTCGCCCACCACGTCGGCTACGCGCTGACGGGAACGCGCGTCGACGACGACGGGATGCTGGAGCTCCTGGCCCCGTGGACGGGCCAGCGTCAGCGCGTCATCCGGCTCATCTACGCCAGCGGGGTCGTCGAACCCCGCCGCGGCGCGCGTCTGCACCCCGAAGACCACCGCGACCGGTGAGGGGGCCGGGGCAGGGAGCGCGCACGGCGAGGCTCTAGGCTGTCGTCATGCCCGAACCCCGCTCCCGCCTGCCGCGCGGCCGCACCCGTTGGCTCCTCGGCACCGTGCTGCTGCTGGCGCTGGGCGTGCTCTTCGGGCTCGTGTTCGGCAACGTGTGGCTGGGCATCGTCCTGGGGGCGGCGGTGTCGGTCGGATGGCTGATCGCATACGAGTCGTGGCGCGGGCGCAACGCCGGCGTGAACGATCCCGACCACGGCATCGAGCTCTGACCGCGTGAGCGCCCGCTGGCTGCCGATCGGCGCGATCGGCCTCTCCGTCGTGCTGTGGTCCTTCGCGTACGTGCTCTCCGGCTGGGCGCTGGAGACGGGATCGCCCGCGGTGCTGTCGGTGCTGCGCTTCGCGCTGGCGCTGGTCGTGCTCGTGCCGCTGGCCATCCGGCGTCCGGCGTTCCGGCGCACGCTCCGTGCGCCCCGCACCATCCTCCTCGGCCTCACCGGCGTGACGCTCTACTACGCCCTCGCCAACATCGGACTGCTGTTCACCACACCCGGCACCGCCGCCCTCGTCGTCTCGCTGCTGCCGGTCTTGACGGCCGTCGCCGCGGTCGCCCTCATCCGCGAGCGCCTGTCCGGCCGCACGATCGTGGGCCTGCTCCTGGCCACCGCCGGGGTCATGCTCGTCGCCGCTGCGGGCTTCCGCTTCGATCTGGGCGTCGCGCTGAACATCGGCGCGCTCGCGTCGTACGCGATCTACACGGTGCTGCTGCGCCGGGACGGCGGACGCGAGGATGCTCCCGACGCGCTGTCGCTGGCCACCGCCACGGGCGTGTGGGGCACGGTGCTCATGCTCCCGTGGCTCGGCTGGGAGGCGATGACCGGCACGCTGGCCGTCCCCACCGATCTGCGCGGGCTCCTCAGCATCCTCGCCCTCGCCCTCGTGGTGACCGCCCCCACCCTCGTGCTGTTCAACTACGGCGCCGAACGCGTGCCCGCGGCGATCTCCGGCGTCGCCACCGCCGCGATCCCCGCCTTGGGCTACGGGTTCGCCCTGCTCCTGGGCGAGACGCTGGACCCGGTCAAGGCGATCGGCGGCGCGATCGCGCTGGCGGGCGTCGTCATCGCGACCCTCGCCAAGCCCGCCGTCGAGCCGAGTCCGCCGGGATCGGCCCTGCCCGAGCCGGCGGAGCTCGCCCCCGAAGAACCGGAGGCGACGCGGTGAGGGTCGCCGTGGCCGGGGGCACCGGCACGGTCGGACGCCACACCGTCACGGCGCTGCACGCGCTCGGCCACCAACCGGTCGTGATCGCGCGCTCCACGGGGGTCGACGTCGCCACCGGCCGGGGGCTGGAGGCGGCTCTCGCGGGCGTTGACGCGGTCATCGACGTCACGAGCGTCGCGACGATCCGCGCGGCCGCCTCGATCGCGTTCTTCCGCGCCGCGACGACCCACCTCCTCGCCGCGGCCTCGCGCGCGGGCGTCGGTCACCACGTGGCGCTGTCGATCGTGGGCGTGGACCGCGCGCCCCATGCCTACTACGCCGGCAAGGCGGTGCAGGAGGGCCTCGTCGAGGCGGCCCCGGTCCCCTGGACCATCCTCCGCACCACGCAGTTCCACGAGTTCGCCGCGCAGATGTTCGGCACCGTCCGCGTCGGACCGCTCCACCTGGCACCGCGGATGCGGACGCAGCCGGTCGCGGCGCGGGAGGTGGCCGCGCGACTCGCGGAGCTCGCGGTCGCCGGCCCCGCCGGCCGGGTGCCCGACCTCGCCGGCCCGCGCGAGGAGGAGTTGTCGGACATGGTGCGCGCCTACGCCCGCGCGCGCGGCGTCCGGGGCCCGGTGCCGCGCGTGTCGCTGCCGGGCGCCTTCGGACGCGCACAGCGCGACGGCTCGCTCCTGCCCGGTCCCGGCGTCGAACGGGGCTCGCAGAGCTTCGCGCAGTGGCTGGCCGCCGCGCGCTGACTACATCTCTTCGTGGGTCTCGGGATCTCCGCCCCACAGCCGCCCGCGCTCGAGCGCCGAGATCGCGGCCACCTCGTCGTCGGTGAGGGCGAAGCCGAACACGTCCGCGTTCTCGCGCTGGCGGGCCGGGTCGGCCGACTTCGGGATCGGGGTCGATCCGAGCTGCACGTGCCAGCGGAGCACCGCGCGCGTCGGGCTCACCCCGTGCGCGGCGGCGATGTCGGCGACCACCGGCTCGCTCAGCAGCTCGGTGCGGCGGGCGAGGGGGCTCCAGCTCTCGGTGCGGATGCCGAGCTCGGCGTGCACGGCGCGCAGCTGGGCCTGCGGGAAGTACGGATGCAGCTCCACCTGGTTGACGGCGGGCACCACGCCGGTGGCGTCGATGATCCGGCGGAGCATCGCGGCGGTGAAGTTCGAGACGCCGATCGAGGTGACCACGCCCGCGCTTCGCAGCTCGACCATCGCCCGCCACGTGTCGACGTAGCGGTCCACGCTCGGATTCGGCCAGTGGATCAAGGCGAGATCGACGCGGTCGAGCCCCAGCGTGTCCAGCGAGCGGTGGATGCTGGCGGTGGCCTCGTCGTAGCCGTGGTCGCGGCCGGGGATCTTCGTGGTGACGAGGATCTCGTCGCGTGGCACGTCGCTGCGGCGCACCGCCTCCCCGACCTCGGCCTCGTTCTCGTAGTTCACGGCCGAATCCAGCAGCCGGTAGCCCGACGCGAGCGCGGCCAGCATCGCGTCCACCCCCTCGGCACCGCGGAGATTGTAGGTGCCGAGGCCGAGCTCGGGGAAGGCGGTGCCGTCGTTGAGGGTCACGGTCGGGATCGATGCCATGCCCCCATCCTGGCCGCCGGATGCCTCGGCGCGCACCCGTTGCGGACGGCGGGCCGCCGCGTTAGGGCCGCGTGATCTCGAACAGCTCGCACACGGCGTCGTAGTAGCGGTCGCTCTGTCCGAGGTGGCGCATCCCGATGCGGCGGCACACCGCCTGTGAGGCGAGGTTCGCCGGGTTCGTCACCGCGACGATCCGCTCGAGGCCCGCCGCCCAGGCCTCCTCGAGCACGGCCGCGGCGGCCTCGGAGGCGTAGCCCGCGCCCCACGCATCGGGGTGCAGGTGCCAGCCGATCTCGATGTCCTCCGCGGTGCCGGCGGGCACCGCATCCGCCGACCACGGGATGCGCTTGAGCAGGATGCTGCCGCGTCGCCGGCCGTCGAGGGTCGAGATCGCCCGCACCCCGAGCACGCCGTCCGCGAGACTCTGCCAGCGCTCCACCGCCGCGCGCGCCTGCGCCGGCTCGGTCATGGGTCGCGGCGTCGGGCCCAGCCAGCGCGCGACCTCGTCGCGGCGGTAGGTGTCGAAGACGAAGGCGAGGTCGTCGGGCTCGGCCGTCCACGCGCGCAGGACGAGTCGCTCGGTGCGCCGGGTGGTGCGGCGCATGGGGATGTGCGCAATGCGGTCTTCGACGAACTCCTCGCCCGCTCGGACGAACCCGAACCGGCCGTACCATCCCTCCAGATGCCGTTGGGCGTCGAGATCCACGGGCACGCCGGGCGCTCGCTCGTCGCAGCGCGCGACCGCGGCCCGCATGAGATCTGCCGCGTAGCCGAGCCCCCGCGCGGATGCGGCGGTCGCGACCCGGCCGATGCGCTCCGCGGAGCCGTCGGAGAGGATTCGCGCGGTGGCGACGACATCGCCGTCGGCCTCGATCCACAGCAGCTCGGCCCCGGGCTCGAGGTCGCGGCCGTCGAGCTCGGCATAGGCGGCCTCCTGCTCGACGACGAACACGCTCACCCGGAGCCAGAGGATGCGGTAGAGCGTCTCGGGAGCGATGTCGCGCACAGGGGCGCGGTGGATCTCGGGCATCCTTCGACGCTACCCCCGCCGGTGCGTCACGGCCGTCGCCCGCGACCCGGTAACGTGTCGGCGCAGCGCAGCGTCGAGGAGGGCCATGACCGAGGATCCGACCACCACACCCCGCGGGCAGTGGGCGCCCGAGTACGCCGAACGAGTGGCGCGGCTGTGGCATGTGCCGGCCGGCCCGACCGACCCTGCGACCGGCGGCGTGGACGCGTGGGCGGAGATCGCCGCGCCGATGGGACCGCCCGAGCCGGGAGAGCTCGAGATCGCCGACCTCCGCATCGACGGCCCCCACGGCGAGGTGCCGGTGCGCACCTACCGGTCGCCGTCGGCGACCTCGCCGGTCACGGTGATGTGGATGCACGGCGGCGCCTTCATCACCGGTGACCTCGACATGCCCGAGGCGGATGCGGTCAGCCGCGCCCTCGCGCTGCGGACGGATGCCCTCGTGGTGTCGGTGGACTACCGCCTGGCGGTGGACGGCGTGCACCACCCGGTGCCGCTGGAGGACTGCGTGGCGGTGTACGAGTGGATCCGCACCACCTCCGGCGGCCCCGTCGCCGTAGGAGGTGCCAGCGCCGGCGGATGCCTCGCGGCCGCGGTGACGCTGCGCGCCCGCGACGCCGGCGACCCGCCCGCACTCGCTCTCCTGATGTACCCGCTGCTGCACGCCGAGGTGCCGGCGCCCGACGCGGCCCTGGCGGCGCTCGTCGCGCAGGTGCCCGAGGCGTTCCGCTTCCGTCCCGCCCAGACCGTCCAGCTCAACGCCAACTACCTCGGCGGAGCCGCCCCCGACGCCGGCGCGTTCCCGGCGCTGGCCGATCTCCGCGGGTTCCCGCCCACCTACCTCGAGACCGACGAGTTCGACGATCTGCGCGCCTCCGGCGAGGAGTTCGCCCGGCAGCTCGCCGACGCCGGCGTCGCCGTGGAGTACGTCGTGGCGGCGGGCGTGCCCCACGGGCACCTCAACGCCGTCGGCTCGCCGTATGCGGCGGCCAGCGCCGACCGCATGGCCCGTCGCATCCGGTCTCTCGGCTAGGCCGTGCTGCTAAACCTCCTTGGGTTCCTCGTGGGCGAGTCTTAACCGTGTGTCGCGTGATGTGATCTCTGATGAGGCGTGGGCTGTGATCGGTCCGTTGTTCCCGACGGTGAAGTCGACGGGACGGCCGCCGGCGGATCGGCGCATGGTGGTCGAGGCGACGGCGTGGCGGTTCCGGACCGGGGCGCCGTGGCGGGACGTGCCGGAGCGGTTCGGGAACTGGAACACGATCTACAAGAATTTCAACCGGTGGTCTGAGCAGGGCGTGTGGGCTCGGGTGCTGGAGAATACGCAGTCGCTTGCTCAGCAGGCGGGGGCCCTGGATTGGGTGGCGTCGATCGACTCGACGATCGTGCGCGTGCATCAGCACGGCGCCACCCTTCCGCGGGTCACGGGGGGCTCTGTCGAACTACAGGAAGTTCGGGGCTGAGCCGCCTGATCATGCGATCGGCCGCTCCCGGGGCGGGCTGACGACGAAGAGTCACCTGGTCTGCGACGGAAAGGGACGTGCTCTCGCGTTCATCCTCACGCCTGGGCAGGCGACGGACACCAGCATGCTGGCCGCGACGCTGAGCGAGATCCGCGTCCAAGGCGCGAGAGGTAGGCCGCGGTCGAGGCCGGACCGGGTGATGGCGGACAAGGGCTATCCGTCGAAGGCGAATCGGCCCTGGCTACGCGAGCGCGGGATCGCCGCGACGATCCCTGAGCGTGACGATCAGATCATTCACCGCCGCAAGCGTCGCGGGCGACCGATCGACTTCGGTGGCCAGCAGCGGACCCGCTACCGCGGTCGCAACGTCGTCGAACGGTGCTTCAACAAACTGAAGCAGTGGCGCGGAATCGCGATGCGCTCAGACAAGACCGCCCGCAACTACCACGCCGGACTCTGCCTCGCTGCAACACTCCACTGGCTCTCCAGCGGCGTTTACTGAGCATCGACGTCGACTGCTTCACCCTCGCTGGCCCGCTTCAAGCGCGCCAAGTGGTATCGCCAGCCCTCTTCGTGTTCCGCCGGCAACGAGTGCGGAGTCCGCGCGCGGAAGAATCCTGACTCCGTGAGCGTGACCAAAGTCGACTCCTCGTGCGCGACGAGGTCGATCACTACGTCGAGAGGATGATCCCAGCTTTCTTCGATCCAGCTGAATCCGAGAAGATGCGGCTCGTCGCATCGCGTGACGTTTCCCGTCGCGCTTACTTGGTGGCCTTCCTCGACCCAGGTCTCAACGAGCGGGGAGCCCACGGACGCCTCGAAAAGCATCTCAGGCCACCATGTGCCTCGGCCAGCGGTCAAGAACCGCCAGACAGCCTCAACGGACGCATGGATATCCGTTGCCACCGACACCGAATCACGAAGCACATGAACAAGCTACCGACTCAACAGAAGCCTTCAGCAACACGACCTAGGCCGTCCCGGCGGGGCGGACCGCCAGATCGAGGTGAGCGCGCATCGCGGTGGAGATCGTGTCGAGCTGGGCGAGCATCTCGGGGGTGAGCGCGTCGAGGAAGAGCTCGCGGACGACGCGCAGATGTGGCACGGACGCCGCGCGGAACGCCTCACGGCCGGCATCCGTGGCCGTCACCTCCACGCCGTGCGATCCGTCGGCGCACGGGCGGCGGGTGATGAGGCCGCGATCCTGCATCCGTCCGAGGTGATGCGACAGGCGGCTGCGCTCCCAGGTCATCGCCGCGGCCAGCTCGGACGAGCGCAGGGTGTAGCCCGGCGCCTCGGTCAGGGCCAGCAGCGCCTGGTAATCCCCAGCCGACATCGCCGAGTCGGACTGGAGACGTGCCGCCAGCCGTGAGCGCAGCGCATCCGCGGTCTCTGTGTAGTCGCGCCAGATGCGCAGCTGCTCCCGCGTGGGCATCGTCCGGCGCCGGTCGGCCATCTCGCCTCCTCCTCGGGAATTGATACGTCAACTTCGCTGTTGCGCGGTATTGACACATCAATCCTAGAGAGGGATCGACCCATGGACGCCTCCCAGATCGAGTTCGGCATCGACAGCTTCGGCGACCTGCCGCGCGACGACGACGGCAACGTCATCTCGTACGCCGCGGCCATCCGTGCGACCCTCGCCGAGGCGGTCCTCGCCGACGACGTCGGCATCGACGCGATCGCCGTCGGCGAGCATCACCGTCCCGAGTTCGCGATCTCCACGCCCGAGACGGTGCTCGCCGGCATCGCCACCGCGACCGAGCGCATCCGGCTCGGATCCGGCGTGACGGTGCTGTCCTCGGATGACCCGGTGCGCGTGTTCCAGCGGTTCGCCACGGTCGACGCCCTCTCCCACGGCCGCGCCGAGGTCATTCTCGGGCGCGGATCGTTCACCGAGTCCTTCCCCCTCTTCGGCTACGACCTGGCCGACTACGACCTCCTCTTCGACGAGAAGATCGACCTGTTCTCGCGCCTCCTGGACGAGAAGCCCGTCACGTGGGAGGGCACCACCCGCCCGGCGCTCCACGAGGCCGACGTCTTCCCGAAGACCGAGTCGGGGCGCCTGCGCACGTGGGTGGGCGTCGGCGGCACCCCGCAGTCGGTCGTCCGCACCGCGCACTATGGCTTCCGCCTCATGCTCGCCATCATCGGCGGCGCGCCGAGCCGGTTCGCCCCCTACGTGGACCTCTACCGTCGCGCGACCGGGCAGCTGGGCACGCCCGTCTTCCCGGTGGGCATGCACTCCCCGGGATTCCTCGCCGAGACCGACGAGGAGGCCAAGGAGCTGTACTACCCGGGCTACAAGGAGCTGCACGACAAGATCGGGCAGCAGCGCGGATGGCCCGCCATGCGCCGCTCGGACTTCGAGGCCGAGGTGGCGCACGGGTCGCTGTACGTCGGGTCGCCCGAGACGATCGCCCGCAAGATCGCGGCGGCCATCCGCGCCCTGGACGTCGGACGCTTCGACCTCATCTACACCACCGGCGGCACGGTTCCGGCCAGCGCGCGGCTGCGCGCCGTCGAGCTCTACGGCACGCGCGTCATCCCGATGGTGCGCGAGCTCCTCGCCGAGGCCCCCGCCGCCCCGGCCATCACCGGTGCGGCCTTCCGCCGCTGAGGAGGACGACATGACCACTCCCCTCACTCTCGGCATCCTCGGCGCCGGCAAGGTGGGCACCGTGCTCGCGCGCCTGGCCCTGTCCGCCGGCTACCGCGTGCTCCTGGCCGGGTCGGGAGACCCCGCGAAGATCGCCCTCACCGCCGACGTGCTCACGCCCGGCGCCGTCGCGGTGCACCCCGCCGACGCCGCGCGCGCGGCCGACCTCGTCGTGCTCGCCCTGCCGCTCGGGAAGTACCGCGACATCCCGGCCGCCGAGCTCGCGGGGAAGATCGTGGTGGACGCGATGAACTACTGGTGGGAGACCGACGGGATCCGCGACGATCTGAACGATCCGCGCACCACCACGAGCGAGATCGTGCAGGCGCACCTGCCGGGCGCGCGCGTGGTGAAGGCGCTCAATCACATGGGCTATCACGACCTGGAAGCAGGTGCCCGACCCGCCGGCGCGGACGGACGCAAGGCGATCGCCCTCGCCGGCGAACCCGACGACGTCGCGGCGGTCGCCGACCTCGTCGACGCCCTCGGCTTCGACCCGCTCCCCCTCGGCCCGCTCGCCACGGGTGAGGTCCTCCAGCCCGGCCATCCCGCGTTCGGCGCGAACCTTCCGCTCGACGACCTCCGCGCGGTCATCGAGGGAGCGGACCAGCCGGCCGGCTACCCGGCGCGATAGGCCGCGTGTCGGATCTCACGCGAACTGACAGGCCCCGGCATCGCTGACCTGGGCCTTTCTCGCTCGAACCGCAGCTTCGGTAGAGCGATCTGTCTCATACGAGTTGTCACGAATCCGGTGCGGCGGGCTCCGACTTGGTGATGATTCCGTCGTCGTCGGCCCGCAAGCCGTGCCTCACGAAGACATCTACCGCGTTCCGGGCATCATTGGATCGAAGGAAGCTCTGTCGAAGCGCGTCTGGCAAGCCCAGGAGATCGAAAAGCTGAGCACGCACGATGATCTTCGAGAGGTAGACCGCGCCAGCGAGTTCCGTGGTGTCTGGATACTGTTCTCGATCCGGGTGCTTCAGATCGTTGTTGATGTTTGAGATCGCCATCGCGATGCCTCGTCGACTGCCGATTTCCGGCCAGTCGAGTTGTGCATCGATGAGGCACCTCTCGATGTTCTCCCACATTGCCCTGCGCCGCCGATCACCGTGTCGAAAGTGGCCGAATCGGTCAAGCGAGATCGCCAGCATCATGAGCTGAGGTTCGAGGAACGATGTCGCACCGTTGATGACCTCAACCGCGGGCTGCACGGCTCGTTCGAAAACCTCATCTGCATACAACTCAACCCACCTCCGCATGCCTTCGCTGCCCAAGTCGGCGAGCCTAACGAGCGGGAACTGCAAGCTCACGGCTTCCGGCTTCGGCCCGCGGTGCTGCTTCACGGTGCCCTCGAGCTGCACGTCGACGAAGTGCGGGTCGTGAGCGTCACCACCGAGCATCCACATGGGGAACTCGTCGTCTCGTAGCTGATGCGAGCGCCACGCGAGCTTGATTCCGAAGACGAGCGTGAGAAGTGCCCGGATCGACCACTGTGCCGCGAGATGATCATGCGGCGTAGCGCCCGCCTCGTTGGTCGTCTGCACATACGGCCGACTGTCAATCAGCTCGAAACTTCGGCCTTCTTGGCCGGTCCATGCGGCATTTGCTCGGATCACGTAGTGAAAGCCGCAGGCGTCCCATTCGATGCGCTCCGAGGGCTCGATCGCGATCGTGGTTCGGTACCCGTCCTCGTTGTGAACGGTCTCGAAACTGATCGGCCGGAAGCCCGTGAACGCCTCGAGGCCATCGATCGTCGACTTGAAGTCCCGGACCCGATACTCCTCCTTGAATGTGCGGGGTCGCTGGAAGATGAGTATCTGCGGCCGTAGCCGCCCGAGCGGGTAGGACCCGAGCGATGCACCGCCGAGGCGGTTGTCGACGAGCGTTACGATCCCTCGACTATCAAAGAACAGCAGGGTCTTCGGGGGCTTTGAATCGTCCGCGAACCGAAACCACGTTGATGTCCTCGCGAACTGTGGCTGCTGTTCACCGGGTGGGTCATACAAGTATGCGACGAGCAGCTGCGCGCCGCCCTCTTCATCGAACGTGAGCGTGCCTGACTGTACCGGGCCTTCGTCGATGCCGTCGCTGATATGCCCAACGCGGACGTCACCCGGAACCAGTTCGTTGGTCACGACGTCGCGCGTCCCTCAACGTCAGGAACATTGATGTTGAAGTCGAGCCGCTTCGACTTCACAACTCCGCTCAGGCTCTTCACCTCGTGCGCGACCGAGTCGATGTACTTCCCGATCCGAGCCAGCGGTTCAGCAACGGCCACGGAGCGACGCCACGGCTCGACCTCGAGGACGAACCTGTCGCGAAACTCCCGGCCGCCCGCATCCTCATACCGGACGCCAACGATCCAGCTGGGTGCTGGCTCGTCCGCCTTCCCGAAGAACTCGACGCCATCGAGGTAGTACTTCAGCGGTCGCGAGTTCGTTAGCGAGCACAGGACCGTCGATCCGTCGGTCATTCGATTGAGATCTTCGATGCTCTTGCGCCATCCATCCGTATCGGGTTGGGAGATCGGCGCGAACGGTTGGTCGACGATCATCCTCACATTGTGCGCAGGCGTCCGTCCGTCGTTGCGGATGACGACGAAAACCGAGGTGCCGAAGCTTCCACCATTCCGGCCCGCCGATACCGAAAACTCGAAATCGACTACGACGTACGGACGAGTGAGCGCGAGATTCGACTCGGTCATCGCGTCGTTGGAGGCGGCGAGAAGCTTGTTCGAGGCTATGAGTGCTCCCAACTGCCTCCCGGCGATGACGAGGGCGATGATCGCGGCAATAGCAGCGAGGAGAGTCCCGATACCCTGCACAGCGGCCCAGAAAACGACGTCGGTCATAGCCACAGTTCTACCGCGATCTCGCGACATTGCACCCCGTCGTGCTGGGGCCCTGTCATGATCCGCGCGAACGAGCGTGTGCCAATGTGTCAACCGAACGCCTGTCCGACGCATCGCCTACTCTTCTCGTGACTGGGAGGGCCACATGACTCTGTGGAACGATCGATTCCGTTCGCACCCGCTCTGGGGCGAGGTGGATCGCGCAAGAGCGACGATCAATGCGCTGAGCATCGATCCAGGCGACACCGCTTCGACGGAAGCGCTTGTCTACGTCGGGGCTGTAATTGAGTTGCTCGAGCGCAGACGCAGCGAGTCCGATCCGCTCGAAGTAACGCCATCGATGCTCGCCGCCGTACACACGCAGGCGAGCAACTGGAACCAGTCCCTGGATCAGGTCGCGGCAGAGATCGTCGCGCTCAGCGGGGTCGTCAGTCAGACTGACGGCATCGTCGACTCGCTAGCTTCGTGGCCGCCGCTAAAGCCTGCGAAGTATCTGTCCGGGATCCAGTCGTCAATCGACTCGTTTGCAACGAAGTCATCGACAGCGTTGGCAGGCGTAGTGGGTGAAGTCGAGTCACTCAGAGGCCAGCTAGAGGCGCTGCAAGTCACAGAAGATAAGCTCAGCGCTGCGGTCGAGGCGGAGCGCCAGCGGATCTCAGAGGCGATAGCAGCGTTCTCCGCAGACTCGACGTCCGCGGTAACGGCCGCGCTAGAGAACCACGAGAAAGTCATCCAAGAGAGATTCGATGACTGGAGCAAAGCGGACCTCGAGCATCGAGACACCGCGAACGCGAGTCTGGATCTGCTCGCGAAGCACGAAGAATCAGCAAGGAAGACGGTCCACGCGACCACGGCTTGGACGGTCGCGACTGATTACGGAAAGTACGCTCGAAACAAGTCCGTTTCCGCGTGGCTATGCGACATCGCCGCCGCGATCGTTGGTGCAGCCGGTGTCGGGGCGATCCTATGGCATCTGTTCACAATGGACCCCCAAGCCGACGCAAACATCGGCCTTTCGCTCACCCGCCTCGCGGCGTCACTCGGAGCTCTCGGCGTCGCCGCCCTACTCGGTCGTCGCGGTGCTCAGCACCACCGCGAGGCGCGCGCGGCAAAGCGGACGGATCTTGCACTGCGAAAAGTTGGCCCGTTCATCGCCGACTTGCCTGAGGACGAGCAGCAGTTGATCGTGGAGGAGTTCACCGATCGCGTGTTCATCCGAGGAGAGCTCGACGGGCCTCAGAGCGATTCGCGGCCCGCGCTCGTACAGCTCATTAACGACATGCGAAAACGTAAAGCTGCCGAGGCGAAGGCGACCGGCGAGGAGTAGGAGCGCCTTGGGGCGCGTGCCGTCTGATTGCGCGCTACGCATAGAACGTCTGCCGGAACGCCGCAGCTTCCCCGAGTTTCGTGCCCCCTCGGGCGTCGGCGTCATCCGCGTCGCCGAAGTAGTCCAACCAATCGTTGGACTACTTCTAACAAGGTGTGCGATCCCGGCAAGTTGCTCTCGAGGAGACGGCGATGACGGAGGAGATCGAGGAGGATGAGCGGATCGCCGACCATGTCGCGTCGGTGTCGCCAACGGCCGATACCGAGTTCTGCGTGTGGGCCACGCAGTGTGCGTTGGGCCAGGAGCGCATGATCGTCGCGATCGACTACCAGCGCGTCCACGCCGACTGCCTCGCAAAGCGCCGGATCATCGACGCGTTCCTCGCCGCCCCCGCCTCGACCGCGCCGGCCGAGACCCTGGAGATGGTGCTGCGGCAGCTCGCGGCAGCTCATGCGGATCACCACGACTATCGCGACGACTGGCGGATCTAGCGAAGTCTAGGGATGTCTAGCGTTTTCCTAGACTTCGCGGCTCCGCTCACCTTGACCCGACGTCTCGCCGAGGGCGGCGAGGTCGATCCCGAGCTTGACGGCCAGTTCGGAGAGCGGTGTGGTCTGGCCCATCGCGGTCCATTCTCGGACGATCGCGGCGATCTCTTCCTCCTCCCGGCGGAGGTCGTCGAGCCATGCGTCGACGAGCGTGAACGGGATGGGCGCGTAGCCGAAAGCGTCGACGCCGACGTGGAACTGGTGACCGACCGGCCCGTTCTCTCGGTCGTGGGTGTGGCCGTGCAGCAGCGGGCCGCCGCGGTCGACGGGACGGTGCGAGGTGTGCCGGTCCGCGTCCTGGGTGTCGCCGGAATAGGGGTAGTGCGAGGCGAGGATGCGGGTGCCGCGACGGGTGCCTTGAATGATCTCAGGGAGGATCATCCAGCCGGCCTGCTCGTAGAGCGGAGCGAATCGCTCGATCGCGCGGCGGGGCTGTGTCGCGGGTGAGACCCGGTCGTGGTTGCCGGGGACCAGGAGCTTGCGGCCGTGGAGCTGCGCGGTCAGCGGCAGGGACTCGGCGATCGGTCCGAGCGCGACGTCGCCGAGATGCAGGACGACATCGGCGGGGGCGACGGTCTGGTTCCAGCGGCGGATCAGCTCGGCATCCATCTCCGTGACCGATCCGAACGGGCGGGCAGCGAGCTCACTGATCCGCGCGTGACTGAAGTGGGTGCCCGAAGTGACGTAGTCGACCTGGTCGAAGTCGAACGTCGGATACCCGTCGATCACCTACCGGCTCCCTTCTACTCGGCCGATCGCCGAGCAGAGCAGAGCAGAGTATCAGACCGATTCGGCGGAGGAGACCACGCGCGTCATGGCGCAGCCCGACAGAGGGCGCCTGAGTTGTCCCGCAGTTCGCGCGACAACTCGTGATCCTCCGGGAACTGCACGAAGGCGAGGAGCGTCGACCAGCTACAACCCCCGCTGGGCCGCGAACTCCTGCACGCGTGCACGGATGTTGTCGCGGAGGTTTCTGACGCCGTTGATGCCCCAGCCGTCGGGGTCGGGGAACTCCCACTCGATCAGTTCGCCCGTCACCGGGCCAGGCAGGGTGAGGCCGGGCTTCATGGCGACGACGATGTCCGCGGCCGCGAGATCCTCCACGGTCACGGCGCGAGGGTGAGCGGTGGTGGTGTCGATGCCGAGCTCGGCGAGGGCCTCGGCCACGACAGGGTTGATCTGCTCAGCCGGGCTGATCCCGGCGCTGGTTGCGGTGAACCGTCCGGGCGCCGCGTGGGCGAGAAGGTGCGCACCGAGCTGGGAGCGGCCGGCGTTGTGCTGGCAGAGGAACAGCACGACGGGCGCGGTCATGACACGACTCCCGCGGGGGTGAGCGCGTGCGCGCGGGACCACGCCTGGGTCGCGGCCTGGACGGCGTCCCATGGGGAGCCCAGCGGTGGCGTGTAGGAGAGGTCGAGGTCGGAGACCTGCTCGACGGTCAGCCCGGCGTGCAGGGCGGTGGCGTAGGTGTCGACGCGCTTGGCGGTCTCGGTGCCGAGACGTCCGACCAGCTGGGCGCCGAGGAGCCGCCCGGTCGTGGTGTCGCCGGTGATGCGGATGCTAATCGGCTGCGCGCCGGGGTAGTACCGCTTGTGGTCGTCCGCGACCGACCCGACCGTCGACGGCGAGAACCCGCCGCCGGCGGCGTCCTGGTCGCGCAGGCCGGTGCGGGCCGCGACCACCTCGAAGACCTTCACGACCTGGGTGCCGACCGACCCGGCGAATCGGGCACTGCCGCCCAGCGCGTTCTCTCCGGCGATGCGGCCCTGCTTGTGCGCGGTGGTGCCGAGCGGCAGGTAGGTGGTGCCGAGGAGTCGGTGGTGGGTGATGACGCCGTCGCCGGCGGCGAAGACGTGCGGGAGGCCGGTGCGCATCTGCTCGTCGACGACGACCGCTCGGCCGGCGCCTAGAGTGGCCCCGGCCTGCTCGAGGAGGGTGGTGTTGGGGCGGACGCCGACGACGGCGAGCACCAGGTCCGCCGTATGCGTGACCGCCTCCCCATCTCGGGTGGCGTGGACCGTGAGGCCATCCGTGGTCTTCTCGATGCCGTGGACGGTGGTGTCGGTGTAGACGAGCACGTCGTGGTCTTCGAGCTCGGCACGGACCAGGCCGGCGAGTTCGGGGTCAAGGGTGGAGAGCACCTCCGCGCCGCGCTGCAGCTGCGTGACCTGGATGCCACGGGCGCTGAATGCTTCGGTCATCTCGAGGCCGACGTAGCCGGCGCCGATGATGATCGCCGTCTTCGGGTCGCGGCCGGTCAGATGCTCGTCGAGGGCGAAGGTGTCGCCCATCGAGTGGATGACGTGCACGCCGTCGTCGGGGCCGAGCCGGTCGAGCCCGGCGATCCCGGCGTGCGAGGGCAGCGCGCCGGTGCCGACGACGAGCTCGTCGTAGCCGATCGACTCCTCCGCGCCGAGTCGGTCACGGAACGTCAGCCGCCTGTCGGCGACGTCGATGCCGGTGGCGAGAGTATCCAGCCGCAACGTCATGCCAGTGGCTTCCAGGTCGGCGTGGGTGCGGTGGGCGAGGGACTGCCAAGGGGCGACTTCGCCGGTGAAGTAGTACGGGATGCCGCAGATGGAGTAGTTCGGGTAGGCATCGGCGACGATCACGGTGACGTCGGCGGTGGGGTCGAGCTCGCGGGCGCGCAGCGCGGCGGAGATCCCCGCGTCGCTGCCGCCGATCACGGCGATATGGGTCATCAGGACGTCTCTCTCGTCTCGGTCAGAACGGGCTCGGCGACCAGGTCGCCGGCCTCTGTGGCATGGGGGAACAGCAGGACGGCCAGCCCAAGGCCGACGGCGGCGCCGACCAGCTGGCCGCCAAGGAACGGCAGCACGGAGCCGGGGGCGATGCCGGCGAAGGTATCGGTGAAGATCCGCCCGATCGTGACAGCGGGGTTGGCGAACGACGTCGAGCTAGTGAACCAGTAGGCCGCCCCGATGTAGGCGCCGACAGCGGCCGCGACGACCGTGACGGGGCGGCCGGCGCGGGCTAGGCCGATGATGAGCAGCACGAGTCCCGCGGTCGCCACGATCTCGGCGAGGACGGTTGCGGGGGTGGCTCGCGCGGTGGCGGAGACCGCGGTGGGGACGGCGAACATGGCGTTCGCGAGGACCGCACCGCCGATCGCGCCGATCACCTGTGCCGTGATGTAGAGAGCGAGCTGCGGGAGCGAGAGTCCGATGCGGCTGCGGCGGCCAAGCACAGCGTCCGCGATCGACACTGCGGGATTGAAGTGCGCCCCGGAGACCGGGCCAAGCAGCAGGATCAGCACGCCGAGGCCGAAGGTGGTGGCGATCGAGTTCTCCAGCAGCTGCAGGCCCGTGTCGGCGGAGAGGCGCTGCGCGGCGATCCCGGAGCCGACCACGACGGTGACCAGCAGGCCGGTGCCGAGCATTTCCGCCCCGGCGCGGCGTACCAGCGCGGAGGTGGAAGCCCGCTGCGCTGTGCTGCGGGCGGGATCACTGGCGCTCACGCTCTGGCCGTCGTCAGGTCGGGGGTGAGCTCGGTGAGCAGGTGCTCCACGTGCCGGCGGATCTCGTCGCGGACGGCGCGGACGCCGTCGAGGTCCAGATCGGCGGGGTCGTCGAGCTGCCAGTCCAGGTATCGCTTGCCCGGATACAGCGGGCAGGCGTCACCGCAGCCCATCGTGACCACGGCATCGGCGGCGCGCACGACGTCGTCGGTGAGGGGCTTGGGGAACTCGTCGCCGACCGTGATGCCCGCCTCTTCGAGAACTGTCAGCACGGAGGGCAGTAGTCCCGCGGCGGGCTGGGAGCCGGCGGAGCGGACGTGGACGCGGTCACCACCGAGGTGCCGGGTGATCGCGGCGGCCATCTGGGAGCGTCCGGAGTTCTGCACGCACACGTAGAGGATCTCCGGCACCCGCTTGGCGATGAGCCCGCGGGACTGGGCGAGGGCGGTGAGCCGGTCGCGGGCGAACTTCTCCGCGAGGCTCGCCAGGTGCGTGGAGACGGTGGCGGTGCGCGCCAGCGCTGCGTAGGACTCGAACACCACCCGCTCGACGGTCTCCTCGCTGACCATCCCGGTGAACTGGTGGGCGAGGCGTTCGGACGCTCGGTGCAGCACGGAGTCGGGGAACAGCAGCGCCTCCTGGCCGCGGTGCTCGTTCATGGCCTCGTCCCCGCGGGGATGAGTTCACCGATGAGGGTCTGTACCCGGCTGCGGATGTCGTCTCGGATCGGCCGGACCGCCTCGATGCCCTGCCCGGCCGGGTCGTCGAGCTCCCAGTCCTCGTACCGCTTGCCGGGGAAGATCGGGCAGGCATCCCCGCAGCCCATCGTGATCACGACATCGGACTCCTTGACGGCGTCGACGGTGAGGATCCTCGGGGTGTTCCCGGCGATGTCGATGCCCTCCTCGGCCATCGCCTGCACCGCGACCGGGTTGATCTGATCCTTCGGCGCCGACCCTGCCGAGAGCACCTCGATCCGGTCACCGGCAATCGACCGGAGGTAGCCGGCGGCCATCTGGGAGCGTCCGGCGTTGTGCACGCAGACGAACAGGACGGTGGGCTTGTCGTTCATGGGGTCTCGCTTCCTCTTTGCGGAAAGCATAGACCGAAATCTATTGATTCGCGAGATCGCTCGAGAGGACCTTCGGGAGCAGGGCGCGCACGCGCTGATCGATGTCGTCGCGGATGCGGCGGACGGCCGCGAGCGGCTTGCCGACCGGGTCTTCGAGATCCCAGTCCAGGTAGCGCCGTCCGGGGTACACCGGGCAAGCGTCGCCGCAGCCCATCGTGATCACGTAGTCCGCCGCCTGTACGGCGTCGTCGGTGAGGGGCTTGGGGAACTCCCCACCCAGAGGCACCCCGATCTCGTCCAGCGCGGACACGATCGACGAGCGCACGTCATCGGCCGGCGCAGACCCGGCGGTGCGCACCGTGACGCGATCACCGGCGAGGTGACGGAGGATGCCGGCGGCCAGCTGGGAGCGGCCAGCGTTCTGCACGCAGACGAACAGCACGGTGGGCACCGCGGTGCGAGAGTGCGCCGCGGAGCGTTCGAGATCGTCGAGCCGGGCCGCCGCGAACGCCGCGGTGCGCGATACCAGCAGCGGGGTGTGCTCCCGGGCGGACAGCAGCAGGTAGGAATCGTGGACGTACTGCTGCACGGTCTCGCGGGCGAGCACGCCGCGGAATCGGTCGGCGAGGTCGCCGACGACTCGATCGAGGTCGGGGTCGCTTCCCGCGCCCGATGTCGCGGCGCCGAGCAGGGCGGTGACACGGTCGGCATGGTCGGGGTTGATCGAGTACCAGACCCGGCGCCCCTCGGGTTCGCGCACCACGATCCCCTCAGCGCGGAGGGCGCTCATGTGGTGGCTGACAGTGGGCTGGCGCAGCCCGAGCTCGTCGGCGAGCCGCCCGACCAGCGCCCGCCCGTCCTCGGAATCGCGGATCAGCTGCACGATCCGCGCACGGGTGGGGTCGGCGAGCACGGTCAGTGCGGGCGACTCCACCATCTGATCCATAGATGCAAGTCTATCTCATGTGGGTGGGCAGGCACCGGCTGGACACCCCCCTCACATAGAATGCGGTCGATGCATGCGACGCGACCTCTTCCCGAGCCTGACGGCCCCCCGCTGGGGCGGTCGGCGGCAGAGCAGTTGTCGCGGACGCTGCGGGTGGTCGCCGACCCCACCAGGCTGCAGTTGCTCAGCGTGATCCTCGGTTCCACCCAGCGTCGTGCCACGATCGGTCAGCTGGCAGACGCGCTGGGCCTGACCCAGCCCACGGTGACGCACCATGTGCGGATCCTCGTCGAGGATGGGGTGCTCGTGCGGCACCCGGAGGGGAAGTTCGTCTGGTTGTCGGTCGCGGAGGACCGTGCCGCCTCGATCGACGACCTGCTGCGATGACGAGTGAGCACAGCTCCCCGCACCGGGTCGGGAAACCCCTCGACGCGGCGGAGGCCGCCGAGCGCGCCGCGCAGGCGGCGCTGCTAGGTGACACCCTCAACCTGCGAGTGCTCAGCGCGATCGGCGCCGGGGTGCCGGCGGCGCGCCTGGCGGAGACCCTTCACGTGTCCGCCGAGCGGGCGGAGCACGCGGTCGACGCGCTGCAGCGCGCGGCGATCGTGCAGCGTGACCATGACGAGTGGACGCTGACGGCGCGCGCCTGGGTCAGGTTCGGGCGCCTCCTCGCCGACATGCCGACAGAGGCTGCCGGCCCATCGAGGCTGACGCCGGTGGCGGCGCTCCCAGAAGCCGTCGAGAGCGTCGCCCGAGATCTGGCCTACCGTTTCGCGTCGACGTTCAGCGCCGAGACCGTGTCCCGATACGTCGCGGAGAGCTACCTGCTGCTCAGCCAGCGCGCCACCGTGCGCACCCACCTGGCCGCGCTGACCGCCCGGTACGCGGCGGAACGTCTCGATGCACTGGCGTCGGCGAAGGGACTGGTGCTGCGTGGCACACCCGAGGTGCTGTTCGTCTGCGTGCAGAACGCCGGTCGCTCCCAGCTCGCGGCCGCGTACCTGCGACACCTGGCGGGCGGTGCGGTACACGTGCGCACGGCAGGATCGGCGCCGGCGACGGACGTGCATCCGCGGATCGCGGAGACCCTCGCCGAGGCGGGCGTGCCACCCACAGACGACTACCCGAAACCGCTCACCGACGAGGTCGTGCAGGCCGCTGACTACGTGGTGACGATGGGATGCGGCGACGCCTGCCCCGTCTACCCCGGCCGGCGCTACTTGGACTGGGAGCTCGACGACCCGCTGACCCTCGACGAGGCAGGGATGCGGCGAGTCCGCGATGAGGTCCGCGGACGGGTGGAGGGGCTACTGGTGGAGCTCGGCTTCGCCAGTCAGCAGACCAGTCGGTAGCCGATCCCGCGGACGGTCTCGATCGCCGGGTCCGGCCGTGCCCCGGCCTCGGCGAGCCGAGTTCGGATTCGCTTGATCGCGACGCGGATCGAAGCGATGGGGTCGGTTGCGGTACCGGCGTATTCGACGGCGAGCTGCTCGAGCGTTGCGAGGTAGGGGTAGGCCTGGGTCAGCGCGTGCAGGATCGCGAACTCTCGCGGCGTGACCTCGATCGGGGTGCCCTGCCACAACGCCTGGTGCCGGCCGGGATCGACCGTAAGATCTCCGACCGTGACAGCGGCGTCACGACCGTGTGGCGCCTGCGGGAGCCGGCGCATTGCTTGCTGCAGCCGTTCCGGGGTCAACGGCAGCTCGACGGTGGTGCGTACCCCGGCAGCGAGCGCGGTGCGGATGGAGTGTGCCGCGTCGGTGGCGCCGAGCCCGAGGATCACCGAGGGGCCGCAGACCGCGACAGCCAGATCCAGCATGTCAGGAAGCGGGATGCGGTCGAAGTCGCTGGACACGATGAGGACCGAGTCGGGGTCGTGGGTGAGCTCGAGCAGCGCGTGCAGGATGTCGTCGTGGGAGACGACCGTGACCCCGACGTGCCGGAACTCGGCGGTGGTGCCACGCACGTCGACGGTGCGGGTGAGCAGCACGGCCCGGTCGGCGCCGCGCACGGCAGCGAGGCTCATCCGAACCTGCCGCTGATGTAGTCCTCGGTGCGCTGGTCGGCGGGCTGCTCGAACAGCTTGCTCGTGAAGTCGTATTCGACGAGCACGCCGGTGCGATCGCCGGTGGTCTCGTCGGCCAGAGCGGTGAAGAACGCGGTGCGGTCGGCGACGCGGGCGGCCTGCTGCATGTTGTGGGTGACTATCACGATGGTGTACTCGCCGCGCAGCTCGTGCATGAGGTCTTCGATCTTGGTGGTTGCGATCGGGTCCAGCGCCGAGCAGGGCTCGTCCATCAGGATCACCTCGGGCTGCACGGCGATGGTTCGGGCGATGCAGAGGCGCTGCTGCTGCCCGCCGGAGAGGCCGAACGCGGACTGCTTGAGCTTGTCCTTCACTTCCGTCCACAGGGCCGCCTTAGTGAGGGCCTCTTCGACGAGATCGTCCATCGAGGAGACCTTCATCCCGGTCACGCGGGGGCCGTAGGCGATGTTGTCGTAGATGGACTTGGGGACGGGGTTGGGCTTCTGGAACACCATTCCGATGCGGCGGCGCACCTCGATCGCGTCGACGTCCTTGGCGTAGATGTCCTCGTCGTTGAAGGTGATTGTGCCCTCGACGCGGGCGCCTTCGACCAGGTCGTTCATCAGGTTCAGGGAGCGCAGCCGGGTGGACTTGCCGCACCCGGCCGGGCCGACCAGCGCGGTGAGCTCCTGACGGCGGAACGCGAGGCTGACGCCGGTGACGGCGCGGAAGTCGCCGTAGAAGATGTTCACGTCCTGGCAGTCGATGACTGTCGGCGGCTCGTAGAACAGCGGATAGGAGCGGCCGGCGCCGCCGGTGTCGAAGTGCATGCTGGGGTGCGTGGCGGTGGTGTCGTCGTTCATGGCGGGGCCTTTCGGGCTACCAGCGCTGCTGGTAGCGGTTGCGGATGAAGATGGCCAGGGCGTTCATGGCCAGCAGCACGACCAGCAGCACGATGCTGGTGGCGGCGGCGAGCTCGTGGAACCCGTCCTGCGGGCGGCCGGTCCAGTTGAAGATCTGGATGGGCATGGTGGTGTAGCCGCTCATCAGCCCGTTCGGGTCGAACCGGAGGAACACCAGCCCGCCCAGCAGCAGCAGCGGCGCGGCCTCCCCGAGCGCGCGGGACAGCCCGAGGATGGACCCGGTCGCAATACCGGGGAGTGCCGCGGGAAGTGTGTTGCGGAACACCGTCTGCAGTGGCGTGGCGCCCAGAGCGAGGGAGCCCTGCCGGATCTCGGCCGGGACGGCGCGGAGCGCCTCGCGGGTGGCGATGATGATGACCGGGAGGATCAGCATGCTCAGCGCGAGTGCGCCGACCCAGACCTGGTTCTTGTTGACGATCCCGAACAGGCCGAGCGCGGCGAGGGTGAGCATGCCGTAGATCACCGAGGGGATCGCGGCGAGGTTCTGCACGTTGAGCTCGACGGCCCGGTTGACCCAGTTGTGCTTGTCGGCGAACTCCTCGAGGTGGATCGCGGCCGCGATCCCGAACGGGAGGGTCATCACCGCGGTGGTGCCGATCACCCACAGGGAGCCGAGGATCGCGGGGCGCGCGCCGGCGTCATCGGGGTTGGAGGAGGGGTAGTTGGTGAACAGCCGGCTGTCGAGCCGGCCCTGCCCGTCGATCCAGATCGTGATGAGCAGCATGGTGAGGAAGACCAGGGCGAACAGCAGACAGAACCACAGCGCGATGAGGAAGATGATCGCGCGAGGACTGGTCTCGCCGCCCTTGGCGCGGCCGCGGATGGACCGTTGCACGACCCCGCCGATGCCCTTGGATGTCGTCGTGGTGGCCATCAGTACGCCTCCCGGAACCGGCGGACGATCGCGATGCTGATGAAGTTCACCAGGAGGGTGATGAAGAACAGCAGCAGCCCGACCGCGAACAGGGTGTTGTATTCGAGGGAGCCGACCTGGGAGTCGCCGAGAGCGGCCTGGGCGATGAAGCCGGTCATCGTCTGCCCGGCTTCGAGCGGCGCGGTGACGATGCGAGCCTGCTGGCCGGCGGCGAGGGCGACGATCATGGTCTCGCCCACGGCGCGGGAGATGCCGAGCACGACCGCGGCGATGATCCCCGACAGCGCTGCCGGGAACACGACCCGGAGGGTGGTCTGCATCCTGTTCGCGCCCAGCGCGGCCGATCCTTGCCGGAGTGCGTTGGGCACGGCGGACATGGCGTCCTCGCTGATCGACGCGATCGTGGGGACGATCATGATGCCCATCACGAACCCTGCGGCCAGGACGCTGAACGAGCCGGTGTCGAGCTGGAGCCACTCGCGGAGAACCGTGGCCTGGATGAACTGGACGGCGAAGTATCCGTAGACGACGGTGGGGATGCCGGCGAGCAGCTCGAGGATGGGCTTGAGCACCTTCCGCACCCGGTGGTGGGCATACTCGGAGAGGAACACCGCGGCGCCCAGGCCGAACGGGACGGAGACCAGCAGCGCGATGAAGGTCGTCCACGCGGTGGCGGTGACGAGCGGGATGACACCGAAGGAGGCATCCGCGAAGCGGGGTGCCCAGCGGGTTCCGAAGAGGAACTCCCACACTGGCACCTCGGCGAAGAACTCGAGCGAGGGGATCAGCAGGGCGAGCAGGATCCCGGCGGTGATGACGATCGTCGCGATCGCCGCGAGGCGGAACACGAGCCGGATCGTCACGTCGACGGGGCGTGGCTTCGCCCGCAGGGACGACGGGGGACGTCGCGCAGACTTCGTGCGCGGCATGGTGGACAGGGCGGTCACGACACTCCTCATGTGGGTGGCCGGGGGCGACGCGCGCCGCCCCCGGCCTGGACAGGTGGGAGCTGGTCAGCCGACGAGGCTGGCGAGCTCTTCCTGCGCGGTCGTGATCTGCTCGTCCGTGAGGGGCACGAACAGGGCCGACTCGGCGACGGTGACGGCGTTCTCGACGAAGTAGTCGACAAACGCCGTCACCGCGGCGTTGTCGGCGTAGGAGGCGTTGTTGACGTAGATGAACAGCGGCCGGCCCAGCGGGGTGTAAGTGCCGTCCTGCACGGTCTCCGTCGACGGGAACACGCATCCGTCGCCGCCGTCGACCTCGAGGCCCTTGAGGACGTCGGTGTTCTCCTCGAGGTAGCTCAGGCCGAAGTAGCCCATCGCGCCCTTCTCACCGGAGACACCCTGGATGGTGACATTGTCGTCCTCGGAGGGGCTGTAGTCGGTGCGACTCGCGCCCTCTTCACCGTTGATCTCGCCGGTGAAGTAGTCGAACGTTCCCGAGTCGGTGCCCGCGCCGTAGAGGGTGAGCGCAACGTCGGGGAACGACGGGTCGACCTGGTTCCAGTTGGTGATCTTGCCTTCGGACTCGGGCGCCCAGATCGTGTGCAGCTGGTCGACGGTGATGCAGTCGATCCAGTCGTTGTCCTTGTTCACCACGACGGACAGGCCGTCGTTCGCGATCACGATCTCGGTGAACTCGATACCGGCCTCCTCGCACGCCGCGGCTTCCTCGTCCTTGATCGGGCGGGAGGCGTTGGAGAGGTCTGTCTCGCCGGCGCAGAACGTCTTGAAACCGCCGCCGGTACCAGAGGTCGCGACGGTGACCTGCACATCAGGCTCCACCCCGGCGAACTCGGTGGCCGCGGCCTCGGTCAGCGGGCCGACCGTCGACGAGCCATCGGAAGCGACAGTGCCGCTCAGGGCAGAGCCGTCCTGCCCGTTTCCGCTGGAACCGCTCGAGGGCTGCTGGCCTCCGCATGCGCTCAGCGCGAGAGCCGCGGCGAGCACGGCCGCCACGGCCGCGAACTTTGCTGTGGTGATCTTCACGGTGCACTTTCGTTCAGGGCCTCTCGGCCGCTCTCGACCTCGCCAAGCCTGGCTGGTCGGATAGATGGGCTTCTATCTATGACACATAGAAGCGCCTCTATGTGAACTTGGGGTGAACGACGAAAGGCAACATCGACCGCAGTACATCCACGCCACTGCTTGCTCGCCTATCGACGCTTCGGCCTGAGCCGATGGCTCTGTGTAGATTGACTCAATGGATGACGACTGAACCTACATAGTCCCGGTGTTGTCGCCTCGGTGGAGATGAGAGCGCGCAAGCACGCGGCGCTCGGCGACCCTTCGCGACTGCGGATGCTGGATCTGCTCACCTTCGGTGATCTGTCCCCGTCAGACCTTGGCGACGAGATGGATCTGCCCTCCAATCTCGTCGCGCATCACTTGAACGTGCTCGAGCGGGAAGGGATCGTCGTCCGATCCCGATCCGAGGGAGACGGCCGGCGTGCCTATGTCCGACTCAAGCCCGGCGCGCTCGTCTAGCTGGGATCGTTTGCCGCCGCCGGCGCCCGCCGTGTGCTGTTCCTATCCACAACGAACGCCGCTAGATCGCAACTCGCTCAGGCGCTGTGGAACGACGTCAGTGAGATCCCTGCGCTATCAGCAGGCACTCACCCCGCGGTCGATGTCGATCCGCGTGCAGTCGCGATCGCCATGCGCCACAGCCTGGATCTCAGCGCTGCGCGCCCGCAACTGGTGAACACCCTCGTCCGGGACGACGATTTCGTCATCACTGTGTGTGACCGCGCTTATGAGACGTACCGGGGCGCCACCGCACACTGGTCCGTGCCCGACCCTGCGCCGACCGGAAGCGACCAGGAGTTCGAGGCCGCGTTCGCCGACCTCGCGCGCCGCGTATCGCAGCTCGCACCGCGGCTGCTCGCCCTGGATTGACCGTCTCAGCCGTTACCGTTGCGGTTGGATCGACGTTCAATGAGTGCCGTGTCCCGCCAGAACCCGGCGTGCGGGCCGAGCTGGGAGCGGGCGATGCGTTCCCGGTGGCCGACGACGCGGAACCCGGCGTGCTCGTGCAGGCGCAGGCTGGCGGTGTTCTCCGGGAAGATGCTGGACTGGATCATCCAGTAGCCGGCGTCCTCGGCCGCGGCGATGAATGCCTCGAGCAGCTGCCTGCCGATGCCTCGTCCGTGGTGGTCGGGGTGGATGTAGACGGAGTGCTCGATCACGCCCCGATAGACCTCCCGCGACGACACCAGGGACGCGGCCGCCCAGCCGACCACCAACCCCGCATCGTCGACGGCGACCAGCCGGGGCTCGGGGATCTTCCCGGCGTCGAACTGCTCCCAGGAGGGCGTGGTGGTCTCGAAGGTGGCTTCCCCGGCCTGGATGCCGGCGGCGAAGATCGCCTCGACCTGCGGCCAGTCTGCCGCGGTCATCGCCCGGATCGTTGTCACGAGCAGCACGAACCGCCGCCGGAGCCGAGGTCGGTGGAGCAGACGCCGGTGGCGGGAAGGGTGAGTTGGACTTGGGCGGCGGCGGGCATGTCGCCGTCCAGCCAGGCGGTGATGGAGCGGACCTGCTCGTAGCCGGTGGCGAGCAGGAACGTCGGCGCGCGGCCGTAGGACTTCATTCCGACCAGGAAGAAGCCGGGTTCCGGGTGGCGCAGCTCGGTGAAGCCGTGCGGGGGGACGGTGCCGCAGGAGTGCAGGTTCGGGTCGATCAGCGGCGCGAGCCGGCGTGGGGCTTCGACGATGTCGTCCAGCTCGAGGCGGACCTCGCGCAGCATGCTCAGGTCGGGGCGGAACCCGGTGGCGTTGACCACCACGTCGGCATCCAGGAATGCGTCCTCACCACGACGACGTCCGATCAGCCGGACCCCGCCCTCGCTGTTCGGTTGCAGGCGGGAGATCTCGAACGAGTCGACCAGGGTGATCTGGCCGGTGTGAACGAGCTGGTCGACCCGGGAGCCGAGCTTTGCGCGGTCTGCGAGCTCGTCGTCCTGGGATGAGGAGACGCGGATCGCGGAGGGGTTGCGGATCAGCCAGGTCACCCGCGCCCCCGGCTCGCTCTTGGCGAGCTCGGCGAGGGCGATCAGGGTGTTCGCGGCCGAGTGCCCGGCGCCGACCACGACGGTGTGCTTGCCCGCGAACCGGGTGCGGTCGGCGCCTAGGACGTCCGGGAGGGCGTGCAGGACGAGGCCGTCGACGTCGTCGGCGCCGATCGGGTCCAGACCGGTCGAGGCGAGCGGGTTGGGTGTGGTGTAGGTGCCGGACGCGTCGATGACTGCCCGCCCGGGGATTTCCTCGATCTGGCCGTTGGGGGTCTGGATGCGGAGCAGGAACGGGGTGGTGGCGCGTCCGGCTGTGCGGGTGCGGTCCATGCCCTCGCGAGTCACCGCGAGCACGCGGGTGCCGAACCGGATCCGAGACCCGATCTCCGGCAGCGCCGAGAGCGGCTCGAGGTAGTCGTCGACGATCTCTCGCCCTGTGGGTGCGCGACCCTCGTGGGTGGGGGCGGTCCAGCCGGCGGCCTCGAGCAGGCGGCGGGAGGCGGGGTCGATCAGATGCCGCCACGGGGAGAACAGCCGAGTATGCCCCCAGAGCCGGATTGACGACGCGACCCGGTCACCGGCCTCGAGGATGGTGAAGTCGATGCCCCGCTCGGCCAGGTTCGCCGCCGCGGCGAGCCCGATCGGGCCGGCGCCGATGATCAGCACCGGCAGCGTCGCCAGCCGGTCGCTCGTCGCGGTGCGCGGGGTGAGGTCGAGCAGTGTCATGAGAGCGCCTCCAGAGGATATTGATGAACGTCGATGTTCAGTATGAGCACATGTATCGAAACCTGTCAATATCGACTATTGTCGATGCATGGTCACGATGCTCGAGGTCACCGACGTCACCCCCGGTGTGGCGTGCTGCGCGCCGCTGGTGCGCGAGCCGCTCGGGCAGGCCGATGCCGAGCAGCTCGCCGTGACGCTCAAGGCCCTCGCCGATCCGGCGCGGTTGCGGCTGCTGTCGATCGTCGCTTCCTCCGAGGATCAGGAGGCGTGCGTGTGCGATCTGATCGACCCGATCGGGCTGTCCCAGCCGACCGTGTCCCACCACCTCAAGGTGCTCACCGAGGCCGGGTTCCTGTCCCGTTCCAAGCGCGGAACGTGGGCGTACTACAAGCTCGTCCCAGAGGCGCTCGAGCAGGTCTCGCGGGTTCTCGACAGCCCGTGAAGCGGAGGTCTGCCAGACGCAATGACGCACACCCCGACCCGCATGAACGTGAACAACGGCTTCGGCACCACGAACGATCACATCCCCGTCACCTCCGATGCCGTCCTCGCGATCACCGACACACTCAGGAGCGTGGGCTAGGGCATCGCGTCATGCGATGCCGGCGCGCCTCCGCTAGTGCCGCCCGAGCAACTGCGACCGCGGCGTGGGGCGGGCGCACCGACCTGGACCAGGCAACTATGACAGTGCGAGTTCATCGATCTTGATCGGCCACTTGCGGATGACGCGCGGCTTCGGGGCAGCACCCGTCACCTTACCGGCGATGTCCGGGATGCGCCGCGGGCTAGCGTGACGTAGAAGGCAGGCTCGTTGGCGAGACGCGGCAACGATGAGGGCGCGGTTGAGTGGGCTCAGTTGGTGCTTCGCTTGTCGTGTGCTGCGTAGCCCATACATGTAGAGCATGGCCCGGTGAGCGTGCCCGACCACTCTGATGGTGAATGTTCGGAGCTCATCCGCGAGCTCCTCGAGAACCTCAACGATGTGGGAGTCGACGGCTGGCCACCAGCTCCGGCCGATCCGCTGGAGAATCACTCGACGGAGGTCGACCTCGTCAAGCAGGTGAGCTTGTGCGAGGCGGGCGAGGAACCCGTCGGGAGTCTCGCCGTCGAGCGGGTCGAGACTGATCGGGAGTGTCCGGAGCGGTGTGTTCACGCTGGTCGGGGCTCGCGCATCTGATCGGACTGCTGCGTGCCGAAGAAGTGGCGGGCGTCGGCATGTCTGAGAAGAGTGGCGCGCACGCGAGGGGCGATGGCGTGGATTTGTGCACCGAGCTCACCCAGGCCCGGAGACTGGCCATGCCGCAGTCGCGCGCTCCGGTTCATGGTGATGACCGTCTCCCGGTCTCGTGCACGGAAGGACTCTCGGACGGCCGCGAGAGCGCTTCTTGCGCGCGTCGTAACCGCGGTCACGGAAGTCTCGATGAGCGCGGCGACAGGTGGGTGTCCGATCCGGGTGTTCGCCATGAACTGCTCCGCCAGCTCCCCGGTAGGCACGGCGTTGTGCTCGGCGAGTCGCCGGTAGACACTACGAACGGTCTCGCCGGGGAACGGTTCGATGCGAACCGGCAGGGCTCTCACACCTGGGCCCTCGCCGGCCGTCCTCGCTTGGGGCGTGGTGAGGGGCGTTTCTCTTCTTCCTCGACCCAGCCTTCCACTTCGCGGATCGTTGCGAGTGATGCGAGTACCTTGTCGAGGTCGAGGCGCTCGGTATGCTGTTCGATCGCGCGCCGTGCGCCACGGCGCACGGCTCTCGCAATACGCCCGATGGAGCCTCGGGAGAGTTCGCGGAGCTCGGCGGCGACGTTGAGGATCTCACCATCAGGTTGGGAGATCAAGCACAGCGAGTCCTCGAGGTCGACGAGGATGCGGCCCCACACAGCAGCTCCGTCGGTTTCGCCAGTGTCGTACGCGTCGAACTTCACGAGTTCGAACCGGGCCATGATCTGTTCGCCGCGGGAGCCCCAGAACAGGCCGTTACGGGCGACGTCGACGCCAGCGTAGACCATCGTGCCAGGGCACCGCTCGGATAGTTCTTTGAGCGCGTCGGCGACCTGCTCGTTGCCGCGATAGTGCAGGTCCAGCCGGTGGATGTCGTCGACGATCACCAGCTCGGTGCGGCATTCGCGCATGACGTGACTGACGCGGCTGAGGAGGAGTTCGTAGTTCGCGTTGCGGGAGTAGGGGATGGCGTAGAAGTCGGCGAGCTTGGTGATCATTGTCTTCGCCGTCGCGTGCGTCGGCACGGGTACGTAGGAGACGGGGATCAGATTGCGTTGCGAGGCCGTGGCGCGCTGGCGTCGTGCGCGCTCGAACGCGCGCCCGAACTCCTGGACTGCGGTGGTCTTCCCGAGACCTGGCCGACCGGAGATGATCACCCCGGACTTGCTGGCGTCCGGGGAGCGGTTGTCGGTCATCGCGTGGCGGATCGCGACCGCGACCTGCCGCAGCGATGGCGTCGCGACCCGGGCGCCGAGGGTCATGTATCGTTCGCGGGCGATGTTGAATAGCGCACGCTCCGAGGAGTCCATCGCGTCGTACTCAGCCAGTGTGATCGAGAGTGGCCGCTGTGCGACGAACTCGACGAACTCGCGCCACCCTTCCTTGGTCGCGTAGTCGAAGTCGGTCGACGGGGCGTCGAAGTCGAAGTCACCCAGAAGGTCATCGAACACGACGCTCACGCCTCATCCGGCGATCGGGTCATCCCGAACGGTGCCGCGACCGGCCACGCAGGCTTCGCTGCGACCGCATTGAGTTCCTTGTCGCCGTCATCTGCAGCCGCAAGCTCGCCGCGCGGTGGACCTGCGGGGGCGATGTGTGGGAGTTGGTGGGTGATCGCCAGCGGGTCCGTCCGTGCACTTGCGGAACGCTTCTTCTGCCGCTTCGTCGGAGGGACGTTGCCTTTGTACATGAACCGGCGCATCAGTTCGTTGAGGTCGTCGGTGCTCGGCTCGCTCTCGCCGCGTGCGGCAGCCTGAGCGCGGGCGACCCGCCATACCTCATCGGCCATCGGAGCTCCGCTGTACGGAGATCGCCAGTCCAGCGGGAGGAACTGGTCGCCGAGCTCCAGCCACACCGTCATCGGGTTGTATGGGTCTACGTGGAACGGCCACTTGCCCTGCTGCCGATGATGCGGTGACCGTTTCTTCCGCAGCGGGCCGAGTTCCGTGGAGTCGTAGACGCGCAGGTCGATGTCGACGCCGTAGTGGTTGATCACACGCCACTCGGTCGGGAGAAGCGCGATGTACTTCTCGGCCGTGAGCGGGACTTGCAGTTCCGGCGCGATCTCCCGGTACGCAGCGACCATCTGGTTCGGCGTCAGCATCAGCCGAGGGTTGCGGGGGTCGCGCAGCGCCTTGTGGGGTCGGTTCTGCCACCTCACCGCGACCCAGTCCTCGAACAACTCCTGCAGCTGCTCGAGGGTGAGCAGCTGGCTCGTCGCAATGATCTCGTCGCCGCGCATGTCGGTGCTCTGCCCGAGGAACGCGATCGCGTACTGGGTGAACAGGTCCTTGACGGTGCGGAACATCCGTTCGATCTTCGCCTTCTGCGTCGGCGAATACTCCGCGTTGACCGTCAGCGAGATCCCCAACGTCCGACAAGCATCGGAGAAGTGCCGAGACACGTACGATGCGCCACGGTCGGTCGTGATCGACTCCGGGAAGACATACGGCTGCGCGTCACGCATTAGCTCGAACCGCTCCACCATGAACCCGTCCGTGCCGGTCCATGCCTCCGACACCTGACGCCGGTTCGCACGCACGCCGTCGGGGCGCGACGCGTACGGCACCAGAGCGCGGGCGAGGACCACCACCAGATCGATGCTGCGGGAGCCGACGGTGACGATGCCGGAGAGCACCGACCTGGATGCCTCGCATAACAGCAGGGTGAGATCCGGGCGGACGGGTTCACCGTCGCACTCGACGAGGATTTCCATCGGCGTCGTGTCGATCAGCACTTGCTCACCGGGCCGGACCCCCGAACGGACCCCGTGCATGTGATCCGGCTGATTCGCCGCGGTGCGGCGGGCACGGGCAGTCCCGAGCGTGTGCTTGCCCGCATCAAGCTCACTCAGGAGCCGGTACATCGTTGCGCGGCTGGGCATCGGCACGACGCCCTCGCCGAAGCGATCGTCCAGCTCTCTGCGGACGAGCCAGATCAGTCGCGTCCCTGTTCCCGTGGATTTCCGTTCCTGGCCGGCCTGGACAGTCAGGATCGCGTCGATGAGGCGCTCGTCGTAGGAGCGGCCGGGCATGTCGGCCAGGCCGTGGCGACGTCGATCGAGAAGTCCACTGACCCCGTACTCCTCGAGAGCGCGTTGTTGCCGCGAGACCTTGACGGAGCTGTAGTCGGTCCCGAGGCGCCGGTTGACGTTGTCGATGATCTGCTGCCGCGCCGCGGGCTTGGTCACGCCTGCCGCCACGAGCTCGTCGAACCGGGCGAGTTCCTCCAGCCACACGTCGACGATCTTGCGGTCAGGCGCGTCGAGGTCTTGCAGGCTGCGCAGGTCCAGCAGTGAGCGGAGCGATGCGGGCGCGGCAGGTTCCACCTCATGTCGCAGATCGGCGGCGAGTACTTCCACGTCATCTCCGTCGCCATCGACGGCGCGCAGGGTCAGGTAAGTGGGTCGGATCGCGACCACCTGGTGGCTCTCGCCCTGCCACCGGATGATGTCGCCAGGATGCACGCTCATGATCCGCCCTCCGGATCGACGACGGTCGCCATCGACAAGGGACGGCGTAGGTCCGCCTGCGCCACCCCGCTCCACACGAGTGCATACGCGGCGCCGACACCTGAGCGAGCAACGCCACCGAGGGCTGCCGCGAGCGAGCCCAGACTCATTCGGCCGGTGAGCCCGAGCTCGGCGATGTCGACGCCCTCCAGCCACGCAGGCTCGCGGTACCGAAGCAGGAAGCGCAGGTTCGCCTGGGTGGCTCCGGGAAGCTGATCGAAGACGAGGTATGACCATCCCAGTGCGGCGGTAAGGCGCCGGGTGAGTTCGAACTTGATGCTGTCCTCGGGCTTGATCAGTTCGACCGGCCTGACGTCGACGAGCAGCGCACTCCCATCGGAGCGGCGCACGCCGCTCTCCGGACAACTGGAGTGAGAATCCGACAACTGGAGTGAGACGACTCGACAGGTCCGTGAGAATCCGACAACTTGAGTGAGACACGACACCGCGAGAACAAATCACAAAAAGATAACGAGAAGGTCTTCCCTTCCGTTATCGCACCGTTATAGAGTGCTCGCGCGGTAGGCGGGTTGCTGTGTCGGCGGG
>CAZBZR010000002.1:74267-128333 GCA_964496445.1 uncultured Microbacterium sp.
GCGCGGACCATCGTCGCCGGGGGCCTGCCATTTGTGATCAACCCGTTGCATTCGTTCCCTCGCCGTTATACAGTGATCGCACGGTGAATGTTTGCTGTGGCATCCACCGCATGTGATTGCAGGACACTCTTGGTGCAAGGGACAAGGGCCGGTCGGATGCCTCTCCGACCGGCCCTTACTCTTGCCGCCGATCCGAGGATGAGAGTTCTCTCCTTTTCCTGAGCTGACCAGGGATAACAGCCTCATCAATGTCGGAGGCCCCGGCGACAATGGGGGTATGTCCGACGACGCGCACCACGAGCTCCGCGAGCGCCTCCGCGCGCTCGTGGACGGCCCCGCGGTGGGCGCGCGCTCCGATGACGATCTACTGCGCACCGCCGCCCTGGTCGGGGAGCTGGGCCGGGTCATCGACGCCGCGCGGCTGCCCGTCGCGGGCGAGATCGCCGACCGCAGCCGCCGCGAGCTGGCGGCCGCCGGCCTCGCATCCCGGCGCGGATGCCGCGGCGCCGACGAGCTCCTCGAGCGCGTGACGCGCGTCTCCGGCGCCACCGCGCGATCGCGGATGCGGACCGCGCTGCCCCTCCGCGGCCGGGTCGGCCTCACCGGCGCCGCGCTCCCCGCCCCCTTCCCCGCCGTCGCCGCCGGCCTCGAGCAGGGCAACCTCGGGCTCGACGCTGCAGCCGCCATCGTCGCCGCACTCGCGCCGCTGGCAGAGCGCACGTCCGCGGCCGACCTCGCCGCAGCCGAGCGCGAACTCGTCGACGCCGCGAGCGGAACCGGCGACGCCCCGGCAGTGGGCGCCGACGAGATCGCCATCATGGCCCGGACGTGGGCGCTGTACCTCGACCCGGACGGCACCCTCCCCGATGACGCGCACGCCCTCCGCCACCGCTCGCTCACGCTGGGTCGCGCGCGGGAGGGCGTGGTGCGGCTCACGGGCGAGCTCCTTCCCGAGGTGGCCGCGCAGTTGCAGCGTCTCCTCGACGCCTTCCTCAACCCGAAGGTGTCCGACGCGCCGGGGCCACGCTTCACGCCCGACCCCGACGACTCCGACGCCCCGCTCGACCCACGGACGGCCCCGCAGCGCCGCCACGATGCGTTCGCGGGCATCCTGTCGATCTCGGCGGGCGTCGAGGGGATGCCGCTCCTCGGCGGCGCGCCGCCGACGCTCGTCGTGACCGTCGCCGCCGATCAGCTCGGCCGCGCCGCGGGCGCGGCGTTCCTTCCCGGCGACGGCGGCACGGTCCGCGCGGCGGTGGCTGCGCACACCGGATGCGCCGGGCAGATCCAGCGCGTGGTGCTCGCCCCGGGCGGGCGCATCGTCGAGCTCGGGTCGGTCCAGCGGATCTTCCCCGCCGCGCACCGCCGGGCACTCGCCGCGCGGGACGGCGGCTGCGTCATCCCCGGCTGCCACGTCCCGGCCGCCTGGTGCGAAGTGCACCATGCCGACGAGCATGCCCGGGGCGGGGCGACCCACACCGACAACGGCGTCCTGCTCTGCTGGTTCCACCACCGCACCATCGACACCGGCGGGTGGGAGATTCGAATGATCCGCGGGGCGCCGTGGGTGAAGGCGCCGCGGTGGCTCGATCCGTCGCAGCGCTGGCGCGCCGCATCCGGCGCCCCCGGTCGTCGCCTCGACGCCCTCTCCGGAGCGCCGCCGGGCTGAGCCGGCGCCGCGCTGCGACCTACACGCCGCCGGCGCCTCCCCCGCCCCCGCCGCCGCCGGCCGAACCGCCGCCGGAGGACCCGCCCGACGTCGACGACGCGTTCGAGGCGCTCGAGGACAGCGAGCCGATGCCCGACGCGAACGCCGACGCGCTGAAGGCCGACGTCCCCACGTACCAGCCGGGGGCGCCGGTGGTGTCATACAGCACTGCGAGGCGCTCGGCCCACTCCTTCTCCTGCCCGAACACCACCGCGTACGGCAGCAGCGCCTCGTACAGGCGAAGCATCTGGCGGGGATCATCGGTGTCCACGGGCACCCGCTCCGCCCCGGCCGGCGACTGCAGCATCCGGATGCGGTCGGCCTCCGCCCACGCGATGAACTCCTTCAGCCCCTTCAGGTGGTCGCGGGTCTCCGCGCCCAGAGCGGTGAGCGGGCGCCGCGCGATGAGCCCGCCGACGAGGAAGAGTACCGGGACGGCGAGGATGAGCAGCAGCAGCGGCGGCCATGGCACGACGCTCGCTTCCAGGGCGAGGATCCCGAACCCGAACACGGCGGCCGCCGCGAAGAACGCCGCGATGAGGGGCCCGATCCGTCGCGCGAGCGGCACCTCGCGGCGGAGGCCTCGCCGCACGAGTTCCTTCCCCGCCGCCGTGAGGATCGCCCGCGCGGCTGCCGAGAAGCGCGTGTCCTGCCGCCCGAACGAGAACACCTCGCCGATCGGGGCCGCCGGGCCGAACAGCCCCTCCAGCAGTATCCGCCCGTCACCGTCGGCCCGCGACGGATCGACCAGGTGCGCCTCCAGCGACACGCGTCCGAACCAGCCGCGCCCCCCCTCGACGATACGGATGCTGCCCACGACGGCCTGCTCGAGTACCTCGGCCGGGATGGCCTTGGTGGACAGCCCAAGGAGCACCGCGCTCTCCAGGGCGTCCACGGCCGGCGGCGGAGTGTACTCGGCGATGATCGTGGGGCGACCCGGAGCGTCGCGCAGCAGCCGCCGGCGCAGCGCGATCGCCCAGACGAGGGTGCCGGCCAGCAGTACCGCCGACGCGGCCTGCAGCCAGCCCCACGGCGAGGAGAAGTAGCGCGCGTCGAAGGGCGTGAAGGTGCCCGCGGCGAACCCGACCGCCATCGTGAGCGTCTCGTGCGGACCGAGGTCGCTCGCCGCGGCCGAGACGGTGACCGAGCCGTCCTCCGCCATGGCCGCCGTGATGCCCTCGCACGGCGCGTTCGCGCCCTCCGCGCCGGCGTAGCACGCCTGCGCTCCGGTGAGCTCTGCGGCCAGGTCCGGCCCGAGGTGCAGGGCCGCGGTGACTCGCCCGTAGGGTTGCGACGAATCCACGCCGTTGACGTCCCAGTAGAACTCGTCGGCCGCGGAGTCCGAGAAGAACCGCGTCACGTTGCGGAGCGTGTAGGTGAAGACGTACGTCTGCCGGCCGTGGACGTAGTCGTCCGCACGCGAGGTGACGAGGAGGAAGCCGTCGTCCTCCTCGGTCTCGACCGGACGCGCCCGGCCCTCCTCGTCGGTCACCGACAGCAGCGTGGGCTCGAGCGGGGCGCCGAGATAGGAGTCGGGGATGAGCCGCTGCATCCCCCGGTTCTGGTCGGTCTCGGGGAAGACGGCGACGTAGGTCTCCACGACGTGCAGCTCGCCGGCCCCGTCCGCGCCGCGGGTCAGCGTGTACTGCGCGTCCATGCTCGCGAACGTGAAGTCCTGCACGTCGGCGACGGCGGGAGAACCCGCGAACACCACGCCCGCCAGGGCGACAAGGCCCGCCAGCGCGGCGATGCCTCGGCGCACGCTCCTCCCCGCGACTCGGACCATGCCGCTCAGCCTAGGCGTCCGCGGCGCCCCGTACTCTTGTGCGTATGACCGACCGCCGCCTCGCCGTGGAGGCATGGGAGAGCCTCTTCCGCGCGCAGCACGAGGTGTTCGAGGTGATCGGCGGCGACTTCGCCGGCGCCGACCTCGTGCAGGCGGAGTACGACGTGCTCCTCACCGTGACCCGCGGCACCGATCTGACCGCGCGGCTGCGCGATGTCACGGCGAACATGCTCATCAGCCAGCCGAGCGTCTCGCGCCTGGTCGATCGCATGGTCGCCCGTGGCCTCCTCGAGAAGGTGCCCGACCCCGACGACGGGCGCGGCACGCTGGTGCGCGCGACCCCCGCCGGCGCCGCCGCGTTCCGGCGCATCGCGCATGCCCACGCCGCATCCATCGCCGAACGGATGTCGCGGCTGAGCGACGACGAGCTGGCGACGCTGCGCGACCTCACGACGAAGCTGCGCGCGCCCCGCCGCGAGGAGTGACGCTCACCAGCGGTTGTGGACCTCTTCGGCGAACCCGACCAGGTCGCGGAAGACGATCTCCTCGCCGTCGGCGGTGCGGAACGTGCCCGAGAAGTGGCCGAAGCACTGATCGGTCGCGCTGGAGAGCACGCCGAGGTTCGTGCGGCTGACCTTGTCGTGGAAGGGCACGAGCGTCGCATCCAGCCCGCCGCCGGTGATCCGCCACGGCTCCCGCCACCGCGCGAGGTCGTAGCGCCATTCCAGCTCGACCGAGATCTTGTGCAGGCGCCCGTCGACGACGACGGCGTTCTCGGTGGACCCGGTTCCCACCGTCCACCTCCCGCCCAGCTGCAGACCGATCACCCGGCCGTCGGTGCGCCCCGCCGCCGCACCCCAGTTCCAGCGCACGTCGTAGCGCCACCGCCCGCGGCCGTGATCGAGCACCGCCCACGACTCGCCCTCGGCGAGCGGGAGGGTCTCGCCGTCCACGGTGACCGTGCCGCGCGCGGGGCGGGCGACGTCCTTGACCGTGTACTGGAACCGTGTGTCGCTCCACGGCACGACGACGGCCAGCCGCTCGTGCGCGGCGGGGTGCTCCGCCACGACGTCGAACGCCGCATCCGCGATGCGTGCCCGCACGCGCGTTCCCCCGTCGACCTCGTCGATGTCGATCTCCAGACCCTTCGCGCGTGCGCGGGACGGCCCGGCCTCCAGCCGCGAGGGCAGCTGCACGCCGCGCGCCGGCAGGACGGTCGCCGCGGCCTGCCACTGACGACCCGACGCACGGTCGAAGATCCACACCTCGTGCACCGCCGCGTAGTCGATCGACGACACCGTGCAGGCCAGCAGATGCGTGGGCGAGGTCACGCCCCAGTACTCCCAGCGCTTGTTGCGCCCCCAGAATCCGGCCCCGATGCCCGCGGTGTCCACGAGCGGTGCCCGCGCCCACCCGAGCGCCTCGGGGTTCAGCCGCCCCCGCCCCCGCGTGAGCGTCACGGGGCTCGTCAGTTCGCGTTCGGTCATGCCGTCCTTTTCTCCGTGGCTGTGCGCCGAGCGTTCTCGATCGCCCGCATCAGCATTCGATGACGTTGACGGCGAGTCCGCCCTCGCTCGTCTCCTTGTACTTGTGCGACATGTCGATGCCGGTCTGGCGCATCGTCTCCACCACGGTGTCGAGGGAGACGTAGTGCGAGCCGTCGCCGCGCAGTGCGAGGCGGGCCGCCGTCACCGCGGTGGACGCGGCGATCGCATTGCGCTCGATGCACGGAATCTGCACGAGGCCGCCGACCGGGTCGCAGGTGAGTCCGAGGTGATGCTCCATCGCGATCTCGGCGGCGTTCTCGATCTGCCGGTTCGTGCCGCCCATGACGGCGGTGAGGCCGCCCGCCGCCATCGCGCACGCCGAGCCCACCTCGGCCTGACAGCCGCCCTCGGCGCCGGAGATGGAGGCGTTGGCCTTGAACAGCGATCCCAGCGCCGTCGCGGTGAGGAGGAACCGGCGGATGCCGCGGCGGCGGTTGGCCTCCGCGACCTGGGCGTCATCCCACGTCTGCGCCTCGGCGGGCGGCACCGCGGCACCGTGGTAGCCGAGGAGGGCACTGCCCACGAGCTCGCCGTAGGGCGTGACCGCGTTGCCCGATCCGAGCCCCGAGTCGGCGAGGAAGCGCCACCAGTACATCGCGACGGCGGGGAGGATGCCGGCGGCGCCGTTGGTGGGCGCGGTGACCACGCGGCCTCCGGAGGCGTTCTCCTCGTTGACGGCCAGCGCGAACGCGCCGAGCCACTCGCCCGGGAGCTCCCGGCGCCCGTCGGCCTCGGCCTCCTCGAGCTGCGCGCGGATGGCCGCCGCGCGCCGGCGCACCCGCAGCATCCCGGGGAGGACCCCGTCGGCGGCCAGGCCCGCCGTCACGCATGCCGCCATCGTGTCCCACAGCCCGTCCAGGCCCGCGGCGATCTCGGCGTCCGAGCGGAGCACCTCTTCGTTGCGCCGCGCTGCCTCGGCGATCGTGATGCCGTGCTCGTCGCACAACGCGAGGAGCCCGGCGGCGTCGTCGAAGTCGAACGGCAGGACGTGCGCGCGCACCGGCGGCGGCTCCCCCTCGCGACGGATGAAGCCGCCGCCCACCGAGTAGTACGTCTCCTCCGCCAGCACCGAGCCGTGCGCGTCGCGCGCCACGAGCGTCATCGCGTTCGGGTGGCCGGGCAGGCGCGTGCGCGGGGCGAAGGCGATGTCCTCCTTCGCGAACAGCACCGGATGACGGCCGTCGAGGAGGAGCGGCGCGCGCTCGGCGGGCCATCCGCTCCACGCCGCCCTCACCTCGTCCGGGTCGACGGTCTCGGGCTGGAGTCCGCGCAGGCCCGCGACCACCGCATCCGGGGTGCGGTGACCGAGACCGGTCGCCCCCAGCGATCCGTACAGCGCTCCGCCGACCGCCGCGACCGCCTCGAGCAGGCCCGCCGCCGAGAGACGGTGCACGAAGTCTCCGGCGGCGCGCATCGGGCCGACCGTGTGGGAGCTCGAGGGTCCTACACCGATGGAGAACAGCTCGAACGCCGAGACGTAGGCGCTCATATGCCCACCCTACGCCCCGCGTCCGGGCCCCGATTCGTCGTCCGGGCGTGGAGTGGGTTATTCTCTAGGAGGCCTGCGCGCCGTTTCGCGCGGAGGCCGTGCGCCCGTAGCTCAATGGATAGAGCATCTGACTACGGATCAGAAGGTTAGGGGTTCGAGTCCCTTCGGGCGCGCACTGTGTTGAGACAGTAGGACATCCCCCGGCTCCTCGGAGCCGGGGGATTTCTGCATCCCCCCGGTACGCGGATTCGACGCGCGTTGCCCGCCGGTGTACGCGGATTCGGCTCCGGTCGCCGGATTCGGATGCTGCGGGCTGTGTCCTCCGAATCCACGGACGAGAGCCGAATCCACGGCAGGTGGCGGCGCGGGCCGAGCGGCGCGGCGGGCGGGCCGCGCGGGTCAGTCGACGGCGGATGCGTCGCGCCGACGACGCGCGGCGGACGCCAGGCGCGGCAGGTCGACCATCCGCAGCGCATCCATGCGGGCTTTCCGCATCTTCGCGTAGTCGGGGTCGTCCTCGTAGGTCTCGCCCTCGACCCGGAGGCGGCGCTGGAGGTTCGCCTCGACGTCTCCCCACGCAGCGTCCCGCGCCGCATCCAGGAGCGCGGCGACCCGGTCCGGATCCTCGGCCCACGCCCGCAGCTCCTTCGCGACGCCGGCGTACTGCTTGCCGCGGCGGCGGAGATTGCGGCTGTCGCGCTCGCGATAGTCGTGCGTCCCCTCCGATGTGGAGTACTTGCCGAACGCGCGGCGGCGCAGCGCCCGCATGCGCTCGGCCGCACGCTCCTGCTCCTCCGAGAGAGCGAGGAGCGTCGCGCGGGAGAACTCCAGCAGCTCGGCACGGTCGAAGGTGCGACCGGCGGCGATCGTCTCGACGAGGATGTGGTTGCGCACGGTCAGCCGCGCCGCGGCCGAGGCGATCGACACGCCCTCCGCTACCGCCTCCGCCGTCCGCCCCACGCGCACCTCCCGCCCTCGAGGCTAGCGTTTCGCCGGCGGTCGGGCTGCGGGCGGATCAGCCGATCGGAAGGATCGTCCAGCTCGCGACGGACTCCGCCCCCGGGTCCAGCACGATGAGCCCGGTGTCGAACGGGTAGCGGTCGGCGTTGAACGCGTCCGGCGCGCACGTCATCGGCTCGACCGCCAGGCCGACGCGGTGCGCGGGCGAGGCGGCTCCGGTGGGCTGGTCGGCGGTGTGCACCTGCACCCACGGGCACGCCGGATCCCACGTGATCGCCGCTCCCCACCCCTCCGCGTCGGTCACCGACACGGTCACCGTGCCGTCGGCCTCGCGCTCCAGCCCGGTGTACGCGTGGTCGATCTCCGCCGCACCGATCGTGCGAGCGTCGCGATAGTCGAAGCGCGCCGCATCCACCGTCACCTCCGCGAGCGTGGTGGGGATCAGCCGGTCGGGGGTCACCTCGAGCACGTGCGTCGCCGGAAGATGCAGCGTCCAGTCGTCCACGCGCCCGGTGCCGCCCCGGAGGTAGGGGTGGGGCCCGGTGCCCCAGGGGGCGGGGCTGTCGCCGTCGTTACGGGCGCGGACGCTCTGGTGGAGTCCGTCGGCGGTCAGCTGGTAGGTGGTCTCCACGCTCACGCGCCACGGATAGCCGGCCTGGGCCTCTACGACGGCGCCGAGGGTCACGTGGCTCGGGCCCTTGTGGAGCACGGCGTACTCCGTCCAGGCGAGGAGCCCGTGCAGGGCGTGCCCGCGACCCGGCTCCGTGAGGGCGAGCTCGTGGGCGACGCCCGCGAACGTGTAGCGGCCGTCGACGACGCGGTTCGGCCACGGCGCGAGTGTCACCCCGCGGTAGCCCGGGCGCACCTCGTCGGCGTCGAAGGGCACCACGAGGTCGCGGCCGTCATGGGTGTAGGACCGGAGCGACGCCCCCACCCCGGCGACGATCACCTCGGCGTCGCCGGCGCGCAGGGCGTGCTGCAGACCGGATGCGGGAACGCGGGCCATCTCAGAGCCCCTGCGCAAGACGGTAGTAGGCCTGGTTCCAGCGCAGCTCCTTCTGGAAGCCGCGCACCGAGGTGTCCTCGTCGATGACCACGAGCTCGGTGCCGGCGATCTCCGCGAAGTCGCGGAACACCTCGATCCCCACCGCCGTGGTCATCACGGTGTGGTGCGCGGCGCCGGCGGCCAGCCAGCACGCCGCCGACGTCGCGAAGTCGGGCTGCGGCTTCCACACCGCACGTCCCACCGGGAGGTTCGGGAGGTCAGGGGCCTCGACGTTGTCCACGACGTTGGCGACGAGCCGGAACCGGTCGCGCATGTCGCTCATCGCCACCACGAGCGCGGGGCCCGGGTCGGCGGTGAACACCAGGCGCACCGGGTCGTCCTTGCCGCCGATCCCGAGCGGGTGGATCTCCAGGCGCGGCGTGGCCGTGGTCAGCGACGGCGAGACCTCGAGCATGTGGGCGCCCAGGATCTTCTCGTCGCCGGGGACGAGGTCGTAGGTGTAGTCCTCCATGAGGCTGGCGCCGCCGGGCAGGCCCGCGCCCATGACGTTGGCCACCCGGACGAGGATCGCCGTCTTCCAGTCGCCCTCCGCGCCGAAGCCGTAGCCCTCGGCCATGAGGCGCTGCACGGCCAGACCCGGCAGCTGCCTCAGCGCCCCGAGGTCTTCGAACGACGTCGTGAAGGCGCCGAACCCGCCCTCCTCCAGGAACGCGCGGAGCCCGATCTCGATCGCGGCCCCGTCGCGCAGGGCCTGGTGGCGCTCGCCTCCGGCGCGCAGCTCCGGCGCGACGTCGTAGAGCTCCTCGTACTCGGCCACGAGCGCGTCGACGTCGGCGTCGGAGGCGTCGGCCACCGCATCCGCCAGCTCGTTCACGCCCCACGTGTTCACCTGCACGCCGAAGCGCAGCTCGGCCTCGGTCTTGTCGCCCTCGGTGACCGCGACGTAGCGCATGTTGTCCCCGAAGCGCGCGAGCTTGAGCGAGCGCACCGCGGCCCAGCCCGCGGCGGCGCGCTGCCAGTCCGCGATCTGCTGCACCACGACGGGGTGCGAGACGTGCCCGACGACGGTCTTGCGCGCCACCCCCAGGCGGGTCTGGATGTAGCCGAACTCGCGGTCGCCGTGCGCGGCCTGGTTGAGGTTCATGAAGTCGAAGTCGATGTCGTTCCACGGCAGCTCGACATTGGCCTGCGTGTGCAGGTGCAGCAGCGGCTTCTGCAGCGCGTCGAGGCCGCCGATCCACATCTTGGCGGGGCTGAAGGTGTGCATCCACGCGATCACCCCGACGACCTCGTCGCGCGCGTTCACCTCCAGCGCGAGGCGGCGGATGCTGTCGGCGTCCTTGAGCACCGGCTTCCACACCACCTTCACCGGGGTGCCGTCCAGGCCCGCGGCCACGGCCTGGGACTGCTCGGCGACCTGCCGGAGCGTCTCCTCGCCGTAGAGGGTCTGGCTGCCGGTGACGAACCAGACCTCGTAGCCGTCGAGCGAGGTGGACAGGGGGGTGCGTGCCATGGCGGGATCCTTCGGTGTGTCAGAGAGCGGCGACGGCGGCGGCTTCGGCGGCCAGGCCGGCGCGGTAGCGGTCGAGGTAGGCGGTGTAGCCGGCGACGTCGGCCGGATCGGGGTCGACGGTGGTGAGCGCCGCGTCGGCGAAGACGCGCGTGCGCAGGTAGGTGGCGAGGTCGGCTCCATCGGCGGATGCCGCGTAGGCGGCGAGCACGGCCATGCCCCAGGCCCCGCCCTCCGAGGCGTTGTCGGCCACCGCCACCGGCGCATCGAGGGCGCCGGCGAGGAAGCGCTGCGCGACCCCTGCGGTGCGGAAGATGCCGCCGTGCGCATACATCCGCTCGAGGGTGACGCCCTCCGAGGAGAGGATCTGCATGCCGAGGCTCAGCGTGCCGAACACGCCGTACACGTGCGCGCGCATGAGGTTCGCGAGCGTCAGGCGGCTGTCGGGGGTGCGCACCACGAGCGGGCGTCCCTCCACCAGGCCCGCGATGGGCTCGCCGGAGAGGTGGTTGTAGGCGATCAGCCCGCCGCCGTCGGCCGCGCCGTCGAGGGCCTCCCGCAGCAGCACGGCGAAGACCTCATCGGCGTCGAGGGCGGTGCCGGTGAGCTCGGCGAAGCGTCCGAAGACCCCCGCCCAGGCGCCCAGTTCGCTCGCGCCGTTGTTGCAGTGCACCATCGCGACGAGGTCGCCGGCAGGCGTCGTGACGATGTCGATCTCCTCGTGCACGTTCTCCAGCGGCTGCTCCAGCACGACCATCGCGAAGATGCTCGTTCCCGCGCTGACGTTGCCGGTGCGGGGGGCGACCGCGTTCGTGGCGACCATCCCGGTTCCGGCGTCGCCCTCGGGCGGTGCCGCAGGGGCGCCGGGGCGGAGCGTCCCGGTGGGGTCGAGCCACGCGGCGCCCCCGGCGGTGAGCGTGCCGGCATCCGCCCCCGCGACGAGCACCTCGGGGAGGAGATCGGCGACCGGGGCAGCGAGCGCGGTGCCCGCCACCAGGGCGTCATAGCGCGCAAGGAGGTCGGCGTCGTAGTCGTGCGTGGCCGGGTCGATCGGGAACATTCCCGACGCGTCGCCGATCCCGAGCACCGCGCGGCCGGTGAGGCGGCGGTGGACGTACCCCGACAGCGTCGTGAAGGAGCGGATGCGGCCGACGTGCGGCTCGTCGTCGCGCACGGCCTGGTGCAGATGCGCGATCGACCACCGCACCGGGATGTTCACGCCGAACAGCTCGGTCAGCTCCGCCGCCGCCGCGCCGGTGGAGGTGTTGCGCCACGTGCGGAAGGGGACGAGGAGGTCGCCCCGCTCGTCGAAGGCCAGGTAGCCGTGCATCATCGCCGACACCCCGATGCCGCCGACCGCGGACGGCACCACGCCGTGCCGCGCGCGGGCATCGGCGACGAGGTCGGCGTAGGCCGATTGGAGACCCTCGTCGACCGCGCTCATCGCATACGTCCATACGCGGTCGACATAGTCGTTCTCCCACGCGGAGGATCCCACCGCGAGGACGCGCCCGTCATCGAGGGAGACGAGGCACGCCTTGATGCGCGTGGAGCCGAGCTCGATACCGAGGGCGGTGCGGCCCTCGGCGATGAGACGGGCGTCGGCGGAGAGGTCGGCCGCATCGGCAGGGGTCACGGGGGCTCCATCGTCTCGGGATCGGAAGGAATGTTACCGGTATCATCGCGGATGCGCGAGCGTCGTCACGGCAGCGCCGCTCGGCGGGTGGAGGCCCGCACCACGAGCTCCGGCGGCGCCGGCGGCGGCGCCTCCTCGCCGCGCAGCGCCGCGACCGCCCGCCGGGCCTCGCCGCCGAGGTCCAGACGCACCGTGGTCAGCGCGGGGCGGTAGAACGCCGCATCCGGGTTGTCGTCGAAGCCCGCGACGCTGAGGTCGCCCGGCACGTCGACACCGCGCGCCCGGAGCCCGGCGATCAGGCCGAGGGCCATCTGGTCGTTGGCGGTGACGATCGCCGTCGGACCGTCGCGCCGCGCGACCGCGGCGGCGACGTCCTCGGCGAGGGCGGCACCGGCCGCGGCGCTCCAGTCGCCCTCCCACCGCGCGGCGACGGCGAGTGCGCCGGCGCCCAGAGCAGCGGCCACCCCCCGCGAGCGCGCGGCCGCCTCGGCCCAGTCGGACGGGCCGGCGAGCTCGGCGATACGGCGATGTCCGAGGAGCATCAGATGATCGACGGCGAGCGCGGCGCCCTCGGCCTGTCTCTCGGCGCCGGCGCCGTCGTGGAGGACCACGACCGGCACCCCGGGCCCGGCCGCGGCGACGGCCTCGCGCGTGCGGGTGTGCGCGGCGACGAGCACGATGCCGTCCACCCCCTGCGACAGCAGATGCTGCACGGCCGAGCCGACCGAGGCGGCATCCGCGGCATCCGCATACGCCGTCGCGATCCAGCGCCCGTCCTCGCGCGCGGCCGCCTCGAGCGCTGCGATGCCTGCCGAAGGACCGTACAGCGCCGCGTCGGAGGCGACGACCCCGAAGGTGCGCGTGGTGCGCGTCCCAAGGGCGCGCGCGGCGTTGTTCATGCGGTAGCCGAGCGCGGCGACGGCCTCGAGGACGCGCGCGCGGGTGTCGGCGCGGATGCTGGCGTGGCCGTTGAGGACGCGCGAGACCGTCTGCGGCGAGACGCCGGCGGCGCGCGCGACGTCGCGCACCCCGACCCGGGCGGGCGTCGGCGTCGGCGTCGTGTCCTCGCTCATCGGCCTCACTGTAGCCCCGTCGACTCGCCAGCATCCGTCGGGTTTCGCGCCGAAAACCGACATGAGTTGGCGAGTCGACCGGGGGGAGGCGGACGTAGGCTCGGAGGAGGCAGGGGAGGTGCCCATGCGCGAGGACCCGCGGCAGGCGGCCGAGCAGTATCGCCTGGATCGGGCCGCGCGGGAGGCGAGCGGGGCAGGCGCGAGCGGCGGCGAGGCGCCGGGGGCGGGCGGGTCCGGCACCGACCCCTCCCACGGCCGCTCAGCATCCGACCCCGGCCGCGGCTCGACCGCCGCCGAGCGGGCGGCGTACGTCGAGACCGCGATCCAGCAGGCGATCCGCCGCGGCGAGTTCGACGACCTGCCGGGGGCCGGGAAGCCGCTGGATCTCGGCTCCTCGCACGACCCCGACTGGTGGATCCGCCGGAAGATCGCCGCCGAGAAGATCACCGGACTCGGACCGCCCGCGCTGATGCTGCGGGTCGAGGATGCCGAGATGGCGGAGCGCCTGGACGCCCTCACCCGCCCCGACGACGTCCGCGAGGCCGTCGCCGACTTCAACCGCCGGGTCATCGAGGCGCGACGCCAGCTCCTCGGCGGTCCGCCGGTGGTGACCGCGACGCGCGACGTCGAGGCGGAGGTGCAGGCGTGGGAGCAGCGCCGCGTCGCGCGCGCGGCCGCGGCCGCCGCATCCGCCCCTCCCCCGGCTCCGCGGAGCTGGTTCCGCGGTCGAGTCGCCAGAAAGCGTCGGATTTCGCCGCCAGACACGACCGAAGATGGCGAGTGGACCGGGAAGGGGCGCCGATAGGTTCGAAGGGTGTCAGACACTCCCGCCCCCGACGCCTCCCCCGCGATGACGCTCACCGGCCTGGTCAAGCGCTTCGGCGAGAAGGTCGCCGTCGACCAGCTGAGCCTCACCGTCCCCCGCGGATCGTTCTACGGACTCGTCGGCCCCAACGGCGCCGGCAAGACGACGACCCTCTCGATGGCGACGGGCCTCCTCCGCCCGGATGCGGGCACCGCCGCCGTCCACGGCGTGGACGTGTGGCGCGACCCGGTGCAGGCCAAGGGGATGATCGGGAACCTCGCCGACGGCGTGCGGCTGTTCGACCGGCTCACCGGCGAGCAGCTCATCACCTACACCGGCATGATGTTCGGCCTCTCCCGGGAGGACGTGACCGCGCGCACCGCCGATCTGCTGGCGATCATGGATCTCGGCGAGGCGGCCGGGACCCCGGTGGTGGACTACTCGGCGGGGATGACGAAGAAGGTCGCGCTGGCCTGCGCCCTCGTGCATGCCCCTCGCCTGCTCGTCCTGGACGAGCCGTTCGAGTCGGTCGATCCGGTCTCGGCCGCGAACATCGAGGACATCCTGCGCGGCTACACCGCCGGCGGGGGCACGGTGATCGTCTCCAGCCACTCGATGGACCTCGTGCAGCGGATGTGCGACCACGTCGCCGTCATCGCGCGCGGACGCCTGCTCGCCGCCGGAACGGTCGACGAGGTGCGCGGTGACCAGACCCTGCAGGACCGCTTCGTCGAGCTCGTCGGCGGACGCCACCGATCGGAGGGGCCGGAGTGGTTGCGACAGTCCTGAGGATCCGCTTCCGCATCCTCGGCAACACCCTCGCCCGCAACCCCTGGCAGCTGGTCGGCTTCCTCCTCGGGGCGTTCTCGGCGCTGTGGGTCCTCGTCTTGGCCGTCGTGGGGCTGGTCTTCCTCGGCGGCGCGGGGCTGGATCCTGCGCGATACACCCTCACGGCGGCCGGCGCCGCGCTGACCCTCGGCTGGGTCGTCGGGCCGATCTTCGCCGCCGGCGTGGACACGACGCTCGACCCCGCCAAGCTCGCGCCCTTCCCGATGACCACCGGGCAGATGATGCGGGCGATCGCCGCCGGCGGCGCGACCGGGGTGCCGGGAATCGCCACCGCGCTGGGCGTCCTGGCGACCTTCGCGGTGTGGTGGCGGTGGCCGGTCGCCGCGGCGGCCGCGGTGGTCGCCATGCCGCTGGGGTTCGCCATCTGCGTGATCGCCTCGCGCGCGGTCGCCTCCTTCGCCGCGGGCCTGGGCGGACGCCGCCGCACGCGCGAGTTCATCGCGCTCGTGGCCTTCGCCGCGCTCATCTTCGCCAGTCCCCTCATCCTCGGCATCCTGAGCCTCGTGCGCACCGCCGCCGAGAGCGGCGCGCAGCTGGTGACCTTCGCCGCCGGGCTGTCGTGGACGCCCGTCGGGGCGGCGTGGGCGGTGCCGGGGGATCTCGCCGCCGGCGCGATCGTGCCCGCGCTGCTGAAGGCCCTCATCGCCGTGGCGACCTTCGCCGTGCTGTGGGCGCTGTGGCACCGCAGTCTCGCCGCCTCCCTCGTCGCCCCGCCGGCGCGGTCGGCAGCCCGCCGCGCCCGCGCGGGCAGCCTCGGGTGGTTCCGCGTCGCCCCCACCGGCGCGACCGGCGCGACCTGGACGCGGGCCCTCACCTACTGGTTGCGCGACCTCCGCTACCTCCGTCAGCTGCTGCTCGTGCCGTTCCTGCCGATCGTCGTGCTCATCTACACCGCCGGCGATGTATCGGGCCCCTTCTTCGCCCTCTCCGGCATCCTCGTGGCGTTCTTCCTCGGGGTGGTGCCCTACAGCGACGTCTCCTTCGACGGCACCGCGTTCGCCACGGTGCTCCAGACCGGCATCCGCGGTCGCGCGGATCGCGCCGGGCGGATGCTGGCAGCCGCCACGGTCGGACTCCCGCTGCTGCTCGCCACGACGCTTCTCACGGTCGCACTGTCGGGCAGGTGGGATCTGCTGCCCGCGACGCTCGGCGCCGCTGTCGCGCTCCTGCTCACCGGGTACGGGGTGTGCGCGGTCAGCTCCGCACTGCTGATCGTCCCGACCCCGGCGTCAGGCGACAACCCGTTCAAGCGGGTTCCCGGGCAGAACTTCACGATGTTCCTGGCGTTCCTCGCCTGCTGGGCCGGCGCGGTCGGCCTCGCCTCGCCCGCCCTCGCGCTCGCGGCGGCATCGGCGCTGACGGGGTCGGTGATGTGGGGATGGATCGCCCTTCTCGTCGGCGTCGTCGTCGGCGTGGCCGTCTTCGCCGCCGGCATCGTGGTGGGAGGCCACCGCTTCGACCGCACCGCACCCACGCTGCTCCTGCGCATCCGGGCGTTCGCCGGCTGACGCGCCGCGGCTGACGCGCCCGCCGCGTCAGGTGTGCTGCGGGAAGCCGAGGTCGAGACCGCCCTGGGCCGAGGAGCTGCGCGTCGCGGGGTCGATCCAGCGCGCCGTGACCGCCTTCTCGCGCGTGAAGAACTCGAACCCGTGCACGCCGTACGCCTTGGCGTCACCGAACAGCGACGACTTCCAGCCGCCGAACGAGTGGTAGGCGACGGGCACCGGGATGGGCACGTTGATGCCGATCATCCCCACCTCGACGTCGCGCTGGAACCGGCGCGCGGCGCCGCCGTCGTTGGTGAAGATCGCGGTGCCGTTGCCGAACGCGCCCGAATTGATGAGGTCGACGCCCTCCTGGAACGACGCCACCCGCACGACCGAGAGCACGGGGCCGAAGATCTCCTCGGTGTAGGCCCGGGAGGTGGTCGGCACGTGGTCGAGGAGGGTGGGCCCGAAGAAGAAGCCTTCTTCTCGACCGGCGACCCGGAGCCCTCGTCCGTCGACGACGACGTCGGCCCCGTCGGCCTCGGCGATGTCGACGTAGGAGGCGACCTTGGCGCGGTGCTCGCCCGTGATGAGGGGCCCCATGTCGGGCTCGCCGGCGTCATCGCCCGCGCCGTCGCCGACCCGCAACCGGGCGATGCGGTCGGAGATCCGCGCCACGAGGTCATCCGCGATGGTGTCCACGGCCAGCACGACCGAGATCGCCATGCAGCGCTCCCCCGCCGCGCCGTACCCCGCGTTGACCGCGGAGTCGGCGACGAGGTCGAGGTCGGCATCGGGGAGAACGAGCATGTGGTTCTTCGCTCCTCCCAGGGCCTGCACGCGCTTGCCGTGACGGGCGGCCGTCTCGTAGATGTACTGCGCGATCGGGGTCGACCCGACGAAGGAGATCGACTGCACGACCGGTGAGGTGAGCAGGCCGTCCACCGCGACCTTGTCGCCCTGCAGCACCGTGAACACGCCGTCGGGGAGCCCCGCCTCCTGCCACAGCCGAGCGAGCCAGAGGGCGGCGGAGGGATCCTTCTCACTCGGCTTGAGGATCACGGCGTTGCCGGCGGCGATCGCCACCGAGAAGAACCACATCGGCACCATCGCGGGGAAGTTGAAGGGGCTGATGATCCCCACCACCCCCAGCGGCTGCTTCAGCGAGTAGACGTCGATCCCGGCGGAGGCGTTCTCCGAGTACGCGCCCGTGATCAGCCTCGGGAAGCCGGTCGCGAGATCGACGACCTCCAGCCCTCGGGCGATCTCGCCGCGGGCATCCGAGAGCACCTTGCCGTGCTCGGCCGTGATGATCTCCGCGAGCTCCTGCTTGCGGGCGTTCAGCCGCTCGCGGAACGCGAACATCACCGCCTGGCGCTTGGCGATCGACCACTCACGCCACTCGGCGAACCCGGCCTCCGCCGAGGCGATCGCCGTGGCGACCTCCGCCTCGTCGGCGAGGGCGACGCGGCCGGTGACGCGACCGGTGGCGGGATTGTGCACGGGGGCGGTGCGACCGCTCCGGGACGGGCGCTCGGCGCCGTCGATCCAGTGGGCGATCTCGCGCACCTCGTCTCGGGTCTCGGGAGTGCGGGCGGTCTCGACGGTGCTCATGGCGGTGTCCTCTTCGTCGGGGATGCGGTGCTCAGGACGCTAGTCGAACCGGGGCGGGAAGGGGAGGGCCGGCTCACCGCTGCGCGATCCGGGTAGTGAGCTGATGCGCGTGCGCGAGCAGGATGCGGCCGAGCTCGGCGATGCGCTCCGGACCGAACCGGAACTGCACCCCGGTGAGACTCAGCGCCCACTGCGGATGCCCCTCACGCGTGAAGACGGCCGCCCCCATCCCCCAGCTGCCCTCGACGATCAGGCCGGGGTTGACCGCGTACCCGCGCTCGTGCGTCTCCCGCAGGCGCGAGCGCAGCCGCTTCTCGCCGTGCGCCGCCCCCCACCGGCGGGGCAGGTCGGGATGGCGCTCGAAGTACGCGTCCACATCGTGAGGCGGCAGGAAGGAGAGGATCGCGAGGCCCGCCGAGGCGACCCCGAGGGGGAAGCGCACGCCCTCGGAGAGCACGAAGGACCGGATCGGGAAGCTCCCCTCCTCGCGCAGCAGGCACACCGTCTCGTCGCCCCGGCGCACCGACAGGAACGCGCTCTCCTCGGTGCGCACCGCGAGCGAGCGCACGATGTCGCGCGCGGTCGCCGTGACGTCGTAGCGCGCCGCAGCGACGGTGCCCATGAGGTAGAGCTCCGGCCCGGGCAGCCACGCGCCGGTGGTCTCGTCGCGGTCGACCAGACCCTCGCGGCGGAGCGCCGACAGGAGGCGGTGCACGGTCGGCCGGGTCAGGTCGGCGGCGCGGGCGAGGTCGGACACGGCGGCCCCGCCCGCCCCGGACGCGGTCACCAGGCGCAGCAGATGCGCCGCGCGTGCGATCGCCTGTGCGCCCGGCACGGTTCGGGTTGCAGCATCCGTGTCCACGATATGGACGTTACGGGCGGGTCTGCCCACATCGCAAGACTTCGCGCGCATGAGGGCGCGGACGCCGCGCAGGCTGGGCAGGGCGAATCGCCTGACGAAGGAGCGCACGTGATCGACAAGACCTGGGATTCCGCGGCCGCGGCCGTCGCCGACATCCCCGACGGGGCGTCCCTGGCCGTCGGCGGCTTCGGCCTGTCCGGAAACCCCATCGCCCTCATCGAGGCACTCCTGGCCCAGGGGACGGGCGAGCTGTCGATCGTGTCCAACAACTGCGGCGTGGACGACTGGGGGCTCGGCGTGCTGCTGAACGCCCGCCGCATCCGCAAGATGACCTCGTCGTACGTCGGGGAGAACAAGGAGTTCGAGCGTCAGTTCCTCTCCGGTGAGCTCGAGCTCGAGCTCACGCCGCAGGGGACTCTCGCCGAGAAGCTGCGCGCCGGGGGCGCCGGCATCGCCGCGTTCTTCACGCAGACCGGCGTCGGGACGCAGGTGGCCGAGGGCGGCCTCCCCCGCCGCTACGACGGGGCCGGCGGGGTCGCTGTCGCCTCACCCCGCAAGGATGTCCGCAGCTTCGACGTCGGCGGGCGCGCCGCCGACTACGTGCTGGAGGAGGCGATCGTCACCGACTTCGCGCTCGTCCACGCCTGGCGGGGCGACCGGCACGGCAACCTCGTCTTCCGCAAGGCCGCCCGCAACTTCAATCCGCTGGCGGCGATGGCGGGGCGCGTGTGCGTCGCCCAGGTGGAGGAGCTCGTCGAGCCCGGCGAGCTCGACCCCGACAGCATCCATCTGCCCGGCGTGTACGTGCACCGCATCGTCGAGGTCGGTCGCGACATCGAGAAGCGGGTCGAGCGGCGGACCGTCCGCACCGCTGAGGAGGACTGACATGGCCTTGACCCGCACGGAGATGGCGGCGCGCGCGGCGCGCGAGCTCGCCGACGGCTCGTACGTGAACCTCGGCATCGGACTGCCCACCCTCGTCCCCAACTACGTGCCCCCCGGGGTGACCGTCGTGCTGCAGTCGGAGAACGGCATCCTCGGCGTGGGTCCGTATCCGACCGAGGACGCCGTCGACCCCGACCTCATCAACGCCGGCAAGGAGACCGTCACGACCCTGGCGGGCGCGGCGTTCTTCGACTCCGCCCTGAGCTTCGGCATGATCCGGGGCGGGAAGATCGACGCCGCCATCCTCGGCGCGATGCAGGTGTCGGCATCCGGCGATCTCGCGAACTGGATGATCCCCGGGAAGATGGTGAAGGGCCCCGGCGGCGCGATGGATCTCGTCCACGGTGCCGCCCGCGTGATCGTGCTGATGGAGCACGTCGCGAAGGACGGCACGCCCAAGATCGTCGACCGCTGCACGCTGCCGCTCACCGGGCGGGGCGTGGTCGACCGCATCGTCACCGACCTCGCCGTCATCGACGTCACCGCCGACGGACTCGTCCTGGTGGAGACGGCGCCCGGCGTCTCGGTGGAGGATGTGAGGGCGGCCACCGCGCCGCCGCTGACCGTCCGCCTCGCCGAGGAGAAGCCCGCATGAACACCGACGACGTCGTCCTGGTCGCCGCCGCCCGCACCCCGCAGGGGCGCTTGAAGGGCCAACTCGCCGCCGTGCCCGCGACCGAGCTCGGCGGGATCGCCATCCGCGGCGCGCTGGCCCAGGGCGGGATTCCCGCCGAAGCCGTGGATGCGGTGATCGTCGGTCAGGTGCTGCAGGCGGGCGCCGGGCAGAACCCCGCCCGCCAGGCGGCGATCGCGGCAGGCCTGGGGTGGGACGTGCACGCCGCCGCGGTCAACAAGGTGTGCCTGTCGGGCCTGACGGCGGTCATCGACGCGGCGCGGATGCTGCGGGCCGGCGACGCGCGCGTGGTCGTCGCCGCTGGCATGGAGTCGATGACGCGCGCACCGCACCTGCTGATGGGCTCGCGGGACGGCTGGACGTACGGCTCGATCGAGGCGCTGGACTCGATGGCGTACGACGGCCTCACGGACGCGTACGACCGCGAGAGCATGGGGGCCTCGACCGAGCGGGCCAACGCGCGGTACGAGGTCTCGCGCGAGGCGCAGGACGCCGTGGCCGCCCGCTCGCATCAGCGCGCCGCGGCCGCCCAGCACGACGGCGTGTTCGACGCGGAGATCGTGCCGGTGCCGGTGCCGCAGCGCAAGGGCCCGCCGGTCCTGATCACCGCGGACGAGGGGGTGCGCCCCGACACGACGGTCGAGACGCTCGCAGGGCTGCGTCCCGCGTTCGCCGAGGGCGGGTCGATCACCGCCGGCAATTCGTCGCAGATCTCCGACGGCGCGTCCGCCGTCGTCCTCACCACCCGCGCGCACGCCGCCGAGAACGGCTGGAGCGTGCTGGCGGCCCTCGGCGCCGTGGGGCAGGTGGCCGGCCCCGACAACTCGCTGCACGCCCAGCCCGCGCGGGCGATCGCGCAGGCGCTCGAGCGGCAGGGGCTCACCGCCGCCGACCTCGACGTCGTGGAGATCAACGAGGCGTTCGGCGCCGTCGTCGCGCGCTCCCAGGCCGAGCTGGGGCTCTCCGACGACGTCGTCAACGTCCACGGCGGCGGCATCGCGATCGGCCACCCCATCGGAGCATCCGGCAACCGCCTCGTCGTGCACGCCGTCCACGAGCTGGTGCGCCGGGGCTCGGGGACCGCGGCCGTCGCGCTGTGCGGCGGCGGGGGTCAGGGCGACGCCCTCATCCTCCTCCGCTGACCCCGCGCCGCTCCCCCTCCCGTCCCGGCCGTCGAGCCGCCAACATCCGTCGGGTTTCGGGCGAGAAACCGACGGATGCTGGCGAGTCGACGGGGTGAGGTCGGGGGTCAGCCGGCGAAGGGGTGGACGGGGGCGCCGCGGAAGGCCGTCGGCACGGCGAAGACGCGGCCCGCCAACGGCTCGGCCTCCGCCGGGAGGTCCTCGCGCGAGGTCGTGATGAACAGCGTGGTGCCGTCGGCGCCGCCGAAGGCGACCGAGGTGGGCTGCGACACCCCGACCTCGATCACGACGTCGAGGGTGCCATCCGGGGCGTAGCGGTGCACGCGGCCCGCGCCCCACAGCGCCACCCACAGCCCGCCCTCCGCGTCGAGGGCCGACCCGTCCGGCGCGCCCTCGCCCTCCGGCACCGTCACGAACGGCCGCCACGCGCCGAACGATCCGGTCTCCTCGTCGTAGTCGTAGGCGCGCACCTGCCCCGCACCGGTCTCGTCGTGCAGGGCGGTCGGGCCGCCGTCGCGCCACACGAGCCCGTTCGGAACGGTCACGACGGGCAGCGCGACGCTCACCGTCCCGTCGGGGTCGAGCCGGTACAGCCGTCCGCCGTCCGCGCGGCCGTCGTAGGCCATCGAGCCGCAGAAGAGGCGCCCACGCGCATCGCACGCTCCCTCGTTCATGCGTGCGTCGGTGTCGGCGAACGCCGGGATCTCGCGCTCGACGCGCAGGTCGTCGTCCAGCAGCGCGAAGCCGCGTTCGAGGGCCACCACGAATCCGCCCCCGCGACGCCGGCGGATGAGGGCGACGACGTCGCCGACGTGCGTGCGGGTGGTCTCCTCGCCGTCGAGGGTGATGATGTCGCCCGCGAGCATGTCGACGTAGCGCAGCACGTGGTCCACGGGGTCCCAGAACGCGCCCTCGCCGTGGTAGACGTCGGGGTCTCCGAGCCAGCGGCCGTCAGCGGGAGCGATCACACCCTCCACTCTGTCACCCCCCGCGCCCCGCCCCCGCCCCGCCCCGTCGAGTCGCCACAAAGCGTCGGATTCTCGCGCCAAACCCGACGATTCCTGGCGAGTCGACGGAAGCGGGCTAGGACGGGAGGTCGAAGACCTCGGGATGACGCGAGAGCTCGAGGCGGCTGCGGCGGATGTGCTGCGCGAGCACGTGCTCGGCCTCGTCGGCGTCACGGCGGCGCAGCGCGTTGACGATGAGGTGATGATCGTGGTGGACGCTGCGGTCGCCCTCGCTCCAGAACAGGCGCGTGGCGGCCCGGCGATAGTGCTGCGTGCGATTCCACAGGCTCCGGACGAGATCGGTCAGCACGCGGGTGTCGGCATGATCGAGGCCCGACAGATGGAACTCGCGGTCGAGCACGAGGAACTGCTCGACATCGGCGGACTGCTCCATCCGCACCGCGAGGTCGTGCAGGTGGTCCACCTCGTCGGCGGCGAGGAGCGGGACGTTCATGCGCAGCAGCAGCGGCTCCAGCCGCTCCCGCACGAGATACAGCTCCTGGTATTCCGCGGGGCTCAGCGTCGACACCCACGCTCCGGTGTTCGCGACGAGGGTCACGAGACCTTCGGCCTCCAGCATCCGCAGCGCCTCGCGCACCGGCAGCCGACTCGCGCCATGGCGCTCGGCCAGCTCGTCCTGGCGGATGCGTTCACCCGGCGCGTACGAGCCGTCCAGGATCGCGTCGCGCAGCGTCGCGGCGATGCGCGCACCGGTTGCGCCGTGCACGCCCGCGCGGGAGGCGGCCATCGCGGGTCCTCTCGTCATGCGGCGGGGTCGGTGGGCTTCCACAGCAGACGCGGGGCGTCGGCCTCGTACGCCTTGCCCTGGGGGTAGCTCACGAGTTCGAGCTGGAGTCCCCAGGGGCTCCGGAAGTAGATCCACCGCTGTCCCTCGGCGCCCTGCCTGCTGGCCACCGGCTCGCCCATGACCTCGACGCCCTGCGCCTTCAGGTACGCCACCGCGGCATCGAGGTCGTCCACGTACAGAGCCAGATGGTACCCGCCGATGTCGCTGTTGCGCGGCTGCGGGTTCTGCCCGTCCGCGGCTTCGTAGCGGAAGGTCTCGATGTTCAGGCCCGTGGCCAGGCGATAGAAGCGGATCTCCCGGATGACGGTGTGCGGGTGCACGCCGATCTGCCGCTGCATCCAGTCGTCGTCGGCCTGCTTGGCCCCCAGCGTGTAGACGTGGTCGGCGCCGAGGATGCGCACGAAGAAGTCGTGGGCCTCGTCGAGGTCGGGGACCGTGATGCCGATGTGGTCTCCGCCGCGCAGGCCCGGGATGCCGGGGCCGGGGGTGTCGCTCATGGGTCCTCCTCGTCGAGATCCCGTCATCGTATCCATTGCCGGGCCGATTTGCCAGGCTGAGCCGAAATTGCGCGGCCTAGCCGGTTGTATTGGATCAAATCTTGGCCTAAGGTGGGCGCAGCGGGCCGGAGCGGTGCCCGCGGACGGGATGAGGCGACGATGCCCAAGCGCAAGAAGCTGTCGACGGGGGTCGACTGGATCGAACTGACCACCACGAAGCAGGACTGGGATGCGGCCGATCCGGCGCTGCTGGGCACGATGCTCGCCGAGCTCCACCTCATCCGCGCGTTCGAGGAGTCGGTCCTGGAGCTCGCCGGCGAGGGCCTCGTGCACGGTCCCGCCCACTCCAGCATCGGCCAGGAGGGCGGCGCCGTCGGCTCGATCGTCGGCCTGCGCTCCACGGATGGCGTGAACGGATCGCACCGTGGCCACCACCAGTTCCTCGCCAAGGCGCTCACCCACGTCAGCGGCGGCACCATCGACCCGGCGAACCCGGTCGACGACGACATCCAGACCGTGCTGCAGCGCACGCTCGCCGAGATCCTCGGCCTCGCGCAGGGCTACTGCCGCGGCCGCGGCGGCTCGATGCACCTGCAGTGGTTCGAGGCGGGCGCCCTCGGCACCAACGCCATCGTCGGCGGCGGTGCTCCGATGGCCACCGGAAACGCGTGGGCGCAGAAGCACAGCGGCACCTCCGACCTCACCATCAACTACTTCGGCGACGGCGCCGCGCAGATCGGCTCCGTCCTGGAATCGATGAACCTCGCCGCAGCGTGGGAGCTGCCGGTCGCCTTCTTCGTGGAGAACAACCTCTACGGCGTCTCCACGCACGCCTCCGAGATCACCGCCGACACGCGCTTCTCGGTGCGCGGCCAGGGCTTCCACATCCCGTCGTGGCGCGTCGACGGCATGGACCCGCTCGCGGTGTACCTCGCCACGCAAGAGGCGGCCGAGCGGATGCGGTCGGGCGCTGGGCCCGCCGTGATCGAGGCCGAGGTGTACCGCTTCTTCCACCAGAACGGCCCCTACCCGGGCAGCGCCTTCGGCTACCGCACCAAGGAGGAGGAGGCGCAGTGGCGTGCCCGCGACCCCCTCGACCTCACCGCGAGCCGCATGATCGATCGCGGCCTCATCGACCCCGCGGGCGTCACCGCCCTGCGCGAGCGCGTGCAGCGCGCGATGGCCCAGGCCGTCGAGGCCCTCGTCGAGGCCGATCCCGACCGTCCCGGCAAGCGCCGCATCCGCCCCGAGCTGTGGCCGGAGACCTCGTTCGTCGACGTCGGCATCCGCGGCGACGGCAGCGAGCTCGAGGGACTGCCCGCCGTTCCCGCCCCGGGCGAGACCCGCGCGATGAAGTTCGTCGACGCCGTCGCCGAGGTGATGGACCGCCGGATGGAGGAGGACCCGCGCATCGTCGTGATGGGCGAGGACGTGCACAAGCTCAACGGCGGCACCAACGGCGCGACCAAGGGCCTGGCGAAGAAGTACGGTCCCGACCGCGTGATGGGCACGCCGATCAGCGAGAACGCGTTCGTCGGCCTCGGCGGCGGGCTCGCCCTCGACGGACGCTTCCGCCCCGTCGTGGAGTTCATGTACCCCGATTTCATGTGGGTGGCCGCCGACCAGGTGTTCAACCAGATCGGCAAGGCCCGGCACATGTTCGGCGGCGACAATCCCGTGCCGCTCGTGCTGCGCACGAAGGTCGCGATGGGGTCGGGCTACGGCTCGCAGCACCTCATGGACCCGGCCGGCATCTTCGCCACGAGCCCGGGGTGGCGGATCGTCGCCCCCTCCAACGCGGCGGACTACGTCGGCCTCATGAACGCCGCGCTCGCGCTGCAGGACCCCGTGCTCGTCATCGAGCACGTCGACCTCTACCCCACGGCGGATGAGGTGCCCGCGGGCGACCTCGACTACGTCATCCCGCCCGGCACCGCGGCGCTGCGCCGCGAGGGGACCGACCTGACGGTGATCAGCTACCTCTCGATGGTGCGCCACAGCGCCGAGGCGCTGGACCAGACGGGCATCTCGGCCGATCTCATCGACCTGCGCTGGCTCGACCGCGCCTCGGTCGACTGGGACACGATCGGGGAGAGCATCCGCAAGACCAATGCGGTGCTGATCGTCGAGCAGGGCGCGCAGGGGACGTCCTACGGCAGCTGGCTCGCCGACGAGATCCAGCGGCGCTTCTTCGACTGGCTCGATCAGCCTGTCGCCCGCGTCACCGGCAGCGAGGCCTCGCCGAGCATCTCTAAGGTGCTGGAGCGGGCGGCCATCGCCCGCACCGAAGAGGTCGTCACCGCCCTCGAAGCCATCCGCAGCGGATTCGGAGCGTAAGACCATGGCCGAGATCATCCGCATGCCGGAGGTGATGGCCGGCGCCACCGAGGCGGCCATCCAGACGTGGCTCGTCAGCGAGGGCGCCGACGTCGTCGTCGGGCAGAACCTCGCCGAGATCGAGACCGACAAGGCCACTGTCGAGCTGGCGGCGGAGTCCGCCGGCACCGTCGGGCGGCTCCTGGTCGCCGAGGGCGACAGCGTGGCCGTGGGCGACGTCATCATCGTGCTCGTCGCGGCGGGCGAGGGCGCCGACGCGATCGAGACGGCGCTGCGCGAGGCCGGCGTGTCCGGCACCGCATCGGCGGATGCTGCGGCCGCAGCGCCCGCAGCGGCCGCAGCCCCCGCAGCCCCCAGCGCCGCGGCGAGCGCCGAGGCCGCCGAGATCGCCGCCGCACCGGTGACCGCCGCAGCCCCCGAGCCGGAGACGGCCGGCGAGCCCGAGGCGACGATCCCGCAGCCGGCGGGCACGGCGTCCGCGACCGCGGAGCCGGCAGCCGGCGACACCGCCGCGACCACGGGCGGGCGGCTGTTCGCGAGCCCGCTCGTCCGGCGCCTGGCCGCCGAGAAGGGCGTCGCGCTCACCGACGTCGCCGGCACCGGGCCGAACGGCCGCATCGTGCGGCGCGACCTCGAACGCCACCTCGCCCGGCCCGCCGCCGCCCCCGCTCCCGCCGCGGCTCCCGCGCCGGCCGCGGCCGCACCGGCGCCCGCCGTCGGGGCCGACTTCGAAGACGTGCCGCTGGACCGGATGCGCCGCGCCATCGCCCGCCGGCTCACGGAGAGCAAGTCGACGGTGCCGCACTTCTACCTCGTGGCCGACTGCCGCGTGGATGCGCTGCTGGAGCTGCGCACCCGCGTCAACGAGGCTGCCCCGCGGAAGATCTCGGTCAACGACTTCGTCCTCAAGGCCGTCGCCGGCGCCCTCACCGACGTGCCCGAGGCGAATGCGATCTGGAACGGCGACAGCATCCGGCGCTTCACCGGTGTCGATCTCGCCGTCGCCGTCGCCACCGACGGGGGACTGACCACCCCCGTCGTCCGCGGCGTCGAGCGGCTCGCGCTCGGCGAGCTGAGCGCGAACGTCGCCGACCTCGCCGAGCGCGCTCGCGCGGGCCGGCTGCGTCAGCACGAGCTGGAGGGCGGCAGCTTCTCGGTGTCGAACCTCGGCATGTACGGCACGAGCGAGTTCAGCGCGATCCTCAACCCGCCGCAGTCGGGCATCCTCGCCGTCGGCGCGGCCCGCCCGCAGCCGGTCGTCGAGCCCGACGGCACGCTCGGGGTCGGCACCGTGATGACCGTGACGCTCTCCGCGGACCACCGCGTCCTCGACGGTGCGGTGGCGGCCCAGTGGCTCGCGGCATTCCAGCGTCGCATCGAGTCCCCGCTGTCCATCCTCCTGTAGCCCCCGCCCCGCCCCGCCCCGCCCCGCCCCCATCCGCCCCCCGTCGACTCGCCAGCATCTGTCGACTTTTCCGCCCGGATCCGACGGATCTTGGCACCTCGACTGAAGGAGGAGCCCCGTGCCCACCATCCGCAGCATCAATCCCGCCACCGGCGCCGAGCTCGCCACCTTCGAGGAGGACGGCGACGACGTCGTCGAGGCCAAGATCGCCGCCGCCGCGGCCGCGGTTCCGGCCCTCGCCGCGGCGGGGTGGGCGCAGCGGGCGACGTGGATGCGGGCCGCCGCCGATCTCCTCGACGCCGAGGCCGAGGAGGTGGCCGCCACCATCACCGCCGAGATGGGCAAGCCGCTCGCGCAGGCACGCGGCGAGGTGACCAAGTCGGCGAAGGCGATGCGGTTCTACGCCGACAACGCCGAGACCTTCCTCGCCCCGCAGAGCCTCGCCGACCCGTCCGTGGTCGGCGCCTCCTATGCCGGAGCACGCTACGAGCCGCTCGGCGTCGTGCTCGCCGTCATGCCGTGGAACTATCCGATCTGGCAGGTGGTCCGCTTCGCCGCGCCGGCGCTCATGGCGGGGAACACCGGGCTCCTCAAGCACGCTGCGATCGTGCCGGCCTCCGCCCGGTACCTCGGCGAGCTGTTCACCCGCGCGGGCTTCCCCGAGGGGGCCTTCGCGACCCTCCTCATCGGCTCGTCCCGCGTCGAAGCCGTCGTCCGCGACCCGCGCGTCGCCGCGATCACCCTCACCGGCTCCGAGGGCGCGGGACGCGCGGTCGCCCGCGCCGCCGGCGACGTGCTGAAGAAGGTCGTGCTCGAGCTCGGTGGCTCCGATCCCTTCATCGTGATGCCCTCGGCCGATCTGGATGCCGCCGTCGCCACGGCCGTGACCGCGCGCACCTCCAACAACGGGCAGGCGTGCATCAACGCCAAGCGCTTCATCGTGCACGAGGAGGTCTACGACGCGTTCGCCGCGGCGTTCGCCGAGCGGATGCGCGGACTGGTCGTCGGCGACCCGGCCGACGAGGCGACGCAGATCGGACCGCTGGCCAGCGAATCGGGGCTCGGCGACGTGTCCGAGCTCGTGGAGGATGCCAAGGCCAAGGGCGCCGACATCCTCGCCGGCGGCGACCGCCTCGACCGCGACGGATTCTTCTACCCGCCGACGGTGGTCGCCGGCATCACCGAGGACATGCGCCTTTACGGCGAGGAGGCCTTCGGGCCGGTCGCGTCGCTGTACAAGGCGGGCTCGCTGGAGGAGGCCCTCGGCATCGCCAACGCGCTGGACTTCGGCCTCGGCTCGGCATTCTGGAGCCGCGACGCCGACGAGATCGACGCCGCCACGCGCGGCATCGAGTCGGGGGCGGTCTTCATCAATGGCATGACGATCTCCTATCCCGAGCTCCCCTTCGGCGGCATCAAGCGCTCCGGCTTCGGGCGCGAGCTCTCCGCCGAGGGCATCCGCGAGTTCTGCAACCTGAAGACCGTCTGGGTCGCGTAGCCCCCGCGCCCCGTTCCGCCCGGTCGAGTTGCCAGCATCCGTCGCTTTCTCGCGCGAAATCCGGCGGATACTGGCAACTCGACGGGCAGGGAGGCGGGCAGGCCAGGGACGTGGGCGGAGACGGGGGCGAGTGCTCCTGCACATGCGGGGCAGAGCGCGGATTGTCCACGGCGGGGGTCGGCCCGGCCCAATGACGGCGGCGGGGTGGCGAGCATGACGGCATGCCCACGCTGCCGCTTCCGCCCGCCTTCACCGTCGCCGACGCCCTCGCCGCCGGCATCACCCCCGGGCGGCTGCGCGCGAAGACGCTCGCCCGGCCGTACTGGGGCACGCGGAGCACGCAGGCGCTGTCGGCGCGCGAGCAGCTGCGGCTGCTCCTGCGCGCGCTCCCGGCGCACGCCTTCGTGTGCGGCGCGACGGCCGCGCTGCTCCTCGACCTCCCGCTGCCGGCGCGCGTCGCCCAGCTCGCCGAGGACGAGCCGCTCGTCGCCGTGCCCCTCGGGCACAACCGCATCCGCCGTCCCGGGGTGCGGGGGCGGTCGCTGAGCGTCGTCGAGGACGACGTCGTCGTCGTCGACGGACTCCGCTGCACGTCGCCGGCGCGCACGTGGTGCGAGGTGTCGGGCACGCTCTCCCTCGGCCCGCTCGTCGCCGTGACTGACCGCATCCTCTTCCACCGCGATCCGCTGGCCACGCTCGCCGAGCTCGAGGAGGTGCACGCGCGCGTCGGGCGCAGCCGCGGTGCGGCGCAGCGGCCGCTCGCGCTGGAGTGGAGTTCACCCCGCGCAGAGTCCCCGCGCGAGAGCGAGCTGCGCGTGCTGCTGCGGCAGGCGGGCCTGCCGGCGCCGGAGTGCAACGTCGACGTCTTCGCCGGGACGCGGTTCGTCGCCCGCGTCGACATGCTCTACCGCGACGCGCGCCTCGTCATCGAGTACGACGGAGACTACCACCGCGACCGCGACCAGTGGAGCCGGGATGCGGTGCGCCGCGCCGAGCTCGAATCCCTCGGGTACCGCGTGACCGTCGTGACGGCCCGCGACTTCGACGATCCGTCCGCCCTCATCGCCCGCATCCGGCGCCTGCTCGCCGCCGCCTGACCGTCGAGTTGCCAACATCCGTCGGATTTCGGCGCCGAACCCGACGCTTTATGGCGAGTCGACGGGACGGGAGGGGGGGTCAGGCGTGCGGCAGCGGATCGGAGGCGCCGCGGTCGCGCACGAACCAGATGGCGCGCACCTCGTCGTCGCCGCTGTTCCAGAACCGGTGCGGCAGGCGCGAGTCGAACACGATCGAATCGCCCGGCTCCAGCGCCGTGGACTCCCCCGCGACCTCCACGCTGAGCGTGCCCTGCAGCACGATGCCGTACTCGCGGCCCTCGTGATGGATGTGCTCGGGCGGCGCGGCGGTGCCCGGCGCGTACGTGACCTCGAGGAACTCCGCGTCGGCCTCGCCCACCGCCGTCAGCCGCATCCAGCGGGGGCCGGAGCTGAGCTTGATCGTGGGATGCTGCCCCGCCCGCTGCACGATCCCGTCGGCGACGAGGTCGCGCACCCCTTCGGGGACGGGCCCGGCGGCGGCGGCATCCTCGGCGGCGAGGAGGTCGTTCATCGTGACGCCGAGTTCGCTCGCCACGGCGTACAGGGCCGGCACGCTGAAGGCACCGAGGCCCCGCTCGACCTGCGACACATGGCTCGCCGACAGTCCGATCCGGCGCGCGAGCTCACGCACGGTGAGACCGGCCGCCGCGCGGGCAGCCCTCACCCGCTCGCCGACGAGGTCCCACGGAGTGTCGAGGTCGCTCATCGTCACACCCGACCGGGGAGCTTGCTCATGGCATCCATGACGTCGACGGCGTCACGGAGCACTCCCGCCGCAGCCGGGGGCGCCGACTTCGGCCGCGCGTGGCCGGTGACGAACCAGATGCCCTCGGCGACCTCGGCGGAGTCGTTGACGTACAGATGCGGGCGCATCGAGTCGAAGCAGAAGGAGTCGCCGGGGCGGAGGACGAAGGTGTCGAAGTCGAGCTTGAGGGTCAGCTCGCCGCGGATCACGTAGCCGTACTCGACGCCCTCATGTCGCATGTGGCTGTCATCGAGCGACGAGGATGCTCCGGGCTGATAGCTCACGTGGAGCGCATCGACGCCCTGGGCACCGTCGGAGACGGCGAGCCCGCGCCACGCGACGCCGTTCTCCATGCGGATCTCGGGGGCATGCTCGGCCCGCTGCACCGGGTCGCCGCGGCCGACGCGACCGGGCGCGGTGCGCAGCGGGGTGTCGTGGAGCACGTCGTCCACCGACAGCCCCAGTCCGCTCACGATGGCCCACAGCGTGCTGACGGAGGGCTGCACCTTGCCCGTCTCCACCTGGGACAGCAGGCTCGGGGAGATCGCGGCGACGGCGGCGGTGGCGCGCAGCGACATGCCCCGCGCCTGACGCGCCTCGCGGATGCGGGGCCCGAGTCCTGCCGTCATGGTGTCATCTCCCTGAACGAACCTTAGCGAGTGGCCCATCCGACTCAGTACGGATTGGCCACGAACAGCTCCTGGGCCGGGAAGCGCGTGAGCACCTCGATGCCGTAGTCGGTCACGACGACCTCCTCCTCGATGCGCGCCGCGGAGGACCCGTCGGAGGCGGGGCAATACGTCTCCATCGCGAAGACCATGCCCGCCCGCAGCTCCACGGGATCCTTCATCGAGTTCAGGCGCGAGATGATCGGGCGCTCGTGGAGGCCCAGGCCCAGCCCGTGCGCGAACTGCAGCCCGAATGCGGCCAGCTCACTGTCGAAGCCGAAGTCCTCGGCCTTCGGCAGCACCGCGGCGACCTGGTCGCTGCCGACGCCCGGACGGATGGCGTCCAGCGCCGCATCCATCCACTCCCGCGCCTGCTTGTAGGCGTCCTGCTGGCTCTGGGTCGCCCACCCCACCCCGAACGTGCGGTAGTAGCACGTGCGATAGCCGTTGAAGGAGTGGATGATGTCGAAGAAGGCCTGATCGCCGGGGCGGATGATGCGGTCGGTGAAGTTGTGCGGATGCGGATTGCAGCGCTCCCCCGAGATCGCGTTGACGGCCTCCACCTGGTCGCTGCCGTACTCGTACAGGCGCTTGTTGGCGAGGGCCACGATCTCGTTCTCGCGGACGCCGGGCTTGAGCGCCTCGGCGATGTCCTGGTAGACGCCGTCGACCATCGCCGCGGCCTGGTTCAGCAGCAGGATCTCGTCGACGCTCTTGATCACGCGCGCGTCGAGCATGGCCTGCTGGGCGTCGGCGACCCGCAGCCCCTGCCGCTGCATCTCGAAGAGGAACGGCGGCTCGACGATGTCGAGGCCCACCGGCGCATCCGCGAGCCCCTCGGCCTTCAGCAGCGACACGATCTCGGCGACCGCGTCGCGCATGAGGCCGCCGCCCGCGGGGTCGACGGCGCCACGGAAGCCGAGGAATCCGGCGCGGTAGTTCTCTTCGGGCACCCAGTCGGAGAAGAGCTTGTGGTGACGCACGGCCGAGCCGAAGTCCCACAGGATGGGGTCGCGCCCGCGCATCAGCAGCGCGTAGCGGATCATCTTGTCCCCGAGCGCCCCGCCGATCCACGTCTGCGTCGTGTAGCGGATGTTGTAGAAGTCGAACAGCAGGAACGCTCCGCACTCGCTCGCCTCCAGCGCCGCCTTGGCGCGCTCGAGCCGATAGGTGCGCAGCCGCTCGAAGTCGACGCGGTGCTCGTAGTCGACCCCCATCTGGCCGGGAGCGCCCAGCGGTCGCACCCCGGCCGGACGGGAGGCGGGACGCTCGAAGCGCCCCGCCGCACCGTGTGCGTGGCCGTGCGTCACGGCTGCGGCTCCAGCCCGTCGTCGACCGCGACGTTCTCGGGCTGCAGGTCGATCCCCGCGGCCACCGCCGCGCGCAGGATCATCGAGGCGAAGTCCTGCTCGACGTTGCCGGCGTTGACCTCGGTGGCGACGATCTCCCGCGTGATCGCGGTGACCGGCATCGTCACGCCGAGCTCGCGCGCGGCCCCGAGCCCGAGGTCCAGGTCCTTCAGCAGCAGCACCGGGGTGAACGTCGGCGCGAAGTCGAGATTGACCAGCGCAGGCGACTTGTAGCGGCTGTACGGCGAGCCCATCACGGAGTCGTTGAGGAACTCGAGGAAGTCGGCGCGCTTCACGCCGGCCTTCTCGGCGAGGAGGGTGATCTCGATCATGTTCTGGATGACGACGCCGAGGAACACGTTGTGGGCGATCTTGACGATGCGCGCCGCCTCGCCCTCGCCGACGTACGTGACGCCCCGGCCCCACGTCTCCAGCAGCGGGCGGACGAGCTCGTACACGTCGCGGGGTCCGGATGCCGCGACGGTGAGCTTGCCGGCGGCGATGACCTTGGGGTTGCCCGAAACGGGGGTCGCGAGGAATCCGACGCCACGCGCCTCCGCGGCCTCGCGGATCGCCGCGCTCATCTCCATCGACACCGTCGAGGAGTCCCCGATCGCCTGCGGGGCGCGTTCGGGGTCGGTGAGGAGCCCTCCGGCGCCGAGCATGACCTGCTCGAGGTCCTTCGAGGCCGAGACCATCACGAAGACGATGTCGCGCCCGGCGAGGTCGACCGGACGGTCGACGATGGTCGCGCCGAGCGCGGCGAGGGGCTCGGCCTTGGCGCGGGTGCGGTTGTAGACGGCCACGTCGTAGCCGGCCTTCAGCAGACGCGTCGCCAGCTGCGTCCCCATGCGGCCGGCGCCGATCCATCCCACCGTGGGCTTCGTGTCGGTCATGTCTCTCCTCTTTCTCGGAAGTGCGGGTTCAGGCGGATGCGGCGACGACGTGGAACTCGAACCGCAGCCGCGGGTCGGTGGCCAGCCGCGTCACCTGCACCGTCGTGCTCGTGGGGATGTGACCGCCGAACCAGGCGGCCTGGTGGGCGTTGACCACGTCCTGGTCGGCTTCGACGTCGGTGAAGAAGCGAATCATGTTCACCACGTCCGATCTCCCGCAGCCGGCTGCCGCCAGCGCCAGGTCGAGGTGGTCGAAGGCGTTGCGCACCTGGCCAGCGGCATCCCGGGGCATCGCGTCGAAGACCGCGGGGACGTGCGGGTGGTCGTGGTACACCGGGGCGCCGGTCACGCCGCTGATGAACACCAGCCGTGCGTTCGAGACGGTGCGGATCGCCGGGACGAAGGGGCTCACGATGTCGGGGTCGTAGCCCTCGTGGTGGAGGATCTCGGCGTTGCCGACGCGGCGGGGTGCGGGGACGGTGCTCATCGGATGTCCTTTCCTGCGGACGCGCCGGGCCGTTCGAGCGCGCCCGTGAGCACGCCGGTGTCGGCGGTCACGCGGCCGCCGAGGACGGTCAGGTCGCTGCGGATGTCGCGGAGGTCCTCCTCCGCGCACGTGAAGGGGTCGAGGGTCGGCACGCACACGTCGGCGTCGTAGCCCGGGAGGAGCCGCCCGCGCGAGGCCTGCTCACCGGTGAACCAGGCGGCGTCTCGCGTGTAGGCGGCGAGCGCCTCCTCCCGCGTCAGCCGGTGGCGCCGGTCGCGTACCCCCTGCCCGTCGAGGGTGCCGCCGGTGACCAGCCACCAGATCGACGCCCACGGCGAGTACCAGTTCGCGCGCGTGGCGTCGGTGCCGGCGGCCATCGGGATGCCGAGGGCGCGGATGTCGCCGATCGGCGGTGCCGCGGCCGTCTGCTCGGCACCCCACAGCCCGATGTAGTCGGTGGCCTTCAGGAGCAGCCGCGACTGCACGAGCACGCCGGCGCCGAGGGCGGCGATGCGCTCGAGGTTCGCGCGGGAGGCCTCATCGGCGTGCACGATGGAGAACCCCGCGCCGCTCACGCCGCCGGTCTCGCGCTCGACCTCCTCCCACGCGTCGAGGATGCGGCCGAGGGTGGCCTCGCGGACGGCGTGCACGCTCATGCGCCAGCCGCGTGCGACGCACAGCCGCACGATGTCGACGAACTCGCGGTGCGCGGCATCCGGGATCTCGAACGCGTCGAACCCCTCCATGTCGTGACAGCCGAGGTGCGGGATCTCCCCCACGCCGCTGACCCGCAGCATGCCGTCGCCGGCGTCGGGCGGGACGACCTCGGTGAGCCGGTCGATGTTCGCGACCTCGCCGCCGCGGTCCCACGCCGACACGTACAGCCGCAGGCGCACGTCCAGCCCCCCGCGGCGCCACAGGTCGTACACCGGGTCGTAGCTGCGAGGCGTCATGAGGAGCCCGCCGCCGTCGATGACGCCGGTGAGGCCGCAGCGCGCGAGCGCCGCGCTCATCGCGCGCAGGCCCTCGGTCGCGTCGCCGTCGTCGCCGCCCGCGAGGGCGAGGGCGATGGGTCCGGCGAAGGAGGCGAGCCCGTGCAGGTCGCCGGTGGTCTCGGGGAGTCCGGCCGCGCGGAGGCCTGCGGTGTTGAGGATGCCGCGGTCGTAGAGCTCCTGCACATAGACCGGGTTCTCCGGCGCCGCCGCATCCAGCTCCTCCCGCGTGGGCGGGCGGCCCTCGGCGAACTGCCGGCTGTGCCATCCTCCGATCGCGCTGACCCAGGCCCCCGGGCCGCGGCGGAGCGCCTCGCCGCGCACCCGATCCAGCGCCTCGGCGACCGAGCGCACGTCCTCCCAGTGCATCGTGCGGGTCCACGACGCACCCCCGCGGACGGCGTGGATGTGGGAGTCGTTGAGGCCAGGAAGTGCGACGCGCCCGTCGAGGTCGACCACGCGCGCGGCGAGCGCAGCGTACGGCGCGATCTCCGTGTCGTCGCCGATCGCCACCACGCGGCCGCCGGCGAGGGCGATCGCCGGAACCTCGGCGGGACCCTGGCCGGGGTCGGCGAACGTGCGGATGCGCCCTCCGCGCAGGACGAGGTCGACCAGGGGGAGCGCCGGCGGCGCGGAGGCGGGCATCGCGTTCCCCTCAGATGCTCAGGTGCCGCTCGAGGAGCGCATCGTCGGCGCGGAGCTCTGCGGGACTGCCCGACCACGCGAGCGTGCCGGAGTCGTCGATGACGAGGACGTGCTCGGCGATGTCCAGCGCGAGATCGACGTTCTGCTCGGCGATGAGGATGGACAGCCCCGACGCGCGCAGGCCCGCGAGGCGATCCTGGATGACGTCCAGGACGCTCGGGGCGAGTCCCTCGCTCGGTTCGTCCATGATGAGCAGCGTCGGGTTGGTCATGAGGGCGCGGCCGATCGCGAGCATCTGCTGCTCGCCACCGGAGAGCGACCGCGCCATGGACCCGGAGCGCTCGGCCAGTCGCGGGAAGAACTCGAACACGCGCTCTACGCTCCACCGCTCCAGGCTCGTCTCGCGGCGGCGGGGCACGACGGTGAGGTTCTCCAGCGTCGTGAGCGACCCGAACACGCGCCGCCCCTGGGGGACGAGGGCGATGCCCGCCCGCGAGATGAGGTTGCTCGGGCGCCGGGTGATGTCCACGCCGTTGTAGACGATGGTGCCGCGGGCGACGGCGGGCGGGCGCAGCCCGCAGATGGTGCGGACGAGCGTGGTCTTGCCCATGCCGTTGCGGCCGAGGAGGGCCACGCTCTGGCCCTCCTCGACGGTGAAGTCGATGCCGTTGAGCACGTGCGCGGTGGCGTAGCCGGCGTGCAGTCCGGTGACGGTGAGACTCACGTGTTGCCCCGCCTTCCGAGGTAGATCTCCTTGACGACGGGGTGCTCGCGCACCTCGTCGGGCGTGCCGGTGACGATGTGCCGGCCGTTCTCCATGCACATCACGCGGTCGGTCAGGCCGAGCGCGAGCGTCATGTCGTGCTCGATGAGCAGGATCGGCAGCGTCCGCGGGAGGTCCTCGATGAGGGCCCGCAGCGTCGTGCGCTCGGCAGCGGAGAGCCCCGCGGCCGGCTCGTCCAGCAGCAGCAGGCGCGGCTCGGTCACGAGCGCCATCGCGATCTCCAGCTGGCGCTGCTCGCCGTGGGAGAGGTCCGACACGGTGTCGTCGCGCCGGCCGTCCAGGCCCACCGACTCCAGCATCCGCATCGACGCCCGGCTCACCTCGTCGCCGAGGCCCTGCGTGCGCCAGAAGACGCGCGCCTTCGCCGAGCCGCCGCGCGCGGCCACCCGGACGTTGTCGAGCACGCTCATGTCACGGAAGAGGTTCGACACCTGGAAGGTGCGCCCCACGCCCAGCCGCGCACGGCGTGCCGTGCTCAGCCGCGTGACGTCACGGCCGAAGAGCTCGATCGATCCGGTCGTGGGGGTCACGTCCCCGGCGATCATCTTGAACAGCGTCGTCTTGCCGGCGCCGTTGGGCCCGATGACGCCCATCCGCTCGCCGGGCGCGAGGGTCAGCGAGATGCCGTCGACCGCCTGCACACCGCCGTAACGCTTCCCCAGGTCGGTGACGACGAGGGCGGGGGCGGGGGCCCCGGACCCGTGTGGGTCCGGGGCCTTCGCCGTGGTGAGATCGGACACTAGTCGAGTCCCTGGAAGGTCTGCGAGTAGGTCGGCTGCGCGAGGGCGTCCTCCGGAGCGCGGCCCAGCCACTGGTCCACGTCCTCGACCTCGGCGATCGGCACGTTGTACAGCTGCCCGTCGTCGAGCTTCTGCACCTCGCGGATGTACACCGGTCCGATGGTGTTGTTGTACTCGTCCCACGAGACGCGTCCGAAGATGCTGTCCTCGAAGGTGTACTCGGTGATCGCCGAGACGAGGTCCTCGCCCGTGACGAGCCCCTTCTCCTCGAGCACCGACGCCACCAGGGAGGCGGTGATGTAGCCGCCGGCGACGTACGCGCCGGGCACCTTGCCGCCGGAGAAGTCCTTGTACGCGTCGACGAACTCGGTGACGACCTCGCTGTCGCGGCCCTCGGCCCAGTAGCTGACCGACTTCAGGCCGACGATCTGGTCGCCCATCGTGCGCAGCGTCCCCTGGTCGGCGGCGCAGCAGTTCAGCAGCAGCTTGTCCATGTCCAGCCCGAGGCCGAGGTAGGCGTTGAGGAAGTTCGGCCCGGGCGCGCCGCCGGCCGTGGCGACGTAGACCATGTCGGCATCGGCCGCCTGGATCTGCGAGACGTACGTGGAGAAGTCCGTCGTGGTGTTCGGGAACCAGATCTGCTCCACCACCTCGCCGCCGTTGGCGACGAAGCCCTGCACGAATCCGGCGCACGACTCCCAGCCGAACGCGTAGTCCGCGCACAGGGTCACGACGGTGTCGGCGTCCCCCTCGGTCGCCGCCCACTCGCCACCGGCGTAGTTGGCCTGCGAGCCGCCCATCGAGCCGGTGCGCACCGTCAGGTCGTTGGCGTTGCGCTGCGTGAGGTCGTCGGATGCGGCGACGGGGTGCAGGTTCGGCAGGCCGACGCTCGCGGTGTATTGCGCGACGGCCAGCGCGGTGTTGGCGATCAGGGGACCGACGATGACGTCGACCTGGTCCTGCTCGACGAGCTTGCGGGCCTTCGTCAGCGAGGTCTCGGGGTTTCCGGCGTCATCCTCCACGATCGTCTCGATCGTCACGCCGTTCACCTCGTCGCCGAACGTGTCCCAATACAGGTTCCAGCCGTCGACCATCTCCTGGCCGGCGACGGCGAAGTTGCCGGTCGTGGGCGAGATGAAGCCGACCTTCAGCGTGCCGGTGGCCGTCTCCTCGGTGGGCTCGGCGGTGGGCTCGGCGGCTCCGGGCGGGGCACACGCGGCCAGGGCGAGCGCTGCCACCACGCCCAGGCTCGCGATCGCCACCCCGCGGCGGCCGCGTGCAGACATCTTCGTCGAAGTCATTGCAGGTCCTTCCTCTTTCACTTGGTGGGTGTTGCGTTCTCGGGTGGGACGTCCCCCGGGGGCGAGTCCCTGTCGCCGGACGGTGCGGCGCTGCGCCGCCGCCAGCGGTTGACGAGCTTGCGCACGCTTCCGGCGATGCCAGCCCTCGCGAAGAGGATCACGAGGATGAAGATGAGGCCGAGGATGGTCGGCCAGCGGTCGACGTAGCTGGAGAGCACGTTCTCCACGAGCACCACCACCGCGGCCCCGATGAGCGGGCCGAGGAGCGTCCCGACGCCACCGAGGATCACCATCACGATGAGGTGGACGGAGCGGTCGACGCCCGCCGACGAGGGGCTCACGAAGTGCGTGTGCCACACCGACAGCAGGCCCGCCAGGCCCGCCACCGTCCCCGAGATCATGAAGGCGCCGAGCTTGTACGACGCGACGCTGTAGCCGAGGCTCCGCATCCGGCTTTCGCTGTCGCGCAGGCCTCGCAGGCTCGCGCCGAAGGGCGAGTTGCCCACCACCCACAGCGCGGCGGTGAGGAGGACGAACGCGCCGAGCACGACGTAGTAGAAGACCCAGTAGGACTCCATCCACTCCGGGCGCTGAATGCCCGAGATGCCGTTCTCGCCGCCGGTCACGGAGGAGAAGCGGAAAGCCAGCCCGTAGATGAGCATCCCGACGGCCAGGGTCACCATGAGGAAGTAGATGCCGCTCGTGCGCATCGACAGCAGGCCGTAGATCAGGGAGGCGACCAGGGTGAGGCCGATCGCGATGAGGGCCTGCATCCCCGGGTCCATCCCCTGCCGGGACGCCCACCCGGCGCCGTACGCGGCCGCCGCGGCGATCCCGGCGTGGCCGAGGGAGACCATGCCGCCCTGACCGGCGAGGAAGTTGACGCTGGAGGCGAGGGTCGCAGCGATCAGGATCGTCGAGGTCAGCGAGATCGCGAAGCTGGAGGCGCCGAGGTAGGGCAGGGCGATCCCCACGGCCAGGATCACCGCCAGCAGCGCGACGTTGATCAGCAGCGCACGGCGGTCGCGCGGCACGCCGGCGGTGCGGATGGTGCGGGTCTCGACGATGCGGTTGCTCATCACGCCGCCTTTCCGAACAGGCCGGTCGGGCGCAGCACGAGCACGAGCGCCATGGGCAGGAAGATCGTGAAGTAGGCGAGCTCCGGGATCCATGCCTTCGCGAAGGCGTCGATGAGTCCGATGAGGACGCTCCCGACGGCGGCGCCCGGGATCGATCCGAGTCCGCCGATGATGATGACGACGAGGGCGTACAGCAGCACCTCGTTCTGCACGCCCGGCAGGATGCTCTGCACGCCCGCCCCGATCGTGCCGCCGATGGCGGCGAGGGCGGCACCGACGACGAACATGCCGGTGAACACCCACTTGATGTTCACGCCCATCGCCGTGATGATCTCGCGGTCATCCACGCCGGCCCGCACGATCGCTCCGACCCGCGTCTTGTACTGCACCAGCGCCAGCGCGATGCCGATCACCAGCGCCACCCCGATCACGAAGATGCGGTACCAGGGGTAGCCGAACGTGCCGATCATCAGCGCGCCCGGGATCTTCACGGTGTTGGGGAGGTTCTGCGGATCGCCGCCGAAGATCGCCAGGCAGAGGTCGGCGATGACGAAGGAGACGCCGATCGTGAGCAGGACCTCGGGCATCTCCTGGCCGCGGACGAAGCGGAGCAGCACGACCTCCACGAAGAACGCGGTGGCGCCGACCACGATGACGGCCACGAGGATCGCCAGCAGCAGGTTGCCGGTGAGGGTGGCGACGACCACGCCCATGTAGCCGCCGAGCATGTAGAAGGCGCCGTGCGCCATGTTGACGATGCGCATCAGGCCGAACACGAGCGTGAGGCCGCTCGCGAGGAGGAACAGCAGCGCACCGAAGCTCAGACCGTTGAGCACCTGTTGCGCGAGGAAAACGGGTTCGAACACCGAATACCGGACCTTCCACGTCGTCGGGGACTGTCTTACTGGTGCGCTCAGTGAAGCGCGACGAACGCCGAATGTCAACAGTCAGTGCACACACTGTTCAGTGAAACGTTCACCGTGGCGAGAGAGCGGGGTCACTCCGCCCGTACGCGGTAGCGGCGGCGAGCGAGGGCGGCACCCGTGCCGAAGACGGCCGCGGCGACCACGGCCGCGGCGAACAGCACCCCGAAGGCGGACGCGCCCACGGCGAGCGCGCCGCAGGCGGCCCCCAGCGCGCCGCCGAGCATGAGGCTGATGGAGAACAGGGTCATCCCGAGCGCGCGCGAGTCGGCCGCGGCATCCGTCATCCAGGTCTGGAGGGTGGTGTGGGCGAGCGCCCACGCGGTGCCCATGAGCGCCGCACCCACGAGCACCGACAGCGCCGAGACCTGGATGCTGAGGGCGATGAACGCCGCCGTCGCGCACGCCCCGCCGACCGCGAGGAACACCCAGGGGGCCACGCGCGCGATGGCGAGCTTCATCAGCTGGCTGACGACGACGACCGCCACGCCGAACGCGGCGGTCACGAGTCCCGCGACGAAGACGTCCTCGCCGGAGACCTGCAGCGCCACCGGCAGCAGGTTGAACACGCCGATGAGGAGCACTCCCTCCAGCGCCACGAGGGCGCACACCGTCAGCGCCCAGCCGTTGCGCACGAGCCGGGACACCTGGGCGCCCACGCGGTCCGCCCCGCTGCCGGGGGCCTCCGGCAGGAGCGCGAGGAGGGGGACGAGCAGCGCCGTGATCAGCGCGAAGCCGCCGAAGATCCAACGCCAGTCCGTCACGGTGGCGACCGCGCCCGCGGTGAGGGTGCCGGCGGCCAGGCCCATCGCCGTCGCCGCGGCGAGGTTCGACATCGCCGCCGGACGCCGCGGCAGCGGCAGCATGTCGCCGACGTAGGTGAGCACGGCGGCGAAGGTGGCCGCGAACGCGCCGCCGGACGCCGTGCGCGCCAGCACGAAGGTGCCGATGTCGGGGGCGAGGGCGCTGGCGAGGTTCGCCACGGCCGCGAGCGACGTGGACAGCACGAGCACGCGCACCCGCCCCCACCGCGTGGACAGCGGCCCCCACAGCAGCTGGAAGCCCGCGTATGCGAGCGCATGCGCCGTGATGGCGCCGGCGGCCACCGCCACGGTGGTGCCGAGGTCGGCGGCGATGCCCGGTACCAGCGGCAGGATCAGCGATCGATCCAGCGTCGACCAGAAGATGACCAGCGGCAGGGTCACCCCCGCCGGTGGGCGGCGCACGGCGCGGCCTCGGATCAGCTGATGCGCCAGCCGCGGTCGACGTAGAGCGTGTGGGCGCTGACGCCGCGGTTGAAAAGCAGGAACTTCGTCGCATCCACGACGTCGGCCATGGTCGCCAGCTTCCCGCCCGGAGTGCGGTTCTCGTAGCCGGCGAGGACGCCCTCGGGCTTGCCGGCCCAGAACGGGCTGTCGCCGATGATGCCGGGGTGCAGCGAGTTCACGCGGATGGGGGCGAGCTCGAGCGCGAGCGTGTTCATGAGACCGTCGACGCCGCCGTTGATGGAGGAGACCGTCGTGGAGCCGGGGTACGGGGCATCCTTCGCCCGTCCGCCGAACAGCACGATGCCGGTGTCGACGGAGGGCTCGAGGCGATCCAGCAGGGTGTGGACCGTCTCGGCGTAGCCGACGAGCTTGAGGGTCACCAGGCGCCGGGCGCGGGCGATGTCGTAGTCGCGGATGTTGTTCGCGTCGCGCTCGATCGCGACCATCGCCAGGCCGTCGAGCCGGCCGACACCGCTCAGCTGCGCAGCGATCCCCTCGGGCTCGGAGACATCCAGCGCGATCCCGGAGGCGCCGGGACCGATCTCGGCGGCGATCTGCTCGGCCGTCTCCAGACTCCGGCTGGTGAGGATCACCTCGTCGCCACCGGCGACCAGGTCCTTCGCCAGCTCCAGGCCGATGCCCGACGATCCTCCCGCGACCAGAATGGTGCGTCCGCTCATGCGTTCTTCTCCTCCTCGAGGTGTGCTTTCAGGTAGTCCCAGTCCCGGGCGAACCGGTAGGCGTGGCGGGGCGGCATCTGCGGCGACTGCGATTCCAGCCACCGCACCGGCGCACCCGTGGCCGCGAAGGAGTGCACGCACCCCACGCCGGCCCACGCGATGTCGCCCGGGCCCAGCACGACCTCCTCGCCGTCGAACGTCGCGGCCACCTCGCCGTCGAGGATGAGGTAGGCCTCCTCGAGGGGGTGGTCGTGCGCGCCGGCGCGGCCGTCGGGGTCGTACTGCACCATGAAGAGCGTGCCGAGCGTGGCACCCAGGTCGGAGTCGACCATCATCTTCAGCGTGATGCCGCTGTACACCAGCAGCGCGGTGCGCATGCTCGCCGACACCGCGAGCAGCTCCTGCGACTGCCGACGGGCGTCCAGGTGCGCGGTCCGGATGTTGCCGAACGAGCGCGTCCGCGGATCGCGCGGGTCCAGCGGCGTCGCCGCGCGCGCGGGCAGGCCGGGGACCGCATAGGTGTCGAAGTCGTGCGCGGCCCGGGGTGCGGGGGCGAGGAGGTCGCTCCACACCGCGCCCGCGTCGGTGGCGTGCCACGCGTGCGGGACGCCTACGGGGATGACGCCGTAGTCCCCGGCGACCAGCAGCACGGTCGCCTCCGGCGTCGCGAGGATCACCTCCCCCTCCAGCACGTGGAAGCTCTCCTCGAAGGAGTGCACGTGCGCGGGGACCACCCCGTGCGGGGCGAGGCGAGAGACCCCGAAGTCGGTGTGCACGGCGCCGTCGTCCTCGCCGACGGCCCGCCAGCGCTCGAGCCCCTCGGACCCGGGGGCGAGGGCTCCCGGCGAGCGGTAGGCGGCCTCGGCGGCGCGGCGGACGACGAATCGCGCCATGCGGGGCCTCCCTCATCGTCTCCGGCGGCGCGCCGTTGTGCGCCGGGGCCACCTGGGACGGGTCGCGCGCGGCCCGAGTGTTCAGTGTGGCTAAACCCCATGCAACCGGGCTGGACACGCGCTTGTCAAGCCACGCCCTCCGTCGACTCGCCAACATACGTCGGGTTTCGCGCCGAAACCCGACGTATGTTGGCGAGTCGACGCGGGCTAGACGGCGTGGAGCGTCACGGCACGGATGCGGCCGGCATCGGCGACCGCGGTGAGGTACGTCTTATCGGGCTGACGGCGGCGGTCGGTCGGCGACCCGGGGTTGAGGAGCCGCAGGCCCGCGGGCGACGTGGTGTCCCACGGGATGTGGCTGTGCCCGAAGACGAGGAGATCGGTGTCGGGGAAGGCGCGATCCATGCGCGCCTCGCGTCCGGCAGCCGTGCCGGTCTCGTGGACGACCGCGACGCGCACGCCGTCGATCTCGCGCCGGGCGACCTCGGGGAGGCGGGCGCGGAGATCGGCCCCGTCGTTGTTCCCCCACACGCCGAGCACCTCGCCATGCTCCTCGAGCTCGTCCAGGACCGCGGCATCCACCCAGTCGCCGGCGTGGACGATGAGGTCCGCGGCATCCGCCGCACGCACCACCGCCTCGGGGAGGGCGCGCGCCCGCACCGGCACGTGGGTGTCGGCGAGGAGGAGCAGCCGCCTCGTCATGACAGCGCCCCGCGCAGGCGCGCGACGGCGGCGTCGGCGATCTCGGACACCGGCGGGGTGACGTCGATCTCGAACCCGCGTTCGCCGGGGCCGAGGGGCTCGAGCACCGCCAGCTGCGAGGCCAAGAGGCTCGCGGGCATGAAGTGGCCCACGCGCGCCGACACCCGGGCGGCGAGGAGCTCGGGCGTGCCGGTGAGGTGGACGAACACCGCCGCCGGCGCGTGGGTGCGGATGCGGTCGCGGTACGCCCGCCGCAGCGCCGAGCACGCGAGGATCACGCCGTCCTTTCCGGCGGCGGCCGACGCCAGCCGCGCACCGACCTCGTCCAGCCAGGGCCACCGATCCTCGTCGGAGAGCGGAGTGCCCGCCGCCATCTTGGCGACGTTGGCGGGCGGATGCAGCGCATCCGCGTCGATCCAGGGCAGCCGCAGACGTTCGGCGAGGGCCGCGGAGACGCTGGACTTCCCGGCCGCCGAGACCCCCATCACCACGATCGCGAGGGGCGCGGCAGCGGTCACCCTCCGAGCCTAGCCGGTGCTCTTGCGCTCCTCCCCGGGGGTGACGGCGGTCTCGGGCCCCTCCACCAGCGACAGCGGGTCGGCGATGTCCTCGAGCGACTTCCCCGCGGCGCTCACGCCGAACACCCCCGACACCACGCCGCCGAGGATCATCACGGCCGACCCCAGGACGTAGCCCCAGAACAGCGGCTCGCGGTCGGTGCCGTCGCCGATGAGCGATCCGTAGAGGGCGGGCGCGATCGCGCCGACGAGCTGGCCGATGGAGAAGACGTACGAGATCACCTGGCTGCGCAGCTCGAGCGGGAAGATCTCGCTCACGGTGAGGTATGCCGCCGACGCGCCGGCCGAGGCGAAGAAGAACGAGGCGCACCAGAAGGCGGTGTGCGTGGCGGCGTTGAGGACGCCGGCCTGGAAGAGGAAGGCGCTCGCCAGGAGGATCAGCCCGGCCAAAACGTAGGTGCCGAAGAGCATCCGCCGGCGCCCCCACGTGTCGAAGAAGTGGCCGAGGATGAGCGCGCCGGCGAGATTGCCGATCGCGAAGATGATGAAGTACTGCCCGGCCGAGGCCGGCGGCGTGTCGTAGAAGTTCTCCAGCACCAGCGCGTAGGTGAAGAAGATCGCGTTGTACAGGAACGACTGCGTCACCATCATGGTCACGCCCACGAGCGTCCGGCGCGGGTACTTGCGGAACAGCACCTTCGCGATCACGAGGAACGGCACGCGGCCGTACTCCTTCACGGTGATGGCCTTCGACTCGTCGACGTCGTCGAAGGTCTTCCCCTCCTTGCGGATGCGCTCCTCGATCTCGGAGACGTTCTGCTCGGCCTCCTCCTCGCGTCCGTGGGTCATCTGCCACCGCGGGCTCTCCGGGATGTGGCGGCGCAGCCAGATGATGAGCAGGCCCAGCACCGGTCCGAGGAAGAAGCTGAGGCGCCACCCGAGGTCCTGCGGGAGGATGTCGGTGTTCAGGAAGAACACGTTGGCCACGGCGCCGAGGGCAGCCCCGCCCCAGTACGTGCCGTTGATGGCGATGTCCACGCGGCCGCGGTACTTCGAGGGGATGATCTCGTCGATCGCCGAGTTGATCGCGGCGTACTCGCCGCCGATGCCGGCTCCGGCGACGAAGCGCCAGATGTAGAAGAACCACGGCGCGAACGCGAGGCCCGCGATGGCGCTGCCGGCGAGGTAGACCACGAGGGAGAGGATGAAGAGCTTCTTCCGGCCGAGGCGGTCGGTGAGACGGCCGAAGACGAGGGCGCCGAACACCTGCCCGAGGAGATAGAAGGTGCCCGCCAGGCCCACCTCGAACGCGTCCATGCCGAGGGTCTGGGCGTACCCGTTGGCGGCGACGATCTGCACCTCCAGGCCGTCGAGGATCCAGGAGAACCCCAGGCCGACGACGATCATCCAGTGGAACCGCGCCCACGGCAGCCGGTCCATCCGCGCCGGAACCAGCGACCGGACGTTCTTCACCTGCATCCCTGATGAGGACATGCGCCGCTCCCTTCGCTGCCGGCGCATCCGTCGCCCGGCCCCGATATTCCTACTCCGCTGCCGCCGGCTGCCGCTGCCGATTGACGCGGGCCGGTCGTGCGCGCTAACGCCTCACGCGGCCAGCGCGGCGACCTCGGCGATCACCCGCGGCGCGGCGAGGATGCGGAAGTGACCGCCGGTGTCCAGCTCGACGTTCGTCGCCCCGGCCAGGGCGCTCCCCTCCGGGATATGCGGGTCGAACCGGCCGTACACCGACACGATCCGAGCATTGACGGCGGTCTCCGCCGCCAGGGCGGTGATGGTGGCGTCGCGGGGAGAGAAGCTGCGCAGCGTGCGCCCGAGCATGAGCCGGGCATACCGGGAGCCGCCGAACGGAGTGGCGACGGCGACCATCCCGCGCACGCGTTCGGCACTGCCGGGGCTCATCATGACCTGCTTGCCGACGAGGCCGCCCTTGCTGTGGGCGACGAGGACGACGTCGCGGAGGTCGTGCGCCTCGAGGTAGGCCGCCACCTGACGGGCGATGTCCGCGACGGGGCGCTGGTTGCGCCGCGCCGGGGCGACCACGTGCACCGGATGACCTCGCTCATGCAGAGCGGTGATGAGCGGCTGCAGGAACTTCCACGTCTCGTAGACGCCCGGGAGGATCACGAGGGGCACGCCGGAGCCGGTGGCGAAGGTGGCCGGATCGATGCGGTTCACCGCCGCGCGCAGCTGCCAGACGCCCGCGTAGACGTAGTCCCGCAGCCACCACCCCAGCGCGCGCGGCCCGATCACGGCAGCATCCGCGCGAGGAGGTCTCGCAGCGCGCCCGCGGCCGCCCGCGGCGCGGAGTGCTGCACGTTGTGGGCGTGGCCGGGAACGGATGCGGAAGCCCCCCGCTCCGCGGCGGCGGCGAGGCGGCGCGCCCACGCCGCCCCGGCGATGGGGTCTCGCCCGCCCCGGACCACCACGACCGGCACCGTGAGGCGGGCCACCCGCTCCTCGAGCGGGTACGCCAGCATGTGCCGGAGCTGGGCGAGGTACCACGTCACGCCGCAGCGGAGGTAGTCGGCGAGGACCAACAGGTTCGCCCCGGGCGGCTCCCGGAGGGTGTCGACGGCGAGCGCGATGCACTGGCGGAGCACCGTCCGGTGCCGCTCGTCGGCGACCGGACCGATGAGGACGACCGCGCGGGCGCGCGCCGGATGGCGGACGGTGAGCTCGGTGGCCCACTGCGTCCCCATCGACTGCCCGACGATCACCGCGGGCGGGATCGCGGCCGCCTCCAGCGCCTCCGCCAGCGCGTCGGCCATCGCGGGGATGTCGAGATCGGTGTCGGGGGCCGGCACGTCGCCGAAGCCCGGGAGGTCGACGGCGTGCACCTCGGCGCCGGCGCCGGCGAGCTCGGCGTGCAGTCGCGTGAGGTAGCGGTGGGACATGCCGATGCCGTGCACGAGGACGTACGCCGGAGCCCCCGCCGCAGCCGGAGTGGAGAACACCCGCACGGCTCCGGCGGACACGGTGACGGTGCGCTCACGGACAGAGGGCGGCCGGGTCATCCCGCCACGCTAACGGGCGAGGGGACGCGCGAAGCCGCCCTTGCGCGAGACGGCCCGATCCCTTCGCCGTCTGCGCGCCGGTTTGCGTGCGGGGGCGTGAGGCGATGCAATATATCGCATGCCGATCCCGTCCGACACGCCGCGCGTCGACCGCACCCTGCTTCGTGACGACGTCTACGCCCGCCTGCGGGATGCGATCGTGGACGGCACCTTCGCGCCGGGCGAGCAGCTGAAGGACGCCGACCTCGCGGCGTGGCTCGGCGTGAGCCGCACTCCCGTCCGCGAGGCCCTGCTGCGGCTGTCCGGCAGCGGACTGGTCATCGCCCGCCCCGGGCGCTCCACCACCGTCAGCGAGGTCGACGCACGGACGGTGCGCGAGGCCCGCGACGTCGTCGCCGCGATGCACGAGCGGGCGGTGCGCGACGCGGTGCCCCGCCTCTCCCCCGGCGACATCGCCGAGATGCGGGCGGCGAGTGCGCGGTTCGGCGCCGCCGTGACCGCCGGCGACGTCGATGCCGCCCTCCGCGCCGACGACGATCTGCACGCGGTGACCGTGCGGGTGGCCGGCAACCGCGCGCTCGCCGCCGTGCTCGAGCAGTTCACGCCGGTCGTCCGCCGTGCCGAGCGGGTGCGCTTCGCCACCGCCGAGGGGCAGGCCTCGCACGCGCGGCACGAGAAGCTCATCGCGCTGTGCGCCGCGGGCGACGCCGAGGGCGCCGCGGCCGTGCTCTATGACACCTGGCACAGCCTGGATGCGACGTGACGAGCGGGATGCGGCGTGACAGGCCCGTGCCTCAGCGACCAATGAATCCGGGACGCCGCTTCTCCTGGAAGGCGGCGAACCCCTCGCGGTAGTCGGCGGTATCGCGCAGCGACGCCTGTGCCGCGTTCTCCGCCGCCACGGCGTCCCACAGCCCCGCTCGCTCGTCGCGCAGGGCCGCGACGATGCGCTTGCTCGCCACCAGCGCGGCGGTCGGGCCGGAGGCGGCCGCCCGCGCGGCCTCCTCGGTGCGCTCGCGCACCTCGGCGGCGGGGAGGGCGCGGGAGAACAGGCCCAGCCGCACCGCCTCCTCCCCCGACAGCATGCCGCCGGAGTAGATGAGGTCGAGCGTGCGGTGCGCGCCGAGCCGCTCGTAGAAGAGCGCATGCCCGCCGGAATCCAGCGTCGCACCCAGGTTCGCGAACGGCGAGCCGACCTTGGCGTCGTCGGCGACGTAGACGACGTCGGTGGCGATGAGGAGCCCGAGCCCCACACCCAGGCACGCGCCGTGCGCAGCGGCGAAGGTGGGCGCCGGGAAGGCGGCGATGCGGCGCAGCAGCGGAGTGAGGAGGCCGTCGAGGTAGCCGGAGACGTCGTCCGTGGCCGGGTCGACGCCGCCGATGTCGCGGCCGGCGCAGAACGCGCGCCCCTCGCCGCGGAGGACGAGCGCCCGCACCCCCGCCTGCTCGGCCGACGCGTAGGCCGCGTCCAGGTCGCGGAGCGCCTGCGCGTCGAGCGCGTTCAGCCGCGACGGATTGTCCAGGACGATGTGTGCGACGCCGTCGTCGATGCGCGTGTCGATCATGCGGACCTCAGTTGTCGTAGTCGACCGTGACACGGTCGGAGGTGGGGTGCGACTGGCACGTGAGCACGTAGCCGCGCTCGATCTCGTCGGGTTCGAGCGCATAGTTCTCGGTCATCGACACCGAGCCGGTGATCACGCGCGCGCGACACGTGCCGCACACGCCGCCCGCGCACGCGAACGGCACGTCGGGACGCACCCGGAGGGCCGCGGCCAGGATCGACTCGCGGGCGCTCACCGGGGTCGCGACGGTGGCGGACTGCCCGTCGAGGGTGAACTCGATCGTGTGCACCGGCTCGTCCTCGCGCACGATGACCGGCGGGCGGGGGGCGGCGGGCGCGTCGGCATCCCCGGTGGTGAACAGCTCGTAGCGCACGTGGGCGCGGTCCACGCCGATGTCGTCCAGGGCGTCGCGACACGTCTGGACGAGTTCGAACGGCCCGCACAAGAACCATTCGTCGATCGTGGCCGGCAGCACCAATCCGTCCAGGATGACCCGGAGCTTGTCCGCGTCGATGCGCCCCGAGAGCACGGGCGCGGCGCGCTGCTCGCGGGAGAGCACGTGGTGCAGCGCGAGACGCGTCGGGTAGCGGTCCTTCAGGTCGGCGAGCTCCTCGAGGAACATCACGTCGAGCGTCGAGCGGTTGGTGTAGACCAGGGTGACGCGCGAGGTCTCCGACCGGGCGAGCACGGTGGCAGCCAGTGCCATGAGCGGGGTGATGCCGGAGCCGGCGGCGATCCCCGCGATGTGGGCGCCGTCGAGGTCGGCGAGGGTCGTGGTGAAGGTGCCCTGCGGGCTCATCACATCCAGGACGTCCCCCGCGCGCAGGCCGGTCTGCGCCCACTCCGAGAACAGCCCGCCGCGGTTGCGCTTGATCGCCACGCTGATCGAGCCGCGCACCGGCGGGCGGCAGAGCGAGTAGGACCGGCGCAGCTCGTGCCCGTCGATGCGGGTGCGCAGCGCCACGTACTGTCCGGGAAGGAAGTCGTAGTCGTCGGCGAGCTCGTCGGGCACCTCGAAGGTGACCTCGATCGCGTCGGCGGTGAGCGGACGCACCTCGGCGACCGGCAGCGAGTGGAAGCGGGCGCGGCGGCGGGCGGTGGATGCCGCGGGCCCGCCCACGGTGCTGTGCAGCAGCGCATCGGCCACCGCGAGGGACGTGTCGGTCATCAGTGCACCTTGAAGAAGTCGAAGGGCTCGAGGCAGGCGCGGCATTCGTAGAGCGCCTTGCACGAGGTCGAGCCGAAGCGGGTGATCTCGCGCGTGTTCAGCGAGCCGCAGCGCGGGCACTTCACGCCCAGCGAGACGCGGATGGGTCCGGCCACCGCGGCGCGGCCGCTCGGCGGCGCGATGCCGTACTCGGTGAGCTTGCGCTTTCCCTCGTCGCTCATCCAGTCGGTGGTCCACGCCGGCGCGAGGACCAGGTCGACGCGGACCCGGTCATACCCCTCGGCCGCGAAGGCGAGCTCCAGATCCTGCCGGATGGTGTCCATCGCCGGGCATCCCGAGTAGGTGGGCGTGATGGTCACCACGACGCCGCCCGCCTCCTCGCGCACGTCGCGGAGGATCCCGAGGTCGGCGATCGTGAGCACGGGCACTTCCGGGTCGCACACCGCCGCGGCGATCTCCCACTCCCGCGCCGTCGCGGTCACCATGTCGCCCCCGGATGCTGACGGGCCAGCACCTGCATCTCGGCGAGCAGGAAGCCGAGCGCCGGGAAGTGGCCGCCCGAGCGCCCGCGCCCGGCGGCGGGCGCCACCGCGGGCACCTCCAGCTCCGCCTCGGCGAACACCGCGGCGATGACGGCGTCGAAGGCGGCGCGCAGCGACGACGGCCGCACGGCGACGCCCTCCAGACGGTCGATGAGCGGCGCGTCGCGGAACAGCTCGTCGACGTACGGCCACATGTCCGACAGGCCCTCGATCATCCGGCGACGCGACTCGTCGGTGCCGCCCGCGAGGCGCAGGGTCCACTGGACGGCGTGGTCGCGGTGGTAGTCGACCTCCTTAACGGCCTTCGCGGCCACCGCCGCCAGCGTTGCGTCGGTGGAGTGCGCCAGGGCGGTGTAGAGCTCGAAGAGGTAGACCGACGCGATCAGCTGCCGCGCGATCGTGTGCGCGAAGTCGCCGTTGGGCTGCTCGAACAGCCACGCCGAGCGGAACGCGGGCTCATCGCGCCAGTAGGCCAGGTCGTCTTCGCTGCGTCCGTCGGCGGTGCCGGCGTAGTGCAGCAGCGAGCGGGCGTGGCCGAGGAGGTCCAGGGCGATGTTCCCGAGGGCGACATCCTCTTCGAGCTCGGGAGCGCGGGCGATCCAGCCCGCGAGCTGCTGCGAGAGGATGAGGGCGTCATCGCCCAGCCACAGGGCGTACTCCGCGACGTCGGGGGACGCGGCGGTGCCACCGGCACCCGCGAGCTCGGCGGAGAGCTCCAGCTCGTCGACGGAGACGTCGCCGTGCATGTCGGCGTGCGCCGTATCGGGAGGAGTGCCCTCCGTCTGCCGAGCGGTCACAGGTGCGGCACCCCCTCGGACGCGGTGTAGTACACCGCGTGGCGATAGTTCTTGCCGGCGGGACTCTCGAAGAAGGCCCCCTTCGCGTCCGGGTCGCTCGTCGTGATGGCGTCGGCCGGGACGACCCACAGCGACACGCCTTCGTTGCGACGCGTGTAGAGGTCGCGCGCGTTGCGGAGGGCCAGATCGGCGTCGGGTGCGTGCAGGGAGCCGACGTGCACGTGGCTGAGGCCCCGCTTGGCGCGCACGAACACCTCCCACAGCGGCCACTGCTCGGTGGGGGATGCTCCGGGACTGGTCATCACGCGACCTCTCGTTCGGGGGTGCGGCGCTCGGCCTGCCGGCGGGCGTAGGCGGCGGCTGCCGCGCGCACCCACGCGCCGTCCTCGTGGGCGTCGCGGCGGTTCTGCAGCCGCACGGCGTTCATGGGGCCGCGGCCGGCGAGCACCTCGTGGAACTCGCTCCAGTCGATCTCGCTGGTGTGCCAGCGCTGCGCCTCTTCGTCCCAGCGCAGCTCGGGGTCGGGCAGGGTCACGCCCAGCACCTCGGCCTGGGGCACCAGCATCCCGATGAACCGCTGGCGGAGGTCGTCGTTGGAGAAGCGCTTGATCTTCCAGGCCATCGACTGCGCCGAGTTCGGCGATTCGTCGTCGGGCGGGCCGAACATCATGAGGCTCGGCCAGTACCAGCGGTCCACCGCATCCTGAGCCATCTGCCGCTGCGCGTCGGTGCCCTGCATGAGGGTGAGGAGGATCTCGAAGCCCTGCCGCTGGTGGAACGACTCCTCCTTGCAGATGCGCACCATTGCGCGGCCGTAGGGGCCGTACGATGCGCGGCACAGCGGCACCTGGTTGCAGATCGCGGCGCCGTCCACGAGCCATCCGATCGCGCCCATGTCGGCCCAGGTCGGGGTGGGGTAGTTGAAGATCGAGGAGTACTTCGCCTTGCCGTCGATGAGCTGCTGGGTCATCTCGTCGCGCGTGATCCCGAGCGTCTGGGCGGCGGAGTACAGGTACAGGCCGTGCCCGGCCTCGTCCTGCACCTTGGCGAGCAGGATCGCTTTGCGCTTGAGGCTCGGCGCGCGGGTGATCCAGTTCCCCTCGGGCTGCATGCCGATGATCTCGGAGTGAGCGTGCTGCGAGATCTGGCGGATGAGCGTCTTGCGATACGCCGCCGGCATCCAATCGCGCGGCTCGATGCGCTGCTCGGCGGCGATGAGCTCGTCGAACGTCCGCTGGGCCTCCGCCTCCGCGGCCGCGTCGTCGGCGGTCGGCGCCGGTGCTGTCGTCATCGTCGACTCCTTTACAGAACGATCGTTCAGTAAGTCTAGGGCCCAGACCCCCGCACCGCAAGGCCGAAGCCAGGTCGGCGGGCTGACCGCATCCGCTCGCTACCGCGCGCGAGCGGAGGAGATGTCGCGAGCGGAGGACCGGATGAGGCACATCGGTCCTCCGCTCGCGGAATCCCCTCCCCCGGCGGCGGCGTCGGCGGACGGGCGCGCGCCGCGGCGCCGTCAGCGGTAGTCGTAGACCCGCTTGTACTTGCCCTCGCTGCGCGGCAGCACGCCCGGCTCCTCCACGGCGACGTCGATGCTCGTGCCGATGTGCACCTTGATGCGCTGCTGCAGCACCGCGGCGGCGGCCTCGCACGTCGCACGGTCCAGGTGAGGCGAGCGCTCGATGCGCACGGTCATGCAGTCCATGCGACCCTCCTTGCGCAGCTCCAGGATGAAGTGCGGCGTGAGGGTCTCGATGCCCATCACCAGCTCCTCGATCTGCGTCGGGAAGAGATTCACCCCGCGCAGGATGATCATGTCGTCGTTGCGCCCGGTGATCTTCTCGATGCGGCGCATCGCCGGGTAGGCGGTGCCGGGGAGGAGCCGCGTCAAGTCGCGCGTGCGGTAGCGGATGACGGGGAACGCCTCCTTCGTCAGCGACGTGAAGACGAGCTCGCCCAGCTGGCCGTCGGGCACGGGCGCGCCGGTGTCGCCGTCGATCGTCTCGGGGAGGAAGTGGTCTTCCCAGATGTGCGGGCCGTCCTTGGTCAGCACGCTCTCGCTCGCCACCCCCGGGCCCATCACCTCGCTGAGACCGTAGATGTCGACCGCGTCGATGCCGAGACGCCGTTCGATCTCGGCGCGCATCTCGTTCGTCCAGGGCTCGGCGCCGAGGATGGCGACCCTCAGCGAGGTCGACGTCGGATCGATCCCCGCCTCGGCCATCGCGTCGGCGATCGTCAGCAGGTAGCTCGGGGTGCACATGATCGCATCCGGCGCGAAGTCGCGGATGAGCTGCACCTGCCGCGCGGTCTGCCCGCCCGACATCGGGATCACCGTCGCGCCGAGCTTCTCGATGCCGGCGTGCGCGCCCAGCCCCCCGGTGAACAGCCCGTAGCCGTAGGCGTTGTGCACCTTCATCCCCGCCCGCACCCCCGCGGCCGACAGCGACCGCGCGACGAGCGTCGCCCAGCGGTCGAGGTCGCCCTCGGTGTAGCCCACGACGGTGGGGCGCCCGGTGGTGCCGGACGAGGCGTGGATGCGACGCACCTGCTCCATCGGCACGGCGAACATGCCGAACGGGTAGGTGTC
>CAZBZR010000002.1:128343-194996 GCA_964496445.1 uncultured Microbacterium sp.
TTCTCGTACTTTATCTTTTTGGCTATCCTTTCCTTCACGGCGCGCAGGTCGGCCTTCGTCGTGAACGGCAGGCGGCGGATGTCGGCCAGGGTGCGGATGTCGTCGGGGCCGACGCCGGTTTCGTCGAACTTGCGGCGGTACAGGTCGACGTTCTCGTACGCGTGGCGGACCGTCCACTGCAGGCGCTCGAGCTGCAGGGCGTCGAGATCGGCGCGCGAGATCGCGTCGGCGCCGGTGGCGGGGCGGGAGGCGGTCGTCGTCTTCGACATGGGATGCTCCGGGGGTGTCAGGCGGGACGGTGGGTGGTGACGGATCGACCGCGGAACTCGGCGACGACATCGCCGGTCTCATCGGTCACGGAGACGTCGTACAGGCCGGTCCGGCCGCTGCGCACGCGGCGGCGCGCGGTGGCGGTGAGGGTCTGGCCGGCGACGGTGGACTTGAGGAAGCTGATGTCGGCTCCGGCGGCGACGGTGACGCGCTCGTCCTCATTGCACGCGATCGCGAACGCGGTGTCGGCGAGGGTGAACACGAGTCCGCCGTGGGTGATGGCGAAGCCGTTGGTCATGTCCTCGCGCACGCGCATCGAGACCACCGACAGGCCCGGCTCGTCGCGCTCGACGACCATGCCCAGCGCCGCGGAGGCACGGTCGTTCTGCATCATCGCGCGCAGGGTGGTGCCGGTCACGACGCTACCGCCTCGCCCGCGGGCTCCTTCGCGACGAGTGTGAGCACGTCGTAGGACGCGACGAGCTCGTCGCGCTGGTTGCGGATGACCGCATCCCAGCGCACCTCGCCGTACTCGTCGGTCTCGCGCGGGGTGATCTGCTTCGCCGTCAGGACGACGCGGATCTCGTCTCCCGGAGAGACCGGGGTGACGAAGCGGAGGTTCTCCAGGCCGTAGTTGGCGAGCACCGGCCCCGGTTCGGGGTCGACGAACAGGCCCGCCGCCCACGACACCAGGAGGTAGCCGTGCGCGACACGCCCCGGGAAGAAGGGGTTCGCCGCCGCCGACTCCTCATCCATGTGCGCGTAGAAGGTGTCGCCGGTGAACTGCGCGAAGGTCTCGATGTCCGCCAGCGTCACCTCGCGCGAGGCCGAGACGATCTGGTCGCCGATGCCGAGCTCGGCCAGCGACTTGCGGAACGGGTGACGCCCGTCGGCCGTCGCCGCAGCGCCCTCGTGCCACACCCCGGTCAGCGCTGTGAGGAACGCGGGCGTTCCCTGCACCGCCGTGCGCTGCATGTGGTGGAGCACCGCACGGATGCCGCCGAGCTCCTCCCCGCCGCCGGCGCGGCCCGGTCCGCCGTGGACGAGGTGCGGCACCGGCGCGCCGTGTCCGGTGGAGGTGCGCGCGTTCTCCCGGGTGAGGAAGAGCACGCGGCCGTTGTACGCCCCGATGCGGCTCATCAGCTCGACGGCCACGTCCGGGTCGTGGGTGGCGACGCTCGTCACGAGCGATCCGCCGCCGCGCGCGACGAGATCGGCCGCCTCGGCGACCGTGCGATACGGGAGGATGCTCGTCACCGGACCGAAGGCCTCGATCTCGTGTACGGCCTCGGCCGCCGCATCCGCGAAGCCGAGCACCATCGGGGTCAGGAACGCACCTTCCGGCGCCTCCCCCACGCTGCCGTCGGCGCGCGTGATGTGCGGCGGCGAGGTGGACCCGATGAGCAGCTCGCCGCCCGCTTCCTGCAGGCGCGCGACCTGCGCGAGCACGTCGTCGCGCTGCGCCGCCGAGACCACGGGACCCATCGTGACCGTCTCGGCGTGCGGGTCTCCGATCACGACGCGCTCGTCGATCTTCGCCTGGAGGGCGGCGACGACGTCGGCGACCGCGTCGGCGGGCACGATCGCCCGGCGGATGGCGGTGCACTTCTGTCCCGCCTTCGTCGTCAGCTCCACCAGCAGCTGCTTGACGTAGGCGTCGAACTCCGGGGTCCCGGCCGTGGCATCCGGGCCGAGCACCGAGGCGTTGATGGAGTCGGTCTCGCTCGTGAAGCGCACCCCGCCGGTCTGCACGCTCTCGGAGCGGCGGAGGCGGTCGGCGGTGGCGGCGCTGCCGGTGAATCCGACGAGGTCACCCAGGCGCAGGTGATCGAACAGACCGGGGACGCTGCCGCTGACCAGCTGCAGCGCGCCGTCGGGCACGAGCCCGGTGTCCACGAGGATGCGCACCCAGGCTTCGGCGACGTAGGCGGTGGGGGTCGCGGGCTTGACGAGGGTGGGGACCCCGGCGAGGAAGGCGGGGGCGAACTTCTCCAGCGCGCCCCACATCGGGAAGTTGAACGCGTTGATCTGCACCGCGACGCCGGGGAGGCGGGTGTAGACGTGGCGGGCGAGGAACGAGCCGTCCTTCGACAGCGGCTCGACCGGGCCGTCGAGGTACACCTGCGCGTTGGGGAGCTCGCGGCGCCCCTTGGAGGAGTAGGTGAAGAGCACTCCGATGCCGCCGTCGACGTCGCTGAGCGAGTCGCGGACCGTCGCGCCGCTGCGCTTGGAGAGGTCGTACAGCTCCTCCTTGCGCGCGGTGAGGGCCATCGCGAACTGCTTGAGCAGCATCGCCCGCTGGTGGAAGGTCAGCGCGCCGAGGCTCTGCTGTCCGACGCTGCGGGCGTACGCGAGGGCGCCGGGGAGGTCGACCCCCTGCGTGCTCGTGCGGGTGACGAGCTCACCGGTGGAGGCGTCGCGCACCTCGACGGCGTCGGCGTCGGCGGTGGGGGTCCACCAGGCTCCCTGCACGTAGCTGGGCAGGATGTCGCTCATTGCTCACTCCATTCGTAGAAGCCGCGGCCGCTCTTGCGCCCCAGGCGCCCTTCGGCGACGAGATCGCGCAGCAGCTGCGGCGGGGCGAAGCGGTCTCCCAGCTTCGCGGCGAGTTCTTCCGCGATGCCCAGACGCACGTCCAGGCCCACGATGTCGGTGGTGCGGAGGGGGCCGGACGGATGCCGGTAGCCGAGCTCCATCGCCGCGTCGATGTCCGCGGCCGAGGCGACGCCCTCCTCGAGCATGCGGATCGCCTCGAGCGCGATCGCGACGCCCAGGCGGCTGGAGGCGAAGCCGGGGGCGTCGGCGACGACGACCGCGCGCTTGCCGAGCGCGCCCATCCAGCCGGTGGCCGCCTCCGCCACGGCCGCATCCGTCGCCCCGCCCACGACGACCTCGACGAGGGCCGAGGCGGGCACCGGGTTGAAGAAGTGCAGCCCGAGGAAGCGCCCCGGGCGGCCGAGGGTGGCGGCGAGGTCGTCGATCGAGATGGAGGACGTGTTCGAGGCGAGGATCGCGTCGGGCGCCAGCACGGCCTCCACGCGCGCGAGCGCGGCGGTCTTCAGCCCCCGCTCCTCCGGTACCGCCTCGATGACGAGCCCGGCGTCGGCGAACGCCGCGACATCGGTCGCCGTGGACAGCGCCGCCTCGAGGTCGGCCAGCGCGACCGACGTCGCACCGCGCTCGACCGAACGGGCGAGGCTCTCGCGCACGCGGGAGCGCGCCGCATCCGCCGCCGCGGCGTCGCGTTCGACCACGCTCACGCGCGATCCCGCCAGGAGGAAGGCGTGCGCGATGCCGGCGCCCATGCGTCCGCCGCCGAGCACCCCCACGCGGGTCGGTACGGATCCGGTCATTTCTTCCTCCGCTCCAGGAACGCGCTCATCCGTCGCTCCTTCTCCGGGCTCTCGAACAACTCTGCCTGCAGGGCGAGGTCGATGGCGGGGTGGGCGTCGGGCGCCGCGCGCAGTGCGGTCTTGGTGTGGCGCGTGGCCAGGGCGTCGTTGCGGACGATGCGGTCGGCGAGGGCGTGCGCGGCCGGGAGGAGTTCCTCCGGCGCGTGCAGCGACGAGAGGATCCCCCAGGCGAGGGCCTCCTCGCCGTCGAGGATGCGCCCGGTGAGCAGCAGCTCGGCGGCGCGGGCCTCCCCCACGATCTCCGGCAGCCGCCACGTCGCGCCGGCCCCGGCGAGGATGCCGAGCCCCGTCTCGGGGTTGCCGATCTTCGCGCCGGGGGTGCCGATGCGGAGGTCTGCGGCGTAGGCGAGCTCGGCGCCGCCGCCCAGGGCGTACCCGTCGACGGCGGCGATCACGGGCATCGGCAGCGCGCGGATGCGGCGGAACGCGTGCGTGTTGATGCCGGCGCGCGCGTCGGCGGCGCGCCGCTCGCGCAACTGGGCGATGTCGGCGCCCGAGGCGAAGACGCCGTTCGCGCCGGTGAGGATGAGCACGCGGGGGGAGCGCTCGAGGTCGGCGCACAGCGCGTGCAGGGCGTCGATGAGGTCCTGGTCGATGGCGTTGCGCACCTCGGGGCGGTCGAGGGTCGCGACCACGCGGTCGCCGAGGTCCTCGACGCGCAGCGACTGCGCCCTGGACGACTGCGCCCTGGACGACTCCGCCATGGATGCCTCAGCCATCGATCCGCTCCACGAGAAGGGCCGCGCCCTGGCCGACGCCGACGCACATGGTGGCCAGGCCCCGGCGGCCGCCCTCGCGCTCGAGGCGTCCGAGCAGCGTCACCACGAGGCGGCTGCCGCTGGAGCCGAGCGGGTGCCCGAGGGCGATGGCCCCGCCGTCGGCGTTGACGATCTCGGGGTCCAGGCCCAGTCGCCGCATCGACGCGAGCGACTGCGTGGCGAAGGCCTCGTTCAGCTCGACGGCGTCGAGGTCGGCGACGCCCAGGCCCGCCTTGGCGAGCGCCTTCTCGGTGGCCGGAACCGGACCGAGCCCCATGATCTCCGGCGCCAGTGCGGCGGAGGCGGCGCTGAGGATGCGGGCCCGCGGCGTGAGCCCGTACCGCTCGACGGCAGCGGCGCTGGCCACGAGGATCGCCGAGGCGCCGTCGTTGAGGGAGCTGGAGTTGCCGGCGGTCACGACGCTGCCGCCGGGGACCACCGGGCGCAGCGCCGCAAGGGCCTCCAGCGACGTGTCCGGCCGCGGACCCTCGTCGGTGTCGACGCTCCCCCGGCGCGTGGCGACGGGCACGATCTCGGCGGCGAAGCGGCCCGCGGCGATCGCGGCGATCGCGCGCTCGTGGCTGCGGAGGGCGAACGCGTCGGCGTCCTCGCGCGTGATGCCGTCGACGCGCGCGACCTCCTCGGCGGTCTCCGGCATCGAGAAGGTCGCCTTGTCGCGGGCGAGGAGAGCGGGGTTCGGGAAGCGCCATCCGATCGACGTGTCGTACGCCTCGCCGGGCTTGGCCCACGCCCGCTCGGGCTTGGCCTGCACCCACGGGGCGCGGGTCATCGACTCCACACCGCCGGCGACGATGAGGTCGGCGTCCCCGGCGCGGACGGCCTGCCCCGCCATCGCGATCGCCGACATCCCGGAGGCGCACAGCCGGTTGACCGTGATGCCGGGAAGGGTGTCGGGGAGCCCGGCCAGGAGGACCGCCATGCGGGCGACGTTGCGGTTGTCCTCGCCGGCCTGGTTGGCCGCACCGAAGTACACCTCGTCGAGCGCGTCCGCGGGCGCCCCGGAGCGGGCGACCGCCTCCCGCAGCACCAGGGCGGCGAGGTCGTCGGGGCGGACACCGGCTAGGGCGCCGCCGTAGCGACCGACGGGGGTGCGGACACCGCCGACGAGGAAGGCTTCGGACATCGTCATCCCTTCGGCGCACCGTCGCAGCGCGGCCCATGTTTTCCGACCGATCGTTCAGTAATAATGTCAGAGAGCCCCCCGGAGGGCAAGGCGAGGAGCACAGCGATGAGCGCGACACCCTGGACGATCGAGCCCGGAGACCTGGACGACAAGCTCGGGATCGAGGTGCTCGAGCAGTCGGCCGACCGGGTCGTGGCGAGCATGCCGGTCGCCGGCAACACCCAGTCGTTCGGGCGCCTTCACGGCGGCGGGAGCGCCGCCCTGGCCGAGGCGGTCGGGTCGTGGGCCGGCATGATCCACGCGAGCGGATACGGCAAGGTGTGCGTGGGCGTCGACCTGAACATCACGCACCATCGCGGTGCGCGCGAGGGCGTCGTCACCGCGACCGCCGTGGCGCTGCACCGCGGCCGACGGGCCTCGACCTACGAGATCTCGATCACCGACGAATCCGGGCGCCTGCTGGCCACCGCGCGCATCACCAACCTCGTCGTCGACGCCGAGTAGGCCGCATCCGGGCGCACCGGCGCCCTCCCCCCGGTGCGCGCAACGGTGGCGCCGGGGCGCTAGGGTGTGCAATACTCACCGATCGGTCAGGAATTACCTCCTGGCTCCCCCACCCCCGAACAATGGAGTTCACATGGCGTCCAGCACGCAGGAACGTCCGCGCACGGCAGCCGTGACGCGCGAAGAGCGCAAGGTGCTCGCCGGCACGCTTGTCGGCACGTCCATCGAGTGGTACGACTTCTTCATCTACGCCCAGGCCGCCGGCCTCGTGCTGGCGCCGCTGTTCCTGGCACCGCTGGCGGAGTCCAATCCCGGCCTCGCGCAGGTGCTCTCCTTCGCCACCATCGGCATCTCCTTCCTCTTCCGCCCGCTCGGCGCCGTCGTCGCCGGCTACCTCGGCGACCGCCTGGGGCGCAAGAAGATGCTCGTGCTCACCCTCATCCTCATGGGCGTCTCGACCTCGCTCATCGGTGTTCTCCCCACCTACGAGGCGGTGGGCGTCCTCGCGCCGATCCTGCTCATCCTGCTGCGGATCCTGCAGGGCTTCTCCGCCGGCGGCGAGTGGGGCGGGGCCGCGCTCATGTCCGTCGAGCACGCCCCGAAGGGCCGTCGCGGCTACTTCGGCGCCTACCCGCAGATCGGCGTGCCGGTGGGCATGATCCTCGCCACCGCGACCCTGTGGGTGCTCACCTCGACCATGTCCGCCGAGGCGTTCCTGGCGTGGGGATGGCGCATCCCGTTCCTGTTCTCGATCGTCCTCATCGTCATCGGCTACGTCATCCGCCGCGCCGTGGAGGAGAGCCCCGTCTTCGAAGACCTCCTCCGCCGCCGCAAGGAGTCCTCGGCGCCGCTCGGGCGCCTGTTCCGCAAGAACTGGCGCGAGGTCGTCCTCACCGCCCTGGTCTTCATCGCCAACAACGCCGCCGGCTACCTCCTCATCGCGTTCTTCGCCACCTACGCGGTCGGCGTGCTGGGGCTCGACCGCCCCACCGTGCTGCTGGCCACGACGCTGGCGTCGTTCGGATGGCTCGGCTTCACGCTGTGGGGCGGGCGCCTGTCCGACCGGCTGGGGCGCGTACGGACCTTCCAGATCGGGTACGTGGTGCTGGCGGTGTGGGCGATCCCGATGTGGTTCCTCATCGACACCGCGAACATCATCTGGTACTTCGTGGCGCTGTTCGTGATGACCTTCGGCCTCGGCCTCTCGTACGGCCCGCAGGCCGCGCTCTACGCCGAGCTGTTCCCCGCGAACGTGCGCTACTCGGGCGTCTCGATTGGCTACGCGCTGGGCGCGATCCTCGGCGGCGCCTTCGCCCCGATGATCGCCGAGGCGCTGCTGCGGGCCACCGGCATGTCGTGGACGATCGGCCTGTACATCGCCGTCGCCGCCGTCGTCTCGCTCGTCGCGGTCTCCCTCATCAAGGAGCCCAAGGACGTCGACCTGCACGCCTGACCCCGCACCGCGATTCGCGTGCCGGTGGGTTCAGCGGGGCGTGACGAGACCGTCGAGGGCGACGGTGAGGATGTCGTGGCCGAGGCGGCTGCCGTCGACCGGACCGCCGGGGCGATACCACTCCACGACGGAGTTGATCATGCCGAAGATGAGACGCGACACCACCGCGGCATCGACATCCGTCCGCACGTCGCCCTCGCGCTGGGCCTCGGCGACCAGCCGCGTGACGCGCTGATCGAACAGCCGCCGGCGCTCCAGGGCGTCGCGCTCGACGGCGCCGTTGCCACGGACCCGGAGGAGGAGCGTCACCGCGGGCAGTTCGGTGACGAGCACGTCGGCCGCCCCGCGGATCACGTGACGGAGGCGGTCGAACGCGCGCCCGGTGTTCGCCTCGGGATGCTCCAGCACCGCCTCCAGGCCGCTCAGCGCCTCATCGAGGGCGATCGCGAGCAGTTCCTCCTTCGAGGCGAAGTGGTGGTACAGCGCCGACTTCGTCAGGCCGAGGCGCTGCGCGAGGTCCGACACCGACGTCGCGTCGTAGCCCTGCTCGTTGAACAGCTGCACCGCCACGGCGAGGACCCCCTCGCGGTCATACCCCGGTCGGCCGCGCCGCGTGGCGGGAGCGGCATCCGTGTCGGAGGTCATGGCTCCAGTCTGACACCCGGCGTGACGGATGCCGCGCCGCCGGGCGCAGCGGATCCCCCCGCGCGCGCCGCGCCCGGAGGTCGTAGCGTGAGGGCAGCGAGGGAGAGGAGGCCGTCATGGCCGAGAAGAGCGACGGGCTGTCGGCCGAGGAGCGGGACGCCGTCAAGGAGCGCGCGAAGGAACTGCGCGCCCAGGCGAAGGCGGGGAAGAATCGCGCCGCCGGCGAAAAGGCGCTGGATGAGGCGATCGACAAGCTCTCGGGCACCGATCGGGAGCTGGCGGAGGGACTGCGCGCCGCCGTCACCGCCGTCGCGCCGCAGCTGATGCCGAAGACCTACTACGGGATGCCCGCGTTCGCCAACGACGAGGGCAAGGTCGTCGTCTTCCTCCAGCCGGCCGACAAGTTCTCGGCGCGCTACGCCACGATCGGCTTCGAGGACCGCGCGACCCTCGACGACGGCGAACTGTGGCCGATCGGCTTCGCCGTGACGGCGTGGACCCCGGCGGTGGCGAAGACCGTGACCGACCTCGTCCGCCGCGCCACGGCCTGACGACGTCGTCGTCGGCCGCGATCCGGCCCTGCCGCTCCCGGCGCGGAGTAACGTGCCGGGAATGAAGGCGATCGTGTACCGCGTCCACGGCGACTCCGGCGTGCTGTCCCTGGTCGAGCGCGAGCCCGGCGAGCCGGGCCCCGGCGAGGTGCGGGTGCGCATCGCCGTGTCGGGCGTGAACCCGACCGACTGGAAGGCGCGCGCCGCGACGGCGCGCGTGGACCTGTGGCCCGAGATCGTGCCGAACCAGGACGGTGCGGGAATCGTCGACGCGACCGGCGAGGGCGTCGCGCACGTCGGGCCCGGCGACCGGGTCTGGATCTTCCTGGCGCAGTACGAGCGCCCCACCGGCACCGCCCAGGAGTGGGCGGTGCTTCCCGCCGCCCGCGTCGTACGCCTGCCCGACGAGGTGGGGTTCGAGGTGGGCGCCTCGCTCGGCGTCCCGGCGATGACGGCGCACCGGGCGCTCACCGTGCGCGACGGTGGGCCCGCCCGACTGTCGCCGGGTGCCCTCGCCAGTCACACCGTGCTGGTCACCGGAGGCGCCGGCGCCGTGGGCCACGCCGCCATCCAGCTGGCCCGCTGGGCGGGAGCGACGGTGCTCACCACGGTGTCCTCCCCGGACAAGGGCGACCTCGCCCGCGCCGCCGGGGCGGACACGATCATCGACTACCTCCGCGACGACGTCCGCGCCCGCATCCGGGAGGCGGCACCGGAGGGCGTCGACCACATCGTCGACGTCTCGATCGCGAGCAACGCGGGCCTCGACGCGGATGTCGCGGCGGCCGGAGCCGCCATCGCCTTCTACGCCGACGACGGCGGCGACCGCCTCGACCTTCCGCTCCGGCCCTCGTTCGCCAAGAACCTCCGCCTGCAGGGCGTGCTGCTCTACACGGTGGGATCCGCGGCCTGGGAGGCGGCGGCCGCGGACATCACGGCGGCCCTGCACGCCGGCGCCCTCCCGGTCGGGATCGATGCCGGGCTCCCGCTCACCTGGTACCCGCTGGAGGAGACGGCCGCCGCCCACGACGCCGTGCAGGCGGGCGCCGTCGGCAAGGTCCTCATCCGCGTCGCCGACCTCTAACCCCGCGCGGGCGACGTGCCGCGCAGGCCCACCAGCAGCAGGGCGAGCCCTGCACCGCCGGCGACGACGGGGAGGGCCGCGGCGGCCACCGGCGAGACGAGCATGAGGAGGGCGTCGCACAGCGCACCGCCGACGAGGGCCAGGAGCACGCCCACACGGGTGAACAGATCCTGCGGCGTGCCGTCGGCGAGGTCGGCGGCGATGCTCGTGATCGTCCCCGTGACGTAGGTCGTCGACACCCCCGAGCGCACCTCGACGCGCTTGGACACCGCCGTCTGCGCGGCCATCGCGACCGCCGAGGGGACCAAGAGCGCCGCGGTGGCGACGAGCGACAGCGGATGCGGCAGCACCACCCACCCGGCGAGCACCGCCGCCTGCGCCGCCATCCCGACCGCGAGGGCCGCGGCCAGGTGCGAGCGTCGTGCGCGTTGAGTGAGGCGCAGGGCGAGGTAGATCGCGATGACGAAGGCGGCGAGCGCGGCGGCGATGCCGACGATCATCGTGGGGTAGCCCTCACATCGAGGAGTCCGACATGTTCCAGCCGGTCGCCGAAGCAGGCGACCGGCTCCGCTACGTGCACATCGGCGAAAGCCACCGCGGGTACCTCGGGACCGGCACGGTCGACTTCGGCGGCTTCTTCCGCGCCCTGCACGCCGGCCGCTATGACGGACCCGTGGTGTTCGAGTCGTTCTCCTCCGCGGTGGTCTCGGCCGAACTGACCGGGTCCCTCGGCATCTGGCGCAATCTCTGGGACGACAGCGACGATCTCGCCGCCCACGCCTGCCGCTTCATCCGCGACGGGCTGCACGCCGTGGCGAGCATCGACCGCCACTGAGCCGGGGGGCCGTCGTCACAGCCCGAAGGCGGCGCGCACCCCCGCGTTGGTGACCTCGCCGGCACGCACGTTCAGGCCCTTCGCCAGCGCGGCGTCGGCCTCGGCCGCGGCGTCCCAGCCCTTGTCGGCGACCGCGGTGATGTAGGGCAGGGTCGCGTTGCCGAGCGCGCGCGTGGAGGTGTGCGGCGCGGCGCCGGGCATGTTCGCGACGCAGTAGAACAGCGAGTCGTGCACGGCGAAGGTCGGGTCGTCGTGAGTCGTGGGACGCGAGCCCTCGAAGCACCCGCCCTGGTCGATCGCGATGTCCACGAGCACCGATCCGGGCTTCATCCGAGCGACCATCTCGTCGGTGACGAGCTTGGGCGCCGCGGCGCCGGGAACGAGCACCGAGCCGATGACGAGGTCGGCGTCGGCCAGCTGCTCGGCGATCTCGTACGGCGTGGAGGACCGCGTGTGCAGACCCGGGTAGCGCGCCTCCAGCGCGCGGAGCTTGGGCAGCGAGATGTCGATGACGGTGACCTCGGCGCCGAGTCCGAGGGCGTTCGCGGTGGCGTGCTCGCCGGCCACGCCACCGCCGATGACGACCACCTTGGCCTTGGGGGCGCTGGGCACACCGCCCAGCAGCATGCCGCGGCCGCCGGCCGGGCTCAGCAGCGCGTGCGCGCCGGCGACGATCGACAGGCGTCCGGCGACCTCGCTCATCGGCGCCAGCAGCGGGAGGACGCGGTCGGGGGTCTGCACGGTCTCGTAGGCGATCGCCGTGGTCCCTGCCGCCATCAGAGCATCGGTCAGGGGCCGGTCGGCGGCGAGGTGGAGGTAGGTGAACAGGGTCAGGTCGTCGCGGAGGAAGCCGTACTCGGCGGCGATGGGCTCCTTGACCTTCACGACGAGCTCGTTGGCCCAGGTCTCCTCCGCCGTGTCGGCGAGGCGCGCGCCGGCGGACCGGTAGGCGTCGTCGGAGAACGCGCTGCCCAGGCCCGCCCCCTTCTGCACCGTCACCTCGTGACCGCGGCGCACGAGTGCGTCGACGGCCGCCGGGGTCATCGCGACGCGGTTCTCGTTGTTCTTGATCTCCTGGGGCACGCCGATGCGCATGGTCGTCCTTCCTGACCGTGATCAGCGACGGGCCACTCCCGCCGACGGGGAGAGAATTGCAGATCCTGCCGCCTCCATCGCATTATCTCGAACCTTCGTCGATCAATTCACCGGAATCTCCGACTGTGTCCGCTGCTCCGTTCGCCGTATTCTGCATCTATGAAAGATTCTTCGGTGACACCCGAATCCATCGACCCGGTGGACGCGCGGATCCTCGCCCTGCTCTCGGCGGAGGGGCGGATGACCAACGCCGCCCTCGCGGAGAAGCTCGGGGTCGCCCCCTCCACCGCCCACGCCCGCATGCGCGCCCTCCAGGACCGCGGGATCATCACGGGCTTCCATGCCGCCGCCGATCAGAGCGCCCTCGGCCGGGGGCTGCAGGCGGTGATCGGCGTGACGCTGCGCCCGGGCGCGCGGCACGAGAGCATCCGCGCGTTCATCCACGACGTCCGCCGGCTGCCGGAGGTGCTGCAGGTGTTCTTCCTCAGCGGCGCCGACGACTTCCTCGTGCACATCGCGGTGCCCGACTCCTCCGCGGTGCGGCAGTTCGTGCTGGATCGCCTGTCCGCCCACCACAGCGTCGCCTCCACGCGCACGAGCCTGATCTTCGAGTACCACCGCAACGGGCTCGCCGCCGACTTCGCCTGAACCCACCGGACACATCGCCGTGGCACTCTCCGCCGACCTGAGGCACTGGCCGAGCGCCGCGCGGACGTGTGAAAACTCTCATTCTTGCGCCTCTGATGTGGCCATAGACGGCCCGTCAATGTCGGTGGCCCTCAGCAGAATCGAGGTATGGAAAGCCTCGCCGACACCCTCCGCACCGTGGAGTCGCTCCTCGGTGAGGCCGTGTCGGACGCTTTCGGTCCGGTCGCCGTCCGCGGCCTCGCCGACGACGACGTGCTGGGGCTCATGGCCCAGGCGGCGGCCGTCTCACGGCTGGCCGAGGCCCTGATGATCGCCACGATCGCCGAGGTGCACGAGCGCGTCGACAGCGCCCCGCATCCGGAGCGGCCCACGACCCGCACCGGGTGCCGTTCGGTGCGGGAGCTGGTGCAGCGGACCACCCGCGCCTCCGGCCGCACCGTCACCGACCTCGTCGCCGCCGGTCTCGCCCTGCAGCAGCATGTGGCACCCACCTCGGGCATCGCACTCCCGGCGCGCTACCCGGCGCTGCGCGAGGCGACCGCCGACGGCGTGGTCGGACTCGACGCCGTCGCCGCCGTGGTCAGCGCGCTGGAGGGCGCGGCGTGCGAGCTCCGCGTCCGTCACGCCGCCGACGCGGAACTCGCCGCCGCCGCGCGCGGAGCGGGCGAAGACGGCGCGCCGATGCCGTGCGCCGATGACCTCCGGCTGCAGGCACAGGTGTGGGCGGCGTATCTGGACCAGGACGGCGCGGAGCCGCGCGAGCGCCGTGCGCTCCGCAAGCGGGGGTTCACGCTCGGGGTGTGCCGCGACGGGCTCGTCCCGGTGTGCGGCCAGCTCCTCCCCGACGTCGCCGGCCAGCTCCAGCGGCTCTTCGACAGCATCCTCAACCCGAAGGGCGAGGGTCCGGATGCCCCGGCGGGCCCCCACTTCGTCGACGCGGAAGAGGTCGACCCGTATCAGCCGAGCGCCGACGCGCGCTCCGCGGCACAGCGGCACCACGATGCGCTGGCCACGATCGTGACGGTCGCGGCCCGGGCCGGTGAACTGCCCACCATCGGCGGCGCGGCGCCGACCCTCGTCGTGTCGGTCGACGCCGCCGACCTCGCCGCCGGGCGGGGGCAGGCCCACATCGACGGATGCGGCGAGCCGGTCTCCCTCGACGTCGCCCGCCAGGTCGCCTGTGTGGGAGCGGTGCAACGCGTCACCACCGACGCCGGCGGCCGCATCCTCGCGATCCACATCTCCGACCGGGTGTTCGCCGCGCATCAGCGCCGGGCGATCAGCCTGCGCGACGGCGGCTGCATCATCCCGGGCTGTCACGTGCGCGCCGCGTGGTGCGAGATCCACCACGTCACCGAGCACGCCGCCGGCGGCCCGACGCACACCGACAACGGCGTCCTGCTCTGCTGGTACCACCACCGCACCCTCGGAACGAGCGGCTGGAAGGTGCGCATGCGTCGGGGCGTCCCCGAAGTGCGCGGACCCTCGTGGTGGGACGATGCACAGCGCTGGCGTGCCGTGACCTCCTCGCCGACCAGACTGAGCCGGCGGCTGCGCAGCCGCAGCCCGGGCGGCTGAACGCGCCCACCTCCCTCCGACCGCACTCCCGAGTGCCCTGGCAGACTGATCCCCCGCGCACGCAGACGAAGGGCCGGGGATAACACGCCGACGACGCCCGACGCCCACCTCCTCAGGTCGAGGTCGCGATCTCCCGGAGAGCGCGGATGACGTGCTGCACAGCGGCACGATGGAGGGCCTCCGGCCGGCAGAGGAGATCGATGCGTCGGGCGAGCGGGAGATCGTCGATGGGCTTGAGCACGACTCCGCTGCCGGAGACCGGCGGTGCGGTATGCCGGGGCATGAGGGCGACGGCCGGCCCGGCGGAGACGACCGAGGCCGCGATGAAGAACTCGTTGATCCGGTGGGTGACCTTCAGCGGTCGGCCCACATGAACGGCGATCGCCTGCAGCGCGGGCATGAGGGGGAACCCTTCTGGCACCGACACCCATTCCTCGTCGACGAGGTCCTTCCTCGTCCAGACCTGGGCCATCCGGCAGACGTCGGCATCCCGCGCGAGCCTGCTCATGGGCAGCGAACCCATCTGGGCCGTCCTCATCGGGCTGAGCATCGGCCAGGAGACCCTGGCACCCGCGGGAATCATCGGGGCGGCCCTCGTGATCGCCGGCATCTTCCTCGGACTCCGAGCCGAGACGCGCCACCGATCCACGGCTGCGAATCGCCGCGAGGTGCCGGAGGACTGAGGATCTCTGTGGCGGAGACGGAGGGATTTGAACCCTCGGTCCCCGTAAGGGGACTCCACCTTAGCAGGGTGGTGCACTAGGCCTGACTATGCGACGTCTCCAGGCGACCGCACGCTCGCGCGGACGCACCCGTCCATACTAACCGGCCTCGGGCGTCGCGCCGAACGGCAGGCTCGGGATGCGGCGGTCAGCGGAGATTGCCGTTGGAGCAGGTGTCCTGCGCCGCCGTCTGTCCGGTGATCTGCGACGGCAGCGCGACGGCGGTCTCCTGCGGCGTGGGCTGCTCGGTGGCCCCCTCGGTCGGGGTGACCGGCTGCTCGGGCGGAGTGGGCTGCTCGCCGCCGTCGGCGACGATGACGCCGTCACCCTGACTGAGGTCGCCCGTCAGCTGCAGCGGCTGGTTGGCCTCCAGGGCCGCCCACAGCACATCCGCCGCCTGCGTGTCAGGCACCACCCGGTTGGGATCGGCCGGATCGGGGCGGGTGGGGTACTGCACGAAGACGATCTCCTCGAAGGGCACGTTCTTCACGGCGAGCGCGATCTGCACGAGCGTCATCGGGTTGGTGAGGCTCGTGGAGGGGTCGACGTTCTTCAGCGCGGTCGAGGCGAGCTTGTAGAGGGTGGCGGGGTTGGAGAGCACGTCTTCGCTCACGAGCTTGCGGGCGAGCTTGGACATGTACTGCTGCTGATTGCTGATGCGACCGAGATCGCCGCCGTTGCCGACGCCGTGGCGGGTGCGGAGGAACTGCAGCGCTTCGATGCCCTGGATGTTGCGGATGCCCTCGGGCCAGTCGATGCCGGTGTAGCGGTCGCGGATGCCGTTGGCGATGCAGACGTCCACGCCGCCGATCGCGTCGGTGATGTTGATGACGCCGCCGAAACTCGTCTTCGCCGCGAACGGGATGTTCTGCCCGCTCAGCTCCGACACGGTCTTCACCACGCACGACAGGCCGCCGTAGGAGAACGCGGTGTTGATCTGCTGCTTGCTCATGGCCGACGACGTCCGTCCCTCCTCGTCGGTGCACGAGGGGATCGGGATCATGAGGTCGCGCGGGAAGGAGATCACCGTCACGCGGCGCGGGTTGTCGGAGATGTGCACGAGCATGTTGACGTCGTTGAGCTGCCCGGCCGCGTCGGCACCGGTGCAGCGGTCGCCGAAGTAGCCCTTGAACTCCTCTTCGCACTCGTCGGTGCCGGCGATGAAGAGGTTCACGCCGCCCTCGATCGCGCCGATGTCGGGAGGAACGGATGCCTGGCCCTCGAGCTCGACGGCGTCGGCGGTGAAGCTCGAGCTCAGGTCGTAGGCGATGTACGCGGCGACGCCGGCACCCGCGACGAGGATCACGGCCAGCCCGATCGCGACGATCTTCATGATCTGCGACAGCGGCCCGGGAGAGCTCAGGCGACCGTGACGGGCCACCGTGCGGCGGCCGCGCGGAACGGGCTTGATCGAACGCACTCGGGTCCTTCCCCCATCGGTTTCGGGCAGCGCCCCATCCTAGGGGCGATCACCTGAGAACGCGGTGAGGGCCGGCCGGAGGAGAGCGTGTCCGGCCACGACCGCCAGGGAGAGCGTCTTGTAGCCCTGACTGTCGAAGAACACCGTCACGCGGTCGTCCTCGAGGGCCATCACCGTGCCCTCACCCCATTCGGTGTGGATCACCCGGTCATCCACCGCGAACGCCGGATCTCCGGCGGGAGACTCCGTCGCCGCGGCCCGGTGCTCCTCGAAGGCCGATCCGGCGGCGCACGTGTCGCAGTTGCCGCAGGGCTCCGCCAGCTCCTTGGCCGAAGTACCCCAGCAGCACGTGCCGTCGGCATCGCCGGGTCTCGGCGTAGCCGCGCAGCATCTCGATGCGCGAATGATCGATGCGCTCGCGCTCCTCGGCGCGCTCGAGCGCCGCCGTCACCGCCCCCGCCACGTCCAGCCCCGGCCGGAGCGTGGCCACCCCGCGCTGGATGCGCACGGCGGCGACGTCCGCGAGAAGGGCGAGCAGCGCCGTGACGCGCCGCGGAGCACCTTCGGTGTCCTCCGCGAGCGCGCCGCGGCTGCGCGGGCCGTCGGAGAGCGCACGGACGAGACGACGCAGTTCCGCGGCATCCCTGCGCCGTGGCGAAGTAGCGGCGCAGGGCGAGGTCTTCCGGCCGATAGTGCAGGATCGCCTGGGCGGGGGCGCCGTCGCGACCGGCCCGGCCGAGCTCCTGGTAGTAGGCGTCGACCGAGTCGGGCGCATCGGCGTGCACGACGAAGCGCACATCCGCCTTGTCGATGCCCATGCCGAAGGCGGAGGTCGCCACCACGACGTCCAGGTCGCCGGCCGAGAAGCGCTCGTGCACGTCCTCGCGCTCGGCCGCGGGAAGACCGGCGTGATACGGCACGGCGCGCAGCCCCCGCTCGGCCAGCGCCTCGGCATAGTCCTCGGCGCCCCGTCGCGTCGCGGCGTACAGCAGCCCGGGCCCCGGAAGGCCGGCCACGTCCTCGAGCACGGCGGCGCGCTTGTCGGCGTCCTTCGGATGCCGCCGCACGGTGAGCGCGATGTTCGGGCGGTCGACGTCTCCGGTGAGCACGACGGGGTCGCGCATCTGCAGGCGCGTGACGATCTCCTCGCGCACCGGCGTCGAGGCGGTGGCCGTGAGCGCGAGCACCGGTGGGCGGCCGAGGCGCTCGGCGACCTCGCCGAGGAGCAGGTAGTCGGGGCGGAAGTCGTGCCCCCAGGCGGCGATGCAGTGCGCCTCGTCGACGACGAGCAGCGAGACCCCCGCGGCGACCAGCCGGTCGACGACCTCCTCCTTGGCGAGCTGCTCAGGGGCGAGGAGGACGTACTCCACCTCGCCGGCCTCGATGCGCTCCCACGCGCGGCGCTGCGCGGCGACGCCGCGGGAGGAGTTGACGGCCACGCCGGTCGGGGCATCCGGGGCGGCCTCCAGCCGCGCGAGCTGATCCTCCTGCAGCGCGATCAGGGGCGAGACGACGGCGGCTAGCCCCGGACGCAGCGCCGCCGCGATCTGGTAGACCGCAGACTTGCCCGATCCCGTCGCCCACACCACCAGGACGTCGTCGCCGGCGATCGCCGCGTCGATGGCGCGACGCTGGTCGGGGCGGAGGTGCGGGAGGCCGAAGTGGTCGCGAGCGACGCGGGTGATGTCATCCACTCTCCGATCTCACCGCACCGCACGACCTCGCCGGCGGGGGTTGCGACGGACCCCCGTCATGCCGGAGCGATGAGGTCCATCACGAGCTTGTCGCCGGCGGCCAGCGCGGACAGTCCCCCCACGGTGCCGTGCAGCTCGAGGGTGGCGCCGGCCTCCGTCTCGGTGAGGGTCAGGCGGCGACTGAGCCCGACGGGCGTCACGTCGACCGTCGTGGTCGCCCGCGGGAACGAGGCGTACTCGGCCGCGAGCGTGCCGGAGGCGTCGCGGTTGAGCACGTGGATGGTGTCGGGCGTGACGGCCACGAGCAGCTGCACGCTCGCTCCCGCCTTCGCGGCCGCCTCGTGGCGGGCGACGACACCGCCGACGAGCGAGCCGGCGATCACATCGAGATCACCGGGTGCGAGCGCGCCGATGAGCCCGCCGATGAGGCCCCCGGTGCGCCGCGCGTGGCGAAGCTCCCCCAGCCCGAAGATCCCTGCGGCGAGCACCTGCTCACCCTCGCCGAGCACCGAGCGGGCCTCGGCCACCAAGGTCGTCTCGTCGTATCCGTTCATGCGCGCTCTCCCCCTGTGATCGCGCCCCCGCCCCCTGCGGAGGTCGCCGTGCCCGTCGCCCCTCAGGGCGTCGTCGCACCAGCGGAGGGTGTGGGATTCGAACCCACGGGACATTGCTGCCCACTGGTTTTCAAGACCAGGTCCATCGGCCGCTCGGACAACCCTCCCGGTCGGATGCTGCGCACCCGCCGACCGCGCCCACTCTATCCGAGCGCACCTCGGCAACCGTTGCGGATCATCCGCAGAAAGCGATTTCTCCGATACGCTGGAAGGCCGGGTGGTGCCGCTCGGACGAAGCGGGAAGAGGTCGGGCTGTGTCGGTGCGAGAAGAACCCGCCCGACGGCGACCGTGGCTCCTGGACCTCCGCCCCCTCACGCAGAGCCCGGCGTACGCGCGCTTCTGGGCGAGCGGCATCGCGGGAGGCGTGGGCACGCAGCTGACGGCGGTGGCCATCGGCATCCAGATCTACGACCTGACCGGCAGCACCGCCGCCGTGGCCCTCGTCGGCGCCTTCGCGCTGGCGCCGATGCTGGTGATGGGTGTGCTCGGCGGCACGATCGTGGACGCGTTCGATCGGCGCAGGGTGCTCATCGTCGCCTCGGTCATCTCCTTCGTCGCCCCGGTGGGGATCGCCGCACTCGCGTGGGCGGATGTGACGGCGCTGTGGCCCTACTACGCCTTCACGACCCTGTCCTCGACGATCGGATCCCTGGTGGGCGCTGCGCGCTTCGCCATCCACCCCCGGCTCGTCCCGCGCGAACTCCTCCCCGCCGTCGCGGCGCTGTCCGGCATCAGCGCCGGCGTGCAGACCGCCGCAGGTCCCGCCCTCGCGGGCGTGCTCGTGGCCACCGTGGGCTACGCGTGGACGTACACGATCGACGTGCTGCTGTTCGTCGTCGGATTCTGGGGCATCGTGTCGCTGCCGGCGATCCTGCCCGCCCGCGCGGTGCGGGTGGGCTGGGCCTCGCTCCTCGCGGGCCTGAAGTTCCTGCGCTCGGCGGGGAACATCCGCACGGCCATCGGGCTGCAGGTGGCCGCGCTCGCCTTCGGCCGCCCCTACGCCCTCCTGCCGGCCGTCGGCGCGCTCGTGGTCGGCGGCGGGGCGGTGTCGGTCGGCGTGCTGACGGCGGCGGCGGCCGTCGGCGTGATCCTCAGCGGCCTGGTCTCGGGCCCCCTGGGCGGCGTTCGCCGCCACGGACGGGCGATCGCGATCGCGACGGGATGGTTCGCCGCCGCCGTCGCGGCGTTCGGCGTCCTGCTGCTCCTCCTCCCGGCCGCGCCCGCGGAGGGCGTGCGGCTGTCCTCGCTCGTCGCGCTGGGCGCGGCCCTCGTCTGCGCCGGCGCCGCCGACAACATCGCGGGCATCTTCCGCACCACGATGATGCAGTCGGCCACGCCCGACGAGATGCGCGGGCGGCTGCAGGGCATCTTCACCCTCGTCCTCACGGCTGGCCCGCGCCTCGGCGACGTCTACGCCGGATTCCTCGCCGCGCTCGTCGCCCTGTGGTTCCCCCCGGTCCTCGGCGCCGTGCTCATCGCCGGGATCGCCGCGGCGATGTACCTCGCCCGCCGCTCCTTCCGCGCCTACGACGCGGAGCATCCGATCCCCTGAATCCCTGCACCCTCGCCGGGGGGGGGGCGGAGGCTATGCGCGCGGGGCGATGAGGCCGCCGGGGCGCAGGACCGTGTCGTCGAGCGCATGCACCGCGTTGGGCTCCAGCGCGAAGGCGGCGCCGGATGCCGCGCCGCGCAGGCGCAGCTCGCCGGTGACGGCGGCCGCGGCCAGGCCCACCACCGCGCGCGGCTCGCCGTCGCGGCTCGCGACGACCCGCCAGCCGCGGGGGAAGCGCAGGTGCTCGGCGCCATCGCGGAACACCACGACCTCGGCGTCGTCGGCGGCGAGCTCGTACCGCACCCCGTCGACCGTCCGCGCTGCGGCGACCGCGTCGGCCGGCGCGTGGCCGAGCCGCGTAGGGGCGAGCCCCGAGAACCACAGGTCGCCGTCGGGGCGCTCCAGGATCCCCGTCCACCGCTCGATGGCGTCGAGGAACCACAGGATCGACGGCGAGTACGTCTCGGTGTACCCGGCGGCGCCGCTCCACGGGTCCAGGCACTGCGGAAACGACTCCGCGACGGCGAGCGCGTCCAGCACCGGCATGGCCGCGATCGCGAGCTCGGCGACGCGGCCGTGATGCTCGAAGGCGTGGGGGGCGCGCACCTGTGAGAGGAAGTTGACCGGGCCCGCCCACGAGTTGCGCGTGGCGTCGCCGTCGAAGCGCGGGTCGTCCATCGCGATCGAGGTGAAGCCGTAGTGCGAGAGGAACCGGCGGGTGTTCATGAGGTGGCGCTCGAGCGCCGCGGCGAAGAGCGCGTCATCGCCGACCTCGCACGCGAGCACCCGCAGGAGCACGTCCGAGAGCACGCGCACCGGCTCTCCGGAGCGGTCGCGGTCGTACCACGTCAGATCCGCGGCGTCCCAGCACTCCCGCTCGAGCGCGGCCAGGGATGCAGCGGCCGCGGCCTCCCACGGTGCCGGGTCCTCGCCGAGCTCGGCGGCGATGCGCGCGAGGTAGGTGCGCTGGCACGCGACGTTGGCGGTGAGGTCGGGCGCGAGGTAGGGCATCGTCGGCGAGTGCGGATCGACGTGGGTCGCGTCGTTGCGGTACGCCCGGTCGGGGGCGAACCAGAACCGGGGCGAGAGGTCGTGCCCGGTGTCGAATGTGCAGAAGGCCTCGACGGCGCCGGTGCCGCGCGTGTTCCGGTAGGTCGCCAGCCACGCGTCGAAGCGCGCCATCGCGTCGTACATGCGGCGGAGGTAGTCGCGATCGCCGATCGTGCGGTAGTGGTTCCAGACCGTCCGGGCCAGCGGCGTCACGATCTGGATCTGACTGAAGCCGGGCCCGGCGTCGGTGACCTTGTAGGGGATCAACCCGTCTGGGCGCTGGTGCGCCGCGAAGAGGAGATGCGTGTCCGTGGTCACGGCCGGGGCGAACCGCGACAGCACTTCGGCGTTGATCGTGGCGGTGCTCTCCATCCAGCTGCCCCGGTACACGCCACCCTCGTTCAGGACGGCGACCTCCCCCCGCACGGGGCGCACGCACGCGTCGAGCTCGATCACCGCCTGCCGCCATCGCGCGCCCAGCCTCCCGCCGACGGCGACGAAGGCGACCCCCGCCGCCGTCAGTCCCTCGCGCACCCTCCCCGCGGGCACGCCGTCGAGCGCCGCCTCCGTCCGCAGGCGGTGCAGAGCCTCGTCGATCACGCTCACGGGTCCATCCTCTCGGGTGCGGGCTCGAACAGAGGTGGGCGGCCCCGATCGGGACCGCCCACCTCGCGTGCGGATGTCAGCGCAGATCGGCGGAGAGGTTGTCCACCCAGGCCTGCGCGGCCTGCTGCGGGGTCATCCGGCCGAAGAGCACTTCGGCCTCGCCGTCCTGCGTGTACTTGTTCATGTTGGCGCCGCCGTTGGGCTGCGGCGGGGCGACGGTGCCGGAGTCGAGGACCGCCTCGACGTACTCGGCCGCCTCCTTGTTCCCGCCCTCCAGGAGCGGCGAGACGATCGCCGCCGAGTCGGGGTTGAACGGGACGCCGCGCGAGTCCTTGATGAGCTCGACGGCGGCCGGCTCGTTGAGGAACCAGTTCATGAGCATCGCGGCAGCCTCGGGGTGCTCGGTCGCGGCATTGATCGCCCAGTACGCCGACGGCAGCAGTGCCACGCCGTTGGTGTCGGTGTCGGTCGGCGGGGCCATGATGACCGTCGCGCCGGCGCCGGAGTAGGTGCCGATGAGGTTGCTGTAGCCGAAGGTGATCGCCGCCTGACCCAGCGTGTACAGCTGCTGGTCGGGCGGGAGGGTCCAGCCGGCGGTGACGATGGTCGGGTCGGGCAGACCGCCGCCCTCCTGCAGCTCGAGCTCCTTCTCGTACCACGACGCGATCACGTCGGCGTCGACGGCGAGCTCGCCGTCCCAGTCGTAGAGGCCGTACTCGGTCTGCTGGCCGGCGTAGGTGCCGATGATGTCGCCCACGCGCAGGTCGAGGCCGTAGATGGGCTGACCGTTGGCGTTGGTGAGGCCGGCGCTGCCGACCTCGTTGGCGATCTCGATGAGGTCGTCCCACGTCCAGTCCTCGCCCGGCGCCTCGATCCCCGCCTGGGCCAGGATGTCGGTGTTGACGAAGGCGGCCGTGGCGTTGCCGCCGGTGGGCAGGCCGTACAGCGTGTCGTCGACGATCGCGCTCGCGGTGCCGATCTCGGGGTACTTGTCGGCCTGCACGATGTCGGCGACCTCGTCGAGGTCCAGGAGCGCACCCACCGCGCCGTACTCCTGCGGCTTCGCGCCGCCGAGCGCGAAGAGGTCGGGAGCCGTCGTGCCGCCGCCGCCGAAGTCGGTGGCCAGACGGTTGAACAGGTCGTCGGGGCTGCCGACGGGGCTCTGCTTGACCGTGATGTTGGGGTACTCGGCCTCGAACAGGTCGATGACCTCGCCGAAGAGCGCGGCGCGGTTGTCATCGCCCCACCACGACATCTCCAGCGTGATCTCCTCTTCGGGGTCGAAGTCGCTGTCGCCCCCGCCCTGCTCGCTGCTGCCGGAGCATCCGGCGAGGATCAGGGCTGCGGATGCTGCGGCCGCGGTGCCGGCGAGGATTCGGGTTGTACGCCTCATTGCGCCTCTTTCGTGCGGGGTGGCGGTGCCACCGGGTGAGGTGCCGCCCCCGGGAGCCGGCGGCGGATGCCGGGGCGTCGGGTGCGGCGCGGAGCTGTGAGAAACCGCTTTCTCGGACGCTAGCATCGGCCGCGCAAGAATGTCAACGACGCCAACAAACGGCGTCGTTTGACGGCGACACCCCCGGCAGTCATAATCGAATCTCCGTCAGAAATCGCTTTCTGACATCCGCACCCCACGCCTGACAAGGAGGTAGACGTGAGCAGTCTCGGCGAGTTGCGCACGCTCACCAAAGCGGCGCGCGACCGGACACCGGGCGGACGCCGCCAGCGGGAGAAAACCCCCGACAACGTCCCGGCGTACCTGTTCCTGCTGCCGTGGATCATCGGCCTGGTCGTCTTCACCGTCGGCCCCATGATCGCGTCGCTGTACCTGTCGTTCACCGACTACAACCTGCTGCGGTCCCCGTTGACAGATCCGCCGCCGTTCATCGGATTCGACAACTACACGCGCATGTTCCAGGACCCGGCGTTCTGGAACTCCTTCCGCGTCACGATCGTCTACGTCATCACCGGCGTGCCGCTGCAGCTGGCGCTGGCCCTCGCCCTGGCGCTGCTGCTGGACCGGGGCCTGCGCGGCCTGCCGTTCTACCGCTCGATCTTCTACCTGCCGAGCCTGCTCGGCGGATCGGTCGCGGTGGCGATCCTGTGGCGCCAGGTCTTCGGCAAGGACGGCATCGTCAACGGCTTCCTGTCGATCTTCGGCATCGACGCGCCGGGGTGGATCGGACACCCCGACTATGCGCTGTGGACGATCGTGATCCTGCACGTGTGGACCTTCGGCTCGCCGATGGTGATCTTCCTCGCCGGTCTCCGGCAGATCCCCGACATGTACTACGAAGCGGCGGAGGTCGACGGCGCGGGGAAGGTCCGGCGCTTCTTCTCGATCACGTTGCCGCTGCTGACGCCGATCATCTTCTTCAACCTCGTCCTGCAGGTGATCTTCGCCTTCCAGACGTTCACGCAGGCCTACGTGGTCTCGGGCGGCACCGGCGGTCCGGCCGACTCCACGATGTTCTTCACGCTGTTCCTCTACCGGGTCGGCTTCCTCGAGTACGACATGGGCTACGCGTCGGCGATGGCCTGGTTCCTGCTCGTCGTGATCGGCGCGTTCACCGCCTTCAACTTCTGGCTCTCGAAGTACTGGGTGTTCTATGACGACTGAAATGACGCGCGACGATACGCGCACCATCGTGACCGGGACGAAGGACGGTGCCACGGGCGGCCGCGACTCCGCCGGCGCCCGCTCGCGCCGGCGGATGAGCGCCCTCCTCAAGCACGCCGGGCTCATCATCCTGTCGGCGGTGATGATCTATCCGCTGCTGTGGCTGGTCGTCTCCAGCTTCAAGCCGAACGCGGAGATCTTCCGCGACCTGAACCTGTGGACCTCGAACCCGACGATCGAGAACTACGTCAACGGGTGGAACGACCTGCAGTTCCCGTTCGGGCTGTTCCTGTTCAACTCGCTCGTGATCGCCGTGGGGTCGATCCTCGGCAACCTCATCTCGTGCTCGCTCGCGGCGTACGCGTTCGCACGGCTGAAGTTCCGCGGCCGGACCCTGCTGTTCGCGATCATGCTGGCGACGATCATGCTGCCGTTCCAGGTGGTGCTCATCCCGCAGTTCACGATCTTCAAGGAGCTCGGCTGGCTGAACACGTTCCTGCCGCTGATCGTGCCGAAGTTCCTCGCGACCGACGCGTTCTTCGTGTTCCTCATGGTGCAGTTCATCCGCGCCCTGCCCAAGGAGATCTTCGAGGCGGCGCGCATCGACGGCGCCGGTCACCTGCGCATCTTCGGTCAGATCGTCCTCCCCCTGATGGTCCCGGCCCTGGCGACCACGGCGATCTTCACGTTCATCTGGACCTGGGGCGATTTCTTCGGCCCGCTGATCTACCTCCGGATGCCCGAGACCTTCCCGGTGTCGGTGGCGCTCAAGGGCTTCCTGGATGCGCAGTCCAGTTCGGACTTCGGGTCGATGTTCGCGATGTCGGTCGTCTCGCTCGTGCCGCTGTTCATCGCGTTCCTCGTCGGGCAGCGCTACCTCATCAAGGGCATCGCCACGACGGGCATCAAGTAGGCGACGCTCCCGACCGCTCGGCCCGCGCTCCGGCGAACGCGGCGCCGAGCGGTTCGGTCGCGTCGGCGGCGAGCGCGGCGAAGCGCCGGGCGATGAGGGCGTAGCCGGTGTCGTCGGGATGCAGCCCGTCGGCCAGGTGCCCCGACTCCTCGACGCCCAGGAGGCGCCGCCCGTCCAGCAGCGCGAGAGCCGCGTCGTCGCTGCGGTCGCCGACGACCTCGGCGAGCAGGTCACGGGTCACCTCGAGCGTCAGCGTGCCGTCGCCCGGAAGCGTCTCGCGGGGCGTGCCGGCGATGGCGGTCGCCCCGGCGCGCAGGGGGCCGGGCGTGCGCTCCAGCGCCGGGCAGCCGATCGCCGAGATCAGGACGATCGGCGTATCGGGGTGACCCTCCCGGATGCGGTCCAGGAACCCGTGGACGGCGGGGACGAACGTGCGGCGGCGCATCGCGTCGGCGCCGACGATGTTGACACCGATCTTCAGGGTGAGGATGTCGGCGGGGGTTCCGGCCAGCGCCTGCGCGGTCATCGGATCGAGCATCGCGTTGCCGCCGAATCCGAGGTTGGTCACCTCCACGCCGAGGGCGGCGGCGGCACGCACCGGCCAGGTGCCGGTCGGCCACGTCGCGCTCCCGCCGTGGCTGATCGAGCTGCCGTGGTGCACCCACCGCAGCCGGTCGGGCTCCGCGGGCACCGCGTCCAGCAGCGCCGGCGCGCCGCGGCGGGTGGCCCGCACCGCCGACACCGTGATCCCGGCGTCGTGGGGAAGCCACACCACGATCTCCCGCGGCCCCTCCGCCGGCTCCAGCTCGAACGCGATGGTCCCCGACTCTGCGGGCCCGCGCACGAAGCGGCGGTCGGGGGTCTCGGTGACGACCCCGGTGCGGTGCACCTCGACCCCCACCTCCGTGCCGCGGTCGACGGCGACGAGACGGGCCGGCGCGGCGGGAGCTCCGAGGTGGCGCATCGCCAGACGCACCAGGCGCGCGTCCAGCTCCAGCCGATCGGCATCCGTCCGCAGCCGCAGGCGCACTCCCGAGGCGAACTCGGCCATGAGCCGGAGGCTCTCCGGCGCGTGGCGGCGGGCGGTGGCGGGCAGGCGCCACGGCGTCACGCCGTGCGCATCCTCAGCGATCTCCAGGGCGCCCGAGATCGCCGCGCTCACCAGCGCCCGGTCGGCCGCCGACATCTCAGAGCTCCCGGAGGATCGCGGCGACGCCGCCCTCGCTGACGCTCAGGCCGATCTCCCCCGCCGCCGCGTGGACGTCATCGGGCCCCTGCCCCATCGCGATCGCCCGGCCGCCGCGGCTGAGCGCCCATCCGAACATCTCGATGTCGTTGCGGCCGTCGCCCATGACGAGCACGCGCGACGGGTCGATGCCCAGGCGCTCGCGCACGAACTCCAGGCCGGTGGCCTTGTTCACGCCCTGCGGGGCGATGTCCAGCCACGCGGTCCACCCGATCGCGTACGACACCTGCGTGAGGCCGATGCGGGAGACGAGCTCGAGGAAGTCCTGGTCGCTCTGTCCGGGGGAGACGACGACCACACGGCACACCGGCTGGTGGGAGAGCTCCTCGAAGCTCACCCGGTCGGCGCCGCGGAGGTTCCAGTCCTCCAGGTACTCGGTGTACAGGCGGGTGCCGTCCGGCAGCTCCACGAGGTAGCGCGCGTCGTCGAGGTGGTCGCCGAGGAGCGCCAGCACCTCGGCCGGATCGAAGGTCTCCACGTGCACGCGCTCGTACGTCGCCGGCCCCTCACCCTGTCGAGGACTCCGCCCCATGACGATCGCGCCGTTGGAGCACACCGCGTACTCCGGCTCGATCTGCAGGACACGCATGATCCGCTCCGTGCTGTCCCAGCTGCGCCCCGTCGCCAGCATCACCTCGTGGCCGCGCTCGTGCGCGTGACGGACGGCGTCGACGACGCCGGGGCTCAGCGACTCGTCCTCGAGGATGACCGTGCCGTCGATGTCGAGCGCGATGAGCATGCGGTCCGCCGCCGCATCCTCAGCGACCTCCTCGACCACCTCGGCGGCCGCGGCCTCCGCGCGATGGTCGACGTCGCCGGCGTCGGGCAGCGCGGCGTCGCTCACGCGATCGGCTCCAGCACCTCGAGGCCGCCGAGGTACGGACGCAGCACCTCGGGCACCGCGACCGACCCGTCGGCACGCTGGTGGGTCTCCAGGAGCGCGACGATCCAGCGCGTCGTGGCGAGCGTTCCGTTCAGGGTCGCGACGGGGGTGGGCTTGCCCACGCCGCCGCCCTCGACCGGCGGCCGGTACCGGATCTCCAGACGTCGCGCCTGGTAGGTCGTGCAGTTGGAGGTGCTCGTGAGCTCGCGATAGGCGCCCTGGGTGGGCACCCAGGCCTCGACGTCGTACTTGCGCGCGGCACCGGAGCCGAGATCGCCCGCCGCCACGTCGATGACGCGGTACGCCAGGCCCAGGTCCTGCAGCATCCGCTCCTGCATCTCCACCAGCCGCAGGTGCTCGGCCTCGGCCGCCTCGGGGGTGGTGTAGACGAACATCTCGAGCTTGTTGAACTGGTGCACGCGGATGATGCCGCGGGTGTCCTTGCCGTAGGACCCTGCCTCGCGGCGGTAACAGGTCGACCACCCCGCGTAGCGCTTCGGCCCGCGCGCGAAGTCGAGGATCTCGTCCATGTGGTACCCGGCGAGGGGCACCTCGCTCGTGCCGACGAGATACAGGTCGTCCTCGGGCAGGTGGTAGACCTCGTCGGCGTGCTGACCGAGGAACCCGGTGCCGCGCATCACCTCGGGGCGCACGAGCGTCGGCGGGATGACGGGGGTGAACCCCGCCGCCAGCGCCCGCTCCAGCGCGAGGTTCATCAGGGCGATCTCCAGCCGCGCGCCGATGCCGGTGAGGAAGTAGAAACGGCTGCCGGAGACCTTCGTCCCGCGCTCCATGTCGATCGCGCCGAGCTTCTCACCCAGGTGGAGGTGATCGAGCGGCTCGAAGTCGAACGCCGGGAGCTCCCCCGAGGTCCGCAGGGTGACGAAGTCCTCCTCGCCGCCGGCGGGCACGCCCTCCAGCACGATGTTCTCGATGCGGGCGAGGGCGTCGTCGGCGGAAGCCTCGGCCGCCGTGACGGCGTGCTGGGCGGCCTTGACGCGCTCGCTCAGCTCCTTCGCCTCGGCCACGAGCGCGGCCTTCTCCTCCTTGGGCGCCTGCGCGACGCGCTTGCCGTGCGCGTTCTGGGCCGCCCGCAGCTCCTCGAACGCGGTGATCGCCGCGCGACGGGCACGGTCGGCGGCGAGGGCCTCGTCCACCGTGTCGGGCGACTCGCCGCGGGCGATCTGAGAACGCTTCACACGCTCCGGATTCTCACGCAGCAGGGTCAGGTCGATCATCCGTTCATCCTAGTCAAGCCCTCCCCGGCGCCGGACGGCACGGGGCCTAGGGTGAGACGCATGGCGGCTGACGAATCGCACCCCGACGACCCCACGTCCGGCGACGGCGCGACCCCCGCCGATCCGCCGCTGCCGGCCGAGGGCACACCCGCCCCGGCCGAGCGCGCCGAGTTCGAGGAGGAGTCCCTCCGCGACGAGGTCGAGGAGGAGTCCGCCACCGGCGACACCGCCGACCAGGGGGACGCCCCCGGACCGCGCGGCGCCGACACCGACGCCCCCGACCCCGAGCAGGCCGCCGCTCCCGACGACGTCATCCGCGAGCCGGAGGACGTCGAGCCCGACACCGCCGACGGCGAGACCGGCGAGGCCCGTCAGGTCACCGCCGAGGGCGAGCAGGCGACGATGGCGGCGGCGCCCACCGCCCGCTCGCGCGCCGCGCTCATCTACAACCCGATCAAGGTCGACCCCGAGCGCCTGCGCACGCGGGTGGCGGAGCTCGCGGCCGAGGCCGAGTGGGCCGAGCCGCTGTTCTTCGAGACGACCGTGGACGACCTCGGTGACGACGCCGCCCGCGCGGCGCTGCACGAGGGCGCCGACGCGATCCTCGTGGCCGGCGGCGACGGCACCGTGCGGGCGGTGGCCGAGGCGCTCACCGACACCGGCGTGCCGCTGACCATCGTGCCCAGCGGCACCGGCAACCTCCTCGCGCGGAACCTCGATCTGCCGCTGGCCGACACCGACGCCATGATCCGCGCCACCTTCGCCGGCGAGGTCGCCGGCGTCGACGTGGGGGTGGCACGCCTGCGCCGCCCCGACGGCTCCACCGAGGAGCACGGATTCGTGGTGATGGCCGGGATGGGCCTGGATGCCGCCATGATCGCGAACACCCGGCCCGAGCTGAAGAAGACCGTCGGCTGGGTCGCCTACGTCGACGGCGCGGCCCGTTCGCTCGTCACGGCCAAGCCCTTCCGCGTCGTCTACCAGCTCGATGAGCACCGCCTCCACGCGGCGCGGGTGCAGAGCATCCTCTTCGCCAACTGCGGCGCCCTCCCGGCGGGGATCGCCCTCATCCCCGAGGCATCGATCTCCGACGGCCTCCTCGACGTCGCCATCATCCAGCCGGCGGGGGTGCTCGGCTGGCTCGGCGTGTGGCGCAAGATCTGGTGGGACAACTCCTTCCTCCGCCGCTTCCGCGCCGGCCGTCGCGTGCTCGAGCGGCGGGGACGCGACACGTCGGTGCACTACCGGCAGGGCGTGCAGATCGAGACGGCGACCTCCCCCGCCCAGCCCGTCGAGCTCGACGGCGACGAGTTCGGCGAGGCGACGCGCATCCACTGCCGCATCGTGGCGGGTGGCCTGAAGGTGGCCGTCCCCGTCGGCCACGTCATCCCGTAACCGCCCCCGCCCTAACCGCTCCGGTCGCGCGCGGTCAATCCCGCCCCGATCGCGCGGCCGCGCCCTAGCGTGGCGGCATGAGCGTCTCGATCGTGTGGTTCCGCGACGACCTGCGGCTCGCCGATCACCCGGCGCTGCGCGCGGCCGTCGACCGCGGCGAGCCCGTCATCGGCCTGTACGTGCTCGAGGAGGGCGACGGCATCCGTCCCCTCGGCGGGGCGGCCCGCTGGTGGCTGCACGGCTCGCTGGCGTCGCTGGCGGCTCGCCTCGGCGAGCGCGGGTCGCTCCTCGTCCTCCGGCGGGGCCGCGCCGCCGACGTCGTACCGGCCCTCGTCGCCGAGACCGGCGCCGGAGCGGTCTACTGGAACCGCCGCTACGGCGGGGCGGAGCGCGACATCGACACCGGGATCAAGGCGTCGCTGCGCGAGGGCGGGGTCGAGGTGACGTCGTTCGGCGCATCCGTCCTGTTCGAGCCGTGGACGATCCGCACCGGCGGCGGCACCCCGTACGCGGTCTTCACGCCGTTCTGGCGCGCGTGCCAGCGCGCACCGGCGCCGCGTGCGCCCGTCGCCGGGCCGCAGCGGATTCCGGGACCCGGCGCTCGCCCGCCATCGGACGACCTCGACGCGTGGGACCTCCGGCCGCCGCATCCGGACTGGGCCGGCGGGCTGCGCGAGGCGTGGGAGCCCGGGGAGCCGGCCGCCCGCCGGCGCCTGCGGGAGTTCCTCGCCGACGACCTCGCCGACTACGACCGGGCGCGCGACGAACCGGCCGGCGACGGCACCTCGCGCCTGTCTCCGCGGCTGCGCTGGGGAGAGCTGAGCCCCCGACAGGTGTGGCACGCGGCGCTGGATCACGGCGCCGGCCGCTTCCTGTCCGAACTCGGCTGGCGCGAGTTCTCGTGGCACACGCTCTTCCACTTCCCCGACCTCGCCACGAAGAACTGGCGGAGCGAGTTCGACGCGTTCCCGTGGCCGCGACCGAACCGCCGTCATCTGACCGCGTGGCAGCGGGGGCAGACCGGCGTCGCCCTCGTCGACGCCGGGATGCGGGAGCTCTGGCACACCGGCTACATGCACAACCGCGTGCGGATGGTCACGGCATCCTTCCTCGTGAAGAACCTCCTCATCGACTGGCGGCGCGGCGAGGAGTGGTTCTGGGACACCCTCGTCGACGCCGACGCGGCGAACAATCCGTTCAACTGGCAGTGGGTCGCGGGGTCGGGGGCGGATGCGGCGCCGTACTTCCGCATCTTCAACCCCGAGCGCCAGCGCGAGCGCTTCGATCCCCGCGACGCGTACATCCGCCGCTGGGCCCCCGACGACCTCGGCCCCGACGCGCCGGAGCCCCTCGTCGACCTCGCCGACACCCGCCGGCAGGCGCTCGACGCGTACGACGCGGTGCAGCGGGCCCGCTGAGGTCGACTCGCCAACATCCGTCGGTTTTTGCCGGGATTTCGGACGCATCCTGGCAACTCGACGGAATGGGATGCGCCGGGAGGCGGTTGCAGCAAGGGATGAACGCACCGGCCCTCTCCGTCCTCGATCTGATCCCCGTCCGCTCCGGCCAGACCAGCGCGCAGGCGGTCGCCTCCTCGTTGGACACCGCGGCCGCCGCCGACCGCCTCGGGTATCGCCGCTACTGGTTCGCCGAGCACCACAACATGCCCGCGGTGGCCTCCACCGCGCCGCCCGTGCTCATCGCCGCCGCCGCGGCCCGCACGGAACGGATCCGGGTCGGCTCCGGCGGCGTCATGCTGCCCAACCATGCGCCGCTGATCGTGGCCGAGCAGTTCGCCGCGCTGGAGGCCCTGGCCCCGGGCCGCGTCGACCTCGGGATCGGACGGGCGCCGGGCTCCGACCCGGTCATCACGCAGCTGCTGCACCGCTCGGGCGCCACCAGCGACGTGGAGCGCTTCCCCGACCACATCGCCGACATCCTCGCGCTGACCTCCCCCGAGGGCGCGACCGTGCGCTTCACCTCCGGAGGCGAGTACACCGTGCACGCCACCCCGGTCGCCGGCGCCTCCCCGGAGGTGTGGCTCCTCGGCTCGAGCGACTACTCCGCGCAGCTGGCGGCCCGCTTCGGCCTCCCCTACGTCTTCGCGAACCACTTCTCCGGCGAGGGGCTCGAGCGCGCGCTCGACCTGTACCGCACGGGGTTCCAGGCCTCGGCGCGCCACCCCGAGCCGGTGACCTTCCTCACCGCGAACGCCGTGGCCGCCCCCACCGCCGAGGAGGCCGAGGCGCGCGCCCTGCCACAGCTGCGGATGATGGCGCGGCTGCGGACGAACCGTCCGCTCGTGGCGCTGGAGAGCGTGGAGCAGTCTCAGGCCGACCCGTGGGACGGTCTCGCGCAGAGCTTCATGGATGCGGCCCGCGCGAAGTGGTTCGTCGGGGACGCCGACGCGGTGCGCGCCGATCTCGCCGCGTTCGCCGCGCGCTACGGCGTGGACGAGGTCATGATCTCGCCCGTCGCCGGGGCGTTCGACGGCGAGCCGCTGGACACCGCCCCCGGGCGCCGGCAGACCCTCGAGCTCCTCGCCCCGGCCTGAGGCCTGCCGCCTCCGGCGGCCGCGCGCAAGTCCTCGACGCCGATCCGCGCGTCCGCGTACCGTGCTGCGCATGAGCGACGCAGCACAGCCGACGGGACCGACCCGGCGCCCGGTCAGCACCGCCCGGGCGATCCTCAACACCATCAAGGGCTCGGCGGGGAACCTCGTCGAGTGGTACGACGTGTACGTCTACACGGTGTTCGCGACCTACTTCGAGGCGCAGTTCTTCGCCGAGGACGACCGCAACTCGACCTTCTACATCTACGCGATCTTCGCCGTGACCTTCATCATGCGACCGATCGGATCGTGGTTCTTCGGCCGCTTCGCCGACCGGCGCGGCCGGAAGGCGGCGCTCACGGTGAGCATCACGGTGATGTCGGCCTGCTCGTTCCTGGTGTCGGTGATGCCGACACGGGAGGCCATCGGCGCGTGGGCCGCCGTCATCCTCATCGCCGCGCGTCTGGTGCAGGGCTTCGCCACCGGCGGCGAGTACGGCACGTCGGCGACGTACATGTCGGAGGCGGCCACGGCCCGCCGGCGCGGCTTCTTCTCGTCGTTCCAGTACGTGACCCTCATCGGTGGGCATGTCCTCGCCCAGCTCACGCTCCTCATCGTCCTCAGCATCCTGCCGATCGAGCAGGTGGAGGACTGGGGATGGCGCATCGGATTCTTCATCGGCGGCATCGCCGCGCTGGTGGTGCTGTGGATGCGGCGCACCATGGACGAGTCCCTCAGCGACAGCCACCTCGCGGCGGTGCGCGCGGGAGAGGACCGGGCCGCCGGGTCGCTGAAGACGCTGTTCACGCAGCACTGGCGCCCGCTGGTGTGGGTGTTCCTCGTGACCGCGGGCGGCACCATCGCCTTCTACACGTACAGCGTCAACGCCCCGGCGATCGTGAAGACGGCCTTCGGCGAGGACGGGGCGATGGCCGCGACGTGGACGAACCTCGTCGGTCTGATCTTCCTCATGCTGCTCCAGCCGGTGGGAGGCCTCCTCAGCGATCGCGTGGGCCGCAAGCCGCTGCTGGTCTTCTTCGGCGTGGGCGGCGTGCTGTACACGTGGGTGCTCATCACGTTCCTGCCGCAGACGCAGTCCCCGCTCACCGCCTTCGCGCTCACGGCCGTCGGCTACGTCATCCTCACCGGCTACACGTCGGTCAACGCGATCGTGAAGGCCGAGGTCTTCCCGGCGGAGGTGCGGGCGCTCGGGGTCGGGCTCGGGTACGCGGTGGCGAACTCGGTCTTCGGGGGCACGGCGCCCGCCATCTACCAGGCCTTCGTCACCGGCGACGCGGTGCCGTGGTTCATCGTCTACGTCACCGCGGTGATCGCGGTGAGCCTGACGGTCTACGTCTTCTTCATGCGCAACCGCGCCGAGACCGCCCTGGACCGCGAGCAGGGGAGCGCCTGGAACCTCACCGCACCGGCGCGCCGCTGAACCGTCAGGGCAGGGCGGCGGCGCGTCCCGACACCGTGATGCCGCCGCCGGCCGGGACGTCGACGATGAGCAGGCTCGGGCCTCCGACGTGCCGGCCCTGCCGGATGCTCACGCGCGCCGGCGTCTCGATGAGGCCGAGCGCGCGGAGGTAGCCGCCGAAGGATGCCGCGGCGGAGCCCGTCGCAGGATCCTCGGTGATCGCGCCCACCGGGAAGAGATTGCGGGCCTCCCAGACCGTATCGGCCACCCCCAGCATGACGGTCACCGTCCCCGCCCAGCCCTCCGCATCCATGAGTGCGCGAACCGCGCCGGGATCGAACCCGAAGGCGTCGAAGACCCCGCCGTCCCGCAGGACCAGCACCGGATGCCGGTTGCCGGCGAACGCGATGCGGGGCGGGAAGTCCGGATCCAGATCGTCGTCCTCCAGCCCGAGGAGCCCACACAGCTGCTCCCGCACACCGGGCGCGAACTCCTCCAGCGCCGGCTCGACGCTCGTGAAGGCCGCCTGCACGGTGCCGTCGGCGTCGCGCCAGGTCTCGAGGTGCACCTCGCCGACGGGGGTCACGAGATCCAGCGGGCCGGGGCCGTCCCGCTCGGCGAGCACCACGGCGCTCGCGAGCGTCGCATGACCGCAGAAGGGCACCTCGGCGAGCGGAGAGAAGAAGCGGATGCGGCCGCCGGCGGCGAGGAAGGCCGTCTCGGAGAATCCGACGTCGGCGGCGATCCGCTGCATCTGCGCGTCCGCCAGCCCGTCCGCGTCCAGGACCACCCCGGCGGGGTTGCCACCGCCGGGTCGGTCGGGATCGGCGAACGCGGCGAACCGCAGCACCTCCATCAGGACTCGGGCTCTCCGGAGAGCAGGCCCCGCAGCCAGTCGCGGGCCTCGGCGAAGACGTCGTCGGAGTAGCGCTGCGGATAGCGCACGATCGCGCGATCGGCGCGCGCGTAGGAGCCGAGGTAGATCACGCGCGGGCTGAAACGGCGCAGGCCCAGGAGGGCATCGGCCATGCGCTCGTCGTGCACGTGCCCGTCGGCGTCGATCACGAACCGGTAGCGGCCGAGCGCATCGCCGATGGGGCGGGAGGCCAGCAGCGAGAGGTTGATCCCGCGTGTGGCGAACTGCTCGAGCATCTCCAGCAGCGCCCCGGGGTGATCCTCCGGCAGCTCGACGATCAGCGAGGTCTTGTCGGCGCCGGTGGGTGGGGCGGGGGCGACCGTCCGGGACACGAGGACGAACCGGGTCACCGCCGACGGATTGTCGCCGATGTTCTCCGCGAGGACGGCGAGGTCGTGGTGGGCCACGATCCCGGGGGCTGCGATCGCCGCATCGGCGTCGCTCGTGCCGTCGAGCACCCCCAGCGCACTGGCGATGTTGCTGGCGGCGGGGATGTGGGCGTGGGCGGGCAGGTGCGATCCGAGCCAGCCGAGGCACTGCGCGTAGGCGACGGGGTGCGCGGCCACCAGCGAGACGTCCTCCAGCCGTGTGCCCGGCCGCCCCACGAGCACGAAGTTCACCGGCACGAGGTACTCGCCGACGATCCGCAGGCCCGGCATCGTGGCCAGGGCGTCCTGTGCGGTGGAGACCCCGCCGTCGACGGAGTTCTCGATGGCGATCATCGCGGCATCCGAGCGGCCCGCCACGACGTCGGCGAGCGCTTCGGCGACGTTGCGCACCGACCGCCAGACCTGGTCGCGCGCTTCGGGCACCTGCGCGAGCGCGGCCTCGGTGAACGTCCCCGCGGGGCCCAGGTAGCTGTACGTACGGCGGGCAGGCGGGGTCTCGTGCTCGGGCGTCACGGCGATCAGCCTAGACCCGGGCGGCGGCGGGGCGGGGCCGGCGGCGTTCGCGCAGGCCCGACACGAGCGCCCACCCGCCGTACGCGCAGAGCCCCGCCGCGACCACCGGCACCACCCATGCCCGCACCGCGGGCGTGAGGAGCGCGTTGACCCAGCCGACCAGCGGCACCGCGTACCACACCACCCCGCGCACCTGCTCCGCCACGATGGTCTCCGCATCGGCGGCCGCATTCGCGTCGCCCCGCGTGACGAAGCGAAGGCCGTCGTCCGTGAACACCACGCCGGTGACGCGGTGGGTGGCCACCTCCGGTCGGCCCGAGGCGATCTGATAGGTCACGGCGTCGCCGATGCGGATGTCGGCGGCGGCGGCCGGGCGGGTCACCACGACGGAGCCGAGCAGGATCGTCGGCTCCATGGAGCGCCCCGTGATCGTGAAGGTCGAGGCGCCGCTGACCGCGGGGACGACGACGACGGCGACCGCCACGGCCGCGACCGCCGCGAGGAGGACCGTCGACGCGATCCGGCGGAGGCGCCTCACCGCGCGGCCCCCGCGCGCCGCCGGGCCCCGGCGAGCGCGACGACGCCGCCGAGGGTGAGCGCGACTCCGGCGGCCAGCGCGAGGACGGGCGGCTCGCCGCCGGTGCGGCCGAGGCCGCCCGTTCCCTGACCGGGGAACGCGGCGAGGATCTCGGGGTCGACGGGGCATCCGTTGGGCAGCGTGGGGACCCCGGTGTCGCTGAGGTCGATCAGGAGGTCCAGGCGCAGCGTCGCCGACCGCCCCTGCGCGAAGGCGGGATCCAGCGCGATGGTCAGCGGAACGGCCACGGCCTGGTTCTGGGCGAGGACGACCTGGGAGGCCACGAGGGCGCAGGAGGAGGACAGGGCGTCCAGCGGCGTGGCGGCGCCGGTCGCGTCGGTCAGGGTGATCCCCGCCAGCAGCGCCGGGTCGGATGCCACGGCCGAGCCGGAGTACACCCCGACCACCGTGTGACCCGGTCGGGTCGCCCGCACATGCAGGGTCGCCGTGGCCGATGAGCCGGGGATGGGCTGCCAGGACGCCGGGAACACCGACGCCGGCGGTGTGGCGGACCAGGTCGTCCCGTCGAGCGAGTACTCCACGGCGCCGTCGGCGGCGACGGCGGGCGAGACGCCGCCGACGGCGAGGGCGAGACCGAGCAGGGCGGCCACGAGCGGGCGACGCATCAGTTCACCTCGCCGCAGGAGAGGCCGATGTTCTCGACGTAGGTCACCTCGACCGACCCCCATACCGTTCCCTGCGGACCGGCATCCATGCCGATGAGATACAGCGAGTACGCGCCTCCCGGCATCCCCCACATCGCCCACGCCTCGACGGGGTAGGCCGTCACCGGCGCCGGCGTGTCGTCGTAGAGGATCGCGCTCTCCGGTGCGGCCGAGAGGGACAGCGCGAACGGTCCGTTGCGGGCGGGGGTGACCGAGAGGAGGACGTTGCCTGCTCCGGCGTCCTGGCACGTCACCGCGGCGTCGCCGGCGGCGGGCGCGATCGGCAGGAAGACGTTCAGCGACCGGTGCGGCGCGGCGGCCGTCCACCCCGTCCCGTTCACGCTCGAGGGCCCGGCGGCCGCGGTGACGGTGAGGCCGATCTGCGCGGAGGTGTTGTTCGATGCCGCGCTCAGGCCCGTGATGCTGAGCCGCACGCACACCGCACGGGACTGCGCGTTCGCCAGGCCCACGAGCCCCGGGAGGGCCGCGGACGTGCCGGCGCCGGCATACGTCACGCCGGAGCAGGTGCCCCCGGCGGTGGTCGCGTAGCCGCTGACGGCGACGCTGGCGCCGCTGGACCCGACCGGGCCGGTCCCGGTGACCTCGCCCTTGGCCGCCGTCCACGCCGCCGACCCGGTGGCTGCCGCCACCGGGAAGAGGATCTCGACGGTGCCGGTGTACGGGCTCGTCTGCGTGATCGACGAAGACATCACCGTCGGCGTCGATGACGTGGCACCGAACGGCGCTGCCGTCAGCGTCAGCGCGGCCGTCCCGTTCGCCCCCCACAGCCCCTGGGCGGCGAGCGGGGCACCGGCCACCAGCAAGGCGGCGAGGGCGACGCCGGCGAGGATGCGACGGCGCGCGGTGCGGGTGCGGTTCATGACTGCGTTCCGGTGAAGGTGAGGGTCAGGGTGGAGGTGGCGCCGGCGCCCACCGTCGAGGTCACCGGGAGCGTCACGGACGCGCACAGCGCGTAGTCGGTGCCCGGCGCGTGCGTGAGGATCCCGACGCTGCCGGTGGCGGGGACGGAGACGGTCGGCGTGCACGCGGCCGCGGTCGGGGCAGCTCCCACCCGCACCTGAACGGCCGCGCCGAGGGCATCCGCGGCACCGCGGGCCACGCTCACCGCGAGCGGGACGTCGCCGGAGACGGCGAAGCGTCCGCCCTGGTAGGTGACCGTCGCCCCCGGCGACAGGGTCGAGCCCGCCGGCGCCGTGGGCGCGACGATGGTGAGAGCGGCCGTGCCCGCGGTCATCGTGAGCCCGGCGGTGTCCGCGCCGTCGTTCCAGAAGGCCGCGCTGTTCTGCGCGAGGGCGAGCCCGGCGATGAGCACGCCGGCGGTCAGCAGGCCGCCGAGGGCGCGTCCCCGCTTCGGCGCGGCGGCGGTCATGGCGCCACCTCCTGCACGACGAGCAACTCACTCGCATCGATCGTGATCTGCGTGCCCTGTACGGCGTTGTCCACGACCGTGCCCTTCGGCCACGAGAAGGCCATCGTGAGGGTGAGCGCCCCGCTCTCCCGCACGATCCACCCGTCGCCGTCCGCCACCGCGGGCGCCGAGAGGGTCACCGCCCCCGGCACGAAGGCGCCCGTCGAGACGGCGCCCGGGTCCAGCGTGATGCGCGCGGCGAGGTCGTCGCCCGCCAGCGTCAGCGTCACGGTCTGCGTGTACGAGAGGGCCGACCCCGGGACCGGGCGGGAGGCGTCGGTCACCGCGGCGCCGTCGAGGGTCCACGTTCCCGGGGTCGTGGCGAGCTCGAGGGTCCCCATCGTGAAGGTCACGGCGTCCGCGGATGCGGCAGAGGCCTGCCACGACGCCATCGAACCCGCCCCACCGAGGCACAGCACCGCGGCCGCAGCGAGGGCGACGCTGCCGGAGACGATGCGGTTCATGGGTGTGCCTTCGGGTGGAGCGGGTTCGGGTGCCCGTGCGTCAGCAGGCGCAGGGCGGCACGGTGGGCAAGGTGTGCACCTGCGTGATCATCACGTCACCGTTGAAGACGTCGATGGTGCCGTTCTTCCCGCCCTCTTCGAAGGACGAGATCATGAGGTCGGCGTGGACGGTGATGGTGCCCGACCCGGTCACCTTGTACACACCGTCGTAGATGTACTCGAGCACGTCGCCTTCGAGCCACACATAGTGCCCGGGGCCGCCCTCCCAGCTGGTCGACATCGAGTGGTTCACCATCTCGGCCGTGACGAGCAGGCCGTCTCCCGTCGCGTCGACGTCGAAGGTCTGGGTGTATGTGACGGTGTCGCCCGGGATGAGCAGCGCCGTCTCGGGGTCGATCGCCTCGCCGTCCTGCGTCCACTCCGCGTCGTCGTTGGCAGTGACCGCGAGGTTCCCCATGGTGAAGTTCGCCGCATCCGTCGCGGCGGTGCTCTGCCAGTACGCGAGTGAGCCCGCGCCGCCGAGCATCAGCACCACGGCCGCGCCGATGGCGAGGGCACCCTTCGTCGCCTTGTTCATGTCCTGTCCCCCTGTCCGGTGGCGCGCGGATGCGGCGCCTGACACGAACCTAGGAATCCCGGCGCTCCGCACGGGTCCAGAACAGCCACCGGAACTGGTGGTTCACGCCGATGGGGGCTGCTCGGGGCCGGAGTCGGCGGGGTCCTCGCTCCCCTCCGCGCCGGGCGCGCGGTCGAACCCGCGCGCGGCTCCGCGCACGACGGCGACGACCGCGACGAGCAGCCACGTCCCGATGAGGCCCGCAACCACGAGGATCCACACCGCGTCCATGGGCCCCCTCTCGGCGCTCGGGCGGGTCTCAGGCTAGACGGCCGCCCGACGCCGGGAGGGCGGCCGAGCCACGGAAACGGGTGGTTGTGCCGTCGACGGTCACGGTGGCGGCGGCCTCCCGCCCCTCCGGCAGCACGCGCCCCACGACGCGGTGCCGGGCCGTCATCACCTCCGCCGCCATCCAGCGGACGAGCGCGTCGGCCTCGTCGTCCGCAAGCGGCGTCGCGGTGTCGTCGAGCAGGACGACGTCCACTCCGCGTGCGCGGGCCGCACGCGCCGCCTCCGCGAGGGGCTCGCGCACCAGGATGCCGGCGCGGTACTCATCGCGGAGTCTGCCCTCCAGCGACGCGCACCTCCCCCGATCGGCGTCGCTGAGCGCGGTCCCTTCGCCGATGCGGCGGAGCAGCGGCACCACGTCGGCGTCGAGGTCGTCGGCGCGACGGGAGAGCTCCGCCCGCGCCGCCTCGTCCCACGCGCGGCGTTCGGTGGCGGCGAGCGTGCGGCGATGGAGCGCCCGGATGTGCCGCTGCAGCCGCTCGACCACGCCCATGAGGGCCACCGCGAGCGCCACCAGGATGAGCGGCCGGGCGATCACCTGCAGGACGGTGGCTGCGGGCGCCCCGGCGACGGCGCCGGCGAGCGTGACCACCGTCACCAGGACGGCGACGCCGGCGACGGCGGTGACCACCCGGCCGCGCAGCGCGAGAGCGAGGAGGAGGAAGGCGGATGCCGAGACGAACCACAGCGTGCCGAAGGTGAAGGGCACGACGAGCAGCCCGCCGGCGACGGTGGCGACGGCGACGGCGACGAAGACCGCGGTGCGCCGGCGCGAGGGCACCGGCGTCGGCGACCGGCGCAGCACCTCCGCACCCACGAGGAGGGCCACCAGCACCGACAGCGGCGGCCACCACTGCTGCGACGCCAGAGCGGCGGCGGCCGCGGAGGCCGTCTGCCCCACGACGAAGACGACGGCGATGACCACCAGGCCGAAGGACAGCTCGCGCGAGTGCGAGGACAGCACGAGGTCGGGGTCCTCGGGGGCGCGCCAGACCAGGCGGACACGGGTGCCCTCGCCCGGCCGCGCGGTGACCTCGGCTGCTCCGCCGACATCCTGCAGGCGTGCGCGGATGCTGGTGCGCACGCCGAGGCGGTCGGCCGCAACGGCGGCGGGATCGAAGCCGACGCCGTCATCGATCACCTCGATCGCGACCTCGTGGGCGTCCGTGGTGAGGACCACCCGGCGCACGGCCCCGTCGCCGGCGTGGCGCACGCTGTTCTCCAGCGCCTGACGCGTCGCGGCCTCGAGGGCGTCGCGCACGGGCTCATCGAGCGCCGGCTTGCCCGCTCCGGCGTGCACGAACCGCGCGCCGGCGCGGCGGGCGGCGGCCTCGAGCGCGGCGGCCAGCGGCAGGCCCGCGCTCCCCTCCGCCGCCAACGTGGTGAGCATCCCCGCCGCGCGGCGGGCCTGCGCGGCCAGGCGGTCGACGGGAACCGGGAGGCCGGCGCGGGCGAGGGTGAGGGTGGCGAGGACCTCGTCGTGCACCACGGCCGCCGCGCGCGTCCGCGCCGCGAGCCGGCCCCGCTCGGCGGACGCCTGAGCGGAGGCCGTCGTGGCTGCGTCCGCCGCCTCGTCCAGCTCCCGCGTGACGGCGAGGAGGTGACCGCAGATCACGCAGATGATGACGCCCGTGAAGGCCATCTGGGCATCGTTGACGATGCCGTGCTCGTCGAGGCCGCCGGCGGCCGTGCGCGCGAGGAGGAGCCCGATGAGGGCGGCACCCAGCGTCGCCCATGCGGCGCGCATGCCGCCCGCCAGCAGCCCGGAGACGATCGCAGCGCCCGCCGCGGAGAGGATCCACGGGATCCGCTCGAGCTCGTGGTCGGCGACGGCGGCGGGGAGGAACGCGACGAGGAGGACGAGGTAGCCCGCCGTCGACAGCGCGGCGCCGACCCGCAGACCTCGCGCCGGCAGCCACGGCGCCGCCATGCCGGTGACGAGGAAGGCGGCGGCGGCGACCAGGGCGACCGCCCCGAACCACGGCGGAAGGGTGTGGTCGCCGGCCCGCACGTTCAGCAGCAGCGCCACGGCGCCGTTGATGAGGGCGACGATCGCCGCCCCGACGGCCAGCACGCGCCGCGCCGCCAGCTCGGCGCGCCCCGGGAGCGCGTCAGTCACGCGAGGGCGCGGGGAGGTAGCCGTCTTCGATGCCGCGCTGGTAGAGCTCCACCTTCGTGCCCGCCGGCCGGCCCAGCTGCGCGTACACCGAGCGGATGCGGCGCAGGTGGTCGTTCACGGTGTTCTCGCTCACGTACAGGCGCGCGCCCACCTCGCGCGCGCCCATGCCTCCGGCGTACAGCCCGAGCACCTCGCGCTCGCGCGCCGTCAGGGGCGCGGCGGCGAGGCCCGGGTCGCTGTCGATCGCGGCCGCCCACTCGGTGCTCGGCACATGCTCCCCCGCGGCCGCCGCCCGCAGCGCATCGGCGATCACGGCCGGCGGCGCCGACTTGCGGACGATGCCCAGGGCGCCGGTGCGGGAGGCGTCGCGCACCAGGAACGGGTTCTCCGCCGAGGTGAGCACCAGCACGTGCGCGCCCCAGCGCTGCAGCGCCGCCACGTTCTCGGCCGGGGTGCTCCCGTCGCGCAGGCTCAGGTCGAGCACGACGAGCTCGGCATCGAGGAGATGATGCACCATCGCCTCCACCGACTTCTCGTGCCGGGCGAAGGACAGATCGTCCATCCCGGTGACGACCGACTCCAGCGCCATCGCCATCAGCTCGTGGTCGTCGACGATCCCGATACGTGCCATGCGTCCCCCTCGCACCAACATATCGGCCACCGGTGGGGCGATCCGGCCGCGCGTGTCAAACCCGTGCCGCCGACGCCCCGCACCGTGCAGACTGTTCGCATGAGCAGTCGCGCAGGACTCCCCGCCGAAGCATCCGATCTCATCGACGTCGACGAACTGATCGCCGCCTACTACGACCGCACGCCCGATCCCGACGTGCCCGAGCAGCGGGTCGCCTTCGGCACGAGCGGGCACCGCGGCTCGAGCCTGACGACGAGCTTCACCGAGCACCACATCCTCGCCACGACCCAGGCGATCGTGGACTATCGCGCGGCGCAGGGCATCACCGGTCCGCTCTTCCTCGGCCGCGACACCCACGGCCTCTCCCTCCCCGCCGAGCGCAGCGCCATCGAGGTGCTCGTCGCGAACGGCGTGGACGTCCGGGTGGACGCGCGCGACGCGTGGGTTCCCACCCCCGCGCTCAGCCACGCGATCCTCACCTACAACCGTGGGCGGGACGCCGACGACCCCGGCCGGGCCGACGGGATCGTCGTGACCCCGAGCCACAACCCGCCCCGCGACGGCGGGTTCAAGTACAACCCTCCCCACGGCGGCCCGGCCGACACCGATGCCACCGCGTGGATCGCGGACCGCGCGAACGCGCTCATCGCCGCGGGCCTGGAGGGGGTCGCGCGCACGCGCGACGCCGACATCGACCACGACGCCCTGAGCACCTACGACTTCCGTGACGCATACGTCCGCGACCTCGCGCACATCATCGACATCGAGGCGATCCGCCGGGCCGGGGTGCGCATCGGCGCCGACCCCCTCGGAGGCGCCTCCGTGGAGTACTGGGCGCTCATCGCGGAGGTGTACGACCTCGACCTGACCGTCGTGAACCCCGAGGTGGATCCCACCTGGCGATTCATGACGCTCGACTGGGACGAGAAGATCCGCATGGATCCGTCCTCCCCGTCCGCCATGGCCTCCCTGGTGGCGCGCCGCGACCAGTTCGACATCCTCACCGGCAACGACGCCGACGCCGACCGCCACGGCATCGTGACGCCCGACGCGGGGCTGATGAACCCCAACCACTACCTGGCGGTCGCGATCGACTACCTCTTCTCCCACCGGCCGGGCTGGCCGGCGGAGGCGGCAGTGGGCAAGACCCTGGTGTCCTCGATGATCATCGACCGGGTCGTGGCGGGGCTCGGCCGGCGCCTGTACGAGGTGCCGGTCGGCTTCAAGTGGTTCGTGCCGGGCCTGCTCGACGGGTCGGTCGCCTTCGGCGGCGAGGAGTCCGCCGGCGCGTCGTTCCTGCGCACCGACGGGACGGTGTGGACGACCGACAAGGACGGCATCCTGCTGTGCCTGCTGGCGGCGGAGATCCTCGCGGTGACCGGCAAGACCCCGTCAGAGCGCTACGCCGAGCTCGAGGCCGAGTTCGGCTCCTCGGCCTACCAGCGCGTGGACGCCCCGGCGACCCCCGCCCAGAAGGCCGCGCTCGCGAAGCTGTCGCCGGATGCGGTGACGGCGACCGAGCTCGCCGGCGAGCCGATCACCGCCAAGCTCTCGCACGCTCCCGGCAACGGCGCGGCCATCGGCGGGCTGAAGGTCCAGACGGCCGATGCGTGGTTCGCCGCGCGTCCCTCCGGCACGGAGGACGTCTACAAGCTGTACGCCGAGAGCCTGCGCGGGGAGGAGCACCTCCGCGAGGTGCAGGCCGAGGCCCGAGCCGTGGTGTCGGCCGCACTCGGCGACGCCTGACCTGGCCGCCGGCCGGCCGGCCTACGACGGGTCGGCGGCGGCCGGCTCGTCGGCGGCGGCCTCCTCGGCCGGGACGTCGTCGTTCACGTGGCTCGTGCGGTACTGCTGCGACAGGATGCGGTAGGAGCGGGTCAGGAACGCCAGCAGGGCGATCGCCACCATCACCAGGCCCGCGAAGAAGAACACGAACGCGAGCCCGCGCGCCGCGCCTTCCCCGAGCAGCCACCCCCACGTCGCCTGACCGCGGCCGCTGTCCATGTACGGGATGATCGCGAACTCGGCGATCGGTGCGATGAGGAACGCCGTGATGGGCGCGGCGGCCGATTCGAACGCCGCGGCGAAGCCGAAGACCCGACCCTGCGTGCGAAACGGCACGACCCGCTGGATCACCGTCTGCTCCGCCGCCTCCACCGCCGGGATGAGACACAGGTACGCCCAGATCCCGAGGGCGTACAGCCACCACCAGTCGCGGATCGTGAAGAGCGCCCCGAGCACGCCCATGACCGCCACCAGCAGCAGCATCGTGCGGATGGGGTTGGCACCCAGGCCGAAACGACCGACCACGAGCCCGCCGATGATAAATCCCGTCGAGGTCACCCCGAGGATGAGGCCCCAGATCTCCACTGGGAACAGCTCGAGCCCGTACGGGTCCATGAGGGCCATGTAGACGCCCCCGATGAGGTTGTTAAAGGTCGAGAAGATGATGAGCGCGAACAGGCCCCGCGCGGCGCGCACCGCCCGGATGCTGCCACGGAGGTCGATCATCGGGGGCCGTTCCCCGTCGGCGCGCGGCTCCTCCTCGGGGATCCGCAGCGTCAGCAGATGCCCGAGCGCCGAAGCCGTGAGGACCACCGCGATCACGAGGGTCCACCCCATCCCCAGGAGTCCGACGGCCAGACCCGAGAAGACGCTGGTCACCATGAAGGCGAGCCCCTGCACCGTGCCCACGTAGCCGTTCGCGTTGGCGTGGCGCTCCACCGGCACGAGCAGGGTCACCGTGGTCGACAGCGCGATGTTGCGCATGTTCTCCACCACCGCGCCGGCGAGGATCACACCGGAGAAGATCCAGAACCACGGCCCGCCGAGGTCCAGGACGGCGCTCTCCGGGAGGGCGAAGTACACGCCACCGGCCAGGAGGAAGGCGGCGAGGGTCACCAGGCCCGAGAACACCATCACGCGATGCTTGCGGTGACGATCCACGATCGAGCCGAAGAGCATCGCGAACACCGCCAGCAGCAGCATGTACGCCCCGCCGATGATCCCGGTGGCCAGCACCGAGCGCGTCTCCAGGTAGACCCAGAACGTGAGCGCGAACCACAGGAAGCTCGTGGTGACGTTGGCGACCGCGGTGTTCACGAGCACCGCCGCGAACGTGCGCATGCCGCGGGCGGGCGGGGCCGGAGCGGTGTCGGGCGCGGTCATACCGTGAGGCTAGCGAGCACCGCCGACACCGGGCCAGTGCCCGCGCCCCGCCAGTGCCGGCGGCCCGTAGGCTGGAGCACCGTGACCGAACTGCATGACCGCGCCGTCCGCGGCTTCGCCTCCGACAATTACTCCGGCGTACACCCCGAGGTGCTCGATGCGATCGCGGCGGCCAACGGCGGCCACCAGATCTCCTACGGCGAGGACGCGTACACCGCGAGACTCCAGGAGGTGTTCGTGCAGCACCTGGGCGACGGCGTCGAGGCCTACCCCGTGTTCAACGGCACCGGCGCCAACGTCGTCGGCCTGCAGTCGATGCTCCCCCGATGGGGCGCGGTCATCTCCGCGGTGACGGCGCACATCAACGTCGACGAGGGCGGCGCGCCCGAGCGCGTGGGCGGCATCAAACTGCTGACGGTCCCCACCGACGACGGCAAGCTCACCCCCGAGCTGATCGACCGCGAGGCGTGGGGCTGGGGCGACGAGCACCGCGCGCAGCCGCTCGTGGTGTCCGTCACGCAGTCCACCGAGCTGGGCACGCTCTACAGCGTCGAGGAGCTCCGCGAGATCGCCGCCCACGTGCACGCACGCGGCATGCGGCTGCACATGGACGGCGCCCGCATCGCCAACGCCGCCGCGGCACTGGGGGTGCCGCTGCGCGCCTTCACGCGCGACGTCGGGGTGGACGTGCTGAGCTTCGGCGGCACCAAGAACGGCGCGATGCTCGGCGAGGCCATCGTCGTGCTCGACCCCGCCGCCTCCGAGGGGCTGACCTACCTCCGCAAGCTGGACATGCAGCTCTCCAGCAAGATGCGCTTCGTCTCCGCGCAGCTGATCGCCCTCCTCGAGGGTGACCTGTGGCTGCGCAACGCCGGTCACGCCAACGCCATGGCGCAGCGCCTGCGCGCCGGCATCGAGGCGGGCCTGGCCGCCGGCTCCATCCGGGGCGTGGCGTTCACCCAGCCCACGCAGGCCAACGGCGTCTTCGCGACGCTGCCGGAGGGCGTGGCCGACCGCCTGCGCGAGAGCTTCCGCTTCTACGACTGGGACGCCGCGCGGCGCGAGGTGCGGTGGATGTGCAGCTTCGACACCACCGAGGACGACATCGACGCGTTCCTCGCCGCGATCGCCCGCGAGACCGCCGCCGCCTGAGAGCTCTCCACCCCGCTCCCCCGCACCGTTTCGCGGGTTCGGGGGCGCTTTCGCGACACTTCGGTGCGGGCGAGCGTGCACGTTGCCGCAGAACGGTGCGGGCGAGCGCGGACGTTGCCGCAGAACGGTGCGGGCGAGCGGATGCGGTCAGCGCAGGGCGCCCACGCTCGCCAGCGCCAGGCGGATGAGCGTGCCGCGGCCGCCCTCCATCTCGGCGGCGAGCGCGTCGGAGGAGGCCTCCTCGGGCGAGAGCCACGTAACCTCCAGCGCGTCCTGCCGCGGCTCGCACGTGCCGGTGACCGGGACGACGAAGGCGAGGGACACCGCGTGCTGGCGGTCGTCGTGGAAGGCGCTGACCCCGGGGAGCGGGAAGTACTCCGCCACGGTGAAGGGAGTCGGCTGCGGCGGAAGGGCCGGGAAGGCCATCGGGCCGAGGTCGTTCTCGAGGTGGCGGAACAGCGCGTCGCGCACGGTCTCGCCGTAGCGCACGCGTCCGGAGACGATGGTGCGGGAGATCTCTCCCATGGGCGTCGCGCGGAGCAGAATGCCCACCTGAACCACCGCGCCCATCCCGTCGGTGCGCACCGGCACCGCCTCGACGTAGAGCATCGGCAGTCGGCGGCGGGCGTCGGCGAGCTCGACGTCGCTCAGCCACCCCGGGTTCGCGGTGCCGCCGGAGGGGCGGTCGACGGGGAATCCGAGGGGAGGACGACGTGCGTCGTCGCCTTCGCCCTCGGCGGGATCAGGGTCGGGGGTGCGCACCGGCATGCTCCCTGTATACCCAACCAGGGCCTGGAAGGATGTCGGCATGCCCGAATCCCCGCGCATCGATCCCGACGTCGTGCTGTGGACCGCCCCGGCGACGGACTCCGCCGCGACGGACTCCGCAGAGCGGCCCCTCGTCGTCCTGCTCCACGGCTACGGCGCCGACGAACGCGACTTGTTCGCCCTCGCCGCCCACCTTCCCGCCGAGTACGACTACGCGGCGGTGCGTGCGCCGCCCACACCCCCGTGGCCCGCGCCGGGGTGTGCCGGGGACGCGATCGAGGGGCGCGACGGCCGCGACCCCGACGCGGTCACCGCGGCGGCAGCGGGCGTCTGCGCCTGGGTCGAGGAGGCGGCACCCGGTCGCCGCGTGGGGCTCGTGGGCTTCTCGCAGGGCGCGGCCGTCGCCCTGCAGGCGCTGCGGCTGGGCCCGGAGCGCTTCGCGTTCGCGGTGAACCTCTCCGGCTACGTCGCCGACGGCGTGCTCCCCGGCGATGCGGTCCTCGCCGAGCGGAAGCCCCCGGTGTTCTGGGGGCGCGGGAGCCACGACGAGGTCATCCCGGAGCCGCTGGTGGCACACACGGTGGACTGGCTCCCCGCCCACGCCGAGCTCAGCGGCCGCGTCTACCCCGGCCTCACGCACAGCGTGTCGGAGAACGAGCTCGCCGACGTGCGCGCCTTCCTCCTCAAGCGCCTCGACGAGGAACGCTAGAGCGGACGAGCGCTACGGCACGATCGCGTCGACGTAGCCGCCGTCCACCCGCAGCGCGCCCCCGGTCGTCGCCGACGCCAGCGGCGAAGCGAGGTAGACCACCATGTTCGCGATCTCCTCGGGCTCGATCAGGCGCTGCAGCAGCGACTGCGGGCGGTGGGTGCGCATGAACTCGCGCTGGGCCTGATCCCACGGCAGCGACCGGTCGACGAGCTCGTAGACGAAGTCCTCCACACCGCCGGTGCGGGTGGGCCCGGCGATCACGGCGTTGACCGTGACCCCGGTGCCGGCGGCGGCCTTGGCGAACCCGCGGGAGATCCCCAGCAGCGCCGTCTTGGAAGCGCCGTAGTGGATCATCTCGGCGGGGATCACCACCGCCGAATCGCTCGCGATGAACTGCACGCGGCCCCAGCCCCGCGCCATCATGCCGGGCAGGTAGTGGCGGACGAGACGGACGGCGGCCAGGTCGTTCACCTCGAAATACCGCCGCCACTCGTCGTCGGTGATCTGCAGCGGGTCGGCGGAGCCGAAGATGCCGAGGTTGTTCACCAGGACATCCACCTCCGGCAGCGCCGCCGCCACCGCCGCGGCCCCGGCGGCGTCGCTGATGTCGGCGACGACCGGCACGAAGGCGGCATCGGGATGATCGGCGCGGAGCTGCGCGATCGCGCGCGACACCGACGCGTCGGATCGTCCGTTCACGCCCACGCGCGCACCGGCGGCGGCGAGACCGGCGGCGATGGCGAGGCCGATGCCCTGCGTGGACCCGGTGACCAGGGCCGTGCGACCCGACAGATCGATGCGCATGCGCCCGACGATACCCGGCTGCCCGCCGAGGTGGTCAGGCCGCCGCGGGGAGGGTCATCCGCACGCACGCCCCCTGGTCGATCGGATCGGCCGTGAGCGTCCCCCCGTGCGCGTGGACGATGTCGCGGCTGATCGACAGCCCGATGCCGGTGCCGGCGACCGCGTCGCGCTGGGCGTTCATGCCGCGGTAGAACCGGTCGAAGACGCGCTCCAGGTCGCTCGCCTCGATGCGCGATCCGCTGTTGTGGACGGTCAGCCACACCTCGGCGCCGCAGGATCCCGCGCTCACCCGCACGCGGTCGCCCTCGCGTGAGAACTTCACGGCGTTGTCGAGCAGGTTCGCGAGCACCGCGCCGATCCCGTCGCGATCGGCGAAGAGCACGAGGTCGTCGTCGATGAGGAGCTCGACCTCGCGCGTGGCCACGCCCGGGAGCGCGTCGAGGATCTCCTCCACGAGCTCGCGCGCGGCGACCGGTCCGGGCTCGACCGTCGGCGGGCGGTGGAGGCCGTCGAGGAAGGCGGCGGTGAGGGTGAGCAGCTCCTCGGCGTTGCGCCCGATCACGCGGATGCGGGCGGCCGCGGCCGGCGGGAGGACCTGGGCCTCCAGCAGCTCGGTGTAGCCCACGATCGAGGTCAGCGGCGTGCGCAGCTCGTGCGCGAGGGTCGCCAGCGCATCCTCCCGCGCACGTTCCGCGCGCAGCAGTTCGGTGATGTCCTGGACCACGAGCATCGACCCGACCGACCGGCCGTCGGCCCGGTGCACGGCGCGGCCGTTGGCCAGGAGCGCGCGCTGCCCGCCTCGTGGGCCGACCCAGTGCAGGAAGTCGGTCACCGTCTCGCCGCGGCGCAGGCGCGGGATGGCCTGGTCGGCCGCGGGGACGGGGGTCACCTGATCGGCGGCGTACACGCGGGTCCCCGCCTCCACCTCGGGGTCGTACGCGGCGATGCGGCCGAAGTCGAGGATCGTGTCGTTGAACAGCGGCGGCCCGCCGCGCACGTCCAGGAACACCAGCCCCATCTCGATCTCGTCGGCGAAGGACTGCATCACCGCCGACAGCCGCTCGCGCTCGGCCTCGGCCGCGTTGCGCTCGTCACGCAGCGTCCGCTCGCGAGCCGAGGTCTGCCGCACCTCGGCCACGAGGAGCACGGCCCCCACGACCAGCACCGACAGCACCACCGGGATCACCAGCGCCGTGCCCCAGGCCGTGGCATCCGCCGCCGTGAGCACGGGAGGAAGGAGCGCCGCCGCCGTGGCGCCGACGATGCCGCCGATCGGCCCCCACACCGGTACCGCCACCGCGGCCCAGGTCGCCGGGACCGCCGCGAGCACCGCGACGGTGTCGATCGCCCCGGCCAGGGCCACCGACAGCAGCACCACCCCGACGAGGTCGGCGGCGGCGAGGACCGCCTGCGCGGGCACCGGATAGCGCTCCCAGGGCAGGGCGAGCGCGGCCAGTGTCGCGAGGGCGACGACGACGAGGCCGGCCCCGAGCCAGCCCGGTCGGGGCGGGGAGATGCCGAGGGCGAGCGAGACGATGCCGGCGATGACCACGGACGCGATGAAGGGCGCCTGCGAGCGCGCGAACAGCGCCAGCCGCGGATGCAGCGCACCCGCCTCCCCGGGCAGTGCCATCGACCTAGTCCCCCCGAACCGTCGAACGTAACCTACCGCTCCTGCGGGCTTTCGCACAGCAATCCGACCTCGATCCCCCCGTCAAGCCCGCCCCGATGTCGGCGGGGCGGGTGAAGATGGACGCGTGGCCGATGTGCTCGAACGATTCGGTCCTGCCACGCGGGACTGGTTCCGTGGCGCCTTCCGCGCGCCCACGAGCGCCCAGAAGGGCGCGTGGGACGCCATCTCCGCCGGTCGCCACGCTCTCGTGGTCGCTCCCACCGGATCGGGCAAGACCCTCTCGGCGTTCCTGTGGGCGCTCGACCGCGTGTTCCACGACAAGGCGCCCGGCTCCGACGCCGGCCCCGGGACGCGGATCCTCTACATCTCGCCGCTGAAGGCGCTCGGCGTCGACGTCGAGCGCAACCTCCGCTCCCCCCTCGTCGGCATCGGACAGTCGGCGCGGCGCCTGGGGATCGACGTCCCCGCCGTCAGCGTGGGCGTCCGCTCCGGCGACACCACCTCCGCCGACCGGCGCAAGCTCGTCAGCGCGCCGCCGGACATCCTCATCACCACGCCAGAGTCGCTCTACCTCATGCTCACGAGCCAGGCCGGCGACACCCTGCGCGACGTGCACACCGTGATCGTCGACGAGGTGCACGCCGTCGCGGCCACCAAGCGCGGCGCGCATCTGGCGGTGAGCCTGGAGCGCCTGGACGCCCTGCGCCGCTCCTTCGCGCAGGATGCCCCGCCCGCCCAGCGCATCGGCCTGTCGGCCACGGTCCGCCCCATCGACGAGGTGGCCCGCTTCCTCGGCGGCGCGCAGCCGGTGGAGATCGTCGCGCCGAAGGCCTCGAAGGCGTTCGACCTGTCGGTGGTCGTCCCCGTCGACGACATGCTGAACCCGCCCGCGCCGGCGCCGGCCGGCGGCGGCGCGGCGGACGAGCGCCCGGACGAGGACGGCGACGGCGAGTGGTACGCGCCGCGCGCCGAGAACACCGAGACGACCGGTTCGGTGTGGCCGCACGTCGAGGAGGCGATCGTCGACCGCGTCCTGCAGCACCGTTCCACCATCGTGTTCTGCAACTCGCGCCGGCTCGCCGAGCGCCTGACCGGGCGGCTCAACGAGATCTCCGCCGAGCGCACCGGAGACGCCGACGCCGTCCTCGCGAAGGCCCATCACGGGTCGGTGTCCAAGGAGCAGCGCGCCCAGGTCGAGGATGAGCTCAAGTCGGGCGTCCTGCGCTGCGTGGTGGCCACGAGCAGTCTCGAGCTCGGCATCGACATGGGGGCCGTCGACCTCGTCATCCAGGTGGAGGCGCCGCCCAGCGCCGCCTCGGGGCTCCAGCGCGTGGGGCGCGCGGGGCACCAGGTGGGAGAGGTCAGCCGCGCGGCGCTGTTCCCCAAGCACCGCAGCGACGTGCTGCACACCGCGATCGTCACCGAGCGGATGCTCGCCGGGCGCATCGAGGCGATCACGGTGCCGCAGAATCCGCTGGACATCCTTGCGCAGCAGACGGTGGCCGCGTGCGCACGGGCGCCGCTGGACGTCGAGGACTGGTACGAGACCGTCAGGCGCTCCGCGCCGTTCCGCTCCCTCCCGCGGTCGGCGTTCGAGGCCACGCTCGACCTCGTCGCCGGCCGGTACCCCTCCGACGAGTTCGCCGAGCTCCGCCCGCGCCTGGTGTGGGACCGCGACGCCGGGACACTCACGGGACGGCCGGGAGCGCAGCGCATCGCCGTCACCAGCGGCGGCACGATCCCCGACCGCGGCCTGTTCGGCGTCTTCGTCGCCGGCGAATCCCAGAACGCCCGCGTCGGCGAGCTCGACGAGGAGATGGTCTACGAGTCGCGCGTGAACGACGTGTTCACCCTCGGCACGACGAGCTGGCGGATCGTGGAGATCACCCACGACCGCGTGAACGTGGTGCCGGCGTTCGGCCAGCCCGGCAAGGTGCCGTTCTGGCACGGCGACGGCATCGGCCGGCCGGCCGAGCTCGGCGAGGCGCTCGGCGCGTTCTCGCGCGAGCTGTCCACCGCCGCACCCGAGAAGGCGCAGGACCGGCTGCGCGCGTCGGGGCTCGACGAGAACGCCGTGTCGAACCTGCTGGCCTATCTCGCCGAGCAGCGCGAGGCCACCGGCACGCTGCCGACCGACCGCACGCTCACCGTCGAGCGCAGCCGCGACGAGGTCGGCGACTGGCGCATCATCTTGCATTCCCCTTTCGGCATGCAGGTGCACGCGCCGTGGGCACTCGCGGTGAACGCGCGCATCCGCGAGCGACTGGGGGTCGAGGGCGCCGCGGTGGCGAGCGATGACGGCATCATCGCGCGCGTGCCGGATGCGACGGCCGAGCCGCCCGGCGCCGATCTGTTCGTGTTCGAGCCGGACGAGCTGGAGCAGCTGGTCACCGACGAGGTGGGCGGGTCGGCGCTGTTCGCCTCCCGCTTCCGCGAGTGCGCGGCGCGTGCGCTGCTGCTGCCGCGCCTGAACCCGAACCGCCGCTCGCCGCTGTGGCAGCAGCGGCAGCGCTCCGCCCAGCTCCTCGAGGTCGCACGGCGCCACCCGACCTTCCCGATCATCCTGGAGACGCTGCGCGAGGTCCTGCAGGACGTCTACGACCTTCCCGCGCTCCTGCGCATCGCCCGCGGCATCGGCGAGCGGCGCATCCGGCTCGTGGAGACGACCACGTCGCAGCCGTCGCCCTACGCGCGCGATCTCCTGTTCGGGTACGTGGGCGCGTTCATGTACGAGGGCGACTCCCCGCTGGCCGAGCGCCGCGCGGCGGCGCTCTCGGTGGATCCCGCGCTGCTGAGCGAGCTGCTCGGCAAGATCGAGATGCGCGAGCTCCTTGACCCCGACGTCCTCGCGCAGTTCGAACGGGAGGTGCAGCGCCTGGACCCCGAGCGCCGCGCGCGCGGCGTCGAAGGCGTGGCGGACCTCCTGCGCGTGCTCGGCCCGCTGGATGCGGCAGAGGTGGCCGCGCGGCTGGAGCCAGGTGACGCTCCGCCGCTGGACGACGCCGCCGCGCACCTCGCGCGCCTCGTCGACGACCGCCGCGCGATCGCCGTCACGCTGGCGGGGGTGACCCGCGTGGCCGCCATCGAAGACGCCGGCCGCCTGCGGGACGCCCTCGGCGCGGCACTGCCGGTGGGCATCCCGCACGCCTTCCTCGAGCCTGTCGCCGATCCGCTCGGCGACCTGGTGGCGCGCTACGCCCGCACGCACGCCCCGTTCACCGCGGCCGCCGTGGCCGAGCGGCTCGGCGTGGGGGTGGCCGTCGCGCGCCTCACGCTCCAGCGGCTGGAGTCGCAGGGGCGCGTCGCGAGCGGGTTCTTCCTTCCCGCCGCCGAGGCGGCGCCCGGGGAGGACGCCGAGTGGTGCGACGCCGAGGTGCTCCGGCGCCTGCGGATGCGCTCCCTCGCCGCCATCCGGGGCAGCGTGGAGCCGGTTCCGCCCGAGGCCTACGCGCGATTTCTGCCGGTGTGGCAGCACGTCACCCGGCCGCTGGAGGGCGTGGACGGCGTGGCCGCCGTCGTCGAGCAGCTGGCGGGCGTGCCGGTGCCCGCGAGCGCCTGGGAATCCCTCATCCTGCCCTCCCGCGTACGCGACTACACCCCGGCCCTGCTGGACGAGCTCACCGCCTCCGGCGAAGTGCTGTGGTCGGGGTCGGGCACGCTCCCCGGCCGTGACGGCTGGATCGCGCTGCACCCCGCGGATGCCGCGGCGCTGACCCTCACGCCACCGGAGGGCGACCTGGCCCCGGATTCCCTCGAGGCGCGGATCGTCGCCGCCCTCGCCGGCGGCGGCGCGTACTTCGCGGCACAGCTGCGGGAGCTGGCCGGCGCGGAGAACGAGCAGTCGGTGATCGAGGCGCTGTGGGCGCTGACGTGGGCGGGGCGCGTGACCAACGACACCTTCGCCCCGGTGCGCACGCTCGTCGGCGGCGGCGGGCAGGCGCACCGGGTCGCGCGCCGCGCCCCGCGCGCACGCCTGCACCGCGGCACGACGCTCCCCCGCACGGCCGCCCCGCCGCGCCCACCCGCCGTCGGCGGGCGCTGGTCACTGCTGCCGGAAGCCGAGGCGGACACGGCCCTGCGGGCCACCGCCACCGCCGGCCTCCTGCTGGACCGCTACGGCGTGGTCACGCGCGGCGCGGTGCAGGCGGAGGGCGTGCCGGGCGGATTCGCCCAGGTGTACCGCATCCTGTCGGGGTTCGAGGAGGCCGGCCACTGCCGCCGCGGGTACGTCATCGAGAAGCTGGGCGCTGCCCAGTTCGCCGCCTCCCCCACCGTCGACCGCCTGCGCGAGTACGCGGGCCTGCCCGATCCGGCGCCCCTGCGCGCAGTGACCCTCGCCGCCACCGACCCCGCCAACCCCTACGGCGCGGCGCTGGGATGGCCGGCGCTGGAGGGCGTGTCGCACCGCCCCGGCCGCAAGGCGGGCGGCCTCGTCGTGCTCGTCGACGGGTCTCTCACGCTCTACCTCGAGCGCGGCGGGCGGACGGCCCTGGCCTTCACGGACGACGACGACCGGCTGGCGGCGGCCGCGCGCGACCTCGCCGCCACGGCGCGCAGCCGGCGCCTGGACACCCTCACGGTCGAGCAGGTCAACGGCGCCTTCGTCTACGGCACCCCGGTGGGGCGCGCCCTCCGCGACGCCGGGTTCGTGGAGTCGCCGCGCGGCTTGACCCTCCGCCGCGTCACGGCCGGAGACGCGCTGCGCGAGGCGGCGCGTGCCTGAGGGCGACACCGTCTACCGCACCGCGGCGCGCCTGGCGGCGGCGCTGGTGGGCGCGGAGGTGACGCGATTCGACGTGCGAGTGCCGCGGAGCGCCCTCGCCGACCTTCGCGGCGAGACGGTGACCTCGGTGGTGCCGCGCGGCAAGCACCTGCTGGAGCGGATCGGCGGCTACACCCTGCACTCGCATCTGAAGATGGAGGGGCAGTGGGACATCCACCGACCCGGGGAGCGCTGGCGGCGGCCGGCGCACACCGCGCGGGCCGTGGTCGGCACCGCGCAGTGGGAGACGGTCGGGTTCGACCTCGCCCAGGTGGAGGTGCTGCCCACCGCCGAGGAGGACCGCGTCGTCGGTCACCTCGGCCCCGACCCGTTGTCGCCGGAGTGGGACGCCGCGGAGGCGGCGCGACGGGTGGGGGCCGATCCGCGGGCGGCGCACGTCGCGATCCTGGACCAGCGGAGCGTCGCGGGGTTCGGCAACGTGTACGCCAATGAGATGCTCTTCGTCCGCGGCATCCCGCCCACCCGGCCGGCGACCGAGATCGACGCGGCGGCGCTCATCGATCTCGGCGCGCGGATGATCCGCGCCAACCGGGATCGGCCCGCCCGCACCTTCACCGGTGACGACCGGCCGGGGCGGCGCTTCTGGGTATACAACCGGGAGGGGAAGCCGTGTCGTCGGTGCGGCACGCTCATCCGCGCCGGGGCGCTGGGGGCCTCGGCGACGAGCGAGCGCAACGTGTTCTGGTGCCCGCTCTGCCAGGCGTCCTGACCACGCGTGTCAACCCCTTCGCCTCGAGGCCTGCGACCCCGCATCGTGAAGGAGGCATCCGTCGTCGCGTCCGCGCCGAACAACCATGCGGGGGAATGAAATCCGTCCCCTCGGAGTTGTTTCAGGTGTCGGCGCCGAGCGGTGCCGCCGGAGGAGAACGTGGGTAAGAACTACATCGACATCGAGAACGACCGCGGCGAGACCCTGCGCTACCGCAAGCACGTCAACGGTCGCGGCCTGATCGCGCACGGCGCCAAGGTGCACCCCAGCGCGCTCGTCGAGGCGGGGGCGTATGTCGAACCGGGGGCCCTCATCGCCGAGCACGCGCACATCGGGCGCGGGGCGTGGATCGAGAGCGACGCGGTGATCGGCCCGGAGGCCCGGATCGCGCCGCACGCGCACGTGGGCTCGGGTGCCGCCGTCGGCGCCGGCGCCACGATCGGCGTCCGCGCGCACGTCGGGATCGGCGCGCGCGTGGCCATGGGATCTCTCATCGGCGACGACGAGACGATCGGTGACGGCGAGACCGTCGCGACCGACCGCCGAGGGCTCCGTCTGGCCGCCTGACGCTCAGGCGAAGAGGAACGTGACGAATCCCGCCAGCGGGACCACTCCCTGCAGGAGCGCGGCGCCGAGGTAACGGCGGCCGGTCGTCACGAGCACGAGGGCCGCAGCGGCCATGCACGCGAGCGTGAACAGCGTGAGCGTGCGTCCGGCGACCTCGGCGACGCTGCCGGCTTCGCCCGCCCAGAACAGCACCACACCGACGACTGCGCCGATCGCGAGGAACAGGTTGTAGAACCCCTGGTTGTACGCCATCGGGCGCACGGTGTCCGCGGCGGCCTGATCGGCCACGCCGAACCGGCGCCACACCCGCGGGAGGGACCACTGCACGCTCTCCAGCAGGAAGATGTAGACGTGCAGCAGTGCGGCCAGCGCCGCCAGCACCGTGGCCACGATCGCGATCATGAGCGAACGATAGCGCTCCCCGGCACGCGACGGCGGATACGCTGGCGGCATGGCTCGCAGCGGTGGACCCCGGCGCGCCGCCGGGAAGAGCGCCGCGCGCGCCCCGCGCCGCGCGGCACCCGCACCGCCGCCGGAGCCGCCCCGTCGCTTCGTCCTCGGCGCGATCCCTGGAACCACCCCCGGGAAGTGGATCGCGGCGTGGCGTGAGCGGCTCCCCCGCGTGACCCTGGAGCTCCTCCCCCTCGAGGTGGCCGACCAGCGCGCAGCGCTCGCCTCGCACCAGGTCGACGCCGCACTGGTGCGCCTTCCCGTGGCCGACGACGCCGACCTGCACGTGATCCGCCTCTACGACGAGGTGCCCGTGGTCGTGGCATCCGCCGACTCGCACCTCACCGCCGCCGACGAGCTCACCCTCGCCGACCTCGCCGGCGAGGTCGTGATCGTCCCGCAGGACGACGTGCTGGGGACGGCCGTGCCGGACGCGATCGCGCCGTCGTTCGCACCGCCGGAGACGACCGCGGACGCCATCGCCACGGTGGCGGCGGGGGTGGGTGTCGTCATCGTGCCGATGTCACTGGCACGTCTGCACGCGCGTCGCGACGTCGCCTCGCGACCGCTCCGCGACGGCCCGGTCTCGACGGTGGCGCTGGCCTGGCCGCGCGATGCGGACGGACCGGACGTGCAGGCCTTCGTCGGCATCGTCCGTGGGCGGACGGCCAACTCGTCACGCTGACTCAGCCGGCCAGCGCCCGCCCGTCGTCGAGCCACACATCCGCCCGCCGCGCCAGTGCCCGCACGATCTCGCCCGCGTCGGGCTCGCCGGGGGCCTCCCGCGAGAGGAGGCGGATACGCACCGGGTCGACGAAGCGCGTCCCCTCCACCGGCCCCGGTCCGTCGCCGGCGGGCGCGCCCGTGAGCGTCTCCACCGCGACGTCCCATCCTCGCCGCGCGGCGGCATCGCGGACGGCGTCGATCGCCGGGGCTCCGGCGGCCAGCACATGCCCGCGGGCGTAGCGGCGGCTGTCCGTGCTCATCCGGTCATTGTCCTCCGCGGCTTAGAATTCCGCCATGCCCTCCCCCCTGCTCTACGTCTGCGTGCGCCCGCAACTCCCGGCCGCCGACGCCGAGTACGCATCCTTCCGGGACGCCCTGCAGGTGGACCCCGCCCTGCTCGGCCGGCACGATCTGGTACGCGACCCGCTCCCGGCCGACGTCTTCGACCGGTTCGGCGGGTTCGTGGTGGGCGGCAGCCCGTTCAACCTCACCGATCCCGAATCCGCCAAGCCCGACGTCCAGAAGCGGCTCGAGGCCGATCTGGAGCGGATCGCGGCGGCGGCCGCCCGCGCCGAGGCGACGGCGCTGTTCACCTGCTACGGCATCGGCGTGGTGACCCGGATGCTCGGGGGCACGGTGTCGCGGGCGTTCCCCGAGGACACCGGACCGGCGCTGATCCGCCCCACCGGGCAGGCCCGTCAGGACCCCCTCTTCGCCGAACTCGACGCCCCGTTCACGGCCTTCACCGCCCACAAGGAGGGGACCGCCGCGGTGCCCGCCGACGGCGTCCTCCTCGCCGAGAACGACGCGTGCCCGGTGCAGGCCTACCGCGTGGGCGACGCGCTGTGGGCCACCCAGTTCCACCCCGAGCCCACGCCCCGCGCCTTCACCGAGCGCATGGCGATCTACCGCAACGACGGGTACTTCCCGCCGGAGGAGTACGACGCGCTGGCCGCGCGGGTCCTCGCCGCCGACGTTCGTCGCCCGGCACGGCTCCTCGCCGCGTTCGCGCGGCGGAGCGGGGTCTAGTCGCTCTCCGGCCGCAGGAAGCGCAGCCCCGCCACCGCGAGCGGCACGAGCGCCACGAGCACGGCGACGACGATCGCGGTGACCCCGATGGGCGTGCTGTGCGGGTCGTCGGTGAGGCGCCCCACGGCCAGCCACGCCGCCCCCCACCCGATCGCGAGACCCGGCGCGACGCGCCATCCGCTCGCCCAGGCCGTGGCCAGGCCGATGACGGCGACGACCGCGAGCACCGCGATGCCCAGGGCGTCCGCGGCGTCCGCCCACTCCCGCGGCGCGATCTCGGTGAGCAGCGCCGCCGTGTTGGCGACCGGGGCGAGGGTGACCCAGCCCAGAGGCAGGCCGGTGACGCCGTCGATGAGCAGCGCGTCGGCGACGCCGTCGCCGGGGACACGGGTCAGCACGGTGACGCGGAAGAGGATCGCCAGCACGATCAGGAGCGCGACGATGACGACGACCGTGAGGGGAAGGGTCCAGAACTGCGCGGCGACCAGCCACAGGCCGTTGATCACCGCGGACAGGGCGACGAGCCAGCCGACCGCCCGCTGCCGGGGGCGCGCGCGCTCGCGCGGCAGCGCCTGATAGATGGCGTAGCCGATCAGCCCCGCGTAGATCACCGACCAGATCGAGAAGGCCGGACCCGCCGGGGCGAGGTAGGAGGCGTCCGAGTCCAGGGCACCGCCCTGGACGTCGTCGACCGTCTCACCGCTGAGGAGACCGCTGCCCACGGCCGAGGCGGTGAGCATGAAGGAGATCGTCGCGATGACGACGATCTGGCGGACGAGGTCGAGGGGGCGCGCCTCCGCGCGGTCGGGGGAAGCCATGCCCCGAGCCTAGGAAAACCCTCGCCGCCGGCGCGGCGGGGTTGACAGGGTCCCCGGCCGGTGCGGGTCAGCGGACGCTGGAGAGGACGCGCGCGCTCTCCCGGACCGCCGCGAGGTTGCGCACCCCCGCTCGCGACCCGGCGAGCTTCGCCGTGATGTGCTCGCCGACGGTGATCGGCTCGTAGAGATCGGGATGCTCGGCGTCGACGCAGGAGGGCAGCGTGCGGATGACGGCATCGACGTCGCCGTCGTGGAAGAACGCGGCCGATCGGCGCCGCTGGATCGTCCCGCCGATGACGGGCGGCTTCACGCGGTGGAGGGTCGACATCCAGCGCTCGTTCGTCCAGCGCGCGGTCACATCGCCCAGGTTGATCAGCAGCGCGCCGTCGGCGGGCTGGACATCGTGCCACGTGCCGTCGGCGGCGAGCACCTGCAGCCCGGCGACCTGATCGGCCCACAGCACCGTGACGATGCCGTAGTCGGTGTGCTCGCCCATGCCGATGAGGTCGCCGTCGAGGGTGACGTCGGTGCCCGGCGGCAAGGCGTAGTTGTTCATCCGCAGCACGTCCAGCGAATGACCGGTATACCCCCCGAAGAAGTCGGGGGCGAGCCCCAGCGCGTCGGCGAAGATGCGCGTCATGGTGCGGGCCACGCGCGCCGCCTCCGCGAAGTAGGTGCCGACCTGGCGCTCGAATCCCTCGACGTCGGGCCAGAGGTTGTCGGCGTAGTCGGGCATCGGCAGCTCGACGCCCGGGTAGGTCTGGGCGGTGGCGCCGATGTTGAACGCTTCGAAGAAGTCGTTCATGCGGTTGGCGGATTCCACCCCGAGCGACAGACTCAGCGACTCCGACTTCGGCGGGCTGTAGCCGCGGTTGACCTCCGGCGGCGTGCGATAGGCCTTCTTCGCCTCCAGTTCGAGCGCGAAGAAGCGGTCCATCGCATCGGTGAGCCCGGCGATGACCTCATCCGGGATGGCATGACCGGTGATCTGGATGAACCCGACGGTGCGACAGGCGGCATCGATCCGTGCGGCGACCTCGGCGCGCTCCTCTGGCGTGCCGTCGGTGACGTACGCGGTGATGTCGACGGTGGGGACGGTGAATGTCATGGCACTCCTCTTCTCGGAGGCCGCCCGGTTGACGGCCTCCTCAGGCAGCCGCTTCACGCTTTCCCATCGCCGCACCGGACGACCCGCTTTCATGAGCGTCGCGCTCACGCTACGCCTCGCACGTTTCCGCCGGATGACGGATCGCTCGATCGAGGCGAGAGCAGCCGGTCGACTCGCCAGCAACTGCAGGAGATCTGCCGGATTTCGCGCCGTTTGTGGCGAGTCGACGGGTCGCGCCGGCGGGCGGCGGCGTCAGCGCGGCGGCGCGACGATGACCGCGGAGTCCGGAGGCACGGTGACCCGGCCCGGCACGAGGGTGATCGCGTCATCCGTCGCCAGCAGGATGCCGGCATCCGGATCCACCTCGAACTCCGCCGGCTCGTCCGACAGGTTCGCGCACACCGCGAGGGCGCCCGAGCGCAGGACGTACACCCGCCCGCCCGCGCGCTCCTGGGCCTCTGCTTCCCGATGGCCGAAGGCGGGGTCGGTCAGCTCGGGCCGCTCGCGTCGGATGCGGGCCAGTTCCCGGTACAGCTGCAGCAGGCGCGCGTGGTCGCCGTCGCCGGCCTCCTCCCAGTTCAGGCGCGACCGGCGGAAGGTCTCGGGGTCCTGCGGGTCGGGGACGAGCGCCTCGTCCCAGCCCATCTCGGCGAACTCGGCGATCCGGCCCTTCGCCGTCGCCTCGCCGAGCTCCGGCTCCGGATGCGACGTGAAGAACTGCCACGGCGTCGAGGCCCCCCACTCCTCGCCCATGAACAGCATCGGGGTGCCGGGGGTGGTCAAGGTGAGCACGGCCGTGACGGCGAGCCGGCCGAAGGACAGGCTCTGCGAGAGCCGGTCGCCCGTCGCGCGGTTGCCGATCTGGTCATGATCCTGCGCGAAGGTCACCAGGCGCCAAGTGGGCACCTCCTCCGGCACGGGGCGGCCATGATCCCGCCCACGGAACGAGGAGTACGTGCCGTCGTGGAAGAACCCGCTCCGGGTCACCTTGCCGAACGCGCCGAGGGCGGCGAAATCCGCGTAGTACCCCGCCGTCTCCCCGCTGACGGCCACGTGCACGGCGTGGTGCCAGTCATCCGACCACTGCGCGGTCAGGCCGTATCCGCCGGCCTCGCGCGGCAGGATCAGGGTGGGGTCGTTCATGTCCGACTCGGCGATCGTCGTCAGCGGCCGCTGCTCGTGGACCGCGAGCGCGTCGACGGCCTCGGCGATCTCGCGCAGGATGTGCCGCTCGCTGTCGTCGTGGAGCGCATGCACGGCGTCCAGCCGCAGCCCGTCCACCCGGTAGTCGCGCAGCCACATGAGGGCGTTGTCGAGGATGAAGGACCGGACCGCCTCCTCGTCGAGGTTGACGGAGTCGCCCCACGTGTTGCGGCTGCCGCTGCGCAGGTACGGACCGAACTCAGGCAGGTAGTTGCCGCTGGGGCCGAGGTGGTTGTAGACGACGTCCTGGATGACGGCCAGGCCCGCACGGTGGGCGGCGTCGACGAAGCGCTGATACGCGGCCGGCCCGCCGTACCCCTCATGAACGGCGTACCAGAGCACGCCGTCGTAGCCCCAGTTCCAGGTGCCGTTGAAGCCGTTCACGGGGAGGAGCTCGACGTGGGTGACCCCGAGGTCGACGAGATGCGGCAGGCGGTCGATTGCGGCATCCAGCGTGCCGTCGGGGGTGAAGGTGCCGATGTGCAGCTCGTAGACCAGGCCCCCCGCGAGGGGGCGACCGGTCCAGCCGGCATCCGCCCACTCGTGGCGGGCGGCATCGAACCACGCCGAGGCGGCGTGCACGCCGTCGGGCTGGCGCCGCGAGCGCGGGTCGGGACGCAGCTCGCCGCCCCCGTCGGTGCCGTCGAGCACGAAGCCGTATCGCTCGCCGTCGGCGAGCTCGACGTCGCCGCGCCACCATCCGCTGCCGGATCCGCCGCCCCCCTCGGCGCGGAGTTCGACGTCGCCGACGGGGGTGGCGCCGTCCGGCGCGAGACGTCGCAGGCGCACCCTCGTGGCCCGCGGGGCCCAGACCTCGATGCTCAACTCACTCCTCCGGGATCAGCAGGGCGACCGGATAACTCTGCAGCAGTTCGGCGACGGGGAGGACGTCCTCGCGGAAGCGCCGGCCCGTGAAGGCGTCGCGCACCGGTCCCGCCGGACGCAGGAGGACCGTGTCGTCCCAGCCGCCGCGCTGCGCCAGCCCCACGGGAAGGCGCGTGGCCACGACGACCGCTCCGCCGCGATCGGCGGCCACCGCGTGCCCGGCCGCCGCACCGACGGCCGGCAGCGGGGTGTACCGCGTGAACAGGTCGGGACGGTCGCGCCGCAGCCGCAGGGTCTGCGCCGTCACGAGCAGCTTGGCCGCGCCGCCGGCATCGACGGGGGGCAGCTCGCCGCGGCCGAGGCCGGCGTCGAGCTCGGCGAGGAGCGCGACGCGGGCGCCGAAGTCGACGGCGCGGCGGTTGTCGGGGTCGACGAGCGAGAGCTCCCAGAGCTCCGATCCCTGATAGACGTCGGGGACGCCCGGCCCGGTCAGCTGCAGCACCTTCTGCGACAGCCCGTTGCTCCACCCGGGCGCGGCGATCTCGTTCACGAACGCGTCGACGCGGTCGGCCGCCGCGCCGACAGCCGCGTCGACGACGCCGTGCATGCGGGTCTCGAACGAGGCCACCGGATCCCACCACCCCGTGGCCTCGGCCGCCTCGCGGGCGGCCTTCTCGGCGTAGGCGTGCAGTCGTGCGGCGAACTCCGGCTCGGCTGCGGCGGCGCGCCCCGGCCAGGCCCCGACGATCGCCTGCCACAGCAAGGCATCGAACGGGCCGTGCCCGCTGGAGGCGGTGCGGCGGAATCCGTCGAGGACCTGGGCCCAGCGCTTCGGGATCTCCGAGAGCACGGCCAGTCGTGCGCGGACGTCTTCGCCGCGCTTGGTGTCGTGGGTCGACAGGGTCGTCATGGCCGAGGGCCACGACGCCAGCCGCGCGGCCTGCGCGCGGTGGAAGCCGGCGACCGGCAGCGCGAACTCCGACGGGTCGCCGCCGACCTCGGTGAGCGCGCCCAGACGCGTGTAGCGGTAGAAGGCGGTGTCCTCGACACCCTTGGCCATCACCGGGCCGGTGGTCTGCTGGAACCGGCGGGCGACCTCCTGCGACGGGTCGGCGAGCACCGGGACGAGGGCCCGCACGGTGTCGGCGAGGTCGGGGCGGCGGCGGATCGCCTCGGCGGCCGCGGCATCCAGGTGCTCGCGACCGGCGGGCAGATAGGAGCGGTAGACGGGGAAGCAGGCGAGCAGCTCCGCCAGCGCGTCCTGCAGCTCCTCCTCCTGCCGGTGCGCCTGGTCCAGGGAGGGCAGCGCGCGGACGAGGCGACGGATCTCGGCGACCTGGATGGTGTCGGCGATCATCCGCTTCGTGCCGTGGATGAGGTCGGCCCACGTGCCGGCGGGCCACATCCCCGACTCGTGACGGAGCCGTGCATCGAGGGCGTCGAGCCCCGCCTCCCCCGCCGGGTCGATGAGCACCCGGCCGAACTCGGCGAGCGCGTCGTAGCCGGTGGTGCCCTCGGTCGCCCACCAGCCGGGGAGCTCCTCGCCGTGCTCCAGGATCTTCTCGACCAGCACGTAGCGGGAGGCGTCCGCGCCCTGGGCATCGCGGAGCGCTGCGGAGAGGCGGTCGAGGTAGGCGCCGGGGTTGAGAAGTCCGTCGGGATGGTCGACGCGCAGCCCGTCGACGAGCCCCGCGCGCACCCAGCGCAGGATCTCGGCGTGCGCGGCGTCGAAGACCTCCGGCCGCTCCACGCGGATGCCGGCGAGCGTGGTCACCGCGAAGAAGCGGCGGTAGTTCAGCTCGGCGGCCTCGTCGCGCCAGTACCGCAGCTCGTAGTGCTGCCGCGCGAGGACGGCCCGCACCGTCTCGGCCTCGTTCCACACGCGGCCGGAGCCCGTCGCGGGGCCGGCGTCATCGAGCGACCCGGGTGCCAGCGGGAAGACGTGGTCGAAGTAGCGGATCACGCCGGATGGCGCATCCTCGGCCGGCTCCGGGTCGATCACGATCTCACCGGCGCGCAGGGCATCCTCGAGCGACCCGCCGAGCACCGGGAGGCGCACCCGCCCATCGCCGTACTCCCGGTCGAGGTCGAACGCGTCGGCGTAGGCCGACTCCGGTCCGAGGCGCAGCAGATCCCACCACCACGGGTTCTCGCGCGGCTGGGAGACCCCCATGTGGTTCGGCACGATGTCGACCAGAATGCCGAGGCAGGCCTGCCGCGCGGCCGCGGCGAAGCGGTCGAGCCCCGCCTCCCCGCCGCGGGCGGGGTCCACGCGTGCGGGGTCGACGACGTCGTACCCGTGATCGGATCCGCTCGTCGCCGTCAGCAGTGGCGACAGGTACGCCCACGACACGCCGAGGTCGCGGAGGTACCCGGTGACGGATGCCGCGGCGTCGAGGTCGAAGGAGGGCCGGATCTGCAGCCGGTACGTGGACGCGGGGGGAGACGTCATGTCAGAGCTCGGTCTTCGGCGCCGGCGCGGGCACGTCGTCGGGGCCGGTCGGCCCCGCCTGGAAGGTCAGCGACGCCGCCACCGAGTGGTCGATCTCCGGCTCGGGGAGGTCGTGCTCGCACAGCACCATGAGCGACTTGCCCTCGAGGGCGACCGTCGCGCCGGGTTCGATGGGTTCGGTGTTGGCGAGCACCCCCGCGGTGTCCACGAGCACGTCCCACTCCGGGCTGTACCGCACATCGGGCACGGCGAACTCGACCGCGTCGTCACCGGCGTTGAAGAGCACGATGAAGTGCTTGTCGACCACGGGCTCCCCGCGGCGATCGCGCTCGCGGATGCCCCGGCCGTTGAGGAAGACCCCGACGGCGCGGCCGAACCCAGAGTCCCAGTCCTCCGGCTGCATGGGCGATCCGTCCGGACGCAGCCACACCACGTCGGGGATCGGCGAACCCTCCTCCATCTTCACGGGGCGGCCGTTGAAGAACCGGCTGCGCCGGAAGGCGGGATGCTCCTTCCGCAGCCGCGACAGCGCCGCGGTGAACTCGATCAGCGGCTGATCCGCGCTCTCCCAGTCCAGCCACGTGATCTCGTTGTCCTGCGCGTAGCAGTTGTTGTTGCCGCCCTGCGTGCGGCCGAGCTCGTCACCGTGCAGGAGCATCGGCACGCCCTGGCTGAGCATGAGCGTCGCGATGAAGTTGCGCTGCTGGCGCGCCCGCGCGGCCAGCACGTCCGGGTGGTCCGTCGGTCCCTCCACGCCCATGTTGGACGAGCGGTTGTGGGATTCCCCGTCGTTGTTGTCCTCGCCGTTGGCCTCGTTGTGCTTCTCGTTGTACGGCACCAGGTCGCGCAGGGTGAAGCCGTCGTGCGCGGTGACGAAGTTGATCGAGGCGACGGGACGGCGCCCGGAGTGCTCGTAGAGATCCGCCGAGCCGGTGAGGCGGGAGGCGAACTCGCCGAGGGCCTGCGGCTCGCCCCGCCAGAAGTCCCGCACGGTGTCGCGGTACTTGCCGTTCCACTCGGTCCACTGCGGCGGGAAGTTGCCGACCTGGTACCCGCCGGGCCCGACGTCCCACGGCTCGGCGATGAGCTTGACCTGCGAGACCACCGGGTCCTGCTGCACCAGCTCGAAGAAGGTGGCGAGGCGGTCGACCTCGTAGAACTCGCGCGCGAGGGTGGAGGCGAGGTCGAAGCGGAAGCCGTCGACGTGCATCTCCAGCACCCAGTAGCGCAGCGAGTCCA
>CAZBZR010000003.1:0-20123 GCA_964496445.1 uncultured Microbacterium sp.
CGAAGGTGTTGGACTCCTCGACGGTGATCACGCCCTCCTTGCCGACCTTGTCGATCGCCTCGGCGATGAGCTCGCCGATGGCCGGGTCAGCGGCGGAGATCGACGCGGTCGCGGCGATCTGCTCCTTGGACTCGACCTCCTTGGCACCCTCGAGCAGCTGGTCGGTGATGGCCTTGACGGCCTTCTCGATGCCGCGCTTGAGCGAGATGGGGTCGGCACCGGCGGCGACGTTGCGCAGACCCTCGCGCACGAGCGCCTGGGCCAGAACGGTCGCGGTGGTGGTTCCGTCACCGGCGACGTCGTCGGTCTTCTTGGCGACCTCCTTGACCAGCTCGGCGCCGATCTTCTCGTAGGGGTCGTCGAGCTCGATCTCCTTGGCGATCGAGACGCCGTCGTTCGTGATCGTGGGGGCGCCCCACTTCTTCTCGAGGACGACGTTGCGACCGCGGGGGCCCAGGGTCACCTTGACGGCGTCGGCCAGCGTGTTCAGCCCACGCTCGAGGCCGCGACGGGCCTCTTCGTCGAAAGCGATGATCTTTGCCATGTGTGTGTCGTCCCTCCCGGACAGGGTGGTGTCAGTCTTTAGCACTCATCGAACGCGAGTGCTAAATCATTCTGGCACTCGCCCCTGGGGAGTGCAAGCCGCGACGCCCCGCGTCGTCGCATCCGCGGACACGGCATCGCCCCCGCATCCGGAACAGGATGCGGGGGCGAGGGGGATGCTCGTCAGACGACGCGGACGGATTCGGCCTGCGGGCCCTTCTGACCGTTGCCGACGGTGAACTCGACGGTCTGGCCCTCTTCGAGGACGCGGAACCCGGTCATGTCGATGTTCGAGTAGTGGACGAAGACGTCCTGACCTTCGCCCGAGGTGATGAAGCCGAAGCCCTTCTCGGCGTTGAACCATTTCACGGTGCCCTGGGCCATGCTGTTCTCCTGCTGTTGCGGTGGGACGTTCGTCATCGTATCCACGCGCAGGAGGCCGATCCGGGCTCTCGCGGCATCTTGTTGCACGGCCGCATCGAAGTGTTTACCGGCCGGAAACACGCGGCCGCGGGGGCCTATTCGGCGGGCGCCTGGATGCGGTCGAGCCCCAGCACGACGGTGAGCTGGCGCCCCGATTCGTTCGCCTCGGTCTCGGGGTCATCCGGCGGCAGGTACTGGCTGCTCTGGGCGATCTGCGCGCCTCCGATGACCTCCGCGAGACCCAGGGCGACAGCCTCGTCCGCGGCGTCGGCGTAGTAGATCGTCGTCTCCGGGAAGTCGGTGCTGCCGGCGGCGCCGGCGGTGACGATGTCGGCGGGCCAGCCGGCCGCGACGATCGTGTCGCGCACCTGGGTGGCCAGCCCCTCCTGCCCGGTCGCGTTGAGCACGAGCACCGGCGCGGTGGTGTCGATCACGGGTTCGACGACGACGACGGGCGTCGTGGTGGGCTCGGGCGCGGGGCTCAGCGAGATGCGTCCGGAGACGACGAGCGCCCCGAAGATCCCGGCGACCGTGAGCACCACCGCCGCGATCGCGGCCCACAGGAACACCACTCCCCCGCGCATCCGCGGGTTCTCGGCACGGTGCGCCCCGATGCGGCCGTTCTCGGGCGCGACGTCGTCGAAGCGGTCGCGCGGGAAGGTCGTTCGGGCCACCCCCCGATGCTAGCGGGGCGGCGCGGAGATCACCGCGCGCCGATGCGCGTCTCGCGCACCGCGGCGCGCTGATCGCGCAGGCGCCGCAGTCGCCGCACGAGCAGCGGATCGTGCGCGAGCGCGTCGGCGGTGTCGATCACCCGGCCCAGCAGCTGGTAGTACCGCGCGGGCGGCATGCCGAACTCCGCCCGGATCGCCTCCTCCTTCGCACCGCCGTGACGGCGCCACTCGGCCTCGAACGCCAGGAGGGCGCGATCGCGGTCGGAGAGGGGCACGCGCCCACGCTACGTCGCCGCTGCGCCTGCGCCGGGGAGCCACGCCACGGATGCTCCGAGCGGGTCGACCGCGGCGAGGACCTCGCTGTCCAGGGCGAGGGCGAATCCGCCCGGCCACGGCTCCGGCAGCATCCGCCACCCCTCGTGCAGACCGGGAGCGTCGAGGGTGATCCACCGCCCCGCCGCACGCGCCGCGGCGATGAGCGCGCCGCGGCGCGCCCGCGGGATGTGGGCGAGGACGCCCGGGGTCGTCACCACCACGGTGGCGCCGGCCGGGGCGCGCGCGGCGACCTCGGCGACGAGCTCTGCCCCGTCGCCGGCGACCAGGAGCGGCGGGTCGGCGGCGGCGATGTCCAGCGCGGCGTCGATCCGCTCGGCGCGACCGGTCTCGCCGGGCCACACCAGGGTGGTCAGCCACGCGCGGTCGCTCGGGTCGCGGGCATCGAGCGGGGCGAGGTCGATGCCCGCGCGCCACACCACGTCGGGCAGGCGCAGCGGCGGATCGCCGGTGAGGGTGCTGTGCAGTTCCACCGTGCTCGTGCCCTCGCCCGGGTCGAGGGCGCGGATGCCGTCCGCCGTGGCATACCGGTAGCTGTAGCGGTCGGGGTAGAGGCAGAGCCCGGCGCTCGCGCCCACCTCGATGAGGGCGAGCGGGCCGTCCAGGAGCGACAGGGCGGGCAGGAGCGCAGCGCATCGCAGCGGCTCGTTGGTCTGGATGCTCCGCGCCGCGCACGCGGCCACGACGGCATCGGCGTGCGCGTGCAGCCAGCGGCGCCAGATCGGGTACGGCTCCTCCGGCGCACCCAGGAGCCGCGTCACCGCGAACACCAGCGGCGGCTGCCGGCGGGTCTCGGGGATGCGCGCGAGCACGGCCGCCGTCTCCGGATCGGCGGCGACCCCGGCCGCCCACGCGCCGTACAGCTCCGAGCGCCCCGGCGCCTCCCGGCGCGCGAAGCGGTCGTAGCGCTCCGACACGGCGGCGAGCGCGGCGGAGTCCATGCCGGCATTATCCCGTGGCGCCCGCACCCCTCCCGGTTCGGGTTGAATGGAGGCGGAGAAAGGAACGCGTCATGACCTATGCCGTGAACAAGAGCGACGACGAGTGGCGCGCGGAGCTGAGCCCCGAGCAGTACGCGGTGCTGCGCGAGGCGGGCACTGAGCGCGCGTGGACCGGCGAGCTGCTGGATGAGAGCCGGGCCGGGCTGTACACGTGCGCCGGATGCGGCGCCGAGCTGTTCCAGAGCGGGACGAAGTTCGACTCCCACTGCGGCTGGCCGAGCTTCTACGAGTCGGTGCGCCCCGAGGCCGTCGAGCTGATCGAGGACCGCAGCCACGGCATGGTGCGCACCGAGGTGCGCTGCGCCGCGTGCGGCTCGCACCTGGGCCACGTCTTCCCCGACGGGTTCGGCACGCCCACCGGCGACCGCTACTGCATGAACTCCCTCTCGCTGAACTTCACGCCCGAGTCGTGAGCGGCGTCCTCGAGGCGGTGCGCCGGCGCCGCTCGTGGTCGCGCGTGACGGCGGAGGCGCCGGATTCGGCGGAGATCGCCTCCTACGTCGCCGCCGCCGGACGCGTCGCCGACTACGCATCACTGCGCCCGTGGCGGGTGATCGAGCTGCGCGGCGCAGACCGGGAGCGGCTCGGCCGGGCGATCAACAAGGCGCTCGGCGAGAAGGGCATCTCGTCCAAGCCGCTGCGCGCTCCGCTCCTGCTCGCCGTCGTGGTGAGCTACCGCAAGAGCGAGAAGGTCGCGAAGTGGGAGCAGGACACCGTCGCCGCCGGCGTCGCCCACATGCTCTCGCTGCTCCTGGACGACGCGGGGTGGGGCGTCATGTGGCGCACCGGCCGCTTCACGCGGAGCAAGGCCGTCGCCAAGGCGCACGGCCTGGCGAAGAACGAGGCGCTCATGGGCTGGCTCTACGTCGGGGGCAAGCCCGCGGACGCCAAGCCCGGCCACCGCAAGGCGATCGACCCCGCCGCGCACCTGTCGCGCATGCCGCGGAAGAAGCGCCGCGACGCCGCAGACTGACGCGCGGGCCTTACGGGGCCGCGGACGAGCGCGCCTCCGTCAGGACGCGGACGAGCGCCCGCCAGGGCCGCGACCGACGGACGCGCGCCGCCATGCGGCCGGGGACGAGCGCGGGCGCCGCCCGTGGGCGGCCGCGGACTAACGCGCGCGCCGCCGCCAGGGCGCGACGACGATGGCGACGCCGGTGAGCGCGATCACTACCGCCACCAGTGCGGTCGGCAGCGGCGGGCCGGACGGCGCGGGCCAGAACGCATCCAGGACCACCGAGGTGGCCAACAGCCCCACCACCGAGCCGAGGCCGAGCAGGAGCACGCCGGTGACGCGGACGACGGCGGCCGACAGGAAGATGTAGGCCACGCCGGTGACCCCGCCGAGGTACAGCCAGGGGTCGACGAGGATGCTCACCGGCGCACCGGCGAGCGCGATGTTCACGGCGGCGGCGATGGCGAGGGCCACGGTGCCCCCTGCGAAGTTCACCAGCGTCGCCGTGAGCGGGTTGCCCACGCGCTGCCCGAGGCGCCCGTTGGTGCCCTGCTGCCACGCGATGCCGGCTCCGGCGAGGAACGGCAGCAGCAGCATCCACCCGTCCGACCCGACGGTGGCGCCCGAGACGCACACGACCACCCCGACGACCGCGAGGGCCGCTCCCGCCACCCGCGGCACGGTGACGGCCACCACGCCGCCGGGACCGTAGCCCACGCGATCCAGGACGAGGCCGTTGAGGGTCTGCCCGGCGACCACGCCCACGGTGAACAGGGCGACCCCGATGGTGCCGACGGTCAGGCCCTGCGTCGCGACCGTCAGGGCACCGGCGAGCCCGCCGAGCAGCATCCAGGGCGGGATCTCGCGCAGACGGATGCCGGCGATCAGGCGCCGCGCGCCGCGCCGGCCGGACGGCAGCGCCGCGGTGAGGGCGAGCAGGACGATCAGGCCGGAGCAGAAGGAGATGACGGCGGCGGTGTAGCCGTCGCCGATCGCGGCGCCGAGAGAGCCGTTGATGCGCGCCTGCAGCGCGGTGAGAACCCCCACGGCCACGGCTGCGGAGACCGCGAGCCACAGCGGGATGCGTCGCTCCGCCACCGCCGACTCCTTCCCGCCGCCCCGACGATGCTACGGGGTCGGGCGGGACGGCGGCGTCGGGGGGGGGTTGGGGGTGCGGGGGGGGCGGTTGCGCTGGCGGGGGGCGGCGGTGTGCGGGCGGCGGGTTGGTCAGGCGAGCGGCGTGGCCCGGGATACCTCAGCTCCCCCGCACCATCTCGTGGGCTCGGGCACGCGGAAGCCGCAATTCGGTGCGGGCGAACCGTGATGCCGGGCCTCGGCAGCGGGATACCTCAGCTCCCCCGCACCGTTTCGTCGCGTCGCGCGCACGGAAGGCGCAAAACGGTGCGGGGGAACGGGAAAGCCGGGCGCACGGCGCGCGCGGCGGGCGCGGCGCGCCGGGGGGCGGGAGGCGCAGGGCGCGCGGGCGGGGTGGGATGCGGGGGGGTGGTGCCGGCTACAGGACTTGAACCTGCAACCCCCTAATTACAAGTTAGGTGCGCTACCAATTGCGCCAAGCCGGCCAACCGCGGAATTCCGCGGATCGAGAAGGAGGTGGGTCGGTTAGGTGTCGGACGATCCCGCACAAACCCCGCACATTCACTTGCTCAGGATCGAGTCTAGAGCGTCCGCAGCACGGGTTCCCCCGACCGTCTTCGACATATACACACCCATCGTCAGCGACGGGTCCGCGTGGCCGAGATACTCGGCGACGTCGCGAGGCGTGAGGCCCGCCTGATCGAGCGCGGTCGCGACCGTCTTCCGGAAGCTGTGGAACGTGTACGCGGGCAGACCCAAGCGTGTTCGGGCGGCGGCCCACTCCCGCGCAGCCGATCGAGGGTCGCGGCGCTTTCGGAGAACTGTCGGGAACACGAATGGCAAGTTGTCATCAACCGCTCGACGTCGTCGCAGCATCGCCGCCACAGCGACGGGAACACGTAGCCGCCGGTGGCCAGCGGCAGTTTTCGAGTCCCGCACGGTGACGGTTCCGGCAGCGAGATCAACATCGTCCCACGTGAGACCGCATGCCTCGCTGATCCGGACGCCCGTTCCCGCAACGAACTCGATCAGATCGACCATGTCCACATCGGCCAGGCGGGTATCCTCACGCACCTTCTTCAGGAGGCTGGGCAGTTCGTCGAGCGGGATCGCCTTCGCGCCCTGCACTTTCGACTCCACGGGCGCCAGGTTCCGGACCGGGTTCGCCACGATCGCGTCCGACCGAGCAGCGAGCCCCATCATGCCGCTGAGGACTGCCTTCGCCGTCTTCGCCGCACCGGGGCCGTTGTCGGCGGCGACCTGGTCCACGAACCGTTGCAGCTTGTCCGCGGTCGCCTCCGACACGGACAGCTCCCCGATTCGCGGGTTGATGATCTTCTCCACGGTGTGGCGGTACGCGTCGACGGTGCGCGGTGCCCGGTTCGCCTTCGCGAGCAGGAAGCGACGACCGAGATCCCGGATCCGGGTCTCACGCTTGACATCCACTCCCCCAGACAAAGCGATCGTCGTCAGCGCCTGTTTCAACGCGGTTGTGGCCTTCGCTTCGGAGGCCGCGAACCGCTCAACCTGACGAAGTTTGCCGTCCTCGAACCGGTAGCGGGTCCGCGCCCGATACTTCCCCTCGGCGATCTTCACGACGGAGATCGTGCCGTAGCTACTCAGCGGGGTCCGCGGCCGCGCCATCTTCGGTCTCGTTTATGTAGCGGGCAGCCGTTTCCAAGGCGCGCGCCACTCGCGCTCGCAACCAAGGAACATCACCGATCAGCCCAGAACTGACCCGATCTAGATGGCGCGTCAGACTGTCTCTCGCGCTTGCCATATGTCGAATACGCTCCGCCCAGGCCTCGTCGGTGAGTTGCCCGCTCCGTATCCAAACCGTCCACAGTCCGTTGCTGAGTCGATAGTGGGCGTCGGGATCATCCATCTCGGCACCCAGGTTGGCGACGAAGTTCTCGATCGTTTCGTGTCGGTAGATCGTTTCCTCGAGCCCTCGCAAGTAGCGGAACAGCTGCTTGACGCGACCGAGTCTGCTCAGATCCGTTCTGATGCCGCCGTCATCAACCGCCACAAGGTACTCGGCCACGCACATACTCGCGTACGGCTCGGCCAGACCCGTGATCGGCACGGGCGCGAACGCGTCTTCGTCTGACACCACAAGGTGCAAAGGTGACATTCGGAGCGCGGACGCAATCTGAAACAACTCTGTCGCTGTGAGATCGCGCTTTCGACCCGATTCCAGGTTGGTGATCACCGTCTTCGTCACTGAGGAATCTGGGATGGCGTTCGCTAGCTCCTCCGCCGTCATGCCTCGCCGCTTGCGCTCTGCCAGAACGCGACGGGCTGCGACGCTGGGCTCGCCCTTAGTTGCCATTTGGCCATTCTAGCCGATGATCAGAGTGTCGCACTTGCAATCATCCGATGGATGAGCATACTGTTTCTATAGTTGGCTGTTTCGCAACACGACAGCCGTTAGAGATGGCCGAAAGGAAGATGGCAATGACCACGCCCTCCATCCCCGCTCCGGCGGACGACCTAGCACCCGGGGGTGACTATCGCAACCAGCCCGAGGTTATGACCCGGGCCGAGGTCGCGGAGTTCACCCGCATCAGTCTCCCCACGCTCGCCAGATGGGCGATGGAAGGCAAAGGCCCGAAGTACCGGCGCGCCGGCGGCCGCGTGCTCTACATGCGCGCCGACGTGCTCGCCTGGCTGAACGACCTAGAGGCACCCTGATGGCGGGCCGCGTCGTGTACGACGAGCCGACACCGCAGGGATCGCTCGCCGCGATCGTGTACTCACAACCCGATGTCGCGACCGTCGTGAAGCTCTCCCGCCTGTTTGAGGACGACGGGCACACCGACGAGGTTTCAATCCGTGTGCACGAGCTGCGCGCGATCCTCGACGCGATCGACGGCTCGTCGTGAGCGGGTCGTCACCGTCACCCCAAAAGAAAACGCCCCCGCGAAGGCTGCCACCTTCAGCGAGGGCAATGGAACCCCGAAAGGAACCAACTGATATGCCCATTGTAGACCAAGACCTCGGGATCGTTGAAGACATCCGCTCTTCGCTCCATCACGGCTCGCGCCCGGGAACTGTCGTGGTGACGGTTCGCGAGCATCTCGACTGCACCGTCTACGACTGGTGCACGGACGACCACTCCTGCGACGAGACCGAACTCGATCGCAGCTACCACCGGAAGACCTTGGAAACCGGCGGCATCGAAGTCGACTTCATCCTCGACGGCGAGGGCCCGCGGATCTACTGGGAGCCGGGGTTCTACTGGACGTTCAAGCCGGACGAGCTCGATGACCTGAACGAGATCAGCGCGGCGTTCCTGGCGATCCGCGCCGAGTTCACCAACTTCCTCCGGGAGGTGACCAAGTGAACGCGGCAACCACCACCCCGCCCCGGGACATCGGCGACATCTCGCTCCGCCTCGCCGAGATCAAGGCCGAAATCCGGGATGTCGTAGAGCGGCGCCAGAACATCCTTGCCACCGCGTGCGCCGAGATCCTCGCCACCGGCACCGACGCCCGGGTCGTGAAGTCTCAGCGACGGACGAATACGTGGCAGGTCGGTGATCGCGTCGTGGTGACCGACGCGTACAACGTCTACCCCACCAGCGTGGACCGCCGGAGCTACATGAACCCCGCCGAGGGTCTCCGACGCCTGTCCTGGGGACCGGAGACGTACGTGCTGGGCCTGCTGGTCCATCACGGCGTCTACGAAGTCCTTCTCATCGATGATGACGACGTTCTCGTCGTCCAGGTCGAGCAGGAATCGGAGCAGGATCACCGTCGCGCGGTGAGCCGGCTCCGCAACCTTGCTCGGAAGGACGGCCTCCGTGTGCAGGCCCGCGATCGCGAGATCACGCTGACCGACCCGATGGGGAACGCGGTCCACCAGGGCGAGGTCACGTCGGCGTTCTGCTGGCTCCTGAACATCGACATCCAGGAGGTCTAGCTCTTTACGGGGGTGTGCACCTACGCATGCCCCCGTCCCCCGGCGTAGCTCAGTGGACAGAGCGACGACCTTCTAAGTCGGATGCCGCTGGTTCGAGTCCAGCCGCCGGGACGCCCAACCACAACTGAACACCCGAGAGAAAGGAGCGCCATGCCGATCAACACACTCAAGGTGTGGCCTCTCCGCGCGGAGGCGCACAAGCCGCACTGGGGAGCGGCTGACAGGGCGGGGGACGAGCGATGACGTGGACCCGCATCAGCGACGACTTCTACGACAAAGACGTAATCAACGAGCTGGGGCACGAATCCTTCCGGCTGCACGTCTACTCGATCATCTGGTGCAACAAGCAGCTCACAGATGGCCTGATCAGCAAGAAGCGGCTGCTGCGCCTTCTGCCTGGGATCGACACCGACGCGGCCGTCACGGAGCTGATCCTCGCCGGGCTCTGGGCCGAAGCCGGCAGTGACCACCTGCAAATCGATTGGAGCGAGCAGGAGTCATCCGCGGAGGTCAAAGAGCGGCAGGCAGCTAACGCCGCCCGCAACCGTGACTACCGCCAGCGGAAGGCGAAACACGCCGAAGGGGACCATTCGATGTGCGATCCCAAGCACTGTCCCAGCCTCCGACGTGACGTTGCGCGTGATGCGTCACGCGACACCCCCCGTCCCGTCCCGTCCCGTCCCCCTACAGGGGACAGGGAAGGGGGCGCGGCGGACCGCCCCGAACGGGCGACCGCCTCGCCGTGCGGACACGAAATGGTCGATGACCGACACTGCGAAATGGGATGTGCGATCTCCGATCGGAAGGCCTCATGAGCGCCTCCCGGCCGAGCAACTTCCAGGCCATGTCAGACGCGTGGAACGACCCCGAAGCGTTCGCGCGGGAGGTCGCCGCCTACTACGAGCAGCTCGCCGCGGAACGGCAGCCCGCGTTGATCGACATCACCGAGCCGCGTCGAGGCGGTGACCACTAATGGGGAAGCAACGCAAGAAGAGCCCCGCCCGGCCCCGCCAGGCGATCGACGGTCAGGCACTCGCCGAAGAACTCTACGAGCGCGGACTGATCTCCATCACCGCAGCGTTCTCAGACCAGCCCTGGCGCGCAGCAGCGTTCCACAGCAGGCGAGGACGACCATGACGACCCGACCCGCTGAGTACTACGTCCACGGGGATCAAGCGGTCATCCCGGGACACGTCGCCGCGATGCTCAACCAGTGGGCAGGCCTCAACCGTTACCGAGAGCAGAACCCCGGCCGAAACCCGGATCTTGACGAGGTGCTCCGCGCCCTCCTGATCGTCGAGCGCCGCTGGCGGGCTTCCGCGACCGGAAGTCGGAATGCGGCGAAGCCGGAAGTCGAAGAAGGCTCGAATACATGGATGACAACCACCCGAGCAGCCGACCGTCTCGGCATCACCGACCGTGCCGTCAGGACCGCGATCGACGAGAAGCGGCTCCCCGCCGAGAAAGTCGACGGACGGTGGCGGATCTCCACCGACGCGCTCGCTCTCTTCCGAGCACGTTCCCACTGACCGGTGCCCGCGTGCCGTCCTCCCACGCGGGCACCACCCCCAACCGAAAGACGAACCGATGACCAGCATCCAAGAAGAGGTCGACGCCCTCCTCCCCGTAGGCGGGTACGACCAGCAGCGCGCCCGGCTCGCCGGCGCCATCCTTACCACCGGGGCACAGACCTCCACTGTGCAGATCGCGGTCAAGGGACTCACCGCCGCTGTCGCTCAGTACGCCCAAGGAAACGACGTCGACCTCCTCGCCGCAGCCACAGCAGTCACGGACGCCGAGTCAGAGCAGCGGGCCCGCTCCCTCCTCCTCCGCGAACTCCAGAACCAGAAGGACGAACTGGGCCTCGCCGCCGAAACCCTCACCCCCGCCATGCTGCGGCCCGCACTCGACCTCCTCCGCCACAAGCTGAGCGAAGTCGTCACCACCGTCCGGGACCTAGACCTCCGTCTCGGCAACGTCAGCGACGCCACCGCCGCGCTCCGCGAGGGACGCGGAGAAGACTGGCGCCAGCTCGACGAAGCCCTCACCACCTACGACGCAATCCGAACCGCGCAACGCTCCGTCTACCTCCGCTCCCGCGGCGTCGAAGCGCACGAACTCGCCCCCCTGATGACACACACAGGCCTCCTCGCAGACGCCATCCAGGTCGACCCGCACTACATCGAACAACGCTGGTACGCCGCACGCATCAGCCCGAACCACTGGACCGACGAGCAGGCCTGGGTCGACTGGCTCCGCGCCATCCCGCAGCGTGCATCCCTGCCCGCCCTGATGACCGGCGAATGGCTACCCGACACCAACCAGCACCAGTACCTCCGGCTCATCGCAACCCAAGCAACACCATGGGTGCCCGACCTCGACACCCTCTACGCCACCGGCGCAGCAGCCACCACCGCCACCAGCGAAACCCTCGGCAACGGCAACACCACACACCTGGTCGCCGCGCGCACCGAGTACGCCAAGCTCACCGGCACCCACATCAACATCCCGAGCGGAGCAGCATCATGACCGACCTCGAAGCAGGACGCGAGGCATACGCCCGACGCCACCCCAAACCCGCCAGCACCACCGACACCCACATTGACACCAGCAACGAGACAGGACGAGCCGCCTACGCACGACGACACGGCGAACGAGGCAACCGATCCCGCCCGCCCGGGGGCCTGGGCTCAAGCGCGACCTGACCGGGGACCGTTGCTGAGCGCTCTCAGATGTCCATGCTTCCGAGCGGCTGTTTTTCCGAGGATGTGACCACCATGACCGACACCCCTAAGCCCCCGACTTCCCTGAAATCGCGTGGGAAGAAGATGTGGCGTGCGCTGTGGCGGGCATTGCCCTCCGAGGTCGAGTTCAGTGACGTGGAGACGGCGATTCTGACCGAGATCTGCTCGATTCTGGACACTATCGATGCCCTCGAGCTAGCCGTCGAGACCGAGGGGGTCATGGTCACGGGGTCGCAGGGGCAACTCGTCGTGAATCCGGCGATCGGTGAGAAGCGGCAGCAGCAGGCAACTCTCGCCCGGCTGATCCCTGCCCTGCATCTCGATGAGGAGGCCTCCGCGACGGCACGGAAATACACTCAGCGGGCTCGTTCGGGTGCTGCGGCGCGGTGGATGCCCCCTGGCCTTCGGGCGGTGAACTGATGCCGCGGCTGCGCCGTCCGGAGGCGGTCGTCCGGGAATCGGTCCCCTCTGCTGCCGTAGAGCGACGGTCGGTGCTGATGACCGAGTACTACCAAGGCATTGCCGCCCTGCCACCCGAAGTGCATCAGGAGTTCCTCGCAGACTTCGCACGACGACACCCCGGCTATCGCCACACCCCCACCACTTGTCGCTGCGCACGGTGCATCCTCGCGGCACGCAGAGAGGAGCACGACCATGTCTGATCGCGATGTGACGGTGACGCTGCGAGCCATAACGCAGCAGTTCGACCAGGCGATGAAGAACTCCGCCAAGAATGTCAAGGAGCTCGGCACGGAGGGCGAGAAGGTCGCGCAGATGCGGCAGGCTTTCGACGGGATCGGCCGTTCCGCTCTCGCGATGGGCGCGGTGATCGGGGCCGGCGTGACGGTGGCTATCGCGAAGTTCGCCGACTTCGACGCGGCCATGTCCAACGTGCAGGCCGCCACAGGCGAGTCGACCGAGAATATGGCGCTTCTGCGGCAGGCTGCGATCGACGCAGGTGCTTCGACGGTGTTCTCGGCCACGGAGGCCGCTGGGGCGATTGAGGAGCTTGCCAAGGCGGGCGTGTCGACGTCGAACATCCTGTCCGGTGCCCTCGCGGGCTCTCTCGATCTCGCCGCTGCCGGTCAGCTCGGGGTCGCACGGGCAGCAGAAATCACATCCACGGCAATGAACCAGTTCGGCCTGAGCGGCGACCAGGCCGCCCACGTTGCCGACGTGCTGAGCGCTGGCGCCGGTAAGGCGATGGGTTCGGTCGAGGATCTTGCGAATGGCCTGAAGTTCGTCGGCCCGGTGGCTGCGTCGATGGGTGTGTCTCTGGAGGAGACGACGGGTGTGCTGGCGTTGTTCGCTCAGCAGGGCATCATCGGTGAGCAGGCCGGCACGTCGCTGCGCGGTGTCCTCTCCTCCCTCACGTCTCCCTCGGCCCAGGCGCGTAAGGAGATCGAGCGGCTCGGCATCAGCCTGTACGACTCGCAGGGCAACTTCCTGGGGCTGGAGAACGCCGCAGGCCAGCTCTCCAGGGCCTATGCGCAGATGGACGGGGCGTCACGGGACGCCTCTCTTGGGATCATCTTCGGCCGGGAGACGGTGACCGCGGCAACGGCCCTCTACCAGGCTGGCGCGAAGGGTGTGGACCAGTGGACCGAGGCTGTCGACGACTCCGGGTTCGCTGCGGAGCAGGCACGACAGCGGCTCGACAACCTCAAGGGCGACCTGGAGGCGCTGCAAGGCGCGCTGGACTCCGCGCTGATCGAGACCGGGTCGGGCGCCAACGCGGTCCTGCGGGACATGGTGCAGGCACTCACCGGGCTTGTTGGTGCGTATGGGGATCTTCCCACCGAAGTGCAGCAGACCGTCCTCGCGATCGGCGGAGCCACCGCCGCGGTCGCTCTCGCTTCCGGCACCGCGTTCACCGCCATCCCTCGGTTCCTGGAACTCAAGTCCACCGTCAACGCCGCCGGCATCAGCATGAAGGGCCTCGCACTCGGAGCAGGAGGTGTCGGCCTCGCCCTCGGCGGCCTGTTCGCCATCCTCGGGCAGGTGGCACAAAGCCACGCCGAGGCGGAGGCCCGCGCTGAGTCGTACGCCTCCACCCTGGAAGACGGCACCCACCGCATCACCGAAGCCACCAAGGAACTGATCGCGGTCAACCTGCAGCAGCAGCCCGGCGGGTTCTGGGAATCGCTCACCGGGCCCATCGACGGGCCCGGCTCCGTGCTGGACGCGGCCGACCGGCTCGGCGTCGAACTCGGCAAGGTCGTAGAGGCCGCCGCGGGCAGCTCGGACGCGATTCGTGAACTCTCCCCCTACCTGCAGCGCCTCCGGGACGACGAGGAGTTCGCCGCCGACGAAGCGGAACGCCTCGGCCTGTCCACCTACGACCTGGAACTCGCCGCCCTGAAGGTGCAGAACGGGATCAAGGGCGAATCCGAGTCCCTGGACGAGGCCGCACGTAAGGCGGAGCAGAAGGAAGAAGCGACACGTGCGCTGGCTGCTGCGGATGATGAGGCGGCCGGCAAGTCGAAGTCCGCTGCCGCGGCCTACCTGGAAGCCGCCGACAGCGCCGGACAACTGACGTCGGAACTCGAGCAACTGATCTCGGAGATCAACGAGGCGAACGGTGTCGGTCAGGACGCGATCGCCGCGAACGTGAACTACCAGAACGCGCTCGCCAAGGTCGACGAGACCATCCAGAAGGCCCGGGAAGGGCAGGAGGGATACGCGCTGGGACTGGATCTGAGCACCCAGGCAGGCCGGAACAACCTCGACATGCTCAACGGGCTCGCCGCGCAGTCCCAGGCTGCTGCAGACGCCCAGTACGCCCTCGACGGCAACACGCAGGCATACAAGGCCAACCTGGAAGCCGGGCGGCAGACGCTGATCGACAGGGCCATGCAACTCGGCATGAACGCCGACGAAGCCGGCCGCCTCGCCGACCAGATCTACCGGATCCCCACCGAACACGAGTTCACCGTCATCGCCAACACCAACGACGCCATGTCCAAAGTCGCCCAACTCAAGGCCAGCCTGGAAGCGTTCCGGAACTCCGACTACGGCGTGAACGTCTCCGGGTACATCAAAAGTCTCGAACGCGCCGCGGGTGGCCCCGTGTTCGGGCCGGGCACTGGCACCTCCGATTCCGTCCCAGCGATGCTTTCGAACGGTGAGCACGTATGGACCGCTGCCGAGGTCCAGGCGGCCGGCGGGCACGGCGCCATGGCTCAAATGCGCCAAGCAGTCCTGGAGGCGAGACAATCCCCACTCGCCCTTACCGCATTGACGGCCCACGGCGGCGAGCTTGTGGTCGTCGAGAACGTCCACCCACCGATCGCACCGCAGCCCGCCGGGGCAACCCGATGAGTCTCCTGCTTTTCGGCCAGTGGAGCGACTCGGCGCTCATCGTCTCCGACACGCTAGTCACCGACGAGCGCCAGCGCCCCCTAACCTTCGCTTCGAAGGTCTGGACATTCCCACACCTCAACATGGTGTTCGGCATGGTCGGGAACACGGCGGTTGCGAACGCGTGGGCCACCTTCATCAATTCAGGCCTGATCTGTCGGGACATCGAGGGCATGAACCACACCGCGCCCGATGAACTGCGAAAGATCCTCCGAGAGTACGTGCAGATCTTCGGGCCGCTCCAGTCACAACAGTCGTTCTTCCACTTTGGGTTCCCCCGCGGATCAGATCAACTCGTCAGCTACACCTACCGGTCGGAGGCGGATTTCGTGCCGGAGAGATTTGAAGGATCACGATTTGGCGCGCAGCCGGGCCCGAGAAACTCCAAACTGACCGCCCCGGCCGATCGTGATGGCTACGTCGAACTAGCCACCAGAATCCGCACCGAAAACGACCAGGGCGTGGCCCCCGACTACATCCCGGGTGCGATCGGCGGCGAGCTATACGCCACGCAACTCCTGAACGGAAGCATCACGACCCAGCTATGGCATCAGTTCCCCGACCATAACCACACGTGGCAGCGCGCCCTTCGCAACGCTCGGGGCGAAGAAGAATCCAAGGAAGGTCACACCAAATGACCGTCGATGAACTGATCGCCAAGCAGCAGGAACTCAACGCCCCTCCCCCGCCCGAACCGACCAGGTTCCAGCGGCTCCTCGAGGCCGCAAAGAACGCCCCGCTGCGCTGGGAAGACCTCACCGTCACACTCGGCGGCGAGGAGCTTGAGGTAGCGATCGCACGCACCTCAGGACGCGACTGGCTCAACCTCGAATCCACCAACCCACCCAAGGCTCCCGGCGACATCGAACTCGGCTACAACCGACAGGGCCTCGCACAGGCCTACCCCCTCGACCGCATCAAGCTCGCCGGAGAACACCCCACCCCCGAGCAATGGCCGACCCTGTACGACCTCCTCGACGCCGAAGACATGAAGAACATCAACGCCGTCATCTGGTGGGTCAACGTCGGCAAGTACCAAGCCGAGCACGCCCGCCTCAAGCAGAACGACAAGGTGCGCGAGTACCAAGCCGCGCACGCACCTCTGTCCGCGAACCTCCATTAGGAGCGCCAAGCTAGCGGCACCTCCGGGTCTCGACTAGTGTCAGGGCCCATCTCGACACCCGTCCAACCCGAAGGAGGCACCGCAATGGCCGACGACTACGCAACAGCCTGGAGTGCTCTGACAGACGCCATTGGAGCTGCGCAAGGCCGATCGTCTGGGCACATCGACGATGTAGAGCACATGACCATCGAGCAGCGTCTCAAGGTGGCGGAGGTCGCGGCTCTCCTCGCCATCGCACAGGAGATCTCGGCGCTCAATCCGCAGAACACGAAACAGCGCGGTAAGGATGGCCAGTGGGTGAACGGCTGGGGCCTTCCCATCGTTCCCCCACGCGCGTAGTCGTCGGAGGAACGGGCCGGGTCCGATGCCGACCGCAACCCACCTTTTCGGCTGCCGACAAGGTCCGGTCGCCTCACGGGCCGCCAAGTCGTGCCCTAGACAGTTTGTAGAGGACGAGAGACGCCACCGATTAGCTTGACCACATGAGCACTGAAAAGGGCCGCCTAGCGGCACACGTCCTCCTCGACGCCGTTTCCGTCATGCGTGAAGGCGGGGAGGAAGCCGAACCATCCAACCTGGCATACCAGCGGCTCGTCGATATCGAGGCGTTCTCCGTGGACGTAACGGAGAACGAAGACGGAACACTACTTGCCAATGTCGAGCTGTCCCAGGTTCTCGGAGCCACCCTGGTCACAATCGGCTGGCTCGCGGAGGAGCTGAGCGCGGCGAGTGGGGAGACGCGCGACGAAGTGATCCTCCGCCTACGAGACTTCCTAGACAACAACTTCGGAGACGCGGCGGCCGGAAGCGCCTGAGATGGCACCACCGATCGATGATGGCGAGGACGCGGCTGACGGGATCGCCCCCGAACGGGCCGTGGGCTTGAAGGAACTCGCCCGCATCCTCAACGTGTCATACAACAGCGTCTACGTGATGGCGCACGAGGCCGCTATTCCGGCATTCAGGGTCGGCAAACTCTGGAGGGCCTTCCCATCGCGCGTGATCCAGCACCTGGCGGGCCAGAGAGCAGAGCCCCGCGACGTCTTCGCCCAGCCGTCGCGATCGGAGGCGGCGCGTAAGGCGGCTGAGACACGCCGTCGCAACGAGACACAGCGAAGGCGGGACTTATGACAGACCCATCCTCTCCGCGCTCGGTGAACGAGTTGTGGACCGAGAAGCAAGTCTCGGAGCGGTTCAACATCCCGGTCGGCACGCTGAGGTACTGGAGGACGAAGCGGGCCGTGCTCCCCTACCGCAAGCTCGGTGCGCTTGTCCGTTATGACCCCGTTGAGGTGCAGGCGACCATTGACGCCGCCCGGGTCGACCCCGAGTTGTGATCAACAACCCGTGCATGAACCCCGCAGAAACCCCGCACATTCAGTTCTCGATAGCGATCCCACGTGGGGTCCGATGATACGACTGATCTGGGATATCCTCGCCAGGCGATATCCCGCACAAACTCCTGATACGACCGGGGATTGAATTACAAGTTAGGTGCGCTACCAATTGCGCCAAGCCGGCGTGCCCGGGCGATGCCGGACGACACCGCGATCCTACCGGTGCTCGGCCGAGCCGTCGGAGGCGCCGGCGCGCCATCCGCCGTTGAAGGAGAAGAACACGAGCGTGAGCACCGCCAGCACCGCGACACCGCCGATCGGGGTCCACAGCGGGTCGAAGCCGGTGAAGATCGTGACGATCACGTAGGCGACGGCTGCTCCGGCGGCCACGAGGAGGCTCCGCAGGAAGATGCGTCCGCGCGAGGGGGTCGCGCCGGGCGGGGTGGCGGTCATCGGGCACCTCTCCGATCGATGTCGAGCACACGCTACGGCACGAGGCGGCCGGCGCGCGGAGGCTGCGGACGGAGGCGACGCGCAGAGACTACGGCGCGGGGGTGACGGATGCGGAGGAGCTCGGCGTCGGTGAGGGCGTGCGGTAATACGCGTCGCTCGCGACGGTGAGCACGAACTGCGCGAACTCCTTGGGGTCATCCAGCGCCCCGACGTACTGCGTGCCGTTCACCAGCACCAGCGGCGTGCCCGTCAGGCCGGTACCGGCGCCGGGAACCTCGTCGAGCGCGCGATCGGTGGCCGCCCGCGCCCACGTGGCGAAGGAGCCGTCGGCGATGCACTCGCGGACGACCTTGGGCGAGGAGACGCCCTTCGCCTGCGCGAGGTCGGCGATCTCGTCGTCGGTCATGCCGTCGGAGTCGACGGCGGGCTGGCGGCGCAGCAGCTCGTCGTTGAAGGCGAAGAAGGTGTCGGGAGAGAAGGTCGCCACGCACGCGGCAGCTCCCGCGGCGCGGAGCGAGTACTTCGTGCCGTTGGACTTGGAGGTCAGCATCGCCACCGGGTAGTACGTCAGCGTCGCCGCATCCGTGCTCACCCACTTCTGCAGCTGCACCGAGTTCGCCATCTGGAACTCCCGCGCCTGGGTGGAGAGGTAGTCCACATAGACGCGGATGTCGACGGCCTGCGTCGTGGGCGTCGGAGTCGGCGTGGGCGTTTCCTCGGCCGTCGCGGTGCCCTCGACCTCGGTCGCCTGGGTGCTGTTGTCCACGGTCGGGTCCTGCGCGCCGGCGACGCCGGTCACGGAGGTCACCTCGAACCCGTCGTCGGCGGCGTTGCCCGGTTCCACGAGCGGGCGCGGACCCATCTCCGCGAAGGCCCACACGACCCCACCGGCGATGCCTCCGACGACGGCGAGGCCGGCCACGCCGACCAGCGCACGACGCAGCACCCGCATCCGGGACTGCTTGGCCTTCACCTGGATCGCCTTCTCACGCACCGCTTCGCGGCGATCGCGGGTGGCGGGCACCTGCGGCGTCTCGTCGTGCGACATGGGACCTTCTGGAACGGATGACTTCGGCCGGGATCCCGGCGGGCCGCTCGGGTGGGGCGGCCAAGAGTCGATGCTAGCCAGGCAGGCTGGGAAAAGCCCAGACGCGGAGGCAGCGTGGCATACTGAGCATCGCGCCCACTGAGGGGCGTGCGGGTTTGCCCCCGCTCATCCATCACTACGGATCGTCCGGCACGTACCTGCCGGTGAAGGAGAAGAAAACATGGCGTCCGTCACCTTTGACAACGCGACCCGCCTGTACCCCGGGGGCACGCGCCCCGCCGTGGACAAGCTCAACCTCGAAGTGGGCGACGGCGAGTTCCTCGTCCTGGTCGGCCCCTCCGGCTGCGGAAAGTCCACCTCGCTGCGCATGCTCGCCGGCCTCGAAGAGGTCAACTCCGGCCGCATCCTGATCGGCGACCGCGACGTCACCGACGTGCCGCCGAAGGACCGCGACATCGCGATGGTGTTCCAGAACTACGCGCTGTACCCGCACATGACCGTCGCCGAGAACATGGGCTTCGCCCTGAAGATCGCCGGCGTCGGCAAGGAGGAGCGTGCCGCTCGCGTCCTCGAGGCCGCCAAGCTGCTCGACCTCGAGCAGTACCTCACGCGCAAGCCGAAGGCCCTCTCGGGTGGTCAGCGTCAGCGCGTCGCCATGGGCCGCGCCATCGTGCGTCAGCCCCAGGTGTTCCTCATGGACGAGCCGCTGTCGAACCTCGACGCCAAGCTCCGCGTCCAGACGCGCACCCAGATCGCGTCGCTGCAGCGTCGCCTGGGCGTCACCACCGTCTACGTCACGCACGACCAGACCGAGGCGCTGACGATGGGCGACCGCATCGCGGTGCTCAAGGACGGACTCCTCCAGCAGGTGGGTACGCCCCGCGACCTGTACGAGAAGCCGAACAACGTCTTCGTCGCCGGCTTCATCGGCTCCCCCGCCATGAACCTCTTCCCGGCCGATCTCGCCGACGGCGGTGTCCGCTTCGGTGACGAGATCGTGCCGCTGGAGCGCGACACCGTGGGCCGCGCGAACGGCAGCCAGGTGACCGTCGGCGTCCGCCCCGAGGACATCGTCGTCGGCCCCGCCGACGGCAAGGGCCTCTCGGTGGT
>CAZBZR010000003.1:20133-24543 GCA_964496445.1 uncultured Microbacterium sp.
CGAGGAGCTCGGCGCCGACGGCTACCTCTACGGCCACGCCGACATCAACGGCAAGCGCACCGACCTGGTCGCGCGCGTCGACGGCCGCAACCACCCCAACGCGGGCGAGACGGTCACGCTCGCTGCCACCGCGGGCCACGTGCACGCGTTCGACCTCGAGTCGGGGCAGCGCCTGAACGACAAGCCCGTCGTCTCCGCCTGATCCCACCATCCGTGCGCGGCGCGGGGAGCCTGGAGCTTCCCGCGCCGCGTCGGCTTTTGCGGGAGGATCGTTCCGTGGCCGAATCCCTCAGCATCACCGCCAGCTCGGTCGACCCGGGGCTGCTGTCGCTGCCCTGGTCGACGCCGCTCGGCGACTGGCCGAGCAGCACCATCGTCTACCTGCCCAAGGGCATCTCGCGCCACCTGGTGCGCTTCGCGAATCTGTCCGGTCGCGTGGTCGCGATCAAGGAGACCACCGAGGAGATGGCGCGCCGCGAGTACGACATGCTCGGCAACCTCCACCGCCTCGCGGCGCCGTGCGTCGAGCGGGTGGCCGTGATCGCCGGGCGTGCGGATGCCCGCGGCGAGGCCCTTCCCGCCGCGCTCGTGACGGCGCACCTGAAGTTCTCCCTGCCCTACCGCGCTCTGTTCACCCAGGTGCTGCGGCCGCACACGGCGACCCGCCTCGTCGACGCGCTGGCGGTGCTGCTCGTGCGCCTGCACAACGTCGGGTTCTTCTGGGGCGACGTGTCGCTGTCGAACACCCTGTTCCGTCGGGATGCCGGCGCGTACGCCGCCTACCTCGTGGATGCGGAGACCGGTGAGCTGCACGAGGGCGGCCTGACCGCCGGCCAGCGCGCGCACGACCTCGACATCGCCCGCACCAACATCGCCGGCGAGATCATGGACCTCGAAGCCGGCGGGCGTCTGGAGGGCGGCATCGACGCCGTCGAGATCGCCGACGGCATCGTGTCGTCCTACCACTCGCTGTGGGCGTCCCTCACCGACCGGGAGACCTTCGCCGTCGACGAGTCGTGGCGCATCACCGAGCGCGTGCAGCGCCTGAACGCGCTGGGCTTCGACATCGGGGAGATGTCCATCCAGACCACACCGGACGGGACGGAGGTCTCGATCCAGCCGAAGGTCGTCGACGCCGGACATCACCAGCGGCGTCTGCTGCGCCTGACCGGCCTCGACGTCGAGGAGAACCAGGCGCGGCGGCTGCTCAACGACCTCGATGAGTTCCGCGCTCGCGTGTCACGCCTGGGATCGGATGAGGAGATGGTCGCCCACGAGTGGCTCACCCGCGTCTTCGAGCCGGTCGTGATGGCGATCCCGTTCGATTTGCGCGCCAAGCTCGAACCGGCCGAGGTCTTCCACCAGGTGCTCGAGCACCGTTGGTACATGTCGCAGGCACGTGGCCGCTCGGTGCCGCTCGCGGAGGTGCTGACCTCCTACATCGACGACGTCCTGCGCCACCGCCGCGACGAGGCGACCGTGATGGGTCCGCCGACCGACACGGTCTCGCTCCCCGTCCTCACCGGCACGATGCCGATCGTGGGCGAGGACGAGGACGACGACGTCGACTGGCGCGACCTCGTCTGACCCGCGGCGCACGCCCGCCGCATCCGCCCGCCGCATCCGCCCGCCGCTCCCGCGAACGTGCACGACCTCGCCGAGGGTGCACCGAATCCGGTGCACTCTCGGCGAGACGGTGCACGTTCGGCGGTCAGTAGCCGACGGTGAAGCGGCGGCCGGTGTGCTGCGGGTCCTCGATCTCGTCGAGCACGGCGACGGCGAAGTCGGGGCCGGAGATGAACGACTGGCCCGAGTCGTCGGTCACGAGCACGTCGCCGCCGGTGCGGTAGTCGCCGGTGCGCTCCCCCGGCGCCCACACGCCGAAGCCGCCGGCGGGGTGGACGTAGAACCACTCCCGCCCGCCGGTGCCCGACTGCAGGTCCTCCAGCACGCCGATGGCCTCCAGCGCCTCGGGCTTGTACTCCTCGGTGAACCCCTCCGTGTCGACGAGCCGCGGACCGCCGGGGGCGACGAGGCTGCCGCCCGCGCCGCCGATGACGCCCACGCGCACGCCGTCCGGCAGCGCCGCGATCAGCTCCTGGAGCGCGGGACGCACCTTGCCGAGCATGTCGCCGCGCGGCGCGACGGCCGAGACGACCACCTCGACGCCGTCGAGGGCGGCGACGAGATCGGGCACGTCGAGGATGCTGCCCTCGAGGTAGGTCGCGCCCTCCACCCGCTCCGCGGGCACCGAGCGGGCGATGGAGACGACCGTGTGGCCGCGCTGCACGGCCTCACGGACCAGGTGGCTGCCGGCGTAGCCGGTTCCTCCGATGATGGCGATGCGGGTCATGGCGGGTTCCTTCCGACGATGAGGGAGCGGGTACCGAAGGCAAGCCGCGGCGCGCCCGGCCTATTCCCGCGCGGCGCGCAGAGTGGCGATCTGGTACAGCGCGACCGACGCCGCGATGCCGGCGTTGAGCGACTCGGTGGCCGAGGAGATCGGGATGGAGACGATCTGATCGCACGTCTCGGTCACCAGGCGGGACAGGCCCTTCCCCTCCGATCCGACGACCACGACCACGGGGCGGTCGGCCAGCTCGAGAGCGGGGAGCGACACATCGCCGTCGCCGTCCAGGCCCAGCACGAACACGCCCTGCTTCTTGAAGTCCTTCAACGTCGCCGTGAGGTTCGCCGCGATCGCGACGGGGATCCGCGCCGCCGCCCCCGCGCTGGTCTTCCAGGCCGCGGAGTTCACGCCGGCCGAGCGGCGCTGCGGGATGATCAGGCCCTGCCCGCCGAAGGCGGCCGTGGAGCGGATGATGGCGCCGAGGTTGCGCGGGTCGGTCACGCCGTCCAGCGCCACCAGCAGCGGCAGGGCGCCGGTGGCGGAGATCTCCTCGAGCAGGTCCTGCGGGTGCGCGTACTCGTACGGCGGCACCTTCAGCCCGACGCCCTGGTGCACGCCGTCGAAGCCGGCCATGCGGTCCAGCTCCGGGCGGGTGACCTCCAGCACCGGGATGCCGCGGTGCGTCGCGATGGAGAGCATCTCCTTCACGCGGTCGTCCATCTCCACGCGCTGGGCGATGTAGAACGCCGTCGCCGGGATCTTCGCCCGCAGCGCCTCGAGCACCGAGTTGCGGCCGGTGACCGTCTCGGTGTCATCGCTCTGCTTGGGCCGGCCGCCCTTCTGCCCGCCCCCGGTTGCGGGGCGCCCGCCCGGGCGTCCCTTGCCGCCCGCAGCGGCGTAGCGCTCCTGGGCGGCCTTGCGCTTGCCTGCGGGGTGCCACGCGCGGTCCTCGGCCTTGGGGGTCGGCCCCCGACCCTCCAGCGAGCGGCGGTTCTTGCCGCCCGAGCCCTTCGTGGGGCCCTTCTTGCCGCGACCGGCGGAGGGGTTTCCTGGCTTAGCCATTGTTCAGACTCCAATGGGTCCCGGTGGGACCGTCTTCGAGGGAGACGCCGGCCGCCGCGAGGGCATCGCGGATGCGGTCGGCTGCCGCCCAGTCCTTCTCGGCGCGCGCCTGCGCGCGTTGGTCGATGAGGGCGCGCAGCAGCCCGTCGAGGGCATCGGCTGCGGCGTCCGAGGTGGCCACGGCGCTCTCCGCCTCGGCGAGGCCGAGCACCTGCAGCATCCCGGCCACCGCGGCGGATGCGGCGACCGCGGCGTCCCGGTCGCCGCCATCGATCGCCGCGTTGCCGGCGCGCACGGTCTCGTGCACGACGGCCAGGGCCTGCGGCACGCCGAGATCGTCGTCCATCGCGGCTGCGAAGGCCTCCGGGAGCGCGGCGGGCATTCCGGCGGCCGGGTCTCCCGCAGTCATCCGCAGCACGCGCTGACGGAACGTGGTGATGCGCTCGAGGGCGGCGCGCGCCTCGGCGTACGACTCGGGGCCCAGATCCAGCGTGGAGCGGTAGTGGGCGGCGGCCAGCGCGTAGCGGACGACGAGGGGGTCGTACTCGGCGAGGACGTCCTGGGGTAGGTCTCGGTGGCCGCCGGACCTTGACAACATCTGCCCGCCGACGGTGACGAGTCCGTTGTGCACCCAGTACCGCGCGAACGGGTCGCCGGCGGCCGTCGACTGTGCGAGCTCGTTCTCGTGGTGCGGGAAGCGCAAGTCCAGCCCGCCGCCGTGGATGTCGAAGGAGGGGCCGAGGTAGCGGCGCGACATCGCCGAGCACTCGATGTGCCATCCCGGCCGTCCGCGCCCCCAGGGCGAATCCCACGAGGCGCTCGCCGGTTCGCCGGGCTTCTCGCCCTTCCACAGCGCGAAGTCGTGCGGGTCGCGCTTGCCGCGCGGACGCCCGACAACGCCGGCCCCGCTCGCCTCCGAAGCCGTGTTCTCGCCGGCAGCCGGCTTGCGACCACGACGCGGCTTGCTGATCGGTTTGCCCTCGCCGACCATCGCCGCC
>CAZBZR010000003.1:24553-31270 GCA_964496445.1 uncultured Microbacterium sp.
GGCGTCGCCGGCGGGCTCCATCGCGTCGACCGACTGACGCGTGAGCGCGCCGTATGCGGGCCACGAGCGCACATCGAAGTACACGTCGCCCGCCCCCTCCGACGCGGGATCGGCGGCATAGGCGTGCCCGCCGGCGATCAGGCGCTCGATCAGCTCCTGCATCTGCGGGATCGACGCGGTGGCGCGCGGTTCGTAGGTGGGCGGCAGGATGCCGACGGCGGCGTAGGCCTGCGAGAACTCCAGCTCCATGCGGTACGCCAGCGCCCACCAGGGCTCGTCGGCGGTGGCGTTGGCGAGCACTTTGTCGTCGATGTCGGTGACGTTGCGGACGAAGGTGACGCGGCCGAAGCGGTGGGCGAGCCACCGGCGCAGCAGGTCGAAGCTCAGCGCCGCCCGCACGTGGCCGATGTGCGGGCCGGACTGCACGGTCGGGCCGCAGACGTACATGGTGACGTTTCCGGGGTCGCTCGGGGTGAGGTCGCGCAGCGCCTGCGCCTTCGTGTCGTAGATCCGGACGGTCACCGCTCCAGCCTACCGGCGGGGTGGCGCGCCCACCGGGTCGGCGACGAGCTGCTCCGGGCGATAGAAAGGGAGGATGCTGCCCGTCCTCGCCGTCGTCGCGGCCGCCGTGCTGTTCGGCACCACCGGCACCGCGCAGGCGCTGGGCCCCGAGGGCACCACCCCGCTCGCCGTCGGCGTGATGCGGCTGGTTCTCGGCGGCACCGCGCTGGCCGCCGTGGGGCTGCTCGTCGGACGGCGTCACCGCACCCGCACGGCGCACCCGCCACGGCTGGACCTGCGGGCGTTCGCGCTCATGGCGCTCACCGGCGTGAGCCTCGCGGCCTACCAGCCGCTGTTCTTCCTCGGCACCGAGCGCAACGGCGTCGCCGTGGGCACGATCGTCGCGCTGGGCTCCGCTCCGGTGATCGCGGGACTGCTGGAGTGGGCCCTCACGCGCCGGATGCCGCGGGCGACCTGGCTGGTGGCGACCGCCCTCGCCCTGGCCGGGGTCGGCCTGCTCGTGTTCGCCGGGGGCGGCAGCGCCGGATCCGATCCGCTCGGCTTCGCCGGATCGCTCGGCGCCGGCGCCTCCTTCGCGGTGTTCGCGAACGCCCAGCGCCGGCTGATGGACGGCGGCTGGGATCCGTTCACGGTGGCCGGGGCGATGGGCGCCGGCTCCGGGCTCGTCGGCGTCGTGCTGCTCCCCTTCGTCGACGTCCGGTGGGCCGCGTCGCCGGCGGGGCTGGCGATGTCGCTGTGGCTGGGCCTTGCCACCATCGCGCTGGCGTACACGCTGTTCACCTGGGGGCTGCAGGGGCTCACCGCGGCGACGGCGGCGACCCTCACCCTCGCCGAACCGCTGACCGCGGCGCTCCTCGGGATCGCGGTGCTGGGCGAACGGCTCTCCGCGCCGGCCGTCGCCGGGCTCGCGGTGCTGGGGATCGGTCTCGTCGTACTCGCCTGGGGATCGCGCGCCCCGCGCGACCCGCGTCCGTTCGCGGTGGAGGGGTGACCCGCGTGGAGATCGCCGTCGCCGACCTGAGCGCCCCGGATGTGCAGGCCCTCCTCGCCGCCCACCTCTCGGCGATGCGGGCCGGCTCGCCGCCGGAGAGCGTGCACGCCCTGGATCTGACCGGGCTGCAGCATCCGGATGTCACGGTGTGGGCCGCGCGCGACGCCGGCACGCTCGCGGGCGTGGGGGCCCTGAAGCGCCTGGACGCCGCCCGCGGCGAGATCAAGTCCATGCGGGTGGCCGATGCCTTCCTCGGCCGCGGCGTCGGCCGCGCTCTCCTCCGCCACCTCGTGGCGGCGGCCCGCGCACAGGGCATGACGAGCGTGTGGCTGGAGACCGGCAGCGGCGAGGAGTTCGCCGCGGCACGAGGCCTGTACGCCGGCGAGGGATTCGCCGAGTGCGGGCCCTTCGGCGACTACGTCCTCGACCCGCTGTCGGTGTACTTCCGGCGCGAGCTGTGACTCAGGGACGCACCAGGAGAGCCACCGCGTAGGCCGAGACGCCTTCGCCGCGGCCGGTGAATCCGAGCCCGTCGGTCGTGGTCGCGCTGAGCGACACCGGCGCCCCGCCGAGCGCGGCCGACAGCGCCGCCTCCGCCTCGAGCCGGCGGGCGGCGAAGCGGGGCCGGGTGGCCTGGAACTGCACCGACACGTTGCCGATCCGCCACCCCGCCTCTCCCACGAGTCCGAGCGTGTGCGCGAGGAAGACGTCGGCGTGCGCGCCGGCGAACTCGCGGCGATCGGTGCCGAAGTGGCCGCCGATGTCGCCGAGCCCGGCCGCCGAGAGCAGGGCGTCCACGATCGCGTGTGCCACCGCATCCCCGTCGGAGTGCCCTGACAGCGCCGGTTCCCCCGGCCATTCCAGGCCGGCCAGCCACAGGGCGCCGTCGCCGCCGAACGCGTGCACGTCGGTGCCGATGCCCACCCGCGGCAGCGGATGCTCCCGCTCGAGGGCCACGTGGCTGAGGGCGGCGGGCGCGACCAGCCCGCGGGCCCGCACGAGGTCGTCGGGGGTGGTGATCTTGAACGAGCGGGCATCGCCGGCGACCACCGTGACCGGATGGCCCGCGGCGGCGACGAGCGCCGCATCGTCGGTGTACTCGCGATCGGCCACGGCGTAGGCGGTGTCCAGCACGAGGCGCGAGAACCCCTGCGGGGTCTGCGCGGCGACGAGCTCGGCACGGTCGACGGCGGCGACCGCGGTCGACCCCTCGACGCGCTTGAGTGTGTCGATCACGGGGAGGGCGGGGACGACGGCCGGCTCCCCGTCGGCGAGCGCGTCGAGCACGCGCACGAACACCTCGGGCGGGGTGAGCGCCCGGGCGGCATCGTGGACGAGGACGTACTCCACGTCGGCCCAGACCCCGGCCAGTCCCGCGGCGACGGACTCCTGGCGCGTCGCCCCGCCGGTGACGACCGAGGCGAGCTCGCGCGCGGGCCCCGCGGCGGCGAGCACCTCGGTGAGCGCATCGCCCTCATATCCGGGGGGCGCCACCACCACCACCTGGGCGGGCGGGGCGGCGAAGACGCCGTCGAGAGCATGACGGAGCACGGTGTGCTCGTCGATGCCGACGAGCGCCTTGGGGCCGCCCGCTCCCAGACGGGTGCCGGAGCCGGCGGCGACGACGATCACCGCGATGCGGGGGACGGGCGTGATGCTCACGCCCCCACGCTATCGCCGGGGGCTCAGGAAGCGAGCACCTCGTCGAGGACGACGCTCGCGCGCTCCTCGTCGGTCTTCTCGGCCAGGGCCAGCTCGGAGACGAGGATCTGGCGCGCCTTGGCCAGCATCCGCTTCTCGCCGGCGGACAGGCCGCGGTCCTGGTCGCGGCGCCACAGGTCGCGGACGACCTCGCTCACCTTGATGACATCGCCGGACGCGAGCTTCTCCAGGTTCGCCTTGTAGCGGCGGGACCAGTTCGTGGGCTCTTCCGTGAAGGGAGCGCGCAGCACCTCGAAGACCTTGTCCAGGCCGTCCTTGCCGATCACGTCGCGGACGCCGACCAGATCGACGTTCTCCGCGGGCACCTCGATCACGAGGTCTCCCTGCGTGACGTTGAGCTTCAGGTACTTCTTGGTCTCGCCCTTGATGATGCGGTCCTTGACCTCGATGATCGTCGCCGCGCCGTGGTGCGGGTAGACCACCGTTTCGCCAACCTCAAAAAGCATGGAGTTATGTCCTTTCGGCAACGTCCAGTTTACCACAGGCGGCGATGCGCTAAGGTTCTCCGCCTGCCTCCGCATCACCCTCCCCGCGCGCACGCGAGGCGCATCCGACCCCATAGACTGCAGGAGTAGCTCGACCGCTCCACCCGGGAGGATCTGTGAACTCGCGACTCATCGCGTCCGTCGCTCTGGGGACCGCTGTCCTCCTCGGGACCACGGGGTGCGCCTTCATCAGCACGCAGGCCACCACCATCCAGTACTCCCCCAGCGACGGGGTGAACATCCCCGACTCCGGGCCCCTCAAGGTGCGCAACGTCCTCATCGTCAGCGAAGAGGACGGCGCCGAGGGCAACATGATCGCCGCGGTCGTCAACGAGACCGACGAGTCGCAGGTGCTCAACATCGAGGTCGGCGAGGGCGCCGATGCGCAGAAGGCGACCGTCCGCGTTCCCCCGAAGTCCTCGCTCAGCCTCGGCAACCCCGAGGGCGACGAGCCGCCGCTGGGCCTGGACGCGGTGCCCGGACCTCCCGGAAGCACCGTGCCGGTGTACTTCCAGTCGGGCGACGCCGAGGGTGTGCTGTACCAGGTGCCGGTGCTCGACGGAGCGCTGGACTACTACAACGAACTGCTCCCCTGACCGGCGCCCTGCCCGTCAGGCCTCGAAGCGGTAGCCGAGCCCGCGCACGGTGACGAGCATCGCCGGGTTGCCCGGGTTCTCCTCGATGCGCGAGCGGATGCGCTTGATGTGCACGTCGAGCGTCTTGGTGTCGCCGAAGTAGTCGGTCCCCCACACGCGGTCGATGAGCTGGCCGCGCGTGAGCACGCGTCCGGCGTTGCGCATGAGCACCTCGAGGAGCTCGAACTCCTTCAGGGGCATGCTGATCTCGCTGCCGTCGACGGCCACCGTGTGCCGGTCGATGTCCAGCGTCACCCGGCCGGCGGTCAGGACACGGTCATCGAGGTCGGCCTCGACCTGCGCGTAGCGCCGCAGCACGGCCCGCATCCGGGCCAGCAGCTCCCGCGAGGAGTAGGGCTTGGTGACGTAGTCGTCGGCGCCGAGCTCGAGCCCCACCACGATGTCGACCTCGGAGTCCTTGGCGGTGAGCATGATGATCGGCACCGTGGAGCTCGCACGCAGCTGACGGCACACCTCGGTGCCCGGCATGCCGGGGAGCATGAGGTCCAGCAGCACGATGTCGGCCCCGCGCTCGCGGAACGCGGTGAGGGCGGCGGGGCCGTCGCCGGCGATGTCGACCTCGTAGCCCTCCCGGCGCAGCAGATAGGCCAGCGGGTCGGCGAGGTCGGGTTCGTCCTCGACGATCAGCACACGCGTCATACGGATTCTCTCTTTCCGGGCAGGGGCCGATCGGTGGCCGCCTTGCGGCTCTTGCGACGCGGCTTCTGCCGCGCCGGCTCGTGCTCGGGGGGCACGGACAGGGGAAGACGGATGGTGAAGGTGGAGCCGCGCCCTGGGCGCGACCACAGCCGCACCTCGCCGCCGTGGCGCTGCACGGCGTGCTTGACGATCGACAGCCCGAGGCCGGTGCCGCCGGTGCTGCGTGAGCGCGCCTGGTCGGCGCGGTAGAACCGCTCGAACACGCGCTGCTGCTCCGACTCGGGGATGCCGATGCCGCGGTCGGTGACGGCGATCTCGAGGATCCCGTCGGCCTCTTTGACCCCCACCCCGACGTTCGAACCGGCCGGAGAGTAGGCGATCGCGTTGGAGATGAGGTTCCCGATGGCCTCGGTGAGCACCTGCGCATCCCCCCGCACGTAGAGTCCGCGCGTGCCGCCGCGCACGATCGCGACGGATGCGGCATCCGCCTGGAAGACGTGCGCCTCGACGGCGGAGGTGACCACCTCGTCGACGGACACGTCGCGCACGTCCTTCAGCTCGTCGGTGGCCTGCAGCCGCGACAGGCTCATGATGCGCGCGGTCAGCGCGCCCAGGCGCCCCGCCTCCGCGGTCAGGCGGGTCGCGAACGCGCGCACCTGCGCCGGGTCGTCGGCCGCGGATTCGATCGCCTCGGCGAGGAGGCTGACGGCGCCGACGGGGGTCTTCAGCTCGTGGCTGGTGTTGGCGACGAAGTCCCGGCGCATCTCCTCGACGCGCTCGCGCTCGGTGATGTCGCGCAGCACCACGAGCGTGAGCCGCGGCGAGATGCCGGCGGCCCGCACCGCGACCAGCCGCGGCTCGGCCGGTGCCGGACCGCGGCGCAGCCGCAGGGTCTCGCTCACCGTGGAGCCGCTCTCGCGGGCCGTGCGCACCACGCGGCGCAGGTCGTCGTCCGGGATCACCGCGCCCACGCGCATCGAGAACACCTCGGCGGGAGCGGAGGCGGCCAGGACCGTGCCGGAGGTGTCGGCGACGAAGGCGGGATCGTGCATCGCGCGCAGCACCTCGGCGACGCCGTCGGGCACGTCGGTGGACACCGCGGCGCGCTGCCGGTCGCGCACCCGCATCGCCCACGCGAGAAGGAAGACGACGGAGCCTCCGACGAGCACCCCCGAGAAGAGTGCCAGCAGCGAGAGCTGCGTCTGATCCATGCCTCCAGCGTAGGGCGACGCTCCGCGGCGTCACGCCCGGAGCGGGATCCACGTCGGATCCGGAGGCTACTATTCACTTCCGAGGCACCATCCGTTCACCCGCGCGGGAAACAATCGCGTCGGTCGCGGCCCGTGTGCCGTGCCGCGAATCCAGGAGGTCGCAGCGATGCGCGAAGTGTTCCACCAGTCGCTCGAAGACGTGCAGAACCGTCTCGTCGAGATCGCCGAGCTCGTCACGGTCGCCATCGACCGTGCCACGCGGGCGTTCTCCACCAGCGACGTCGCGCTGGCCGAAGACGTCATCGAGGCCGACCGCATCATCGACGAGAAGTGCGTCGAGCTCGACGAGCTGGCGATCGAGATCCTCGCCCGCCAGCAGCCGGTCGCCCGCGACCTGCGGATCGTCGTGGCGGCGCTGCGGGTGAGCGCTTCGCTCGAGCGCATGGGCGACATGGCCGAGCACATCGCCCAGCTCGCCCTGCCTTACATGA
>CAZBZR010000003.1:31280-111716 GCA_964496445.1 uncultured Microbacterium sp.
AGCTCGCCCGCTCGCGCTTCCCCGAGCGGGCGATCCCGAAGGGCCTGAAGGGCACCTTCATCCGGATGGGCGAGCTCGACGTGTCGGTGGCGCGCAAGCTCACCGAGCTGCTGCGCACCGAGAACCTGGAGCTCGCGGAGGAGATCCGCAACGACGACGACGCCATCGACGAGCTGCACGTCAGCGTGTTCGAGAAGGTGCTCGGCGAGAACTGGAAGGGCGAGGCGATGGCGACCGTCGACGCGACCCTCGCCAGCCGCTACCACGAGCGTTTCGCCGACCACGCCGAGTCGGTCGCGAAGAAGGTCGTCTACCTCGCCACCGGCGACTGGACGGCCGACGCCACCGCGCCCGCGTAGGGCGGGCATGCGAAAGGGGGCGGATGCTGCGCAGCATCCGCCCCCCTCGCGTGGTCTTACTTGGTGCCCTGCGCGGCGACGGCGGCGACGCCGGCGGCGGCGGCCTCCGGGTCGAGGTAGGCGCCGGGGCCGAGGGGGCGCAGGTCGGCGTCGAGCTTGTAGACGAGCGGGATTCCGGTGGGGATGTTCAGCGCGGCGATGTCGTCGTCGGCGATGCCCTCGAGGTGCTTGACCAGGCCGCGCAGCGAATTGCCGTGCGCCGTGACGAGCACGACCTTTCCGGCGCGCAGATCGGGGACGATCCGCTCCTCCCAGTACGGCAGCATCCGGTCGATCACGAGCTTGAGCGACTCGGTGTGGGGAACCTCGCCATCGATGCCCACGTACCGGGCGTCGCCGACCTGGCTGTACTCGTCGTCGGCGGGCAGCGGCGGCGGCGGCACGTCGAACGAGCGGCGCCACAGCTGGAACTGCTCGGGGCCGAACTCCTCGAGGGTCTGGGCCTTGTCCTTGCCCTGCAGGGCGCCGTAGTGACGCTCGTTCAGACGCCACGAGCGCGAGACGGGGATCCACAGGCGGTCGGCGGCATCCAGCGCGATGTTCGCGGTCTGAATCGCGCGGCTGAGGACGGAGGTGTGCAGCACGTCGGGCAGGAGGTCCGATTCGGCCAGCAGCTCGCCGCCGCGGCGGGCCTCGGCCTTGCCCTGGTCGGTGAGCCGGACGTCGACCCATCCGGTGAACAGGTTCAGCTCGTTCCACTCGCTCTGGCCGTGGCGCAGGAGGATCAGGGTGTAGGGGGCGCTCATGCCGCCATCCTATCGAGGGCCGCTGCCCCGGCCCCGCCCCGTCCCGCCTGGCATCATGGGGCCATGCGCGCGCCGGAGGGTCAGATCACGCGCGGCACCACCGGCACCAACCGGCTCCGCCGCGTCGACCGCTGGATCGCGCGTCATCCCGCCCTGCGACGGGCGGCCGACCCCGTCGTCGCCGACCTCGGGTTCGGCGCCAGCGCGGTGACGACCCTCGAGCTGTACCGCCGGCTCGCGCGGGTGCGCCCCGACGTGGAGGTCGCGGGCGTCGAGATCGACCCCGAGCGCGTGACCCGCGCCCGCGCGCAGCTCGCGGCCGAGCCCGAGGCCGTGCGCGGGCACGTGTCGTTCTCGCGCGGCGGCTTCGAGCTGCCCCTTCCGGGCGGACGGCGGCCGGTGATCGTCCGGGCGATGAACGTCCTCCGCCAGTACGACGAGCCCGCCGTCGCCCCGGCGTGGGAGCGCATCGCGGCCCGGCTCGCGCCCGGGGGCGTTCTCGTGGAGGGCACGTGCGACGAGGTGGGGCGCATCGCGTCGTGGGTCGAGGTGGGGGCGGATGCCGTGCCCCGCAGCCTCACGATCTCGCTGCGCCTGGCGGGGCTGGACTCCCCCGCCATCGCCGCCGAGCGCCTGCCGAAGGCGCTCATCCACCGCAACGTCCCCGGCGAGCGCGTGCACGCCTTCCTCGCGGCGTTGGAGGACGAATGGCGCCGCGCGGCGGGCGTGGCCCCGTTCGGCCCGGTGCACCGGTGGCGCACGGCGCTGGACGCCGTGGCCGCGCAGGGCTGGCCGCTCCTGGGCCGCGCGCGGTGGCGGCTCGGCGAAGTCGGTGTGCCGTGGGCCGCGGTCGCCCCCGCCTGAACCGCGCCCGAGCCCGCGCGAGCCCGCCGGAGCCCGCATCCGAGTCCGTCGACTTGCCAGCATCTGTCGTGTTTCGCGCGAAAAAGCGACGGATGCTGGCAAGTCGACGGGCTGGGGAGGGGGAGGGGGGTCAGCGGCGGCCGAGGCGCGGGAGGCGCGGGACGGCGGCGGTCGCGCCGGCGTCGGCGGGCACCACGACCTGCTGCGCGGCGGCGATCGGCCCCTCGGCGGTGTCCACGACCAGCTCGGCGTCGGCGGGGGCGGTGCGCTTGAGGAGGGCGAGGGCGATCGGCCCGTCTTCGTGGTGCCACGCGGCCGAGGTGACGGCGCCGACGACCGTGTCGCCCACGCGCACGGCGTCGCCGCGGGCGGGCAGCACGCTATCGCTGCCGTCGAGCTGCAGGAACGCCACGCGCCGCGGCGGGTGACCGAGGTTGTGCACTTTCGCGACGGTCTCCTGGCCGCGGTAGCAGCCCTTCGACAGATGCACGGCGGTGCGGAGCCAATCCAGCTCGTGCGGCAGCGCCCGCTCGTCGGCATCGACCGACACGCGCGGGCGCCACGCCGCGATGCGAAGCGCCTCGACGGCGTCGAGACCGGCGAGGGCGAGGGCTCCGGATGCCGCGGCCGCGGTGAGACGCTCGATCTCGCCGGCGTCGACCACGGCCTCGGTCCAGTCGCGCTCGGCACCGGGGTGCCCTGCGGAGGCGGCATACGCCCAGCCGCCCGGCGCGACGTCGGGCCACGGGTCGCGCCAGCGCACCGGTTCGCCGGCCGGGGCGATCGCCGTCACCGCGGCAACGGCCGCCGCGGTGCCGCCGACGACGTGGAGCTCGCCGGTGTGGTCGCGGACATCCACCCGCAGCCGGAAGCGCATGCGCATCAGCCACGCCGCCAGGGCGTCGGCGTCGGCCGCGTCGACGATCAGCCACGTGGTCTGCCCGTCGTCGACCACGGCGGCGGCGTGCTCGACGCGGCCCTGCGGATCGAGGATCAGCATCTCCGTGGAGACCCCCGCGCGAAGCGCGGTCAGCGCCTGAGACGACAGCGAGTCCAGCCAGCTGAGCCGGTCTTCCCCGCCGACGCTGAGCACACGGCGGTCGCCGAGGATCGCGAGCGCCCGGCCGGCGGCCAGCGCCCGCTGCTCGCCGACGGGGTTGCCGAGGTGACGCAGACCCCGTTCGTCCAGGACCGCGCCGGGGAGGGAGGACAGCTCGGTCATCGTCACTCCGCCCGGGCCAGGCGTGCCGAGGCGTGCGAGGCGAGCTCGCCGCCGAGGGCGGCGATGTCCCACGCCCACAGGAGGTGACCGTCCACGAGCCCGTACATGCGGGTCGCGGCGGCATAGGGCTTGGCCGACGCGGGGCGGATGACGGCATCCGTCGCCAGATCCACGCGGGGGCCCCGCACCTGACCGAGGTACAGCTCGCTCACGCCGTCGGCATGGACGAGGGAGGCCTCGATGTCGAAGCCGCCCTGCGGGTTGCGGAGCGCCTCGACGTCGTCGACGGTCCGTGGCGGAGCCGTCGCGATCGCCGGGAGGAGTCCGGGCCCGGCGTCGGCGTCGGTGGCGGGGCGGCTGAGCCGCCAGTAGCCGAGCTCGGACACGAGCGGGGTGGGCGCGTCGTCGGTCAGCAGCCACGCATCTGCCGAGTAGTTGAGGTACGCGCCGCCGTCATGGCTGAAGCTCACGCGATGGGCGAACTCGCCCGAGAGGTGCGTGTCACCGGTCGCGTAGTCGATGACGCCGGTGCCCTCCCACACGCCCACGAGCCACGAGAGCGGGGCGAGGTCTGCGGGCAGGTCGGTCGGCAGTTCGAGCATGCCGCGCCGCCGGTCAGCGCTGGCCGCGGTACAGGTTCTTCACGACGACGCCCGACACGAAAACGATCGCGAGCGAGGCCAGGCCGAGAAGTCCCACGAAGAAGAGTTCCAGCGCAAGGAGGTCCATGCCCACCACTCTATCCGGGAATCAGCGCGGCCAGCCCGAAACCGGCGCTGATGACGGCCATCACGAGCAGGGCGCCGAGCACGCTCGCCGCCACGCGCAGGATGAACTCCTGCGACCGGCCGTACCACAGCTGCACGGCGAAGGAGAGGACGAGACTCGCCCCCAGCGCCACGGTCAGCCACGGCGCACGCCAGGTCTCGGGGACGAAGACTCCGATGGCGACCCCGGCGACGGCGGCCGCGATCCACACCGCGACGACCCCCCAGACGGTGCGCCGCGGCGCCAGCTCAGGCACGGACATATCGCCATTGTCCCGCACCGATCGGCCCGTCGCATCCCGCCGCGGCGGGAGCGGTCCCGACGCCCCGTAAGATGGCGGAAGATGCGGGGCCCCGCATCAGGGGAGGTCCCGTTGGCACAGCTTCTCGTACTGAGTTCCGCGCAGGGCGGCGGCCCGGTCCTGCCCTCGCTCGAGTTGCTCAGCCACCGGGTGCGCCAGATCCCCGCCGAGCCGGCCCAGCTGGTCAACGCCCCGAGCGCCGACGTCATCTTCATCGACGCGCGCACCGACCTCGTCGGCGCGAAGTCGCTGTGCAAGATCCTCAACACGACCGGACTGGACGCCCCGCTCGTGCTCGTGGTGACCGAGGGCGGCCTCACCGCCGTCTCCCCCGACTGGGGCGTGGACGACGTCATCCTCTTCACGGCGGGCCCCGCCGAGGTGGATGCGCGCGTGCGCCTCGTGATCGGGCGGATGACGAAGGAGCAGGTCTCCACCCGCATCCAGACCTCCGGCATCACCATCGACGAGTCCTCCTACTCGGCGAAGGTGCACGGCAAGCCGCTGGACCTCACCTATAAGGAGTTCCAGCTCCTGCACTTCTTCGCCACCCACCCCTCCCGCGTCTTCACCCGCGAGCAGCTGCTGAGCGAAGTGTGGGGGTACGACTACTTCGGCGGCACGCGCACGGTGGACGTGCACGTGCGGCGCCTGCGCGCCAAGCTCGGCGACCTCGAGCAGCTGATCGGCACCGTCCGCAACGTCGGCTACCGGTTCAACGTGTACGAGGACGACCAGCTCCCCGCCCCCTCCCCCTCGTCGGCCTGACGCCGTCAACGAGACACCCGCGCGTCATCCGACCCTGCAATGATGTCGGGATGATCGAACGCGACGAGATCGACGCCGGGCTGGGCGATGCCGACGACGACGACTTCGACGGCGCGGTGGAGACGGCGGACGCCGAGCTTCCCGAGGGGCGCTACCTCGACCGCGAACTGAGCTGGCTGGCGTTCAACCGGCGGGTGCTCGAACTGGCCGAAGACCCGGGCATCCCGACCCTCGAGCGCGCGAACTTCCTCGCGATCTTCGCCAGCAACCTCGACGAGTTCTTCATGGTGCGCGTCGCAGGCCTCAAGCGCCGGATCGTCACCGGCCTCGCGGTGCCCACGAACGTCGGTCGCTCCGCCCAGGACGTGCTCGCCGACATCTCCCGCGAGGCGCACCTCCTGCAGCTGCGCCACGCCTCGGTGTGGACCGAGCAGGTGCGGCCGGCCCTGGCCGAGGCCGGCATCGAGATGACCTCGTGGAGCGAGGTCGACGACGACGCCCGCGAGCGCCTCTCGGAGTACTTCCAGGCGCAGGTCTTCCCCGTGCTGATGCCGCTGGCCGTCGACCCCGCCCACCCCTTCCCCTACATCTCCGGACTTTCGCTGAACCTCGCCATCCGCGTGCGCAACGCGCGCACCGGACGCCAGGAGTTCGCGCGTCTGAAGGTGCCGCCGATGCTGCCGCGCTTCGTCCAGATTCCGGGCGACACGGATGCGGTGCGCTATCTGCCGCTGGAAGATCTCATCGCCAACCACCTCGGCGACCTGTTCCCCGGCATGGAGGTGCTCGACCACCACGCGTTCCGCCTCACCCGCAACGAGGACATGACGATCGAGGAGGACGAGACGGAGAATCTCATCCAGGCCCTCGAAGCGGAGCTGCTCCGCCGCCGGTTCGGTCCGCCGATCCGTCTCGAGATCACCGACGACATGGACGATCTCACCCTCGACCTGCTGCTGAACGAGCTCGACATCACCGAGCAGGCGGTCTACCGCCTGCCGGGCGCGCTGGACCTGCGCGGACTGTTCGACCTCGTGCGCATCGACCGCCCCGATCTGCACTACCCGCCGGCGGTGCCCAAGACCGCGGTGGCCTTCCAGCCGGCCGAGCAGAACGGCCGCGCCGACATCTTCGCGGCGATCCGCGCAGGCGACGTGCTCGTGCACCACCCCTACGAGTCGTTCGCGACGAGCGTGCAGGCCTTCCTGGAGCAGGCGGCGAAAGACCCGCACGTCCTCGCCATCAAGCAGACGCTCTACCGCACCTCCGGCGACAGTCCCATCGTGCAGGCCCTCATCGACGCGGCCGAGGCCGGCAAGCAGGTGCTCGCCCTCGTCGAGGTCAAAGCCCGCTTCGACGAGGCCGCGAACATCGTGTGGGCGCGAAAGCTCGAGAAGGCCGGCGTCCACGTCGTCTACGGCCTGGTCGGCCTGAAGACCCACTGCAAGCTCGCCCTGGTGATCCGCGAGGAGGAGGGGGTGCTCCGCCACTACAGCCACGTGGGCACCGGCAACTACAACCCCAAGACGAGCCGGCTCTACGAGGACTTCGGGCTGTTCACCGTCGACAACGAGGTGGGCCGTGACCTCACGCGGCTGTTCAACGAGCTCAGCGGCTACGCGATCGAGAAGAAGTTCAAGCGCCTCCTGGTCGCGCCCCTCCACCTGCGCAAGGGTCTCGTGCGCCTCATCGACAAGGAGCGGCGCAACGCCCTCGCCGGCAAGCCCGCGCGCGTGCGCATCAAGGTCAACTCGATGGTCGACGAGCAGATCATCGACGCCCTCTACCGCGCGAGCCAGGCGGGCGTGCCCATCGAGGTGTGGGTGCGCGGCATCTGCTCGCTCAAGCCCGGTGTGCCCGGGCTCAGCGAGAACATCACGGTGCGCAGCATCCTGGGCCGCTACCTCGAGCACTCCCGCATCTTCGCCTTCGAGGCCGACGGGTCGCCGCAGGTGTACATCGGCAGCGCCGACATGATGCACCGCAACCTCGACCGCCGGGTCGAGGCGCTGGTGCGGGTGAGCGCGCCCGCGCAGATCGAGGAGCTCTCGGCGCTGTTCGACCTCGCGATGAGCGACACGACCAGCTCGTGGCATCTCGGGGCCGACGGCGAGTGGACGCGCCGCAGTGTCGACGCCGACGGCGCGCCGCTGACGGATCTGCAGGAGAAGACGATGGAGACGGTGCAGCGCCGTCGCCGGGCGCGGGCGGTGCGATGACGGAGACCGCAGTCTACGCCGCCGGCGGCGTCGTCTGGCGCCTGGTCGACGGGAAGATCAAGGTCCTCCTCATCCACCGCACCAAGTACCGCGACGTGACCCTGCCCAAGGGCAAGGTCGACCCCGGCGAGATGCTCGCCGAGACCGCCGTGCGCGAGATCCGCGAGGAGACCGGCATCCGGGTGAACCTGGGCGTGCCGATCGGGGTCTCGCGGTACCGGCTGCCGAACCGGCGCGAGAAGATCGTGCACTACTGGTCGACCGAGGCCACGGACGCGGCGGTGCGCGCGTCCTCCTTCGTGCCCAACAAGGAGATCGCGGCGCTGGAGTGGACGAGCCCGAAGAAGGCGCGCGACCGGCTGAGCTATCCCGTCGACGTCGAGATCCTCGAGGCGTTCCGCGCACTCGTGGACCAGGGGGTGCTGCGGACCTTCCCGGTGATCGCCCTGCGGCACGGCAAGGCGAAGTCGCGCGCGGACTGGACGGGCGCGGATGCGGCGCGGCCGCTGACCTCCCGCGGGCGGGCGCAGGCGGAGTCGATCGTCGGCCCCCTCCTCGCCTTCGGCGTGCGCCGCATCGTCTCCAGCCCCGCCGAGCGGTGCGTGCGCACCGTGACCCCGCTCTCGGCGGCCCTCGGGCGCCGCATCGAGAAGACGGCGCTGATCAGCCAGGACGCGTGGGAGGAGGGCGCCGCCGACGCCCGCCGCGTCATCGGCGAGCGCGTGCGCGCACGGCGGCCGGTCGTGCTGTGCAGCCACGGTCCGGTGCTCCCCGACATCCTCAGCGAACTCGCCCTGGCCACCGGCACGCTGGCGGGCTCGTATCTCGGCAGCGCGTCGGCGCTGGAGACCGGCGCGTTCTCCGTCGCGCACCTGTCGGCGGAGCATCCGGGCTCGGGCATCATCGCGATCGAGACCCACGCGCCGCGGATCTGACGCCGCGGGGCCCGTGTCGCGCGCGGGAATGCGCCCGCGCGCGTTCACCTGCCGTTCACCTTCTCTGCGCCATCGCGTAAGGACCGCTGTTTAGCGTCGACGCCGAGCCCTGCACCGGGTTCCACACAGTTCCGCTACCCGAAGGATCCACATCGTGAAGATCTCCCGCTTCGCCCAGCTGGGCGCCGTCGCCGCCGTCGCGGCCCTCGCCCTCGCCGGGTGCGCCGCGAACGAAGGCACCGCGCCCTCCGGTGGCGACACCGGCGCCCCCGCGGCCGAGCTGTCCGGCAACCTCGTCGGTGGCGGCGCGTCGTCGCAGGAGGTGGCGGTCCAGACCTGGACCGCGGGCCTGCAGGGCGCCAACCCCGACCTCACCATCGACTACGACCCGGCCGGCTCGGGCACCGGCCGCGAGTCGTTCCAGGCCGGCGCCTTCCAGTTCGCCGGCTCCGACCGCGCGTTCAAGACCGACGAGATCGAGGCCGGTCCCTTCGACGCGTGCGTCGAGGGATCCGACATCGTCGAGCTGCCGACCTACATCTCCCCGATCGCCGTGGTGTTCAACCTCGACGGCGTCGACTCGCTCAACCTCGACGCGGCCACCGTCGCCGGGATCTTCGCCGGTGAGATCACCGAGTGGAACGACCCCGCGATCGTCGCACTGAACGAGGACGTCGACCTGCCCGCCTCGGCCATCACGCCGGTGCACCGCTCCGACGACTCCGGCACGACGGAGAACTTCACCGACTACCTGTTCCAGGCCGCACCCGACGTGTGGACCAGCGAGCCCGACGGCGTGTGGCCGCTCGAGGGCGGCGAGGCCGCCCAGGGCACCTCGGGCGTCATCTCCGCCGTCGAGGGCGGTCAGGGCACCATCGGCTACGCCGACGCCTCGCGCGCCGGTGACCTCGGCACCGTGGCCATCCAGGTGGGCGAGGAGTTCGTCGCCTACTCCCCCGAGGCCGCCGCGGCCGTCGTGGACGCCTCCCCCGAGGAGGAGGGCCGTGCCGCCACCGACATCGCCATCGCCATCGACCGCACCACCACCGAGGCGGGCGTCTACCCGATCGTCCTGGTGAGCTACATGGTCGGCTGCGCCGACTACGAGGACGACGCCACGGCTGAGCTCGTGAAGGGCTTCTTCAGCTACGTCGCCAGCGCCGAGGGCCAGGATGCGGCCGCCGAGGCCGCCGGCAGCGCCCCGATCTCCGACACGCTGCGCGAGCAGGTGAACGCCGCCATCGAGGCGATCCAGTAAGGACGCCGGGGATGCCCGGTCCGGCTTCGCGCCGGACCGGGCATTCGTGCGGAGCCCGATCCGAACCGACAGAATCGACACCATGACCTCCACACCCGCGGTCGCTCCACCCCGGTCCATGAAGGGCACCCAGCGCGCGGGCGACCGCTGGTTCTCCCGCACCGCGCTGTTCGCCGGCTCGATGATCCTCGTCACCCTCGCCGCGGTGGCGATCTTCCTCATCGTGCAGTCGCTGCCCGCGCTGTTCGCCACCTCCGAGGATGCCTCGATCCTCCCCGCCGACTTCTGGTCCTACGTCGGCCCCCTCGTCTTCGGCACGGTGTGGGCGGCGTTCCTGGCGCTGCTCATGGCCGTGCCCCTGTCGCTCGGCGTGGCGCTGTTCATCTCCCACTACGCCCCGCGCCGCCTGGCCCAGGCGCTCGGCTACGTCGTCGACCTCCTCGCCGCCGTCCCCTCCGTCGTCTTCGGCCTGTGGGGCATCGGCGTGCTCGCCCCGGCCGTGCAGCCGATCTACAGCTGGTTCGTCGACAACGCCGGCTGGTTCCCGCTGTTCGCCCCGCCGCTGTCGAGCACCGGGCGCACGATCTTCACCGCCGCGATCGTCCTGGCCGTCATGGTGACCCCCATCATCACCGCCATCTGCCGCGAGATCTTCCTGCAGACGCCCGTGCTCCACGAGGAGGCGGCGCTCGCGCTCGGTTCGACGCGCTGGGAGATGGTGCGGATGGCCGTGTTCCCCTTCGCCCGCAGCGGCATCGTCTCGGCCGCGATGCTCGGCCTCGGGCGGGCGCTCGGCGAGACCATGGCCGTCGCCATGGTGCTGTCGGTCTCCGGCGGCATCACCTTCGCGCTGTTCACGCCCAACAACCCCAACACGATCGCCGCCAACATCGCGCTGAGCTTCCCCGAGGCGTACGGCCTCAACATCAACGTGCTCATCGCGACCGGCCTCATCCTGTTCATCGTGACCTTCGCGGTCAACGCCCTCGCGCGCTACATCGTGAGCCGGCGCAAAGAGTTCTCGGGGGCCAACTGAGATGACCGCCACCCTGACCCCGCCCGCGACGCAGCCCGTCGCCGAGGACCGCCGCCTCACCAGCGGACGCCTCCCGCGGTGGAGCCCGTGGGCGCTCCTGGCCGGATCGCTCGGCATCGCCGGGGTGTTCTTCGGCGTGATGGCCGCCTCCACCGGCGAGGCGTTCAACATCGCCGCGTCGGTGATCGCCGGCGCCGTGCTCTACCTCGCGCTCATCTTCACCCTCTCGGCGATCGTCGAGGGCCGCCGCAAGGCCGTCGACCGGTTCGTCACGGGGCTGGTCACCGCGGCCTTCCTCGTGGCCATGGTGCCGCTGATCTCGGTCGCGGTCACCGTGGTGAGCCTGGGCGCCCCCCACTGGAGCGGGGAGTTCTTCTCCTCGTCGATGCGCAACGTCGTCGGCGAGGGCGGGGGCGCGCTTCACGCGATCGTCGGCACCGTGCTCATCACGCTCGCCGCGGCCGTCATCTCGATTCCGATCGGCCTGTTCACCGCGATCTACCTCGTCGAGTACGGTGCCGGCAAGCGTCTGGCCCGCGGCATCACGTTCCTCGTCGACGTCATGACCGGCATCCCCTCGATCGTGGCGGGCCTGTTCGCCTACGCGCTGTTCGCCCTGTTCCTGGGGCCGGGCGTGCGCCTGGGCATCATCGGGTCGGTGGCCCTGGCCGTGCTCATGATCCCGGTCGTGGTGCGCTCCACCGAGGAGATGCTCCGCCTCGTGCCCAACGAGCTGCGCGAGGCGTCGTACGCGCTGGGCGTGCCGAAGTGGCTCACGATCGCGAAGGTGGTCCTGCCCACTGCGATCGCGGGCATCACGACGGGGGTCATGCTCTCCATCTCGCGGGTCATCGGCGAGACGGCGCCGCTGCTGATCACGGCCGGATTCACCGCATCCATGAACTACGACCTGTTCAGCGGACGCATGCAGACCCTCCCCGTCTTCACCTACACCCAGTACATGAACCAGGGCATCCCGCCCGAGGCATACGTCGGCCGGGCCTGGGCCGCCGCGCTCACCCTCATCGTGATCGTCATGCTGCTGAACCTCGTCGCGCGGCTGGTCGCGCGCGTGTTCGCCCCCAAGACCGGCCGCTGAAACCCGAAAGAACCCACGTGTCCAAGAGCATCGAAGTCAACGACCTCAACGTCTACTACGGCGACTTCCTCGCCGTGGAGGGCGTCTCCCTCCAGATCGAGCCGCGCAGTGTGACGGCCTTCATCGGCCCGTCGGGCTGCGGCAAGTCCACCTTCCTGCGCACCCTCAACCGCATGCACGAGGTCATCCCGGGCGCGCGCGTGGAGGGCGAGGTGCTCCTCGACGGCGACGACCTCTACGGCGCCGGCGTCGACCCGGTGCTCGTCCGCCGGCAGGTGGGCATGGTCTTCCAGCGCCCGAACCCCTTCCCCACGATGTCGATCCGCGAGAACGTGCTGGCCGGCGTGAAGCTCAACAACCGCCGCATCTCGACGTCGGACGCCGACGCCCTCGTGGAGAAGTCGCTGCGGGGCGCGAACCTGTGGAACGAGGTCAAGGACCGCCTCGGCAAGCCGGGCTCGGGCCTGTCGGGCGGCCAGCAGCAGCGTCTGTGCATCGCGCGGGCGCTCGCGGTCTCCCCCGACGTCATCCTGATGGACGAGCCGTGCTCGGCGCTGGACCCGATCTCGACCTACGCGATCGAGGAGCTCATCGCGGAGCTGAAGAACGACTACACCGTGGTCATCGTGACGCACAACATGCAGCAGGCCTCGCGGGTCTCCGACCGCACGGCGTTCTTCAACATCGCCGGCACCGGCAAGCCGGGCAAGCTCATCGAGTACGACGACACCGCGACGATCTTCACCACGCCGTCGGTGCAGGCGACCGAGGACTACGTCTCCGGCCGCTTCGGCTGACCCCCGCGCGCCCTCGCCGCTTCGCGGTCGCGCGGGGCGCGGGCATTCGGGCCGCGCGCGGGCTTTTTCGCCGCGCATGCCCGCGTCTGGGCCGAAAGCCCGCGTGCGGCGATAGGCGCGTCAGTCGCGCGGGGTCAGCAGGTACGCGTTGAGGTCGGCCGTCAGCTCGGCGTCGAGGGCGAGGGCGCGGCCGTCGATCGCCGTGAGGGGCGCGGCCAGGCGGACGCTGGAGACGAGCCAGGCGGCATCCGCCTGCGCGAGCGCCGCCACCGGCACCGGCTCGTACGCCACCTCGAACCCCCGATCGGCGAGATAGGCGAACAGGCTCAGCTGCGTCGTGCCGTGGAGGATCCCGGCACCGGGCTCGGGGGTGACGAACCGGTCGCCGAACCGCAGCACCACGGAGGAGGTCGGCCCCTCCAGCACGAGGCCGTCGCTGGAGACGAAGACCGCGTCGTCGGCGCCGCGGCGGCGGGCTTCGCGGATCGCCGCCATGTTGACCGCGTACGACAGGGTCTTCGCGCCGAGGAGCAGCCACGGCGCACGGGCCGGTGCGCCGCTGTCGAGGCCGCGGTCGAGGGTCACCACGCGGATGCCGTCGCGCCGCGCCCGCGCGTTGTCCGGCGCCGGCGCGAGCGTGACCCACGCGGTGGGCGACGGACCATGCTCGACCCCGCGGCTGAGGATGAGCTTGAGGACGCTCTCCCCCGGGTCGGCGACGGCCGCCACGCGCATCACCGCCTGCCGCCACTGCTCGACATGCGGCACGGGCAGGTCGCACAGCTCGGCCGAGTGCGCCAGGCGCTCCAGGTGCGCCTGCACCTCCTGCGGATGCGCGTCCACGACGCCGATGGACTCGAAGATGCCGTCGCCGCGCTGGGTGGAGAGCTCACCGACGCTCAGCGCCGGAGCGGACGGATCGATCTCGGTGAAGGTGTCGGAGAAGTCGGTGCGGGGATCGTCCGCGGCCACCGGGTCGATCACGAGTGCGTAGCGCCATGCCATGCCCCGAGCCTACGGTCGCGGAATACCTGTGCGCGTCAGCCGTTACACTGGAGGAGCCGGGCCGCAGTAACCCCGGGCTCCATCTTTCGCCGCTATGAGCGGCCTCGCGCCGAGAGGCGTTCTGCGGCCCGGCACTTACTTTTCTGCTGAAGTTCCGGATGCGTCAGCTCAGCGCTTCGCGCCGCCACAGTGCCGCGCACGCGGCGAGATCGTTCGCGTACGTCGACAGCCGCAGCGCGCGCGTGGTGAGGGTGGAGGCGCGCTCGGGTTCGGTGGCCTCGTAGTCGTCGGCGACGTAGGTGGCACCGGCGGCCTGCACGCGGCAGAACGCCGCGGCCCGCTCGAGCGCGACGGCGAAGTCGCCCTCGAAGAGTCCGCGCAGGATCATGTCGATCACCTGGACGAGCTCGTCCGGGTCCGCGGGGGTGGGTGCCCCCGCGATCACCGGGTCGGCCGAGGCGATCTGCACCCGGCCGCGTTCGTAGAGGAGGGCGGCGGTCTGCGGGTCGTCGTGGATCATGAGCTGCAGCAGGTACAGCCGCCACAGGGCGCCCGGCAGCGACCGTGCGGGCGCGCGCGACCACAGCTCGGCGATGTCGTCGATGCCGTGCTCGTCGGTGAAGTCGACGAGGCGTCCGACCACCTCGGCCGAGGGGTCTGCCCGCACGCGTGCCAGCAGCGCGTGGGCGGTGCTGTGGGCGACCCGCGACACCTCCGCGGGGTCGTCGGCGGCGAAGAGCCGGTCGAACAGTTCCGCGGGCCGGCGCACCGGCTTGTGGAAGTCTCGGGGCTGATCGGTCACCGATCCAGGCTACCCGCGGGGTGCGGCGGAGAGGCCGTCAGGCGGTGGGGATGACGATGACGGCCTCACCGGTGGCCACGCCGTCCGGGGCTCCGCCCTGCGGCTCGACCGTCACGGCGATGATGTCGCCCGGCTGGTACTCACCGGCGAGGAGGGTCGTGGCATCCCCCGCATCCGCCGCGAACAGCCCCGCCGACACGGCACCCTGCTCCTCGTTGATGAGCCACGCCTCGAAGACGCGGTCATCGCCGATCTCCGGGAGCCCGTCGGCGACGAGCACGACCTCGCCGAGCTCCGCCGACCAGTGGGCCGTCGCGACGCCCCCGTCGGCGAGGGAGATCTGGGCGGACTGCGCGTCGGGGGCGGAGCGGATCTGGTCCAGCGCCACCACCGCGGCGGGGCGGTTGACGATCTGCCCCACCGTGACGGCACCGAAGCCGAGCACCACGAGGATCGCGACGGATGCCGCCAGCGCGAACCACGCTCGCGGTCCCCATCCGGCACCGGATCCGGGCACGGCCGTGGTCGCCGGCTCCGGCTCCTCCGCGTGCTGCGGCGTGAGGGCGATGCGCGCCAGCAGCGCGTCGCGGAGCGCGGAAGGCGGCGCGACGGCGGGCGCCCCCTCGGCGAGCGCAGCGGCGGTGTCAGCATCCACGGCTGCCAGCGACGCCCACTCCGGATGCTCCGCGAGCGCGGCGTCGAACGCCTGCTGCTCGTCGGGCGAGAGTGCACCGAGGGCGGCCGCGGCGGACAGCTCGGCGAATTCGTCGTGGGTCATGCGGTCACCCCCATCTCGTTCCTCAGGCGGGTCAGTCCGTCCCGCATCCGTGTCTTGATCGTTCCGAGCGGCGTGCCGGTCATCGCCGCGATCTCACTCTGGCTGTATCCGCCGTAGTACGCGAGGGTGAGTGCCTCGCGCTGTGCTTCGGGAAGGGCGGAGAGGGCGGTGACGAGTCGCTGTCCTTCGACACGCAACTCGACGCTCTCTGCGACATCATCGCGCGGCACCTCGATGTCGCGGAAACCGGCCCGCACATCGCGATCGGCGCTGGCCTGCGACGACCGCACGCGGTCGACGGCCCTCCGATGCGCGATCGTGAGCAGCCACGATCTCCCCTGCCCTTTGTTCGGAGCGAACTTGGCAGCGGATTGCCACACCTCGAGGAAGACCTCCTGCAGGACCTCTTCGCTCTGCGACCGGTCGACGAGGACGCGGAGGATGAGGCCGAACACGCGCGGCGACATCATGTCGTAGAGCTCGGCGAAGGCGGCCTGGTCGCCCTGGGCGACGCGCTGCAGGAGGGCGGCGACAGTGTCCACGGGATCGCCGGCGTCTGCGAAGACCTCGGCCCCATCGATCACCACATCCACCAGCATGCCTCACGCACCGCTTTTCCACGACGACACGTCGTATGTGCTATTCGGCTCGCCGCGCCGGACGGATTGCCCCATCCGATCCGCCGGCCGCTCCGAAGAGATGGTGGAGACCCCAGAGACGCCCGGCGTGGGCTCCCTATTCCGGCGCCGGACCGCGTGGCCGCCGTGCACCCCGGGCGAGGGGGAGCCGGCGGCCACGTCGGGCCCCGCGTCCGTGCGCCCCGCGCCGCCGGCGCATCCTCATCGCCGCATGCCCAAACCACATCCTCTCGCCGAGCCCACACCCCCGCGCGCCCGCCAGGATGTGGGCTCGGCGAGAGCACGTGGTCTCGACGGCGGGGCGGGGCGGCCGCCGGTAGGCTGGATGCCACGGGCCTCTAGCTCAGTCGGTAGAGCATCGGACTTTTAATCCGCGGGTCGTGGGTTCGAGCCCCACGGGGCCCACCGTCTTCACTCCGCATCACGTGCGCGGTGCGTTTCTCCGCCCGCGGCGACGACGCGCACGCCGGGGCGGGTCGACCGAGGATGAGCGCCCCCCGATTCGCAGCACGCGCTGACGGCTCATCCCGGCATCCCGCGCAGGTCGGCCACCACGCCGTAGTGGTCGCTGGCGTAGACGCCCTCCCGCGGCTCTGCGAAGGCCCGCTCGCACGAGGCGACGAGAAGACGCGAGCGCGGCGTGAAGCCGGTCCTCACCAGGATGTGGTCGATCTCGCGATACGGCCATCCCCCCAGCCGCGCGGCGACGAGAGGATTCGCCGGGTCGAGGGTCACACAGCTCTCCCCCGGATGTGCGGCATCCCACGCGCGCAGGTACGACACGCTCATCCCGTCCAGCGACTGCTTGCCGGTCAGGAAGCGCAGGCTCGCCGCGTCGGGTCCGGCGTCGAAGTCGCCCGCGACCACGATCGGCAGATCGCCGGCGGCGGCGATCTCTTCCAGGTGCCGGGCGAGCAGCACGGCCTGCCGCTCGCGCTCCCCTTCGGCGTCGGCGGCCGCATCCGGGAAGTGATTGGCCACGATCACGTCGCCGGGCGGGGTCACGACCCGCACGATCAGACTCGTCCAGCGGAACTCCTCCACCGGGCGTCCGCCGGCGGTGAGATCGAGCTTGGCGAGGAGATGCAGCGGCCAGCGGCTCGCCACGCACACGCCGCTGGCCTCGGCATCCGATCGTGCGGCGGAGTGGACGATGTGCCAGCCGGCGCCGAGGACCTCCACCGCCTGATCGTCGGGAGGGGCGTACACCTCCTCCTGGAAGAGGACGATGTCCGGCGAAAGGGCGGCCATGCCCGCCTGCAGCACCCGCCGGCGCGCGGTCCAGCCGTCGCGCCGCGCGTAGATGTTGAGGGTGAGGATCCGGATGCGGTCCACCATGGGTCGACGCTACCCGCGCCCGGGGATACCGCATCGGCCGCGCGCGATCAACGCGTTGGAGCAGGGCGGGCGGCCACGCAGACTCGGATCATGGTGTTCCTCGGATTCCACGCCTCGCACGAACAGATCCCCCCGAGCCGGCTGCTCACCGACGTGATCGCCGCCGAAGCCGCCGGATTCGACGGAGCGATGTGCTCCGATCACCTGGCGCCGTGGAGCGTCCGCCAGGGCGAGTCGGGCTTCGCGTTGAGCTGGCTCGGCGCCGCCCTCGCGCGCACGTCCTTTCCGATCGGCTTCGTCAACGCCCCCGGCCAGCGGTATCACCCCGCGATCATCGCGCAGGCCTACGCGACCCTGGAGGAGATGTTCCCCGGGCGCTTCTGGGCGGCGCTGGGCAGCGGCGAGGCCATGAACGAGCACGTCACGGGCGACCCGTGGCCGCCCAAGCACGAGCGCAACGAGCGCCTCGCCGAGAGCGTCACGGTGATCCGCCGGCTCCTCGCCGGGGAGGAAGTCGACCACGACGGCCGCGTGCGGGTGCACCGCGCGCGGCTGTGGACGATCCCGGAAACTCCGCCTCCGCTCTTCGCGACGGCGGTCAGCGCCGAGACCGCAGGGTGGGCGGCGTCGTGGGCCGACGGACTGGCCACCGTGCTGCAGCCTCCGGAGGCGCTGGAGGCCGTACTCGCCGCCTACCGCGACGCCGGCGGCACGGGGCCGGCGATCCTGCAGGTGCACCTGAGCTGGGCCGAGACGGATGCCGCGGCCGTGGAGATCACGCGCGACCAGTGGAGCAACGGCGTCGTCTCGGCGCCCGCGTCGTGGAACCTCGAGCAGCCCGAGCACATCGACGCCGCCGCCGGGACCCCCGAAGACCACGAACTGCGCCAGGCGGTCCTCATCTCCCCCGATCCGGATGAGCTGGCCGAACGCATCGCCGCGCATGTGCGGGTGGGATTCGACCGGGTCTACCTCCACCACGTCGGACAGGACCAGTCACCCTTCCTCGCGATGGCCGAAGAGCGGCTGCTGCCGCGGCTGCGGAGCATCCTGTGAAGATCACCGACACCAGCGACCTGTGGTGGAAGTCGGCGGTCATTTACTGCCTCGACGTCGAGACGTTCCTCGACAGCAACGGCGACGGCGTCGGCGACCTGCAGGGTCTCGGCGCCCGCATCGACTACCTCGCGCAGCTGGGCGTGACGTGCCTGTGGCTCATGCCGATCTACCCCACCCCTGACCGCGACGACGGGTACGACGTGACCGACTTCTACGGCATCGACCCGCGGCTGGGCAGCCACGGCGACTTCGTCGAGGTGGTGCGCACCGCACGCGACCGCGGGATGCGGGTGATCGTCGACCTCGTCGTGAACCACACCTCCGACCGGCATCCGTGGTTCCGCGCGGCACGGCGGAGCACGTCCTCCCCCTACCGCGACTTCTACGTGTGGAGATCCGACCCGCCCCCGAAGAACCAGGTCAACCCCGTCTTCCCCGGCGAGGCCGGCGGTCTGTGGACGAAGGACGAGGCGTCGGGCGAGTGGTACATGCACAGCTTCTACCCCCACCAGCCCGATCTGAACATCGCCAACCCCCTCGTGCGCGACGAGATCGCCAAGGCGGTGGGCTTCTGGCTGCAGCTGGGGGTGTCGGGATTCCGCGTCGACGCGGTGCCGTTCTTCCTGGAGATGCCCGAGGGCGCCCAGGTGAACGATCCGCACGACATCCTCCGCGACATCCGACGGTTCCTGCAGCGGCGTGCCAGCGACGCGATCCTCCTCGGCGAGGTCAACCTGCCCTACGCCGACCAGACCGCGTACTTCGGCATCGACAACGACGGCCAGGAACTGACCATGCAGTTCGACTTCGCCGGGATGCAGGCGTTCTACCTCTCGATCGTGCGGGCAGACCCCGCGCCGCTCGTCGGCTCGCTCACCTCCCGCCCGCCGTTGCCGGTCGAGGCGCAGTGGGCGAACTTCCTGCGCAACCACGACGAGCTCACCCTCGACCAGTTGAGCGAGGCGGAGCGGGAAGAGGTGTTCGAGGCCCTCGCCCCCGACGAGCGGCAGCGGGTGTACGGCCGCGGCATCACCCGGCGGCTGCCGCCCATGCTCGGCGGCGATCCGCGCCGCGTCCGGATGGCCTACAGTCTGCTGTTCACCCTCCCCGGCACCCCCGTGCTCTTCTACGGCGAAGAGATCGGCATGGGCGAGAACCCCGACCTCGACAAGCGTCAGGCGGTGCGCACGCCCATGCAGTGGTCTCCCGACCGCACCGGCGGGTTCTCCTCGGCCCCGCCCTCGCGCCTGGTCGCCGCGCCCCCCGAGGGCGGCTACGCGCCGGCACACGTGAACGTCGCCGCGCAGCTGGAAGACCGCGGCTCCCTGCTGCACTTCATCCGCGACCTCATCTCCCGCTACCGCATCTCCCCCGAGCTCGGCTGGGGGGAGCTGGAGGTGCTCTCCTCGGATGCCGAGGGGGTGCTCGTGCACGCCGTGGCCGCGGACGTCGGCCGCATGATCGCCGTGCACAACTTCACCGACGAGCCGCGCACCGTCTCCTTCGCCCTCGGCGACGAGCCGGAGGGCACCGGGCTCACCGATCTGCTTGCTCCGGAGCATCCGGACGTCGATGACCGGGGGCGGGTGCGCATCGACCTCCCCGCCTACGGCTACCGCTGGTTGCGGGTGAGCCGGCCGGGTGACGGCCGCGTGACCTGAGCGCCGAGCGCGCGCCGACGGATCAGTCCCGCGCCGGGCCCAGGGGCAGCACGCGGTCGCCGAAGTCGAGGATCGTGTAGCGTCCGCAGCCGATCACCTCGGCGTCGCCGGGAGTGACGCCGGCGGGGAGGACGAACTCCGGCGACTGCGCGTCGGTGACGAGGAAGGTCACCTCGGCTCCGTCCGCGTCGGCGCGGTTCGTCAGCCACGTGTAGACGCGGAGGGTGTGGTCGACCTGCACGAGCCGCGCCGGGTCGGCGATGTGCGCCTTGGGGGCGCGGACGCTCCAGAACTGCCCCGCCCCGGTGCGACCGGACTCGTCGACCCAGTCCACGACGCACGCGAGGTCACGGTCACCGGCGGATGCGGCGGCCACGAGCGACGGCGTGCCGAGCACCAGCGCCACCGCTGCGATCCCGCCCGCCACCAGCCCCGCCGCACGCCGCACCCGCCGCCGCGGCGGCCAGAGCGTCGGGACGCACACCAGCGCCGCAAGCGGGAGGAACAGCCACGGCTGCACGTAGCGCGGCGCGTCGGTGCCGACGGCGATCGCGCCCAGCGTGAGGAGCGGTGGGCCCGCCACCGCGGCGACGGCGACCGCGAACACGCCGGTCGTCCCCGACCGCCAGGCCCGCGCGGCCGTGACTCCCGCCAGCACCCACAGGCCGAGGCCGACGACGAGCGCGGCGACCCCCGGGGCATCGGCGACGGCGTCGGCGAGCGCCCGGGCGTAGGCGCCGGCCGAGCGCTCCACCTGGCCGAAGCGGAGGTAGTTGCCGCCCTGCGCGACGATCGTGTCGGCGAAGAACCCGCGCGCGGCGTACCCCGCGCCCGCGCCGACCCCCAGTGCGGCGAGGAGGAGGGCCACCCGCGCCCGCACGGCCGGGACGCGGACGCCCGCGACGACCAGCGCGGTGCCCGCCGACACCGCCGCCCACACCGCGAAGAGCGGATTGGACAGGGTGGACACGGCCGCGACGACACCCACGGAGGCCACCGCGAGGGGCGCCTGGGCGGCGCGGTCGAGCGTGCGGCGGATGAGCCCCACGACCACGACGAGGGCGACGAGGGTGAGCGCGTAGTAGGTCGTGGTGGTGAACAGGCTCGCGAACTGCGCGCCGTCGCGGTGCGCCGTCCCCTCGAGGAACACGAGGAGTCCCATCACGGCGAACCCCGCCACCGCCCCGGTCACCGGCGCGCGGCCGGGGCCGGCACTGCCCGCGACCACGCGCAGGGCACCGTACAGGGCGAGGAGGTTCGCGATCCCGGCGAGGATGAGGGTCGCCCGCCCCCCCGCCCCGACGACGGACAGCACGGCGTACGCCGCGATCTCGGGCAGGAACAGCACCGGCGACATCGCCCAGTCCTGGGGCTGGCCGAGGGTGAGCGAGCGGATCACCAGCGGCACGATGAGCGAGTCGCCGTCGACGAACAGCAGCTCGGCGCTCACCGTCGCCGCGCGCGCGACGATCGCGATGCTGACTGCCGCGGCGAAGAGCCATCCGCCGAGCTCCGGCGCCCACCGGCGGAGACGGATCGTGCGGGACGTGCCGGTCACGCGCGTCGGCGGATCAGTCGCCGGAGTCGCGCACTTCGCCGCCCGCGGCCTCGATCTCGGCGAGGGCCGCGGCGCTGGCATCCGGATGCACCCCCGCGACGAGATCGCGGAAGACCCGGACGCGCCGGCCCGCCGCGAGCGCGTCGAGCGCCGAGGCACGCACGCAGTAGTCCGTGGCGAGGCCCACCACATCGATGTCGCGGATGCCGTGCTCCTCGAGCAGGTCGGCAGCGGTGCGCCCGTCGTCGGCGTGGCCTTCGAAGAGCGAGTAGGCCGGCCGGCCCTGGCCCTTCTTCAGATGGTGGGTGACCCGTGCGGTGTCGAAGACGTCGTCGTAGGCGGCGCCGTAGGTTCCGCCCACGCAGTGCACCGGCCACGTGTCGAGGAAGTCGGGGGTGTCGGAGAAGTGCCCGCCGTTGTCGTTGTCCTCGTCATGCCAGTCCCGCGAGGCGACGACGATCTCGTAGTCGCCGGCCCGCGCGTCCAGGAAGCGGGAGATGCGCTCGGCGACCTCGTCACCGCCGACCACCGCCAGCGCACCGCGCTCGGTGAAATCGTTCTGCACGTCGACGATGAACAGCGCCCGGGTCATGGCTCTACCGTACTTGCCCGACGGGCGTCACGACCCCCGTGTGACGCGGCGCGCGCGGCGCGAGGCATCCGCGGGGTGCAGTTCGGGAGCCACGTTCCGCGCGCCGTCGGTGCGCCAGAGCTTCGACGGCCACCAGATCGCCCGGCCGATGTCCAGCGCGAGGGCGGGCACCAGGAGCGAGCGGACGATGAAGGTGTCCAGCAGCACGCCGAAGGCCACGATGAACGCGATCTGGGCGAGGAAGAGGATCGGGATGACCCCGAGCGCCGCGAAGGTCGCCGCGAGCACGAGCCCCGCAGAGGTGATGACGCCGCCGGTGGAGACGAGGCCCCGGCGGATGCCGGCGCGGGTGCCGTGCGTGAGGGACTCCTCCCGCACGCGCGACATCAGGAAGATGTTGTAGTCGATCCCGAGCGCGACGAGGAAGACGAACCCGAACAGCGGGACGGCGGGGTCGGCGCCGGGGAAGTCGAACAGCGTGTTGAACACCAGCGCGCTGACGCCGAGGGCCGTGCCGAACGACAGCACCGTGCTGAGGATCAGCAGCACCGGAGCGAGGATCGAGCGCAGGAGCAGCATGAGGATCACGAGCACCACCGCGAGGATCACCGGGATGATGACCGTGCGGTCGCGGATGGAGGTGTCGTTGGTGTCCAGGTCGATCGCGGTCTGACCGCCCACGAGCGCCGTGCCCGCGCCGACCTCGGCGTTCAGGCTCTCGCGCAGCTCGCGCACGGTGTCCTCCGCGCCGATCGAGTCGGCCGCATCCGCGAGGGTGACCGAGAACAGCAGCTGACCCTCGGAGACCGTCGGCTCGGGCGCCGGGGTTCCGGGCGGACCGAAGGCCGTCACGGCGAGGTCACCGTCCTCGAGGGACACCGGCGCCTGACCCGTCGGGGAGTCCTCGACGATGAGCGACGTGCTGTCCACGCCGTCGGAGTCCTCCAGCACCGCGAGGGCGTCGGCGGCGGCGTCCTCGTCGACGAGGACGTAGGTGGGGCTCCCGGAGCCGGCCGCGAAGTGGTCGGCGAGCACGGCCTGGCCGTCGCGCGACTCCGACTGACCGAGCACGAACTCGCTCGTCGGCACACCGTCGGCCTTCAGCTGGAACACGCCGATGCAGCCGAGCAGGAGCACGACGGTGCTGACGATCCACACCGGGCGGGCGTGCTTCGAGACGAACCGCGCGAGGCGCGCCCACACGCCCTTGACCGGGCCGGACAGGTCATCGGCCAGCTGCGCGGCGGGCTGCTTCGGGATGAAGGGCCAGAAGGCCGCCTTGCCGAAGGCCACGAGGAGGGCGGGGAGGAAGGTCAGCGCCGACAGCATGGAGAAGAGGATGCCGATCGCGGCGATGGGGCCGAGCGCCCGGTTGCTGGCGAGGTCGGACAGGAGGAGGCAGAGGAGTCCGGCGATGACGGTGCCGCCGGAGGCGACGATCGGCTCCCAGGCGCCACGCCACGCCGCGCGCATCGCCTCCCAGCGCGGCATCCGCTCGGCGATCGCCTCGCGGAAGCGCGCCACGTAGAGCAGGGCGTAGTCGGTCGCGGCGCCGATGACGAGGATGAACAGGATGCCCTGAACCTGGCCGTTGAGCACGACGATGTCGGCCTTGGCGAGCCACCACACCACCAGCAGCGCCACGCAGAGGGCGAACACGGAGGTGAGCAGCACCAGGAACGGCAGCAGCGGCGAGCGGTAGACGATCACGAGGATCACGAACACCGCGGCGAGCGCCACGATGAGCAGGAGCCCGTCGATCCCGAGGAAGCCCTCGGCGAGGTCGGCGGTGAATCCGGCAGGACCGGTCACCCAGCCTTCGAGACCGTCGGGGAGGTCGTCGGAGACCACGGTGCGCAGCTCCACGACGGTGTCTCGGATCTCGCCGTCACTGTCGATCGGCACGAAGATCTGCACCGCCTCGCCGTCTTCGCTGAGCAGCGGCGGCGAGATCTCGTCCTGCACGCCGGGCACCTCGGCCAGGTCATCGGCGAGCGTCTGGATGTCGGCGAGCTGGCTCTCGGTCAGCTCGCCTTCCCCCTCGACGACGACGACAGCGGGGATGCTGCCCTCGCCGAGGAAGTCCGACAGGCGCTCGTTGACCTGCGTGGCATCGGCCGACTGTGGCAGGAAGGTCGACTGGTCGTTGGTGGCGACCTCTTCCACCTTGCCGAAGTAGGGCCCGCCGATCGCGCCGCCGGCGACCCAGATGAGGATCAGGGCGGCGGGGAGCAGGATGCGGAGCCAACGAGGCACGGAGCGGGCAGGGCGCGACGCGGACATATCGCTAGCTTATCTAGTAAGTGGGTTCTTTTCCAATCTCATCCCACGAACAGCAGCGCGAGCGAGAGCACGAGAGCGACGACCCCCACCGCGAGCAGCAGCGTCGCCAGCAGCACGAGGGCGCGGACGCCCCGCGCGTGGCGGGTGACCCGCATCCGGTGCCGGTGCCCGCGGCGGGCAAACACTTCCGCCCGGTCGCCCTCGCCGAGGTGCGCGAGATCGGCGGCGGACAGCGCCGCCTCGTTCGCCGCACCGTCCTCATCGAACCAGCGGATGACCGCGCCGCCGGGTTCGACGTCGATGTAGCCCTGCACCGGCACCCACGTGCCGTCGGCCGCGCGGGCGAGGAGCGCGATCACGGCGACGACGAGCCCGGAGCCGAGTCCCACCCACGACAGGATCTCGACGACCGCCTCGATCGCGTTCGTCATGGTCCGCTCCGGGTCGAGGAGAGAGGGAGTGGAGCCACCTAAGGGAATCGAACCCTTGACCTATTCATTACGAGTGAATCGCTCTGCCGACTGAGCTAAGGTGGCGCGCGCCGCTTGCGCGATGCACGATCATCGATCTTACCTGCTCGCCGAGCCCGCCGTGAACACGGACGATCTCACTCGCAGCGGAGGTCGGTGCGCGGCGCCTCACCGGTCAGCAGGTACGCATCCACGGCGTCGTCCACGCACGCGTTGCCCTGCCCGTATCCGGTGTGCCCCTCCCCCACGCGCGTGATCAGCACGCCCGACTCCAGCTGCGCGGCCAGCGACTGCGCCCACGCATACGGCGTCGCCGGATCGCCGGTCGTCCCGATGACGAGGATCGGCCCCGCGCCGGCGGCGGTGACCGGAGCCCGCACGCCCGTGGGGGCGGCAGGCCAGAACTCGCACACGTCGACGCCGAACCAGTAATCGGCCACCGTGGGAGCCTCGGCGTGCACGAGCTCCTCCGCGGCCTGCTGGGCCTCGGCGGTCTCTGTGGGGTAGTCCATGCAGTTGTACGCCGTGAACGCTTGGGTCGTGTTCGTCGGGTAGGCCCCGTCGATCCGCTCGTTGTAGGAGTCGGCCGCGACGAAGATCGCCGTCGGGTCGCCGTCTTCGAGGGTCCGCAGCGCCTCGCGCAGCCACGGCCACGTCGCGGGCACGTAGAGGGTCTGGATGACGCCGGTGAGCAGGGTGTCGGCCCCCAGCATCCGCCCGTCGCCACCCTCGACCGGTCGCCGATCGACGCGGCGGAGGAGCGAAGCGAGGTCGGCCTGCATATCTGCGACCGTGCCGGTGTACGGGCAGTCGTCCCGGCGCGCGCAGTCGGCGAAGAAGGCCCGCAGCGACGCTTCGAACCCGGCCGCCTGGATCGCTCCGACGGTCGAGCCGGGCACGGACGGGTCCAGCGCCCCGTCGAGCACCATCCGGCCGACGCGCTCGGGGAACAGCTCCGCGTACCGGGCGCCGAGCGCGGTGCCCCACGAGTAGCCGAGGTAGTTCAGCCGGGAGTCGCCGAGCACGGCGCGGAGGAGATCCATGTCACGCGCGGCGCTGTCGGTGGACACGAACGGCAGCAGGTCGCCGCTGCGGGCCTCGCAGGCGGCCGCGAACGCCTCGGCCTTCTCCGCGAGCGCCTCCTCCCACTCCGCCGACCCCCGCGGGCCGGGCACGATGCCGTACAGGTAGTCGTCCATCCCGGCGTCGTCGAGGCACTCCACCGGGGTGGAGCGGGCGACGCCCCGCGGGTCGAAGCCGATCACGTCGAAGCGGGCGGCGACGGCGGCGGGCACCAGCGCGGCGGCCGCATCCCGCACCAGGTCGTAGCCGCTCACGCCCGGGCCGCCGGGATTGGTCAGCAGCGATCCCTCGGATGCGTCGTCGCCGGCGCGCTGACGGATCACGGCCAGTTCGATCTCCCCCTCCTCGGGCGCGGCCCAGTCGCGCGGGGCGCGCACGGTGGTGCAGTCGAACCGGTCGCCCTCGCAGCGCGACCACTCCAGCTCCTGCCCGTAGAAGGGCAGCAGCTCCGCCGAGACCCCGCTGAGGTCCGGCGACGCGCTCGGGATGGGAGCGGGCGAGAAGAAGCAGCCCGTGAGGGAGGCGACCAGGACGGCGACGAGGGCGGCGGCCGCGGCGCGGCGGCGCGGCCGCGTCACGGGGTGGTTCCGATCGCGACCGTGATGAGCATGCTCTCCAGCGCCAGGAGCGGGGCGACGTTCTGCTCGAGGTTGGCGCGGGTCTCGGCGATGCGGTCGAGCACCAGCAGGGTCCGCTGGGCGGGCCAGTCGGCCGCGATCGCCCGGATCTCGGTCTCGTACTCGCGGTTGATGAGGTCGCCGTCGCGCCCGAACTGCGTCACGACCACGTCGCGGTACAGCGACTGCAGGTCGGTGAGCACGCGGTCGATGCCGTCGCGGAGGCTGCGCGTGGCGCGGCGCTTCTGGTCGTCCTCCAGGGCGCTGAGCTGACTGCGGACGGCCGGAGGCACCGCCGCACCCTCCGCGACCCCGAGGGTGCGCAGCAGCGTCGCCCGCTCCTCCTGGTCGCGCTGGGCCGTGAGCGCCTTGGCGTCCTCGGTGGCGACGCGCACGATGTCGCCCGCGACCTCCACCGCGTCGCCCACGCCGCGCACGCGCAGCACGGCCCCGAGGGTGTGCGCGCGGCGCGCCCGCGCGTCGTCGTCGGTCGCGAGGCGCTGCGCCATGCCGATGTGCCGCTGGGCGTGGCGGGCGGACTGCTCGGCGACCTCGGCCGAGACGCCGGTGCGGCGCTGGATGAGCGCGGCGACGTCGGCGACCTCCGGCTCCCGCAGCCGCAGCACGCGCACACGCGAGCGGATGGTGGGGAGGAGATCGGCGTCGCTCGGGGCGCACAGCACCCACACGGTGTGCTCGGGCGGCTCCTCCAGCGCCTTCAGCAGCACGTTGGAGGTGCGCTCGGTCATCCGATCGGCGTCTTCCACGACGATCACGCGATAGCGCCCGAGCGAGGGCGCGAAGTAGGCGCGCTCGACGAGGCGCCGCGCCTCGTCGATGCGGATCACGACCTGCTCGGTGCGCAGCGCCGTGAGGTCGGGATGCGTGCCGGCGAGCACCTGCTGCGTCGCGGCGGTGTCGCCGCGCTCGGCGATCAGCGCGGCGGCGAACGCGCGCGCGAGGGTCGAGCGGCCCGAGCCGGGCGGGCCGACCAGGAGCCAGGCGTGGGTCAGGGCGCCGGGGTGCTCCGCCGCCGCCCGCAGCTGCGCGACCGCCTCGTCCTGCCCCCACACGGCATCCCACGGCGTGGCGAGGTCTGCGGTCACGCGCTCCAGCCTAACCGCGCCCCCGGACACCCCGCGGGCCGCGCCGCCTCCGAGCGCGAGAGTGCACCGCGTCGCCGAGAGTGCACCGCATCCGGTGCCGTTTCGGCGAGACGGTGCACTTTCGGAGTCGGGGGCGCGGTCACAGGAGCGGCGCGAGGCGGGCGCGGATGTCGGCGGCGATCGCCTCGGGGGCGCGGGTCGCGTCGAGCACGAGGAAGCGCTCGGGCTCGGCGGCGGCGAGCCTGAGGAACGCGGTGCGCACCCGCGCGTGGAAGTCGTCGCGCTCGGCCTCGAGCCGGTCGAACGGCTTGTCGTCGGCGTCGAGGCGGCCGCGCGCGACGCCCGGTTCGAGGTCGAGCAGCACGGTGAGGTGCGGCAGGAGGCCGCCCGTCGCCCACAGCGAGAGGTCGCGCACCTCCCCCGCGTCGAGCACCCGACCGGCGCCCTGATACGCCACCGACGAATCGAGGTAGCGGTCCTGCACCACGATGTCGCCGCGCTCGAGCGCGGGCCGGACGACGCGGGCGACGTGGTGCGCGCGATCGGCGGCGTACAGCAGCGCCTCGGCGCGCGGCGCGATGTCGCCGCGATGGTGCAGCACGATGTCGCGGACGAGCACCACCAACTCGGTACCCCCGGGCTCGCGCGCGCGCACCACGGCGCGCCCGCGCGCCGTGAGCCACTCCTCCAGGAGCGCGGCCGGCGTGGTCTTGCCGGCGCCGTCTCCGCCCTCGAGGGTGATGAACAGCCCGGGAGCGGTCACGACTTCTTGGCCGCGGGCTTGCGCGTGGTGGTGGTCTTGCGCGCGGTCGTCTTCTTCTTCGGCGCCGGACCCTTCGCCCGCTTGTCGGCGAGGAGCTGCACGGCGCGCTCGAAGGTGACGTCCATCGCGACCTCGCCGCGCGGGATGGTCGCGTTCGTCTCGCCGTCGGTGACGTACGGGCCGAAGCGGCCGTCCTTCAGCTTGATCGGCTTGCCGCTGGTGGGGTCGGCCTCGAACTCCTTCAGGGCGCTGGAGGCGCGCCGTGCACCGTACTTGGGCTCGGCGTACTTCGCGAGCGCCTCCTCGAGCGTGATGTCGAAGATCTGCTGCTCCGAGTCCAGCGAGCGCGAGTCGGTGCCCTTCTTCAGGTACGGCCCGAACCGGCCGTTCTGCGCGGTGATCTCCTCGCCCGACTCGGGGTCGGCGCCGACCACGCGCGGGAGCGTCAGCAGCTGCAGCGCGGTGGGAAGGTCGATCAGCTCGGGGGACATCGACTTGAACAGCGACGCGGTGCGGGGCTTGGGCGCCGCATCCTTCTTCGCCGTCTTCTTCTTCGGCGCCGGGGCGACCTCGCCGGTGGCCTCGTCGACGACGTCGGGGTCCTCCGGCTCGAGCTCCTGCACGTAGGGGCCGTAGCGGCCGTCCTTGACGACGATGAGCTTGCCGTTCTCGGGGTTCTCGCCGAGCACGCGATCACCGGCGACGGGGGCGTCGATGAGCTCCTGCGCCTTGGCGGGGGTGAGCTCGTCGGGGGCCAGGTCGTCGGGGATGTTGACGATGCGGGGCTTGGCCTCGGGATCAGCGGGGTCGGCGACCTCCAGGTACGGCCCGTACTTGCCGAACCGGAGCGTGGCGACGTCGGTGATGCGCGTGGAGTTCAGCTCCCGCGCGTCGATCTCGCCGAGGTTGTCCACGACGTTGCGCAGGCCCACCTGGTCGTCGGAGCCGAAGTAGAACGAGCGCAGCCACTCGGTGCGCTTCTGCTCGCCACGGGCGATCGCGTCCAGGTCGTCCTCGAGCGCGGCGGTGAAGTCGTAGTCGACGAGGTCGGCGAAGTGCTCTTCGAGGAGCCGCACGACCGAGAACGCGAGCCAGCTCGGCACGAGGGCCTGGCCGCGCTTGGTGACGTAGCCGCGGTCGAGGATCACGTCGATGATGCTCGCGAAGGTGGAGGGGCGTCCGATCCCCTTCTCCTCCAGCGCCTTGACCAGACTCGCCTCGGTGTAGCGGGGCTTCGGCGAGGTGGCGTGGCCCTTGGGCTCGACATCCCGCATCCGGAGGGTGTCGCCGACACTCAGCGCCGGCAGCGACTGGTCCTCCGCCTTGTCGGCGTCGCCGCGCTTCTCGTCGCGGCCCTCCTCGTAAGCCTCGAGGAAGCCCTTGAAGGTGTAGACGGTGCCGGATGCGGTGAACTCGGCGACCTGCTCGCCAGCTGCCACGCTGAGGGTGACCGTCGTGGTCTCGTACTTCGCATCGGACATCTGGCTGGCGACCGTGCGCTTCCAGATGAGGTCGTACAGGCGCTGCTCGTCGCGGTCGAGCCCGCCGGCGACGGACGCGGGCGTGCGGAACTCCTCGCCGGAGGGGCGGATCGCCTCGTGCGCCTCCTGCGCGTTCTTGGAGTTGTTGCGGTAGGTGCGCGGATTCGGCGGCACCGCCCGGTCGCCGTACAGCGCCACCGCCTGCGCCCGCGCGGCGGTGACCGCCTGCGTCGACAGCGCGGTGGAGTCGGTGCGCATATAGGTGATGTACCCCTTCTCGTAGAGACGCTGGGCGACGCTCATCGCGTGCTTGGCGCTCATCGAGAGCTTGCGGCCGGCCTCCTGCTGGAGCGTGGAGGTGGTGAAGGGCGGCTTGGGGCTGCGGGTGCCGGGCTTGGCCTCGACCGACGTGACGGCGGCTTCGCCGACGGCGGCGATCGCCTCGGCCAGGGCGCGGGCGGCACCCTCGTCGAGCGCCACGACGGCCTTCTTCAGCGCACCGCGGTCATCGAAGTCGGTGCCGCGCGCGAGGGGCGCACCGTCGACGCGCGCCAGGCGCGTGGTGAACGCCGACTGCTCGCGGGACGCGGTGGCCTCGACGTCCCAGTACGACGCCGAGACGAACGCCATGCGCGCGCGCTCGCGGTCGACGACGAGGCGGGTGGCGGCGGACTGCACGCGGCCGGCGCTGAGCGCCGTGCCCTCGCGGCCCGAGCCGACCTTGCGCCACAGCACCGGCGATACGTCCCAGCCGTAGAGGCGGTCCAGCACGCGACGGGTCTCCTGCGCGTCGACGAGGGACGTGTCCAGCTCGCGGGTGTGGTTCACCGCGTCGCGGATGGCGTCCTTCGTGATCTCGTGGAACACCATCCGGCGCACCGGCACCTTGGGTTTGAGCACCTCGAGGAGGTGCCACGCGATGGCCTCGCCCTCGCGGTCGCCATCCGTGGCGAGCAGGACTTCGTCGGCGCCCTTGAGTGCCCGCTTGAGCTCGGCGACGGTCTTGGTCTTGCGGTCGTTGACGACGTAATAGGGGTCGAAGTCGTTGTCGACATCGATGGAGTACTTGCCGTATGCGGCCTTCTTGTCGGCCGGGATCTCCTTCTTGCTGGCGAGATCGCGGATGTGTCCGACGGAGCTGAGCACCTCGTAGCCGTCACCGAGGTAACCCTGGATGGATCGCATCTTGGTGGGTGACTCGACGATGACGAGCTTCTTGCCGGATGGCGTGGCCTGTGGCACTTGGGGGCGTCCTTTCTCCGATGCACACCATACAGGCGACTTTCCGGGTGGGATCTGGGAGGGCCGCGGGCGGCGGCCCCGCGCGGGCCGTGGCGGAGGCGGGGAGCACGCCCCACATGTCGCCGACGGTGACGGTCGCGACGAGCCCGTCGAGGGTGCAGCGCACGACGCCCGCCCCGGCCGCGGCGGCGACCTCCGCGGCACGCTCGCACGGAACGCCGGAGACCGCGCCGCTGGCCGCGTCCGCCGCCGCCAGGGCCGCCGCATCCGCCGCCCCCGCCAGGCGCTGGGCGTGCACCGACGCGCCGGCGACGGCGCAGCAGGCGACCACCGCCGCCGCGACGGCGGTTGCGACCCCCACCGTGAGGACCGTCCCGGGCATCAGCGCCCGCCCGCCAGCGCGCAGGCGCTCGCGGCGGCGGCGGGCAGGAGCGGGAGCGGCGCCGGGGCCGCCGCGAGCACGCACACGAGCTCTCCCCGCTCCTGCACCGTGCCGGAGCCGCCGGCCGCGGCCACGAGCGCCAGCGCGCGACCCGCGTCGTCCCCGCGTGCGACGAGGCGGGCCGCGTCCGAGACGGCGTCCTGCAGCCGCACCTGCCGGGCGCCGGCGCCGAGCGCGCCGAGGCCGAACAGGAGCACGAGCAGCACCGCGGGCAGCGCGACGGCGAACTCCGCCGACACCGCGCCGCGCTCCCCCAGCCGCCGCGACGTCATTCCACCGTGAGGGCGCGGCGGACGAGGCCGGTGAGGATGCCGCGCACCTCGTCGGAGCGCATGATCACGACGAGGAGGCCGGCGAAGGCGACGGCGGCCATCGTGGCGATGGCGTACTCCGCGGTGGCGGCACCGCTCTCGTCGGCGAAGAGCTCTCGCGCCCTCGTGGGCGTCAGCGGCGGCAGCGGGCGGGGGCGGCGGATGAGGCGGGTCATCATTTCTCCGTTCGGTGAGGGGGAGGGCACGGATCTGTCACAGCGTCAGCACGCCGGAGCCGAGGATGCTCAGCAGCGTCGGCGCGACGCCGAGAAGGAGGAAGGCGGGGAGCGTGCACACTCCGAGCGGCAGCAGCAGCCGCGTGGCCAGCCGCGCCGCCCGCACCCGGGCGTCGGTGCGCGCACGGTGGCGCGAGAGCCACGCGGTCGAGCGCAGCAGGTCGGCCGCGGGCACGCCGGCGGCTCGGGAGAGCGCGAGCGTGGCGTCGATCCCCTCGGCGGTGTCGGTGTCGCCGCCGGCGGCGGCGTCCGGCAGCGCGTCGCGCAGCAGCGCCTGCGCACGCTCGATCGACGCGCCGCCGGCGACGGCGATCGCGGCAATCTCGGCCCGCAGGCCCGGGATGCCGGCAGCCGGGCGCGCCCGGCGGACGAGCGCCGCGCTCCACCGGCGGGAGACGACGATCAGGAGGAGGCCCACGCCCAGGCACGCGCCGCCGGCCGGGGTGGTGAGGAGGATGCGCGCGGTGTCGAACCCGAGCGCGATGCCGAGCGCGACGGCCACGAGCGGGAGCCAGCCGAGCAGCCGCGCCGTGGCGGCGGGCTCGGCGAGGGCCACGCGGATGTCGTCGGCAGCCTGCTGGCCCTCCCGCAGCGCGTCGGCGATGGCGTGCAGCGCCTCCGCCAGCGGTGCCCCGACGACCGTCGCGACCGACCATGCCGCCGCGACAGCGCGCCACGCTCCCCCCTCGGCGGCGAGTGCCGCCGCCACGTCGCCGCCGGTGCGCGCCGCCCTCGCCGCTCGCGTGGCGACCTCGACGCCGGCGTCATCGAGCACCGTCCAGGCGCGCGTGGGCGGGAGCCCGGCACGCAGGAGCACCGCGAGCCGCTGGACCACGTCGGCGGTGGCCGCGGGGTCGGGGGCCGGCCGGCGGGCGCGCCGGATCAACCCCACGGCCCGCTCCGCATGCCGAGCCGGTCGCCGTCGAGCACGGGGGTGCCCGCCGCCACGATCCGCCGCACGCCGTCCTCGCCGCGCTCGAGATGCAGCACGGTGCCGATGGCGCTCACCGTCTGCCGCGCGAGCGCCGGGCCGTCCAGGCCCGCGAGCGCGCCGAGGGCCTCCAGGCGCGCGGGCACCTCATCGATGCCGCCCGCGTGGAGGGTGCCCCCGCCGCCGGCGTGCCCGGTGTTCAACGCCGCGAGGAGATCGCGGATCTCGGCGCCGCGGCACTCGCCGACGACGAGACGGTCCGGCCGCATCCGCAGGGCCTCGCGGACGAGCCGCGGGAGATCCACCCCGCCCGCCCCCTCGAGGTTCGGCTGGCGCGCCTCCAGCGCCACGTGGTGGGGGTGGCGCAGCCGCACCTCGGCGACGTCCTCCACGGTCACGATGCGCTCGTGCGGTGCGGCCTCGGACAGCAGCGCCGACAGGAGCGTGGTCTTCCCTGACCCCGCGGCCCCGGTGAGGAGAAGGTTCGTGCGGGCGGTGACGAGCGCGCGCAGCCGCGCGGCACCGTCGGCGTCGGTGAGCCCGCGCGCGACGAGGTCGTCGAGGTCGGGCACGCCGGTGCGCGGCAGGCGGATGGACAGGGTCGTGCCCGCAGGAGCGACGGGCGGGAGCACCGCGTGCACCCGCACCCCTCCCGTCAGGCGCACGTCGACGCAGGGGGCCGCATCGTCGAGGTGGCGCCCGCCGGCGCCGATGAGCGCGACCGCGAGCGCGCGCACATCGGCCTCCGACGCGCACCACTGCGCGACCGGCTCGGCCCCGCGGCCGCGGTCGATGAACAGACCCGACGCCCCGTTGACGAAGAGGTCGGTGACCTCGTCGTCCAGCCATGGGGCGAAGGCCGCGAGGGCCGGCTCCCACGTCTGACGGGCTGCGCGCGGCGGCGGGAACGGGGAGGCCGCCGGCGGCGGGAACGGGGAGGCCGCGTGCCGCGCGGGTGAGGACGCCGCGGGCCGCGGGGCGACGACGAAGGCATCCGGCATGCGGGCACGCTACGCCGGCGCGGGGCAGACCCATCCGGGCGGACGCGCGCCGGTGGAGGTCGGCGCCGACAGAGACCCTGGGGAGGAAGAGAGGGCGGCATCCCGTCGGGGGAAACGGGATGCCGCCACGCCACCGGCGATATGGGGGGCCCGCCGGTCGCGCACGCCGAATCGATGTCCGGGCGCATCCACCTTACGCACATCCGCGGGCGGAGCAAGTCCGACTCCCCCGTGCCAACTATCGGAGGTAGTCCGCGCCGCGCCCGCCGAACTAGATTGACGCGTGTCGCAAGGGTGCTTCTTCGCGCCCGGTGACGTCGTCCCCGCAAAGGAGCGCGTACATGAGCAGCCAGATCGACCACCTCCTCTCCGAGACCCGCCGTTTCGCCCCGCCGGCGCAGTTCGCCGCCGACGCGGTCGCCACCGCCGAGCTGTACGAGCGGGCCGCGGCCGACCGCGAGGGCTTCTGGAGCGACCAGGCCCGCGACCTGCTGCACTGGCACACCCCGTTCACGCAGGGGCTGGACTGGTCGAACCCGCCGTTCGCCACGTGGTTCGCCGACGGCGAGCTCAACGTCGCCTACAACTGCCTCGACCGTCATGTCGAGGCGGGCAACGGCGATCGCGTCGCGCTGCTGTGGGAGGGCGAGCCCGGTGACGAGCGACGCATCACCTATGCCGAGCTCACCGACGAGGTCAAGCGCGTCGCGAACGTGCTCGCCGGGCTCGGCGTCGGCGCGGGCGACCGCGTCGCGATCTACCTGCCGATGATCCCCGAGGCGGTGGCGGCCATGCTCGCCGTTGTGAGGCTGGGGGCGATCCACTCAGTCGTCTTCGGCCGCTTCTCCGCCGATAGCCTGCGCGCGCGCATCGACGATGCCGGCGCGAAGGTCGTGATCACCGCCGACGGCGGCTACCGCAAGGGCAAGGTCTCCCCGCTCAAGCCCGCGGTGGACATGGCCCTGGCCGACCGCAACGGCAGCGGAGTCCAGGAGACGGTCGAGCACGTGCTCGTCGTCCGTCGCGGCGGCAACGACGTGGAATGGACCGAAGGCCGCGACCTGTGGTGGCACGACGCCGTGCCGGCCGCATCCGCCGACCACGAGGCGCAGGGCTTCCCCGCCGAGAACCCGCTCTTCATCCTGTACACCTCCGGCACGACCGGAAAGCCCAAGGGCATCCTCCACACCTCCGGCGGCTATCTCACGCAGGCGGCGTTCACCAACCGCGTCGTCCACGACATCCACCCCGAGACCGACGTGTACTGGTGCACGGCCGACATCGGCTGGATCACCGGGCACTCCTACGTGACCTACGGTCCCCTCGCCAACGGCGCCACGCAGGTGCTGTACGAGGGCACGCCGGATGCTCCGCACCCGGGCCGCTGGTGGGAGATCATCGAGAAGTACGGCGTGACGATCTTCTACACCGCGCCCACCGCCATCCGCTCGTTCATGAAGATCGGACGCGAGGTGCCGCAGCGCTTCGACCTGTCCTCGCTCCGCCTGCTCGGATCGGTCGGCGAGCCCATCAACCCCGAGGCGTGGATCTGGTACCGCAACGTCATCGGCGGGGAGGCGACCCCCATCGTCGACACGTGGTGGCAGACCGAGACCGGCGCGATCATGATCTCCGCGCTCCCGGGCATCACCGAGACCAAGCCCGGGTCGGCGCAGGTGGCCCTCCCCGGCATCTCCATCGACGTCGTCGACGACACCGGCGAGCACGTGGGCAACGGCAACGGCGGGCTCCTGGTGATCACCGCGCCCTGGCCGAGCATGCTGCGCGGCATCTGGGGCGACCCCGACCGCTTCGTCGAGACGTACTGGGCGAAGTTCGCCGACCAGGGGTTCTACTTCGCCGGGGACGGCGCGCGGCTGGACGACGACGGCGACGTGTGGCTCCTGGGCCGTGTCGACGACGTGATGAACGTCTCCGGCCACCGGCTGTCGACCGCCGAGATCGAATCGGCGCTCGTGGGCAATGAGGCCGTCGCCGAGGCGGCCGTGGTCGGGGCCTCGGACGAGACCACCGGGCAGGCGGTGGTGGCGTTCGTCATCATCAAGCAGAGCTACCTCAACGCCCACTCCCCCGAGGGTCTCGCCGGGACGCTCCGCGGATGGGTGGGCGAGCAGATCGGCCCGATCGCCCGCCCGCGCGACGTCTACATCGTGGGCGAGCTGCCCAAGACCCGATCGGGCAAGATCATGCGGCGCCTGCTGCGCGATGTCGCCGAGGGGCGCGAGGTCGGCGACACCACGACGCTCGCCGACACGGCCGTGATGAGCGTGATCAGCAAGCAGGTGAAGTAGCCCCGGGGCTGTACGGGATCGTCCGGGATCGGGGGGCGAGCAGGCAAACGCCGTGGAGCCGCACGGCGGCGCCCTACCGTCGGGGATCATGTCTCCGATTTCGCGTACCCGACGCCTGATCTTCCTGTGGACCGCGGTCGGCGTGGTCGCCGTCCTCGTGGCGGTGCTCGCCGTCGTCGTCCTCCTCCCGCGCGAGCGCACCACCGAGGCCGAATGGGCCGAGAGCACGCTCACGGCGAGCGCGTTCGACACCGAGATCGCCATCGAGGAGGCGCCCTACGACCCGGCCGTGGCCACGGCGCTGGCCACAGCCGTGCCGACGGACTACGTCGCCCTGCGGCCCCTGGAGATCTCCGCGGCCGGCCCGCTCCCCGACTCCGGCGTCACCCTCGCCCTGGCCCTCGCCGAGGCGCTGCCGGCGGATGCGGCGGCCACCTTCGCGTTCTACGACGAGGAGCTGGGCATCTGGGTGCCGGAGTTCACCGTCGTCGCCGACGACCGGCGCACCCTCACCGCCGTCGTCGACCACCTGTCGGTGTGGACGGTGTTCACCTCGGGAGTCGCCGACGCGGCCGCGGCCTTCGGCGGCGCCGTCGAGGAGGTCGCCGCGGGCATCGGCGAGGCGCTGGACCGCGGCTCGAAGCAGCTCTTCCGCTTCACGCACGAGCTCCTCGGTAACGCCGCCGACGACCCGCAGTGCGCGGCCAGCGCCCCGTGGTGGGTGCAGGAGACCCTCCTCAGCGACAACACCGAGATCGACCTGGGTCTCGGCGAGGGCGGCGAGGGCATCGACGCCGTGCTGCTGTGCGCCGGCTCCAGCCCCACCGACCCCGAGATCCTCGAGATCACGGCCGCTGGGAACCGCGGCTACGGCTTCCCGGTGACTCTGACGGATGGGCTCACCCCGCTCACCTCCGGTGTGTCGGGTGTGGATCCGAACATCACGAGCGTCCTGCAGTTCGCCACGGCGTTCTTCGCCGACGCGGGCAGCTTCCAGGTCTTCGATCCCGACCGGTTCGTCTTCGCCACCCAGGAGTACACCGCCACGTTCGACGAGCAGTCGCTGCGGGCGATGGGAGGCGGCCGCATCCTCTCCTTCGACATGCCGAACCTCGGGCAGGTGCTGCTCTCCAGCGGCATCAAGTGGGCCATGGACGCGTTCACCGGCGGCGAGATGGTGACGGCGATCCTCACCATCCTCTCGCTCGTGCGCGACTGCGAACTGGCCGAGCTCGACGCCGCCCGCGGGCCGGTGGAGATCACCACGTGGCTCACCGCCTGCGCGAACGCGTTCGACCACGACCACATCGCCGGCGCCCTGGATGCGGTGGCCACCGAGGTCGCCTACGACGACGAGGCCCTCGCCGCGGCGATGAAGGACAAGGCCAAGCTCGTGCGCACCGTCGCCGGCAAGGCCCGGATGCTGCTGATCTTCACGATCGGCCAGACGCTCATCGACTTCGTCGGCGACAGCGTCACCGAGAGCGTCTCGTCGTATCCGGCGTGGTTCGTGCAGGTCATGCTCGCCCCCGAGCGTCCCGCGGTGGAGACGCTGTTCGGCGTCTACACCGACCGCCAGCCGGGCGGGTTCTTCACGAGCATGAGCGTCGGGGACGGCGGCATCGGGATCAGCGACTGCAACGGCTGCGGGTCGGTTTCGGTGCCCGAGAGCATCGTCTCGGCGACGTGGAACGGCAGCTGCTTCGACATCGTCAACCGCATCGTGCTCGACTGGGGCGGCACGTTCGAGCGGGAGGACGAGCAGTGGATCCTCTGCCCGAAGGGATTCGGGGGGCCCGGCGACGACGGCGTCGATCGCCTCGGCATGCCGTGGCGGGGGCAGCCGCCCGCGCAGTGGTACCTCCGGGAGTGACGGCCCGGATGCGGCGGAGGCTCAGTGGTGCCCTGGGGTGGGAGCCGCCGCATCCGGGTTCAGGTGCAGCAGCGGGGCCAGGACGCGTGCGGCGAAGAACGCGATGGCGCCGGTGACCACCTTGTCCACGAGCGAGACGGCGAGGTTGGACGCCCCGATGACCGCCCAGGGATCGAGGTCGTGCTGCGTCCCCCACGCGAGCATGTCGTCCAGCCCGCGGCCGGGCGCGCCCCCGAAGTAGATCACCGTGATGGGGACGGCCAGAAGTGAGGTGGCCAGGGCGACGGCGGCACTGAGACCGAGGAAGCGGGGAAGCGTCCGGCCCAGGTCCCACCGGTGCACGCCGAAGCCCCACAGGAGCCCCGCGGTGATCATCGTGACGGCGAAGAGGGCATGGCCGGTGTCGCCCTTGAGGAGCTCCACCGCGATGAACGCGACGCCCACGAGCGCTGCCCACCAGGGCCCCAGGAGGATCGCCGCGATCGCCGTGCCGATCATGTCGAGGAAGAAGACGTCGCCGATGAGCGGATTGACGAACTCCCCCGAGGCGTTCAGGAGCAGCGCCCCGACGAAGAGGAGCGCGACGGCGGCACGCGAGCGCCGCACCGAGCCGTACCGCGCTCCGGGGGCGACGACCTCGGGCGGCCCGAGGGGAGCAGGCGGAGAATCGGCGACCGGGCGGCGGTCGGCGGCCTGGGCGCGGATGCCCCGCTCCCGCCACGCGGCGGCCTTGGCCTCGCCGACCCCGAGGGCGCGGACGATCTCCGCGACGAGGTCGGCGTTGATGCGGGAGCGCCCCAGCCGGAAGACGTCCGACACGGTCGTGTGCGCGACCATCGCCGCAGCCGGCGGCACCCCCTCCGACTCACGGCGGCGGATGATGCGCGCCGCGATCTCGCGGTAGGACACCCCTTGCGACGTGCGGAGGTCGCGCAGATCCAGCGCCAGGGCGTCCAGCTCGGGGTTCGCCCGCTCCTGCGCCACGCGCGCCGATCGTGCACCCTCCCCCACGCGGCGATCCTATCGCCCGGGCCGTGGGCGCCTCAGACGAGGGTGAAGACGACCTCGACCTCGACCGGGCTGTCCAGCGGCAGCACCGGCACGCCGACGGCCGACCGGGCGTGACGGCCGGCGTCGCCGAAGACGTCGCCGAGCAGCTCGCTGGCCCCGTTGATGACCCCGGGCTGACCGGTGAACTCCGGCACCGAGGAGACGAAGCCGGTCACCTTCAGCACGCCGGTGAGGCGCTCGACGCCGCCGGCGGCGTCGGCCGCCGCGGCGATCGCGTTCAGCGCGCACAGCCGCGCGTAGTCGTAGGCGTCGGCCGCGGAGACCAGGCCCCGCCCGTCGCCGACCTTGCCGGTGGCCGGCAGCACGCCCGACACCAGCGGCAGCTGGCCGGCGGTGTACACCAGGTCGCCGGAGACCTTGGCCGGCACATACGCCCCCGCGGGGTGCGGGACGGCGGGCAGCTCCAGACCCAGCTGCGCGAGGCGATCGTGGATGCTCATGCGCCCTCCCCGAACTGCTGGGCGGCCTGCGCGGCCGCGCCGAGTCCGGCGTTGTCGGCGCCGCCGCCGGCCGGGCGCTTGAAGTAGCCGACGAGCCCGCCCTCGGGCCCGGTCACCACCTGGACCAGCTCCCACCCCTGCTTGCCCCAGTTGTTGAGGATGGCGGCGGTGTTGTGGATGAGGAGAGGGGCCGTGAGGTATTCCCAGGTGGTCATCGTCGCTCCGGAGATCCGGGGGCGAACCGGTGCGGCGCATCGCCGACGGCGCCCGTCTACAAGGCTTCGCCCAGGGTTCTGGGTTTAGCATCAACCCTATGCCCGATCAGAAACGGACGTCATCCGGCGTGCTCGGCGGCCTCGCCGGCCTCGTCGGACTGAGCGCGGTCGCCGGTGTCCTCGTGACCGCCACCGTCACCCCGGCCATCGCCGTCTCCGGCGTCGCCGCCTCGAGCGCCATCTCCATCTTCGACAACATGCCCAGCATCCTGAAGATCGACAAGCTCATGCAGCAGTCGACCATCTGGGCGCGCGATCCCGCGACCGGGCAGGACGCCGTGCTCGCGCAGTTCTACGAGCAGAACCGCGTGCCCGTGGAGTTCGAGCAGATCGCGCCCGTCATGTACGACGCGATCCTCTCCTCCGAAGACCCCCGCTACTACCAGCACGGCGGCGTCGACCTCATCGGCACGACCCGCGCGCTGCTGAGCAACGCCTCCGGCGGCGCCACCCAGGGTGGGTCCTCCATCAGCCAGCAGTACGTGAAGAACGTCCTCATCCAGAAGTGCGAGCGCGAGGCCGTCGAGGAGAAGAATGAGGCGGGCGAGGTCGTCAAGACCCGCGACCAGGTGCTGCTGAGCTGCTGGACGGATGCCACGACCGCCAGCGGCGTGGAGGGCTACGAGCGCAAGCTGCAGGAGATGCGCTATGCGATCCAGCTCGAGAAGGAATATTCCAAGAACGACATCCTTCTCGGCTACCTGAACATCGCCAACCTCGGCGGGACGAACTACGGCGTCGAGGCCGCGGCGCGCTACTACTTCAACACCACCGCCGCGCAGCTGACGGTGGCGCAGGCGGCCACGCTCGCCGGCATCGTGCAGAACCCGAACACGTACCGCATCGACCGGCCCAACGGCTCGATCATCGACGGCGACGTCGGCTACAACAAGGCGCCGGACGGCTCCATCGAGGACGTCAACCCGCGCACGATCCAGGCGCTCCAGACGCTGCTGGACGAGGGCACCATCACCCAGGAGCAGCTCCTCGTCGCCGCCGACGGCTACAGCGCCACCAAGGGACGCCAGCTGTATGTGCTCAGCCGCATGCTCGATGACGGGAAGATCACGCGCGACCAGTACGTCGCCGCCGCGATCGAGCCCATCACGCCCGCGATCACGCAGAGCCCCCAGGGCTGCGGCGCGTCGGCAGCGCCGTACTTCTGCCAGTACGTCCTCTCCGTCGTCAAGGGCGACCCGGCCTTCGGCGACAGCGCCGAGGAGCGCCTGCGCACCCTCCGCCAGGACGGCCTGAACATCTACACCACGCTCGACTGGAACATCCAGAGCGCCTCGCAGGAGGCGATGAGCGCGCAGGCGCCGACCTCCGTGGCCAACATGCGCTTCGGCGCGACGTCAGTGAGCATCGAGAACGCCACCGGACGCGTGCTCAGCATCGTGCAGAACACGCAGTTCAGCGAGGACGCGGGCCTGGCCGGCGACCCGAACTACAGCAGCCTCGTCTACGCCGGAAACCGGCAGTTCGGCAACTCCGACGGCTTCAACGCGGGATCGACGTTCAAGCTGTTCACGCTGCTGGCGTGGCTCGAGGCCGGCAAGTCGGTCAACGAGGTCGTCAACGGCCGCGACGTCGTCATCAAGCGCTTCCCCAGCACGTGCGGCGACTACGTCAACGCCTCGAACTGGAAGCCGGGGAACTTCGGCGGCGGCGGCGGCGGGAACGGCACGCCGATGTCGTTCACGGCGTCCTCGCTGAACTCCGGATACGTCGCGATGGCGGCGCAGCTGGACCTGTGCGCGATCGGCAAGGTCGCCACGAAGCTCGGCGTGGCCCTCGGCAACGGCACGCCCATCGAGACCACCCTGCCCAACCAGGTCATCGGGTCGGATGAGGTCTCCCCCATCCAGATGGCCGGCGCCTACGGCACCGTCGCGAACGGCGGCGTGTACTGCCAGCCGAAGGTGATCGACCGCGTCACCGACGCCGACGGCGCCGACCGCCCCGAGCTGGTTCCGGTGCGCACGTGCTCGCAGGTGCTCACCCCCGAGGTCGCGGCCACCGCCGCGTACGCGCTCCAGGGCGTCATGACCGGAGGCGGCACCGGCGCCCAGGGCAATCCCCGAGACGGCACTCCGCTCCTCGGCAAGACCGGAACCCACCAGCAGCACCAGAGCTGGATGATCGAGTCGAGCACCAAGGTCGCCACCGCAACCTGGGTCGGCAACAGCGAGGGCACCGAGAGCCTCTTCAACAAGCGCTTCAACGGCACGCAGCTCTCGAACATCCGCTACGGGCTCGCCCGCGCGACGCAGGGCGCGGCCGACCGCGTGTACGGCGGCGACCCGTTCCCGAGACCCAACGACAACCTCACGCGCCGCGTCACGAAGGAAGTGCCCAACGTCGTCGGTCAGACGATCGAACAGGCCACCGCGACGCTCGAGGAAGCGGGCTGGGAGGTCGTGGTGGGCGAGCCGGTCGACTCCGATCAGCCGACGAACATCATCGTGCAGCAGAACCCCGCCGGCTCCGCCCCGGGCGGCACGCCGGTGACCATCAGCCCGAGCAACGGCCTGGCGACCACGATCCCCTCCGTTGCCGGCATGCCGCTCGACCAGGCGAGATCCGCGCTGCAGAATGCGGGATTCTCCAACCTGACCGACACCTGCGCCGCCGAGGATCCCACGCTGCTGCCGACGCAACGCAACGCCACGGGCACGAACCCCGGGGCCGGCACGGTCGCCTCGCGCAACGTACTCATCGTGATCTCCTACACCGCGCGAGACTGCTAGGTGACGACCGGACCGATCGCGCGCACCGCCGCCGTCGCCCTGGGGGCGGCGGGGGCGGTGGGCGCGGCCGCGGCCGTCTGGGGCGTCGGGATCGAGCGGTACCTGTTCACCGTGCGCTACCACGCCCTGCGCATCCTCCCCGAAGCGGCCACCGCGCTGCGCGTGCTGCACGTCTCCGACGCCCATATGGCGCCGTGGCAGCGGCGCAAGCAGGAGTGGATCGCGGGGCTCGCCGACCTCCGCCCCGACCTCATCATCAACACCGGGGACAACCTCGGCCATCGCGACGGGCTCGCGGGACTGCGCCGGGCGTTCGCGCCGTTCGAGGGCGTGCCCGGCGTGTTCGTGCATGGCTCCAACGACACGCAGGCGCCGTCGCCGCGCAATCCGCTGCGGTACTTCGCCGGCCCGTCTCGTCGGCCGCCGGCGCCCGAGCCGCTCGACGTCGACGCGCTGGACGGTTATCTGACCGGGCTCGGCTGGGTCTCCCTCGACAACACCGCGGCGCACGTCGACGCAGGCGGTCTGCGCCTGCGCGCCTTCGGCGCCGGCGACGCGCACCGCCACTGGGACGACGTCGATGCCGCCGCGCGCGCCCTGGACGCCCTCCCCGCAGGTGACCTCACCCTCGGGGTGACCCACGCGCCCTACCGCCGCGTGCTCGACGCCTTCACCGACCTCGGCGCCGATCTCCTCGCGGCGGGGCACACCCACGGCGGGCAGGTCCGCGTGCCGCTGCGCCGCGAGGCGCTGGTGGCCAACTGCGACATCCCGCTCGATCAGGCCCGCGGCCTGTCGGAGTGGACGCACCGCGGGCGCACCGTGCCGCTGAACGTGAGCGCGGGCATCGGGCACTCCATCTACGCGCCGGTGCGCTTCGCGTGCCGCCCCGAGGTCACGCTCCTCACCCTGCTGCCGCGCTGACCCCTCCTCCCCAGGCGTCGTGCGCGACGTCTCCTCCACCGCTCGTCGGCGCGAAGCGGAGCGGCGGCCGCCCGCGGCCCACCATCGAGGCATCCCCCTCGAAGGAAGGCCGCCATGTCGCCCTCGCCCCGCCTCCCGCGACTGCTCGCCGTCGTGCTCGTGATCCTGCTCGGCGCGTTCGGCGCCGTCGTCGGCACCGCCTCGCCCGCCTCCGCCGCCTCGCCGGGGGCGGGCTTCGGCACCTGGGCGCCGCTGTCCGCCCACGGCTGGCACGGGTCGATGGTCGTGGGCGGGGTGCACACCTACTGCATCCTCCCTGGTCTCCCTGCGCCCACCGGGACGAGCATCGATCACGGCATCACCGGGGAGGCGGGCGGCCTGTCGCCGCAGCAGCTCGTCGCGATCAACTACCTCGTCACGACCTACGGTCAGACCGGCGACGCGGTGCAGGCGGCGGCCGTGGGTTGGGCGGTGAAGGCCATCGCCGACCGCGCCACGACGGTGCAGGCGTGGGGCCACCCGGGCGACTCGCTCGCTGGTGCCGTCACGTGGATCTTCTCGCGGTTCGCCCCCGACCACGCCGCCGCGGTGGCCGAGCGCGCCGAGGCCTTCTACGCCGAGGCTCTCACCGTGCCCGTGCCGGGGACGGACGCGACGCTGCAGCTGACGACGGATGCGGGCGACCCGCGTCGCGGCGTGGTGCGCATCGCGGGCGGCGCGGCGACCATCGCGGAGATCACGCTGGAGAACGCGGTCTTCGCCGACTCCGGCACGGCGCAGCTGACGGGCGCGGTGCCGGGCGTCGACTACCCCATCGTCGCCGCAGCGCCCACCACCGACGGTCTGCCGTACTCCGTGCGCGCCAGGGCACGCGTGTCGGCGCCGATCGCCCCCGCCGTGCAGTACGTCACCACCGACGGCCAGCAGAGCACCGCCGGCCCGGGGGGCGGCGTCGCGTACGACATCGAGGCCGCCGACACCGCTCCTCGCCCCGTCGTCTTCTCCCCCGGGATCGCGACGCAGGTGGGAGTACCGGAGACGACGACGGGACCCTTCGTCGACGACGTGACGGTGTCGCCGGTGGCGGGCGTGTGGCCGCGCGGTGCCGACGGCGCGTTCGTGGCGCTCCGCGCGAGCGCGACCGTCTACCGGACGACGGCGCCGCCGACCGGCCCCGACATCCCCGCCGACGCGGTGGCCGTCGGAGAACTCGCGCTCGTGACGGATCCGGCGCAGGGCGGCGGGACGTACCGGGTGACCTCGGAGTGGATGCTCCCCGGACCCGGGTACTACACGGCCGTGTGGTCCCTCACCGCCGCCGCGCAGGACCCCGCCGTCGCGGTGCATCTCGAGCGCGACTACCGCTGGGCGGAGGAGTTCGCCACGCCCAGCCAGATCGTGCACGTCCCCGCGCCGCCCGCGCCGCCCGCGCCGGAGAGCCCCCGCGCGCTGGCGGCCACCGGTCCCGCCTCCGATGCCGCGCCGCGGGTGGGCGCGGCGGGCCTGGCCGCCCTGGTGGCCGGCGCGGCCCTCCTCGCCCACCTCGCTCAGCGACGCCGGCCCCGCCGGGCATGACCGGTTCGGAGCACGCTCCGGTTCGGGGTAGACTCGGGGGGTTGCTCCGGGGTGTGGCGCAGCTTGGTAGCGCGCTTCGTTCGGGACGAAGAGGCCGCAGGTTCAAATCCTGTCACCCCGACCAATTAGGATCAGCGCAAGAGGCTCCGTCGCCCGACGGAGCCTCTTTCCCTTTCCCGGACGTCTCGGACTGGAGCTCCCGTGCCCGAATCCACGCCCCACCTCGTCGCCTTCGATCTGGACGACACCCTCGCCCCCTCCAAGAGCGCGATCGATCCGAGGATCGGCGCGCAGCTGATCGCGCTGGCCGAGCGCGTGGAGGTGGCCATCATCTCCGGCGGACAGCTGGCGCAGTTCCGCACCCAGGTCGTCGATCGCCTCCCGGCTGCACCCGCGGACACGCTCTCCCACATCCACCTCATGCCCACGTGCGGCACGCAGTACTACCGGCTCGCCGACGGCGGCATCCAGACGGTCTACGCCCACGCGCTGACCGAGGACGAGAAGAGCCGTGCGCTGGCCGCGGTCGAGGAGGAGGCGAAGCGCCTCGGGCTGTGGGAGGCGCAGACGTGGGGCCCGATCCTGGAGGACCGCGGCTCGCAGATCACCTTCTCCGCACTCGGTCAGCAGGCGCCGCTGGACGCCAAGACCGCGTGGGATCCGACCGGCGAGAAGAAGAACCGCCTCCGCGAGGCCGTGGCGGCCCGCATCCCCGACCTCGAGGTGCGCTCGGGCGGATCCACCTCGGTGGACATCACCCACCGCGGCATCGACAAGGCCTACGGCATGCAGCGGCTCGCCGAGGTCACCGGCATCGCCCTGGCCGACATGCTCTTCATCGGCGACCGGCTCGACCCCGACGGCAACGACTATCCGGTGCTGGCCCTCGGCGTCCCGTGCCACGCCGTCGAGGGATGGGAGGACACCGCCGCCTACCTGGACGCCCTCCTGCCCACCCTGCCGGCCCGCTGAGCCTCAGGCCTCGGCGGCAGGACTGAGCGGGACGAGCCGGGCGAGCTGCGTGACGTGGCGGGGCTCGAGCTCCTCCAGCGCCGCCACCCCCAGCAGCGCCATCGTCCGCTCGATCTCACTGCGCAGGATCTGGATGGTGCGGTCCACGCCCGCCCGTCCGCCGGCCATCAGGCCGTAGAGGTAAGCGCGGCCGATAAGGGTGAACTTCGCCCCGAGGGCGACGGATGCCACGATGTCGGCGCCGTTCATGATGCCGGTGTCGATCATCACGGTGGCGTCTGCCCCCACTTCGCGGACCACCTGCGGGAGCAGGTGGAACGGGATCGGTGCGCGGTCGAGCTGTCGCCCGCCGTGATTGGACAGGATGATTCCGTCCACACCGGCGTCGACGAGGCGCACGGCGTCGGCGACGTTCTGCACGCCCTTGACCACGAGCCGGCCCGGCCACATGCCGCGGATGACATCGAGGTCGTCGAAGCTGATCGTGGGGTCCATCGCGGCGTTGAGCAGGTCGCCGACCGTTCCGCCGGTGTCGGTGAGGGACGCGAACTCCAGCTTCGGCGTGGTGAGGAAGTCGATCCACCACCACGGCCGCGGGATCGCGTTCGCGATCGTGCCCAGGGTGAGCTGCGGGGGGATGGAGAAGCCGTTGCGCTTGTCGCGCAGCCGGGCACCCGCGATGGGCGTGTCGACGGTGAACATCAGCGTGTCGAACCCGGCCGCGGCGGCGCGGCGGACGAGATCGTAGGAGATCTCGCGCTGTCGCATCACGTAGAGCTGGAACCAGTTGCGCCCCTGCGGGTTGGCGGCCTTGACGCCCTCGATGGAGGTCGTGCCGAGGGTCGACAGCGTGAAGGGGATGCCCGCGGCCGCCGCGGCGGATGCCCCGGCCGTCTCCCCTTCCGTCTGCATGAGGCGCGTGAAGCCGGTCGGCGCGATCCCGAAAGGCAGCGCGCTCGGTCCTCCGAGGATCCGGGTGGAGGTGTCCACGTGCGCGGCGGGGCGGAGCACATCGGGGTGGAACTCGATGTCTTCGAAGGCCTGACGGGCGCGCGCGAGGGACAGCTCCCCCTCGGCGGCGCCGTCGGTGTAGTCGAACGCCGCCTTGGGCGTGCGTCGCTTGGCGATGGCACGGAGGTCGGCGATCGTCAGGGCGTTCTCCAGCCGCCGCTTCTTCAGATCGAACTGCGGCTTCTTGAACGACATCAGCTCGAAGATCTCAGCGGGCCTGGGCAGTTGGCGGGTCACCATGTGACGTCCTCTCCTTCGCGGGGGCGGGTGAGTCCGGCCTCGGCGTAGTACCGGGAAATGTGCTCCCGCACCAGCCGGGCGGCTTCGGCGGGGTCGCCCCCATCCACGGCGGCCACGATCGCGCGGTGCTCGGCGCGCAGGCGCTCCGCGGTCACCGGCCAGTCCGGCAGGGTCGCCGCACCGGAGAGCACGTACGACTCGATCGCGGTGCGCAGCCCCGCCATCATGGCGCTCGCGACGACGTTGCCGGAGGCCTCGGTGAGGGCCAGGTGCAGGTGCGCGTCGAGCGCGAGGAAGTCGGCCGGAGGAAGCTCCGGGTCGTCCATCGCACGCAGCACGGCGTGCGCGGCGGCCGTGTCCCGCGCGGCGGCGGCGGCCAGCGCATGGACCGCGTCGGCCTCCAGCACGATCCGGGTGCGGACGACATCCTCGACGGGGAATCCGGACGCGGCCACCTGGAGGCGGAGCACGGCGGCCAGCCCACCCTGGGGAGCGGCGACGACCATCGCGCCCGAGGTCGGTCCCGACCCCGTCGCGGTGCGCAGGAGTCCGAGGACCTCCAGCACGCGCAGCGCCTCACGGACGCTGGAGCGCCCGACGCCGAGCTGGACGGCGAGCTCCCGCTCGGGGGCGAGCCGGTCGCCGGGCGCGAGGCGCCCGTCGCGCAGATCGGCCTCGATGCGGCTGAGCACGAGCTGCCATGCGCGCGGCGTCGCGCGTTCCTCCATACGACCTCCTGTGGTCTGACCACACTACGCGTCCGCTCCGCCGCGCACAACCGGGTCTATCCTGTCGCCGTGGACCCGCTGCCGATCGTCCTTGTCGTCGCCGCCGTCACCTGCCTCGCCTGCTGGGTGCTCTCGCTGATCACGAAGGACACGTCGTGGGTCGATCGCGTGTGGTCGATCGTGCCCGTCGTCTACGTCTGGATCTTCGCCGGCGCCGCGATCGCGGACGGCGCGGACGCCGTCCGCCTGGTCCTCATGGCGGTCCTCGTCACCGCGTGGGGGGCGCGACTGACGTTCAACTTCGCCCGCAAGGGCGGCTACACCGGGATGGAGGACTACCGGTGGGCGATCCTGCGCGGGCGCATGAGCCCCGCGATGTTCCAGGTCTTCAACGCGCTGTTCATCGTGCTGTACCAGAACGCGCTGCTGGTGCTCATCACGCTCCCCGCGTGGGTGGCGTGGCAGCATCCGACCCCGGTGACCGGCTGGGATGCGGCGCTGGCCGCCCTGTTCGTCGCGTTCCTCCTCGGCGAGACGATCGCCGACCAGCAGCAGTGGGACTTCCACCAGGCGAAGAAGCGCGCCGGCGGCACGCTCGAGCCCGGGTTCGTCACCACGGGCCTCTGGCGCACGAGCCGTCACCCGAACTTCTTCTTCGAGCAGGCGCAGTGGTGGGTGTTCTACGGCTTCGGCGCAGTCGCCGCGGCCGCGAGCGGCCTGTGGGGCGGCGTCCTCAACGGTTCCCTCGTCGGCGCGGTGCTGCTCACCGTGCTCTTCATCGGCTCGACGATCTTCACCGAGTCGATCACCGCGGCGAAGTACCCCGCCTATGCGGCCTATCAGCGCACGACGTCGATGATCGTGCCGCTGCCGCCGCGGCACGCCCCCGCCGCGGCGCGCGTCTGAGGTCGACTCTTCCGAGGTCGACTCGCCAGCATCCGTCGTGTTTCGCGGCGAAATCCGACGTATCTTGGCGAGTCGACCGCGGGCTCAGGCGTAGCCAGCGGGGTTGCTGCTCTGCCAGTGCCAGTAGTCGCGGCAGGCGTCCTCGATGCTCAGGCGCGTGCGCCAGCCGAGCTCGCGCGCAGCCTTCGCCGGGTCGCAGTAGGTCGCTGCGACGTCGCCCGGCCGGCGCGGGAGGATGCGCTGCGGCAGGGGGCGGCCGACGGCGCCCTCGAACGCGGCGATCAGCTCCTTCACGCTCACCGGACGCCCGGTGCCGAGGTTGTACACCACGTACCCCGGCGCCGCCTTCTCCAGCGCCGCGACGTGCCCCTCGGCGAGGTCGACCACGTGGATGTAGTCGCGCAGCCCCGTGCCGTCGGGGGTGTCGTAGTCGTCGCCGAACACGCCGATCTCATCCAGCGCGCCGATGGCGACGCGCGACACGTAGGGCATGAGGTTGTTGGGGATGCCGGCGGGGTCTTCGCCGATCAGGCCGCTCGGGTGGGCCCCCACGGGGTTGAAGTACCGCAGCACCGTGACGTTCAGCTCGGGATTCACGCGTGCCAGATCCGCCAGCACGACCTCGTTCATCCGCTTGGACTTGCTGTACGCGTTGGAGAGGTCCACGCTCGTGGTCGACTCCTCGGTGAAGGGCAGGTCGGCCGGGTCGGAGTAGACGGTGCCCGTGCTGGAGAAGACGAACGAGCGGATGCCGTGGCGGACACCCGCCTCGGCGAGGGCGAACGTGGTGTCGAGGTTGTTCCGGTAGTACTCCAGCGGGATCCGGGTCGACTCCCCCACCGCTTTGAAGGCGGCGAGGTGGATGACGGCGTCGAACGGGCCGTGGTCGGTGAACACGCGCTCGACGACCGCGCGATCGGCGGCATCCCCCACCACCAGGGGCGCGGGGCGGCCGGTGATCTGGGCCACCCGGTCGGCGGCCAGCGCCGACGTACCGGACAGGTCGTCCAGGAGGACCACGTCGTGCCCGGCGTCGAGCAGTGAGACCGCCGTGTGCGCGCCGATGTAGCCGGCGCCGCCGGCAAGGAGTACTCGCATGCCCTCAGGCTATCGAAGCGGCGCGCGGGCGATCAGCGGCCGTCGAGGGAGCCGCCGGATTCGCGGAGGTAGCACACGGCGCACATCGACTCGTAGGTGACGAGGCCCGTGGTGGCGCCCTCATCGATGGCGACCTGGTCGCCGTCGAAGACGAAGCGGCCGTCGACGAGACGGGCGTTGAAGATCGCCTTGCGCCCGCAGCGGCAGATGGTCTTCAGCTCCTCGAGGCTGTGGGCGAGTTCGAGGAGCCGGCGCGATCCCGGGAAGGCCTCGGTGCGGAAGTCGGTGCGGATGCCGTAGGCGAGCACCGGCACGTCGTCCAGCACGGCCAGTCGGAGCAGGTCGTCCACCTGATCGGGTGTGAGGAACTGCGCCTCGTCCACCAGGAGGCACGCGACGGGGGCGTCGCCGGCGGCGGCGTGGAACGCGGCGCGGGCGTCGTCGCCCGATGCCAGCAGGAAGTCGACCGGCCGGGTCACCCCGAGGCGGCTGGAGATGGAGTCGGCGTCCTTGGTGTCGATCTCGGGCTTGGCCAGCAGCACCCGCTGGCCGCGCTCCTCGTAGTTGTACGCCGCCTGGAGCAGTCCGGTCGATTTGCCGGAGTTCATCGCGCCGTAGCGGAAGTACAGCTTCGCCATCGGCTCAGGCGGTGATGGCCAGCACGGATGCGGTCTCGCCGGTGACCTCGCGTGCCACCTCGGGCCGCGCGTTCAGCGTCTCGCCGTAGGTGGGGATGAGGGCCTTCAGCCGCGGCTCCCACTCCGCCATCCGATCGGGGAAGCAGGTCTTCAGGAGGCCGAGCATGATCGACACCGCCGTCGAGGCGCCGGGAGAGGCGCCCAGGAGCCCCGCGATCGACCCGTCGGCGGCGCTGACCACCTCGGTGCCGAACTGCAGCACGCCGATCTTCTTCGGGTCGCGCTTCATCACCTGGGCACGCTGCCCCGCGTTGAGCAGCTCCCAGTCCTCCGCCCGGGCGGTGGGCATGAACTCGCGCAGGCTCTCGATCTTCTTGGCGTGATTCTTCAGCAGCTCCGAGACGAGGTACTTGATCAGGCCGGGGTTGTCGACGGCGACCTTCAGCATCGGCAGCAGGTTGTGCGGGCGCACCTGCGTGACGAGGTCCAGCGGCGAGCCGTTCTTCAGGAACTTCGGGCTGAACGTCGCGAAGGGGCCGAACAGCAGCGAGGTCTCGCCGTCGACGACGCGGGTGTCCAGGTGCGGCACCGACATCGGCGGGGCGCCGACCGACGCCTGCGAGTACACCTTCGCCTTGTGCCGGGCGACGAGGTCGGGGTTGGAGGTCTTCAGCCACTGGCCGCCGACGGGGAAGACGCCGTAGCCCTTGATCTCGGGGATGCCCGAGCGCTGCAGCAGCTTCAGGGCCCATCCACCGGCACCGACGAAGACGAATCTGGCGTTGATGCGGCCGGGCGTGCGGCCGATCGTGTTGCGGAAGCCGACATCCCACGTGCCGTCCTTCCGGCGACGCAGGCTCCGCACCTCGCGGTTGGTGGCGACGTCGACGCCGGAGTCGCGGAGGTGGTCGAACATCTGCCGCGTGAGCGCACCGAAGTCGACGTCGGTGCCGGAGGGTACGCGCGTCGCCGCGAACGGCTCGTCCGTCTTCAGGCGGTGGTCCATGAGCAGCGGCGCCCACTGGTTGATGACGCGGGAGTCTTCGCTGTACTCGATCCCGGCGAACAGCGGCTGATCCTTCAGCGCCTCGTAGCGCGCGCGAAGGTAGCGCACGTCCTTCTCGCCGCGGACGAAGGTCATGTGCGGGGTCGCGTTGATGAAGGTCGACGGACCGTCGAGCACGCCCTGCTCCACGAGGTGGGCCCAGAACTGACGGCTCTGCTGGAACTGCTCGTTGATGGCGATCGCTTTGGCGGGGTCGACCGACCCGTCGGGCGCGGCGGGCATGTAGTTCAGCTCGCACAGCGCGGCATGGCCGGTGCCGGCGTTGTTCCACGCGTTCGAGCTCTCCTGCGCGACCTCGCTCAGGCGCTCGAAGACTGCGATCTTCCACTCGGGCTGGAGGTCCTTCAGCAGCGTCCCGAGGGTCGCGCTCATGATCCCGCCGCCGATGAGCAGGACGTCGACGTTTTCGCTCACCAGACGATTCTAGGCGGCCGCATCCGACTGTCTTGACATCGAGAGAACCGACCGCTCGACGTCGAGACAGTTTCGCCGTGGGATCAGGCGTTCGCCCCCAGGCGGGCCGCGAGGAGCTCGGCGAGCTGCACGGCGTTGAGGGCGGCGCCGTTGCGGTGGTTGTCGTTGCTGATGAAGAGCACCAGGCCCTTGCCCTCGGGCGCGGACTGATCCTGACGGATGCGGCCGACGAAGCTCGGGTCCTTCCCCGCCGCCTGCAGCGGCGTGGGCACCTCCTCGAGGGTGACCCCGGGGGCGGCCGAGAGGAGCTCGCGCGCCCGCTCCGGCGTGAGGGGGCGGGCGAACTCGGCGTTGATGCTCAGGGAGTGTCCCGTGAACACGGGCACGCGCACGCAGGTGCCGGCGACCCGCAGGTCGGGGAGCTCCAGGATCTTCCGGCTCTCGTTGCGGAGCTTCTTCTCCTCGTCCGTCTCGTTCTGCCCGTCGTCGACGAGGTTGCCGGCGAAGGGGATGACGTCGAACGCGATGGGCGCGATGTACTTCTCGGGCTCGGGGAAATCGAGCGCCGAGCCGTCGTGGACGAGTCGCTCCACCTCACCCTGGGCCAGGACGGCCTCGACCTGTCCGAGGAGCTCTTCCGCGCCGGCCAGACCCGAGCCGCTGACGGCCTGGTAGGTGCTCACGATGAGGCGCTCCAGGCGCGCCTCGGCGTCGAGCACCTTGAGCACGGGCATCGCCGCCATGGTCGTGCAGTTGGGGTTCGCCACGATGCCCTTGCGCGCCTCGGTGATCGCGTGCGGGTTGACCTCGCTGACCACGAGCGGCACGTCGGGGTCCATGCGCCAGGCGCTGGAGTTGTCGATGACGAGCGCGCCGGCCTCGGCGAAGCGGGGCGCGTGCGCCCGACTGCCGGTGGCACCGGCGGAGAAGAGGGCGATGTCGATGCCGGCCGGGTCGGCGGTGGCGACGTCCTCGACGATCACGGTGTGCCCGGCGAACTCGACGCTCGTGCCGGCAGAGCGCGCCGTGGCGAAGAGCCGGAGCTCACGGACCGGGAAGCTGCGCTCGATGAGGATCTCGCGCATCACCGTGCCCACCTGGCCGGTGGCGCCGACGACGGCGAGAGAGATTCCGGAATCGGAGATGCGGGTCATGGCGATACCTCGGATGCTGCGGATGTGCCGGAGATCGGCGCGCGGGATGACCCGACTCTACCGCGGCCGCTCACCCGGACGCCGCCGCCCGCCGCCGACCGCCCGCCGCCCGCCGCCGCCCGCCGCCGAGAACAGGAACATCGCCCAGCGCAGGAGCATCCGGCGGCCGATCGTCCTGTATCCGGCGATTGTCCTGTTTTCGGCGACGGCGCGGTCACTCGCAGGGGCACTCCTCGACGGTGACGACCAAGTAGGACGTGCCGAGGATCGCGGCATCCGAGGGCGCGCCCTCCGCCTCGGGCCCGGAGACCCACCCGGCGTTCACGATCGTCGTGTCCGTTCTGCGGTCGTCGTTGCCGGCGCGGTACCAGACCGCGCCGACGACCCCCGTCGAGACGCCCCCGTACGACTCCGCTGCGGCGGGGAAGCCGGCCGCGGTCATCGCATCGGCGAACGCCTGCCACCGCGGGGCATCCGCGCCGACGTAGAAGACCTGCCGCGCGGCCTCGCTGAGCACGCCGTACGACAGCACGCACGTGGGTGCGCCCTCGAGCACGACGCCCTCGGGAAGAGGCGCAGCGACGGGGTCCTCCGTGACCTGTGTGGGGGCGACCTCCGCGGCGATGGCCGAGACCAGCTCCGGCGGGCAGCCTGCGGCCGGAGCCGTCTCGGCGGGAGCCGCGGTGGTCGCGGACGGCGTGGGCGTGCCCTCCGCCGCCGGCGGCTCCGCCGTGCATCCGGCGAGCATCGCGGCCGCGACGACGAGCGCCCCCGCCCGGCTGATGAACGTGCGCATCTGGTTCTCCCCCTGCGTGCTGCCCGCGCAGCATAGCGTCCGAGGGAGAACGGACGGATGCGGCGGCTCAGCGCCCCGAGCCGGCGTACACCGGCGCCGCGACGGCGGCGTCCAGGCCGCAGGCGGAGGGCACCACGCGCGCGGCGGCGGCGAGGTCATCGCCGCGGAGCACGACCGAGATGCGGATCTCGGAGGTGGAGATCATCTCGATGTTGATGCCCGACACGCTCAGCGCCTCGAAGAGCGTCGCCGAGACGCCCGAGTGCGTGCGCATGCCGGCGCCCACGACGGAGAGCTTGCCGATCTGGTCGTCGTGCACGAGGCTCTCGAACCCGACCGCGGGCTGATCGGCGGCGAGCGCCTTCAGCGCGGTCGCGGCATCCGTCTTGGGCAGCGTGAAGGAGATGTCCGTGCGCCCGCTCGCGGCGGCGGAGACGTTCTGCACGATCATGTCGACGTTCGCGCCGGACTTGGCGACGATCTTGAAGATCTCGGCGGCCTTGCCGGGCACGTCGGGCACGCCGATGACGGTGATCTTCGCCTGGCTGAGGTCGGTGGCGACGCCGGCGACGATGGGCTCTTCCATCTGGACTCCCTCGGGGATGAGGTCGGAGGTGCGGGAGCGGTCGAGCACCCACGTGCCCTCGCTCGAACTGAACGTGGAGCGCGCGTGGATGAGCACGCCGTGACGGCGGGCGTACTCCACGGCGCGGATGTAGAGGACCTTGGCGCCGTTGGCGGCGAGCTCGAGCATCTCCTCGCTGGAGATCCGGTCGAGCTTGCGGGCCTGCGGGACGACGCGGGGGTCGGCGGTGAAGATGCCGTCGACGTCGCTGTAGATCTCGCAGACATCCGCCTCCAGCGCCGCCGCCAGGGCGACCGCGGTGGTGTCGGAGCCGCCGCGGCCGAGCGTGGTGATGTCGCGGGTGTCGCGGTTGAAGGCCGGGCACCCGGCCACGATGACGATCGCCCCCTCGTCGAGGGCCTCGCGCAGGCGGACGGGCGTGACGTCGACGATGCGGGCGGCGCCATGGGTGCCGTCGGTGATCATGCCGGCCTGGCTGCCGGTGAAGCTGCGGGCTTCGAAGCCCATCGAGTGGATGGCCATCGCCAGGAGGGCCATGGAGATGCGCTCGCCGCTGGAGAGGAGCATGTCCAGCTCGCGGGGCGCGGGGATCGGGGCGACCTGGCCGGCGAGATCGAGCAGTTCATCCGTGGTGTCGCCCATCGCCGAGACGGCGACGACGACCTCGTGACCGGCGCGGCGCGTGTCGACGATGCGCTTGGCGACGCGCTTGATGCTCTCGGCGTCGGCGACCGACGAACCGCCGTACTTCTGGACGATCAGCGCCACGATGGATCTCCCCGGATGCGTCGCCGGCGGTGCCGGACGGCGAGGACGCACGGATGCTGCGCCCGGGGATCCATCCTATTTCCCCGCGTATGCGGGTTACGCCATGCAGCCGGTCTCTCCGGGCGTCAGGACGCGTCGCCGGGTCATCCGAATCGTCCGTTGACGTAGTCGAACGTGCGCGGGTCGATCGGCGAGGCGAACATGGCCTGCGTGTCGCCGTGCTCGACGATGTGACCGGGCTGACCCTGGGCGGCGAGGAAGAACGCGCAGGTGTTGGACACCCGCTGGGCCTGTTGCATGTTGTGCGTGACGATGACGATCGTCACCTCGTGCGCAAGCTCGAGCATGGTCTGCTCGATGACGCGGGTGGACGTCGGATCCAGCGCCGAGCATGGCTCGTCCATGAGCAGGATGCGCGGCCTGACCGCGAGCGAGCGCGCGATGCACAGGCGCTGCTGCTGACCGCCCGACAGGCCACCGCCCGGGGCACGCAGACGGTCCTTCAGCTCCTTCCACAGGCCGGCCTTGGTCAGGCACGACTCCACGAGGAAGTCCTTCTCGGCGCGGGAGGCACGGATGCCGGCGAGCTTGAGACCGGCCACGACGTTGTCGTAGATCGACATCGCAGGGAACGGATTGGGCTTCTGGAAGACCATGCCGATCTTCTTGCGCGCGTCCACCAGCCGGTGCGAGGAGTCGTAGATGTCGTCCCCGTCGAGGCGCACCTCGCCGGCCAGCGAGGCGGAGGGAACGAGCTCGTGCATGCGGTTGAGGATGCGCAGGAACGTTGACTTGCCGCAGCCGGACGGTCCGATCAGCGCGGTGATCTCGCCGGCGGGCATCGTGAGCGACACGTCCTGGAGCACCTGGTGGTCGCCGAACCACGCCGAGATGGCGTGGGCGCGCAGCTGCGAAGGCGGCGTGACGGCCGCCCCCGGGATCGTCGCCGGGGTGGGCTCGAGCCCATCGCCGGCGAAGACCGGTTCTCCCCCGGCGACGGGCGCGGCGGCCCGGCGTCCGAGGAAGCGCGACCCGCGCTCGCGGGTCTCTCGGCGGGAGACCACCTCGGTGAGGAGCGGTCCGTCGCCGGGGCGGACGACCTCGGTGAGGGCCGGGTCGGCCGGATGCTGCGCGCTCAGGTCGGCGGAGGAGAGGACGAGGGTCTGCTCGCCGTCGCCCTCGGGTCGGGTGACCGGTGGCAGGGAATCTGACGTCATGATGGCTCCGGGTTCGGGCGTCACTGCGTGCTTCAGAGGAGGTTCGGGAGAAGGCGGGTGACCTGGTCGGCCGCGATGAGGCTCGCCAGGAGGAGGACGGGCGCGAAGACGATCCAGGTCTTCTGCGCCCCCACGCGCCGGAAGGACCACACCGCCCCCAGTTCGGCGGCCAGGAGGAACTGCAGGGCGAACACCAGCGCCCAGACGGTGGAGGTGTCCGTGGCGAGCGCCTTGTCCCGCGGCGGCAGGGTGACGGGGGTGGTCTGACGGGCGCCGGCGCCCTGCGCCTCCCCGATCAATCGGGCATCGAGATACGCGACGCCGGTGGGGACGAACGGGGCGCCGCGCGCGGTGGTGAGGATGAGGCGGCTCTCCCCGCGGGCGAGGGCGGTGGTGGCGTCGCCGGCATAGCGCAGCCCCATGACCTCGAACTCGCTGAGCCCCTGGCCGGTGCGCACCTCGAACCGATCGCCGGGCTGCAGGGTCTGCAGGCGCGCGAACGGACCCCCGAACGCCGCCGCGCGTCCCATGATGACGCTCACCCCCGCCTGACCCGGAAGCACCGTGTCGCGCCGATGGCCGGGACCGAGCTTGAGCACGCCCGAGGAGGTCCCCTCCGCGATCACCTCGTCGATGCCCAGCTGCGGGATCGACAGGATGCCCACCGGCGCGCCGTCCGCGAGGAGGACGTCGTCGAAGTCCCCCTCGCTCACCGGAGCCGTGCCCTCCTCCAGCTGCGCGCGGTAGGTGTCCCGCAGCTGCTGCTGCGCGGCGAAGTGCTCGATGGGCCCGATCGCGACGAGAGTGATGAGGAAGGCGAGCAGCAGCGCAGCCACGAGGGTGAGTGCCGCGCGCAGGAACGCCTGGCCGGACGAGAGGGGGGCGAGTTCGCGCCGCGGCGCGGGAGGACGGCGCGGGGGCCGGGGAGGGCGGGCGGAGCGCGGCGCCCGCCGCGCCCGCGCCGCCGCGGCGGGAAGAACCGCGGTGGATTCGTCCACGACGCTCATGCGCTGCTCGCGACCGCGCGCGCGGGAACGAACCCGCGCAGCAGACGGGGCAGCAGGATGGCCCCCGTCGCCACGAACACCACGACGGCGGCTCCCAGCCACGGGAACAGGAAGATCTGCGTCTCGCGCGTCACCGGCGACATCCCGACGCCGTCGACGGCGTCGGGAGGAGTGAACGTCATGTGGCCGGTCAGCACGGTCCACTGGCCGGCGTGGCTCAGCTGCGCCGTCACCACGCGGGTCTCCCCCGGTGCGAGCCCGGCGATCGGCACGTCCTCGACCGCGTCGAGCTCGTTGCCGAACACCGCGCTGGTGAGCCGAAACCGCGCCGACGCGTCCACCGGGGACTGCGCGGCGTTGCGGACGCGGAAGGTCAAGGTCACGAAGCCCTGCCCGGGATCGGGCGAGAGCGCGGTTTCGGCGGTGAGGCCGCCGACGTACAGCATCCCGGCGACGCTGACCTCGTCGCCGCCGGCAGACCCGCCCGCGCCGCCAGGCCCGCCTGCGCCGCCACCGGCCGTCGATGCGCCGCCGCCGGACGAGCCCCCGCCACCCGGGGATCCCCCGCCGGATGAGCCCGGCGCCGGGGCCGTCGAGGAGGGGGTCGGTGTCGGCGTGGTGTCGTCGGTGATCGTGACGGAGAGGTTGCCCTCGGCGGACTGCGCCGCGTACGCGGTGCCCACGAAAGCGGGAAGCAGGACACCCGCGGCGACGGCGGCGACCAGCAGCGTGACCGCACGGGCGGTCCGGGCGCGAGAAGTCACGAACGCACGGCCTCTCCCGCCGCTGACGCCGAGACCTTCTCGGCGGCCGCGGCGGCGGCCTGCTGCTCGGTGAACTCGATCCACGCCCGCGTGCGCGCCTCATCGCGGCGGCGCCGCCAGCGCAGCAGAGGGACGCCGACCCCCGTCGACGCGACCAGCACGAGCGCCAGCCACGGCACGGCGAAGGCGACCGCGTCACGGGTGACCGGGGACACCGGCAGCTGCAGCGTCGCATCCGGCGAGTCCACGAACGGGCTCAGCATCACGTGGGGATTCAGGTACAACCATTGCCCCACCCCGCGCACGTCGAACTCATACGTGGCGGAGTTGCCCGGCAGCAGCACGGGAATGCTGTCACCCTGCTCGGGGGCAGCGGGGATGCCGAACCACGTGTTCGTCCCCACGGTGACGTTGGCGGCGAGGGCCACGTTGCCCGGGTTGTCCACGCCGTAGCGCACGTGGACCGTGCCGCCGAAGGGGTTCCACCAGTCGCCCTGGTAGGAGGCGTCGAAGCTGGCGAGGTTCAGCCGCGGCTGGAGGTCGCCGGAGACGCGCGCGTAGATCGGGGTGGCCACGCGGCGGTCGAGGCTGACCTGCTGACCCTCCTCCAGCACCGAGGCCACCAGTCCGCCCACGTGGTCTCCCGGCGTCGCCTCGGGGGGCAGCTGCAGCGTGAACGTGAGCAGACGCACCTCGTCGGGTGCGAGCGAGAACTGGATGCGGCTCTCCCCGTTGTCGAAGCGCATCCACGCACCGACCGCGGTGGGCTCCTCGGCGGTGGCCAGCAGCGAGAAGGTGCCGTCCTCGCCGTTGAAGGCATCGGTGGCGTAGACGGTGAAGTCCTGGCGGACGCTGCCGGTGTTGCCCACCAGCACGCGATCGGTCACGCTCTGGCCGGGGTCGACGGCATAGCTGAAGCGGGTGCGACCGTCCGGCCGGCCGTCCTCGCCGGCGGGACGGGTGGCCACGCCGATGGTGTCGGCGGCCTCGGCGGCGGACGCCGCGGTCGCGGAAGCGGCCACGGCGGCGAGCGCGAGCGCGATACCGCACAGCGCTCGCAGGACGCGGGCACGCACGGACACGGTCGAGGAGAGCATGGTCCATCTCCGCAGATGTCGGGAACAAGAATCTGTCGCACGGGTGAACGAGGGATGAGCGGGAGCTTCCCTACGATGGCGCAGGGCTCCGGCCGCGGACGCGCATCATGTGGGGAGGCCGCGAACGGCCTCCCCACATGGCCGGCAGCGCGGCTGCCGGCGGCGCCTCAGGTCACTTGGAGGTGAGCGTGAGGGTCAGCGTGGAGCGGTACTCGCCCACCGCGGCGTCCTTGGGCGCCGTGAAGGTGAGATCGGCGTCGAACAGGGCGCCGGTCGCGAGGGTGGAGACCGCGGTCGACTCGGCGATGGCGCCGGCCGTCGTGCCGAGGGTGACCCCCGGGATCAGCGTGCTGCCGGCGTAGGCCTTGGGCACGATGGTCAGCGCGCTGGTCGCGATCGAGTCGGTGCCGTTGGTGAACGCCGACCACGCCGCATCCAGCTCCCAGCCGGAGAGGACGTTGCGGTCATCGATCACCGTGACCTTGCCCAGCGACTGCGTCGCCGTGGCGTTGCGGCGCACGTCGCCGAAGTCGATCGCCGTCTTCTCGGCGTTCAGCGACCACAGGTCGCTCGCCGTGACGGTCGCCTCGAGGTCGACGTCCGTCGCGATCGGGTCCCCCGCCTCGGAGGCGATCGTGATCTCGCCCCACGCGAGCACGGTGAACGTGGCGTCACCGGGCAGCGTGAGGGCGATCGTGTGGGTGCCGGCCGGCAGCGCGCTGATGTCGACGGTCACGTCACCGTCGGCGTCGGCCTGGACCGAGCCGAGGTCGGTCGGGTCCGACCACGCCCAGGCGCGCAGCGTCTGGTTGGCGTGGGCGATGCCTGCCGGCACGGTGATGGTGTCCACGCCCTCGGCGGGGTCGGCGATCGTGACCTTGTTCGGAGCCGAGCCGCTCGGCTCGGTGGGAGCGACGTCGCCGACGGCGCCCGAGAAGGACTGGTCGTCGTTGCCGGCGGAGTTGGTTGCGCGCAGCGTGAAGCTGTACGCACCGGCGGCTGTCGGGGTGCCGGAGATCACGCCGGTCGCGGCGTCCAGCCCCAGACCGGCCGGAAGCGCACCGGTCTGGACGGTCCACGTGATCGGCGCCGTGCCGGTCGACGCGATCGTCTGCGAGAAGGCCGTGCCCTTGATCGCCGCGTTCAGGGTCGTCGTGGTGATCTCGGGAGCCGTGGCGGGCGCCGCCGGGGTGGCGAACGTCCACGTCGCCAGTTCCGGCCTGGCGTTCGCGACGACGGTGATGTAGGTGAAGCTGGCCTCCACGACCGCGCTGCCGTTGAGGAACGCGATGCCGAGGGAGTAGTCGCCACCGGCGTTGGCGACGGCGCCGCTGCCCGACGGCGAGCCGGTGCCGGGCTGGGTGTTGCCGCTGGGCTTGAGGTTGGGGAGCTGGATGCCCGACGGGGTGAGCGCGAGAGGGCCCGACGCGTTCCAGGCCGCCTGGTTGGTCTCCTGACCGCGCGGCGAGATGAAGGTGCGGACGCTGCCGGCGCCGGCGGGGACGGGGAAGTTGCTGTTCCAGTCCTCGTCGGAGGCCTCGGGCGATCCGAGCACCGAGTCGTTCCAGCCCTTGACGCTGCCGGGCGCGATCTGCAGGCCGTCCTCGTCGGAGATGAGGTAGAACGGGTGTGCCGACCCGACGGTGGGCACGATCGCCGCAGAGGCCGCCGTGGCCGGGACGATCGCGAGCGCTGCCGCGGCCAGGACGGCGCTGAGGCCGAACCCGCCGAGCTTCGCGAACTTCTTGTTCATGAGAGTGTGTCTGCTTCCTGTGTGAGGGGTCAGTTGTTGCGGGTGACGACGGTGCCGGTGGGTGCCGAGAAGCCGAACTTGCTCTTCACGGCCTTGGAGGTGGTGGGCGAACCCGAGCCGCCCCAGTAGGTGAGGCTGGTGGTCGACGCCGAGTTCACGAGGTCGAACACGCCCTGGTCGTAGGCGCCGTTGCCGGCGGTGATCTTGGCGGTCGGCACGACGATGTACACCGTGCGCCCCCAGTCGGAGCTGTTGTAGTAGGTGGGGTTGGGAACCAGCGCCGGAGCGGACCCGGTGAACGGCGCCACGCCGTCGATCGTGCCCGCCGAGACGCCCGCGAAGGTGTTGATGCGCGCGGCACCGTTGAGCTGGCCGACGTAGTTGGCGACGGACAGCGGCACGATCTGCACCTCGTTGTCGGCCGGGGTGAGCACGCGCCCGTCGTTCTCGGGCACCGAGTTCGAGCGGGTGTCCACGGCCGTGCCGAGGGTCGACACGCCGATCTTGCCGAGGAAGGTGGTCCAGGTGCCCGAGCTGGACTGCAGGCCGATCGGCTTCAGGGTGTAGCCGGTGCCGCTGAGGACGGCGCTGGCGGCCCCCGAGGTGTTCGCCGAGTAGATCGAGGTGAGCTGCGCCTTGGTGAGGGACTGGATCGCCGCGGTCGCGGCAGCCGCGTCACCGCCGCCGGTGGCGTTGCCGACCTTGAACACGTAACCGATCGCGTCCTGGCCGAACGGGACGTAGGTGAGCAGGCTCCCCGCCGTACCGCCGACCGAGGAGGTGCGGGCGAAGTCGACCTGGTCCTTGACGTTCACGCCGTTGAAGGTGAACGCGGTGCCGGTCGTGCCGCCCACGGAGGCGATGAGCGCGTTGCGCCCGGCGCCGGAGCCGTTGGGACGGTCGAAGACCGGACCGAAGGGCTTGGTCTGGATGCTGCCGACACCACCGGTCACGCCCAGCGTGAAGGCATCCCACGAGGCCAGGGCCTTGCCGTTGCCGGAGACCTTCACCGACGAGCCGGTGATGGCGGTGCCGTTGGCCAACGCGCCGACGGCATCCTGCAACGTGTCCGATCCCACGATCGAGTAGCCATCGCTCACCGGGTCAGCGCTGGCCGCGGTGGCCGCGCCGAAGCCGGCGATGACCACACCGAACGCCGCGCCGAACGCGGCGATCTTCTTGATGTTCATTGATTCCTTCTCTTGTCGGGTACCGCAGTGGGTGGTGCAATGAGCCCGCGGGTGCGGTCTCACACAACCCGCCTTCGCAGACGGGTGATCAACGGCACGGCACCGGCGCCGGCGATGCCCGCCAGCACACTGGCCGGGATCGCCGCGGCAAGGGCGCCGGTGTCGGGATCCGCCGGGGTCTCGGCACCCGAGAGCGCGCCGCTGGCGGTGCCGTCGGCGGTCGGCGCGTCGGCGGCGGGGACGACGGCTGCCGGAGCCACCGGTGCGGTGCGGACCGGCGGCGACGAGGCCGCGGGCGGGATGTATCCGTCGCCCGCGGAGGGCGGAGGCCCGCTCTCGATGAGATCCGCAGCGGCCAGCGCCGACGCGACCCAGGCGGACGGCAGCGGCGCGAAGCCTTCCGGGAGCTGGCCGACCTCGACGCCGAGGGTCTGGCCGGGCGCGCTCACGGCGTAGCGGATGAAGCCGGCGTACGCCGCGCGGCGCTCCTTCTCGGTGAGGGCGGGATTGCTTGCGGCATACACCGGAAGGCTCAGCGGATAGGCGTCGGACGCGGCGCGGGCCGCATCCGACTGCGGGTCGTAGGCGAGCGTCGCGGCCTGCGTGCTGGAGACGGTCATGGCTGCTGCGGAGGCGAGCATGCCCGCCGTGGAGGGCGCGACGAAGTGGCCGGCGGAGTTGCGCAGCGACGCGGTCACGACCTGGTAGCGCGCGGCGGATGCGGTGCTGGTCAGGCCCAGCAGGCGCTGCTCGCCGGGCAGGGACCGGGGCGCCTTGCCGAACTTCGGAACGGGGAGGGCCATCGGATCCCAGCCGCCCAGCCCCAGCCCGTCACCCCGCAGCGTCAGGTAGGACACCGTATCGAGGTCGTTGGCGTAGGGCCGCCACGTGATGAGGTTGATGGGTCCCTCGTTGCGCGGGGTCACCTCGATCGGGTCGGCCTTGGGGAAGTCGTCACGCTCGAGCGTGAAGGCCGTACCGGTGGGGTTGGTCGCCGCGTCGGTGGAGAAGTACGGGTTGACGATCATCCCCCACGGATCGGGCCGGCCGGAGAGGAAGTCCCGCGCATCGGCGTCGGCGGCGATGTATGCCCACACCGCCCGTGCGGCGTCCGAGCGTCCCTGCGGCACGATGATGTCCGCGATGGCGGGGCCGTTCAGATCCTGCGCGGCCCACTCCGGATCGTTGACGGCGAGGAAGTCGGGGTCCTCGGTGACGTTGTACGGGTTGGTGCCCCGGAGATAGCTGAGGTCGGCGCCGCGCGGGAGCGCGGAGCGGTAGGAGTAGCTGAGCAGCTTCGCGAGCAGGCGGGGGGTGAAGTTCACCGTGGTGAACGCCGATCTCGCCGCGTCGCGGTACTCCTGCGGGATCGTTCTGTCGTTGGGATCGGGCAAGCGGTCGATGGCCACCGAGACCGTCACGCCCGTGAGGGCGATGGGCGCGTAGGCCAGCGGGTCGGCGGCTTCGGGGTCCTCGGGCCGGTAGGGGAAGCTCGTCAGGGCCAGCGGCGCCTCCGCCGAGGTGACCGCCTGGAACACCGCGTCGGACTCGGCACCGGTGATCAGCGAATACACCGATCCGCCCTCCTGGTTGCACACCACCGGCTGCCACGAGCTCACGGCGAGGGATGCCAGCTCGCTGCCGGACAGGCGCCGCTCCTGCTGACCCTCGGGGCAGCGGGATCCCACCGGGGCGAAGTCGAGCTCGACGGCCAGCGCGTGCTGCCACGAGTCGGCGAACAGCCCCGACTGCGTGATGTTCGTCGAACCGTTGTCGGTGGAGCCGCGGGGAAGGACGACCAGCCAGCATCCGGCGCCGACGGTCGCGCCGCTCTCCTCTATCGGAGCGCCGCACCCCAGGGCATGGGACTGCACGACCGTCTGCACCTCGAAGCTGACCGAGCCCGTGCCGTCGTTGCCCGAGCCGGCCCACGGGATCTCGCTCGTGGTGTACGAGGTGAAGAACTGGTTGTTGTTGACGTTCACGCTCGGGTCCACGGTCTTCGCGCCCGTGGCCGGATCGGTACGGATGTTGCTCACCGCGGTGCCGTCGCGCGCGATGAAGGGGATGGAGGTGAACGGCGGGAACAGCGAGACCCCCGGCGCGGTGTACGGGAGGTCGGCCTCGGGGATGTCGGCCAGCGTGCCGTTGCGGTAGGCGTCGCGGGTGGCACCGAACCCCTCCGTGCCGCCGTACTGGCATGTCGTGCGATCCGGCCGGGTCGGGTCGTCGGGATCGGTTCCCCAGCACAGGAAGATCTGCAGGAAGTTCTCGCCGCCGTTGCCGCCGCTGGGCGCCTTGGACTTCTTGCCGCCGGTCCAGGACAGGCGGATGCCCTGCGCCACGAGGTTCTCCGTCTGCGACACCGTGACCGCCAGGTCGGGCATCGGCGCGGTGTCGAGGGCCTCGTCCTGTTCGCGCGCGGTGATCGTCTTCTCCGACGACGGGGCTTCCGCCGCCGATGCCGGAGGTGCCGCCGCCAGGCCCGCGGCGCCCACGACGCCGAACGCGAGGAGCGCGCACGTCACGCCCGCGAGCGCGGAGGCGAGCCACCGCCGCGGCGGGCGGATTCGGGTACGGGCCACAGGATCTCCAGGTGTGATCGGCCGTTCGGGTCCGGCGGCTCGTCGATCGACGAGTTCACGGTAAGAGCGGCGAATGTCTGTCCGATGAATTCGCGGGGACGCCCGGCCCTCCAGTTCCGCCCCACCGAGCAAACGCGATGAATGCCTGATCAAGGGCGGAATCTGGAGCAGTCGACAGCGCTCAAGAGCTGTCGCGGCGACGCAGGCGCGGGGCGATCAGAGGCGGCAGCAGGATCACGAGCACCAGCAGCACGCCGGCGGCCAGCATGACGTACTGCGGCGTCCCCCAGCCGTCGGAGGCCAGCGTGAAGGGGGACGAGATCGCGGACACCCCACCGGCGGCGGAGCCGGAGACGAGATTGCCGTTGGCGTCGTACACCGCATCGGCGGACCCCGCGGCGACGGTGCCGCCCCCCGCGGCTGCCGCGTCGCCGGCGGTACCCCCGCTCACTCCCCCGGTGCCGGTGGCGGGGGTCTCCTCCGCGGCTGCGCCCCCGGTGCCGCTGGTGCACTGCGTGGGTCCCTGCTTGTCGCAATCACGCGGTTGGGGCGCGGTGGCGGCGAGCTGGTTGTTGGCCGGCGAGTCGCCCGGCTTGAACGTGGGGTTGTTGCACTGGCCGAGGTCCACCCCGACCGTGCCGGGGATCCTCGCGATCACATCCGCTGCCGCTTGGACCAGGTTCATCGGCAGCGGGGAGTACCCCAGCTCCGCCGCCTGCTGCTGGCCCTCGCAGATCATGTAGCCGGCGAACTTGCTGAGGGTCTTACCCTTCTCGGCGGTGAAGACGCTGTTGGTCGCCGTGGGGACGATCATGTACGAATAGCTCGACATCGGGTACGTCCGCGGATCGCTGCTGTTGTACACGCCGGTGAGGTTCTGCGTCAGATCCGGGTTGATCGCCGCCGACATGAGGGCGACGGCGACGGACTGGTAGGTCGGCTCGACGTAGTAGCCCGCCGTGTTGAGCACCTTGGCCACCGGGAACCCGGACTTGAGGGCGTAGGAGTACTCGACATAGGTGATCGCACCCTCGCCGTATCCCTGGCTGACGTAGCCGGCGACGCCGAGCGAACCGTTCTGGCCCTTGAAGGTGGAGTTCACGGCGGGGAACTGCGAGCGCATGCCGTGCGTCCACACCGAGGGGAACTGCGTGGACATCCACAGCGTGAACTGGGCGCTGGTGCCCGATCCGTCCGAGCGGTACACCGGCGTGATCGCCCGGTCTGGCATCGCGAGGGCGGGATTGTCGGCCTGGATGGCGGCGTCGTTCCAATGGGTGATCTGCCCCGCGAAGATCTTCGCGACCACCTCGCCGGACAGCCGCAGGTTCGTCACCCGCTTGCCACCGATCTTCAGGTTGTACATCAGCGCCGTGCCGCCGGCCACGATCGGCATGTAGGCGTACGGCGGCAGCGGACCCTCGGGGGTGGGGTTGTCCTGCGTCACCTGCGTTTGGAACGGGATCTCGCTGATCGCGAAGTCGACGCGGTTGAGGATGAAGTCCTGGCGTCCGGCGGTGGATCCGGTCCCGGAGTAGTTCACGGTCATGCCGTAATTGCCGGCGACGTTCTTGCGCCACTGGTCCAGCGCGTTCTGCGACCACGTCGAGCCGGTGCCGGAGATGGCGACGTACGACTCGGCAGCGGTGGCGGAAGTGGCGCCGATCAGGACGAGCGCGACGGCGAGCGCGCCGGCAAGGAGCCGGGAGAGACGGGCGCGGATGTTCACGGCGCGGTGGTTCCTTCGGAGGGAAGCGGGTGGGGTGAGGGCGGTACGAGGGTGCGCCGGCGCGCGACGCCGGCCGATTCGATGCGAGCGAGGTCTCGCGCGGAGTTCGCGGCGGCGGCACGGCGCTGCCGATCGGTGAGCTGCCCCGCGCCGCGGCCGCCGATCATGCGGGCGACGACGAACAGGGCGAGGACGAGCAGCACGAGGGTCGCGGCGGCGCCGAAGCCGCGGGCGATCATGTTCGGCTCGGGGGACTTCACGAAGTCGAACACCTGCAGCGGCAGGGAGATCATCGGCCCCTCGAACGGGTTGAGGTTCAACTCCGCGGTCACGCCCGAGGTCAGCAGCACCGGGGAGGTCTCGCCGATGCCGCGCGCGGTGCCCAGGATGACCGCCGTCACCAAGCCCGACCGCGAGGTGGGCAGGACGACGTTCCACACTGTCCGCCACCGCGTGGTCCCGAGCGCATACGAGGCCTCGCGGAGGTTGTGGGGAACCAGGCGCAGCACCACGTCGGACGCGCGGATGATGATGGGCAGCATCATCACGCTGATCGCCAGCGACGCGGCGAACCCCGAACGCTGATGCGTGACGAGGGTGATGATCGCGGCATAGACGAACAGGCCGGCCACGATCGAGGGCAGCGCGGTCATCGCATCCGAGATCGTGCGCACGAATCGGGCGAACGGGCCGCCGATCTCGTTGAGGAACACGGCGGTGGTGATCCCCAGCGGGATCGTGATGATCAGGGCGATGCCGATCTGGATCAGCGTCCCGACGATCGCGTGAAGGATGCCGCCCATGCTCAGCGGGTCCAGCGGCCCGGCGAGCTTCATCGTCTCGTAGAAGAAGTTCGGGTTCAGCAGCGCGGGGACGCCGCGGACGACGGTGAAGGCGATCACGAACACGAGCGCACTCAGCAGCAGGATGCCTGCGGAGAAGAACAGGGCGGTCATGATCCGCTCGCTCACCGTGAGCCGGTCGGCGCGCAGCGAGGCGAGCATCGCATAGATGCCGAGGAAGGCCAGGAAAGACAGCAGGAGCCATCCGACGAACCCGGTCATCGGCGTCAGCCACCCGAACAGCAGCGTCGCCACCGCGATCCCCGCCGCCGCCGCGCCGATCAGGTTGAACCGGTCCTCCAGCGGGATGCTGCGGAGGTCTCGCCGGGGAGCGACCGAGCCCGAACGCCGCGGGATGACGGTGCGCGCGCCGGGCTGTGTCCGCTCGGCCGGGGGTGCGGGCGCCTCGATCGTGGACATCAGTTGCTCTCCGCTCCCGAGCGACTGCGCGCGACGATCGTCGACGCGGTGAAGTTGATGATCAGCGTGATGAGGAACAGCACGAGGCCTGCCGCCATGAGCGCCGACAGACCGAACTGGTTGGCCTCGCCGTAGCGCAGCGCGATGAGCGCCGAGACGGAGTTCGTGCCCGTCTTGAGCACCTGCCAGTTGATGGTGAAGATCGGCGAGATGATCATGACGACCGCGATGGTCTCGCCGAGGGCGCGCCCCAGGCCCAACATGGTGCCGCCGATGATGCCGCCGCGCCCGAACGGCAGCACGACCGTGCGGATCATCCCCCAGCGGGTGGAGCCGAGGGCCAGCGCCCCTTCGCGCTCGCCGAGCGGAGCCTGGGAGAACGCCTCGCGCATGACGGAGGTCTGCGTGGGCACCACCATGAGGGCCACCACGATGCCGGCGATGAAGGCGGATGAGGTGAACGCGCCCGCATCCGTGATCCGCTGTCCCGATGCGTCCGTGACGGCGAAGATCGGGATCCAGCCGAGGTACGTGGAGATCCACTGCGACACCGGGATCACGCCGGCCTGGAGGAAGAAGACCCCCCACAGGCCGAACACGACGCTGGGGACGGCCGCCATGAGATCGACGAGGCTGATGAGGAACCCCTTGACCCGCCCCGGGACGACCTCGCTGATCAGCAGCGCGGTCCCCAGCGCCAGCGGGACGGAGATGCTCATCGCGATGATGGCGATCGTGACGGTGCCGAAGAGCACCGCCGCCACTCCGAAGGTGCCCGTTTCCGGCGACCACTCCTGTGTCGTGAGGAAGGAGAAACCGGTGACGGAGAGGGCATCCCCCGCCCGCGCGGACAGGAAGATCCCGACGGCGAGCATGATGGACACCGTGATGGCACCGGCCGAATAGGACGTGCCACGGAAGATGCGGTCGGACAGCACCGGCGCGCTCTTGAGCGATCGACGCTCTGCGGCGGCCGGCGGCGGCAGCACCTCGGTAGGCGTATCAGTCATCACTTCCCCGTCGCTCGGGTGCAACGGGTCCCCCAAACGCAGAAAGCATCGACCCGGGGCGTGAACGAGGCTCTGTGCGCAGGTGTCCGAGAGGTGTCCACTCCGGGTGCGGCCGTCAACGCGTGCCGCCCGCGCCGGGGGTGAGCGTGGGGGCGGGTGTCGCGGGAGGTCCGGGCGTGGCCGGCGGAGGCGTCGGCGTCGGCGGGGGCGCATCGGCGCCCACCAGCAGGACCACGGCCGCGCCCAGCGGCAGGCTCGTCCCCTCCGCCGGCTCCGTGCCCGCCGCCGCCCCGGCCGGCGCGGCGAGGACGGTCCGGGTGGACGCGCTGAATCCCGCCTCCGCCAGCAGCATGACCGCCTCATCGGGACGGCGCCCCGCCACCCCGGGGACGAGGTTGTTCCCGCTCGCCACCCGCAGGACGACGTCCCGGCCCGCCCGGACCGTGGCGCCTGGAGCAGGGTCGCTGGAGAGCACCGTGTCCGCCGCGCGAGGGGCGTCGACGTGCGCCACGGTCCCCACCACGAAGCCGCGGGAGGTCAGCTGCGCCACCGCATCCGCCAACGAGAGCCCCTCGATCTCGGGCACGGCCTGCAGCGGCGCCGAGCCCTCCCCCGACGCGCTCGGGGTCGCGGTGGGGGTGGGCGGGGCCGAGGCGCTCACCGCCGGCCCCGCGTCCGGTCCCGGCGCACTCCCGCCCGCTCCCGCGCCGGCGGCAGAGGCGAGGATCGCGGCGATCGCGAGGCCGCCGACGGTGGCCACCAGCCATCCGGAGGCCCCGGGGCCCGACGCCCTGCCGCGGGGGATCCCCGCAGCGGCGGGAGCGGACGTGGCTGCGACGGGAAGGAGGCGCGTCGGTTCGGGGCTCTCCGGAGCACCCACCCGCGGCACCGCCCCCTGCACCCCCGTCGCCCGCGCATCGGGCATCGCGGCGAGCATGACCGCGGCATCGGGGAAGCGCGCGCGCGGGTCTTTGCCCAGCGCCGTGGCCAGCCACCGGTCGATGTCGGGTGATACCCCGTCGCGGACTGCGGAGACCCGCACCGCCGGCGCGTGCAGGTGCGCGCGGACGACTTCGCTCCGCTCCCCCACGAACGGGGCGCGGGCGGTGAGCGCGAAGAAGATCGTGCCGGCCGCCTGATACACGTCGGCGGACTCGGTGACCGCGTCGCCCCGGAGGTGCTCGGGTGAGGCGTACGGCACGCTCGCCACGACGCCGTCGACGGGCCCGAGGCCGCTCAGGAGCGCATCGGCGCCGGCCGTGGGGCGTCCGGGGATGTCTGCCAGCCCGAAATCGAGCAGCCGCAGGGAGGCCTGGAGGGCGGCGGGGCGCCCGAGCGCATCCGGGTCGATCATGACGTTGGTGGGGGTGACGTCACGATGCACGACGCCGGCGCGGTGGGCTGCCGCCAGCGCCGCGAGCAGGCCGCGCGCCACGGCATCCGCGTCGGTGAGGGCGAGGGCGCCGCGCTCGGCCACGACGCGCGACAACGTCCGCCCGCGCACGAGCTCCATCGCGATCCACGCCGTGGGCGGCTCGCCGGCGTCCACGCCGCTGTCGTACATGCGCGCGACCCCGACATGGCCGACGGCTCGTGCGGCGCGGACCTCCTCGAAGAACGCCTCCCGCATCGCCGTGGTGCCGGAGAGGGCGGGATGCAGGATCTTGATCGCCACCGGATCACCCGCGAGGGTGGCGGCCTCGTAGACCGACGCCGTCCCCCCGGCGCCGAGCAGCCCACCCAGCACGAAACGTCCGCCGACGAACCGTGCGGTCACGAGGTCCTGCCGGCCTCGGGAGGCCGCTCGCGCACCGCGGTCGACAGCAGCCGCAGTGCGAGCCGGGCAGCTTCCCGCGCCGCGGACCGGTTCTCATACCGGCGTGCGCCGATCAGCACCGGCGAGCCGTCGAGGGCACCGCACCATCCGGCACCGCGCAGCTGCGCGGTCACGACGACGTGCAGATCCAGCGCCCCTGCCTCGGCGCGCAGGCGCACCGCATCCTGCTGCGCCTCTCGCTCGTTACGGAAGAGGCGGAAGCTGCGCGCCAGCTCGCGATTGTTCTCCGTGATGAGGCGCCAGCCCACGACGCCGTCCTCTCGCAGCGGCGGGATGTGCTCGATGCCGAGGGACTGCGCGATCTCCCGCGAGGCCTCGCGCCATCCGAGCGCCCGGTGCGCGGATCGGGCGGGGAAGTGGGCGAACGCGAAGTACGCGCCGCGGCGCGTACTCGCCGTCGTGGCATCATCCGGTGCTGCCGCAGCAGCGAACGGCACGCGCGACCCCGTCACGCCAGTCCCCCATCGACCCACCCGGTCGGGCGGACGCGTCGATGATCCGACCCGCGAGCGCCCGTCAGAGGGACACCGGGCGAACGAGAGGCGGCGGATGCCTTTCCTGCCGGTGAACGCGCCCGGTGTCCTATCCCGGCGCCACCGGGGGCGGCTCGCCGGGACGGCGGCGGATCCGCATCCCGCCGCCGGTCGCCGCGAGCCAGCATCCGAGGACCACCAGCGGGAAGCCGAGAAGGAGCGCGGGGCCGATCCGCTCGCCGAGGACGAGCGCGCCCAGCGCGATGGCCACGAGCGGGTTGACGTAGGTGAACAGCGGCGCACGGGAGGGACCCACCTCGCGGATGAGCGCGAAGAACGCCAGGAAGGCCACGGCGGTGCACGGCACCGTGAGGGCGGCGACGGCGCCGAGGCTCCGGAGGGTCGGTGCCTCGTGCTGCGTGAGGAGGGCGATCGGGAGGTATCCCACGCCGATGAACAGCAGCGAGAGCGTGATCGTGCCGAGGGACGGGATGCCGCGGAGCTTCGTGGCCACGACGAACGGCGCGATCGCGTAGAGGACCGCGGTGAGGAGCACTTCGCCGATCGCGACGAGCCCCGCAGCTCCCTCCCCCGCCGACAGCCCGGGCCCCGCCACGACGACGGCGACCCCGGCGAAGCCGATCACGAGGCCGGCGATGCGCGACGGGCTCAGCGCGCGGCGATCGCCGCCGGCGAATCCGATGATCGCCGCGAACAGGGGCACCGTGGCCACGAGGAGGCCGGTCGGTCCCGACGGGAGCGTCTGTTCGGCGTGGCCCAGCAGGAGGAACGGGCCGGCCATCTCGACCACGCCGAACAGCAGCACCCACGGCCAGACGCGCCACGCGTCGCGGAGCACCCCGGCGCGCAGGGCGAAGGGCAGCAGCAGCAGCGCCGCACCGAGCGTGCGGATGCACACCACCGCGGGCGGGGAGAGCGAGTCGACCGCCTCCTTGATGAACAGGTACGGCATGCCCCACAGCAGCGACATCGCCGCGAAGAGCAGCCACGCGCGCGCCGTGAACCGCGTCGCGACGGCGTTCACAGGGTGCGGCGGCCCTCGAAGGCGCGCCCCAGCGTCACCTCGTCGGCGTACTCCAGGTCGCCGCCGACGGGAAGACCCGACGCCAGGCGCGTGACGCGGATCTCGAGCGTGTGCAGCAGTCGGCTGAGATAGGTCGCCGTCGCCTCGCCCTCGAGGTTGGGGTTCGTGGCGAGGATCACCTCCTGCACGGTGCCGTCGGCGAGCCGCTGCATCAGCTGGGTGATGCGCAGGTCGTCGGGGCCCACCCCCGCGATCGGACTGATGGCGCCGCCGAGCACGTGGTAGAGACCGCGGAACTCCCGCGTGCGCTCGATCGCCGCGACATCCTTGGCGTCTTCGACGACGCAGATGAGGGTGTCGTTGCGGCGCGGATCGCGGCAGATGCTGCAGCGGTCCTGTTCGGAGACGTTGCCGCACACCTCGCAGAAGCGCACCTTCTCCCGCACCTCGGCCAGGAGCCCGGCGAGATGGGACACGTCGAACGACGGCGTCTGCAGGATGTGGAACGCGATGCGCTGCGCGGACTTCGGGCCGATGCCGGGGAGGCGCCCGAACTCGTCGATCAGGTCTTGGACGATGCCGTCGTACATGGCTAGCTGAACCTCGTGGCGCCCTGGTGGGGCTCTTCACGGACGAACGTCGCACCGAGCACCTGGCGGACGACGGCCTCGCCGTAACGCTGCACGCCGCCGCGGGCGGGGGTGATCCGCGGGGCGACGACCGGCGGCACGGGCTGGTCGCGGAAGTCCTCGGGCGCCGGCGCATCCTCGTCCTCGTCGGGAGCCGGGGTGATCTCGGCCGCGGGCAGGACGGCTCCCTCGCGCGCGAGCGTCGCCACACGCGCGGGGGCGGGCGCGGCATCCTCGGGCTCCTCGTCGACGGCGAACTGGGCCATGGCGGCCGGCGCCGACGGAGCACCGTCATCCGTGGCCGGCGGCGAGGCGGGGATGGGGGCGACGGCCCACTCGGTGACCGGGGCGGCTGCGGCGCGGGCGGGCGCGCGCTCGGCGGGCGGCGGGGCGGCGGGAGGTGCCTCCGGTGCGGCCGATCCGCGGCCGCCTCCGCCGTCGCTGTCGGTACGGGCGATGAACTTCACGCGGATGCCGAGCACGCCCAGGATCGCCTGCCGCAGGTCTTCGCTGGGCCCGGTGCCGGCGCCGCGCTTCTTGAAGGCGGCCAGGTCGCTCGGCCCCGCGAACGACAGCGTGAGGACGTCGTCGTCGAGCGAGACGACGCGTGCGGCGGTGGCGATGAGCCACGACGTGCGGCTCAGCGATTCGAGGCGTCCGAGCACCTCGGGCCATGCGTCGCGCATCCGCTGCGTGGTGAGGGGTCCGGCCGGCGCCGGCGGCGCGAACTCCTGCTCCGGCTCCGGCTCCGGCGTCTCCGGCGTCGGCGTCGGCGTCGGCGTCGCCGAGAGTGCATCGTCTCGCCGAACCGGCACCGAACTCGGTGCACTCTCGGCGACACCGTGCACATTCGGCGCAGAGGCGGATGGCGCGGGCGCGGGGGCGGCGGGGGCGGACTGGGCGAGCACGCGGGCGACGAGCAGCTCGAGCTGCAGGCGCGGCGAGGTCGCCCCGGTCATCTCGTCCAGGGCCGCGACGACGAGATCGGCCGTGCGGGACAGGCGCGCGGCGCCGAACTCGCCGGCCTGCCGCGACATCCGCTCGAGCTCCTCCGCCGGAACACCGCGCAGCACCGCGGCGGCCCCCGCGCCGGTGGCCGCGATGACGATGAGATCGCGCAGCCGCTCGAGCAGGTCGTCGACGAACCGGCGCGGATCCTGCCCCGTCTGCACCACCCGGTCGACCGCGGCGAACGCGGCGGCGGCGTCGGAGTGCGCGAACGCGTCGACGACCTCGTCGAGCAGCTCGGCGTGGGTGTAGCCGAGGAGGGCGACGGCGCGCTCGTAGCGCACGGTGATCTGCCCCGCGGCCTCGGTCGCCGAGCCCGCCGCCGGGTCGGAGCCGGCGATGAGCTGGTCCAGCAGCGACAGCGTGTCGCGCGGTGACCCCCCGCCGGCGCGCACCACGAGGGGCAGCACGCCGGCCTCGACCGAGACACCCTCGGTCTCGCACAGCTCCTGGACGTACTCCAGCATCGCGGCGGGCGGCACGAGACGGAACGGATAGTGGTGGGTGCGCGAGCGGATCGTGCCCAGCACCTTCTCGGGCTCGGTCGTCGCGAAGATGAACTTCACGTGCTCGGGGGGCTCCTCCACGAGCTTGAGCAGGGCGTTGAAGCCCTGCTGCGTGACCATGTGCGCCTCGTCGAGGATGAAGATCTTGAACCGGTCGCGCGCGGGGGCGAAGATCGCCCGCTCGCGCAGGTCGCGCGCGTCGTCGACGCCGTTGTGGCTGGCCGCGTCGATCTCGACGACGTCGAGGGATCCGCCGCCCCCGCGCCCCAGCTCCACGCAGCTGTCGCACGTGCCGCAGGGCGTGTCGGTGGGGCCGGCCGCGCAGTTCAGGCACCGCGCGAGGATGCGCGCCGACGTGGTCTTGCCGCACCCGCGCGGCCCGGAGAACAGATAGGCGTGGCCCACGCGGTCACCGCGCAGTGCCGTCATCAGCGGCTCGGTCACCTGGGACTGCCCGATCATCTCGCCGAACGCCTCGGGGCGGTAGCGGCGGTACAGGGCTGTCGTCACCCGACCAGCCTAGGGCGTCCCGCCGACACGTGTCCCGAGCGTCCCCGGCTCCCGCGCCGGGCTCAGGTGTCGACGCCGAGCACGGGCTCGGCCGGCTCGAACATGTCGTCGCTGATGACGGGGATGGTGGTCGTCACCGTGGGCACCGAGGCCGACAGCAGCGTGCCGTCCTCACGCCGCGCGTCGGCGAACTGCTTCAGCGTGGGCTTGCCCGCGAGGACGGGACCCTGGTCGGCCAGCGGCACCTCGACGGTCCCGCCCCCGTGCACGGTGTAGCCCTCCCCGCGCACGGAGAACTCGACCGGATCGCCCTCGCCCGCCGTCACGATGAGCACGTCGCGACGCAGCGTGATGTCCAGGCGCGTGCCGTGCCAGTGCAGCACGTACGACAGCGACGGCCAGTCCGCGGGCAGCCGCGGGTCGAAGCTCAGCGCGCCGAAGTGGTCGCGCATGCCGCCGAATCCGGAGGTGAGTGCCGTCCAGACGCCCCCCGCGGAGGCCACGTGCACGCCGTCGGCGGCATTGGAGTGCAGGTCGCCGAGGTCGACGAACAGCGCGTCGCGGAAGTACTCCAGCGCGAGGTCCTGGTACCCCACCTCGGCGGCCAGGATCGACTGCACGACGGCCGACAGCGTCGAGTCGCCCGTCGTCTGCGGGTCGTAGTACTCGAAGTCGGCGAGCTTCTCCTCGGCGGTGAAGTGGTTGCCCTGCAGGAACAGCGCGAGCACCACGTCGGCCTGCTTGAGCACCTGGTAGCGGTAGATCACGAGCGGGTGGAAGTGCAGCAGCAGCGGCCGCTGCGAGGCGGGCGTGTGCTCGAGGTCCCAGATCTCCTTCTCCAGGAACACCGCATCCTGCGGATGGATGCCGAGGGCCTCGCTGTAGGGGATGTGCATGGCCTCGGCGGCCCGCTCCCACATCTCCGGCTCGGAGGGATCGAGGTTCGTGCGCTCGACGAGGCGCTCATAGGCGTCGTAGTCGGCCTCCTCCATCTCGCGCACCGTGCGGGCGGCGAAGCGCAGGTTGAAGCGGGCCATGACGTTGGTGAAGAGGTTGTCGTTGACGACGGTGGTGTACTCGTCGGGGCCGGTGACGCCGTGGATGTGGAACGTCTCGTTCTCGCCGTCGATGACGCCGTCGCCCGAGCGCCAGAAGCCCAGCGTCGCCCACAGCCGTGCGGTGTCCACCGCGATGTCCACGCCCTCGGAGTCGAGGAAGTCGACGTCACCGGTCGCGCGCACGTACTTGGCCACGGCGAAGCTCACGTCGGCGTTGATGTGGTACTGCGCGGTGCCGGCGGCGTAGTAGGCCGACGCCTCCTCGCCGTTGATCGTCCGCCACGGGAACAGCGCGCCCGCCTCGTTCAGCTGGTGCGCGCGCTTGCGGGCCGCCGGCAGCATGAGGTACCGCATCCGCAGGGCGTTCCGGGCCCACAGCGGCGTCGTGTACGCCAGGAAGGGCAGGACGTAGATCTCGGTGTCCCAGAAGTAGTGACCGGAGTAGCCGGAGCCGGTCACGCCCTTGGCCGGGACGCCCTGGCCATCGGCGCGCGCGGCGGCCTGCGCGAGCTGGAACAGGCACCAGCGGGTGGCCTGCTGCAGGTCGGGGTGGCCCTCGATGCGCACGTCCGAGCGCTCCCAGAAGCCGTCGAGCCACGCGCGCTGGCGCGCGAACAGCTCGTCGACGCCGAGCGCCTCAGCCCGGTCGAGCCCGCGCCGGCAGCGGTCGATGAGCTCGCCCGTGGGGACGCCGCGCGAGGTGTGGTAGCTGACGAGCTTCGTGAGGGTCGTGGGCACGCCCGCGCGTGCGGAGACGCGGTAGACGTTCTTGGCGATGTCGGGCTCGATCAGCCGTCGGGCGGTGTAGTCGTTCTCGGTGTCGACCTGGTGGTCGGCGATGACGGCGAGGGTCATGCCCGACTCGGTGACGCGGTAGCTCAGCGCGGAGCGCTCACCGTCCTGCCAGTACTCCTGCGGCTGCAGCACGCGCCCGGCGAACTTCTCGCCCTTGCGCGGATCGAATCCTGCGCCGCCCTTGCGGGTGGCCATCGGCGAGCCGCCGTAGATGCCCTCGCCGTCCTGGCGGTTGATCAGCTGCGAGCTGATGGTGACGGGGGCGTCGGCGTTGAGCACCGTCACGGTCAGGCGCATCACGGCGAGGTGCTTCTCGTCGAAGGACACCAGCCGCTCGTCCTCGATCTCGACGTGCTTGCCGGACGGGGTGACCCACAGCACGCGCCGGCGCAGCACGCCGTCGCGCATGTCCAGCACCCGCTCGTACTCGCGCACGTCGGCCACGTCGAAGGAGAGCGGCTCGTCGTCGACGTAGACGCGCATCACCTTCGCGTCCGGCGCGTTGATGATCGTCTGGCCGACCTCGGCGAAGCCGTAGGCCTGCTCGGCGTGGCGGATCGGGAAGATCTCGTGGAAGCCGTTGATGAAGGTGCCCTGCTCCTGCGCGAAGCGGCCCTCCGGGTGGTTGCCGCGGAGCCCCAGGTACCCGTTGCCGACCGCGAAGAGCGTCTCGGTGACGCCGGCGTCGTCGAGGGACCCCTCGGTCTCGACGAGTCGCCACTCGTCGACGGGGAACCGGCCGCGATCGATCATGTGCTGCCTTCCAGCTGGGAGGTGTCGGATGCTTCGACGTGTCAGTCTACGAAGGCGGCGAGGTCGTCGACGACGACGGTCGCCCCGGCGCCGGCGAGGTCCTCGCCGCCGGCACCCCGGTCCACGCCGACCACGACGGCGAAGCCGCCCGCGGCGGCGGACTGCACGCCGCTGAGGGCGTCCTCCACGGCGACCGAGCGCGCCGGCTCGACCCCCAGCATCCGGGCCGCCTCGACGAACACGTCGGGGGCGGGCTTGGAGCGGAGATGGTCGCGCTCGGCGATGACTCCGTCCATGACCACCGGGAAGCGGTCGCGGATGCCGGCGGCGGCCAGCACCTCCTCGGCGTTCTTGGAACTGGAGACGACGGCGATGGGGATGCCGGCGGCCTGCAGCCGGTCGAGCAGGCGGACCGAGCCGGGGTACGGGGCGATCCCCTCCGCTCGCAGCAGGGCGGCGAAGACGTCGTTCTTTCGATTGCCGATGCCGCACACCGTGTCGGCGCTGGAGGGGTCGGACGGGTCGCCCCACGTCACCTCGACGTCGCGACTGCGCAGCAGGCTCGCCACGCCGTCGTAGCGCTTCTTGCCGTCGAGGTAGGCGAAGTAGTCGCGGTCGGTGTAGGGCGGCTCGATGTGCCACTGGGAGAACAGCGTCTCGAACATCTCCCGCCATGCGTGCATGTGCACCTCGGCGGTGGGGGTCAGGACGCCGTCGAGGTCGAACAGGACGGCGTCGTAGGCGGTGAGATCGGGGAGGGGCGGGTGTCCGTCGGTCACCGCTCCAGCGTAGGGGGCGGCCCGGATGCGATCGAGGGGTTGCAGCCGCGCGTGCGGACGCCGATAGTGCCGTCAGCCGCGCGCGACCTGCAGGGTCTGACGTGCGATCTCGCGCTCCTCGTCGGTGGGGACGACGAGCACGGTCACGGCGGAGGCGTCGCGGGAGATGACGCGGATGCCGCCGCCGCGCCGGGCGTTGCGGGCGGCGTCGATCTCGATCCCCGCGAACCCGAGGGTCGCCAGGGCCGCCGCACGCACCTCCGGGACGTTCTCCCCCACTCCGGCGGTGAAGGAGATGACCTCGACCCCGCCCAGCTGCGCCAGATACGCCCCGGCGTAGGCCCGCAGCCGGTGGACGTAGACCTCCCAGGCCAGCGTCGCGGCGGCGTCGCCGTCGGCGACACGGGCGCGGAGGTCGCGCATGTCGCCGACACCGGCGAGCCCCTTCAGGCCGGAGCGCTTGTTGAGCAGGTCATCGAGGTCGTCGATCGACAGGTCGGCGCGGCGGGCCAGTTGCAGCAGCACGGCCGGGTCGAGGTCCCCGGAGCGGGTGCCCATGACCAGACCCTCCAGCGGCGTGAACCCCATCGATGTCTCCACCGAGCGCCCGCCGTCGATCGCGGTCACCGACGCTCCGTTGCCGAGGTGGAACACCAGCTGGCGGAGCGAGCCCAGGTCGCGGCCGAGGAAGGCCGCGGCGGCCTCGCTGACGAACTTGTGGCTGGTGCCGTGGAATCCGTAGCGGCGGATGCGGTGGGCTGCGGCGATCTCGGCATCGATGGCGTACGTGTAGGCGGCCGGCGGCAGCGACTGGTGGAAGGCGGTGTCGAAGACGGCCACGTGCGGCACGTCGGGGAACGCGCGGCGGGCGGCACGGATGCCGGCGAGGTTCGCGGGGTTGTGCAGCGGCGCGAGCATCGACAGCTCGTCGATGTCGATCTCCACGCGCGGCGTCACCAGCGTCGGCTCGTAGAAGCGGGCGCCGCCGTGCACCACACGGTGCCCGACGGCGAGGGGCGGATGCTCCGCGAGCGTGGGGCCGTGCGCGGCGAACGCGTCGAGCATCACGGCGAACGCGGCGGTGTGGTCGGGGATGTCGCGGCGGAGCTCGTACGTCGCGTCGGTCACGGTCAGGCCCGGGGCATCCGCGCCCGCCGTCAGCGCGGCCACGGTGTGGCGGGCCAGCCCCTCCCGCCCGGCGTCGCCGATCCGCTCCACCAGCCCCGAGGCGAGCACCCGCTCGGAGGCGGCATCCAGCAGCTGGTACTTCAGCGAGGAGGAGCCGGAGTTGACCACGAGCACGGCCTCGCTCATGCCGCATCTCCCGGCAGCGCCGCGTCCTCCTGGCCCTGGATCGCGGTGATGGCGATCGTGTTGACGATGTCGTCCACGAGCGCCCCGCGCGATAGGTCGTTGATGGGCTTGTTCAGCCCCTGCAGGACGGGGCCGATGGCGACGGCGCCGGCCGAGCGCTGCACCGCCTTGTACGTGTTGTTGCCGGTGTTCAGATCCGGGAACACGAACACGGTCGCGCGCCCCGCCACCTCCGAGTCGGGCATCTTCGTCCGGGCGACCGCGGCGTCGGCGGCCGCGTCGTACTGGATCGGCCCCTCCACCGGCAGCTCGGGTGCGCGCTCGCGGACGAGCGCGGTCGCGGTGCGCACCTTCTCGACGTCGGCACCCGATCCGGATTCGCCGGTCGAGTAGGAGAGCATCGCCACGCGCGGGTCCAGGCCGAACTGGGCGGCGGTGGCCGCCGAAGACACCGCGATGTCGGCGAGCTGCTCGGCGGTGGGGTCGGGGACCACCGCGCAGTCGCCGTAGACGAGCACGCGGTCGGCGAGCGCCATGAAGAAGACGCTGGAGACCACCGAGACCCCCGGGCGCGTCTTGATCACCTCGAAGGCCGGGCGGATGGTGTGGGCCGTGGTGTGCGCGGCACCGGAGACCATGCCATCGGCCAGCCCCAGGTGCACCATCATCGTGCCGAAGTACGACACGTC
>CAZBZR010000003.1:111726-121743 GCA_964496445.1 uncultured Microbacterium sp.
TCGGTGACGGTGTCGGCCGCGCGGGCGTAGGTCATCCCCTTGTGGGCGCGCAGCCGTGCATACTCCTGCGCGAACCGGTCCACGAGCACCGCGTCGAAGGGGCTCACGACCCGCGCCGCCCGCAGATCGATGCCGAGCTCGATGGCGCGGTTTCGCACCTCGATCTCCTCGCCGAGGATCGTGAGGTCGGCGATGCCGCGTGCCAGGACGGTCGCCGCGGCCCGCAGCACGCGGTCGTCGTCGCCCTCGGGCAGCACGATGTGCCGCCGGTCGCGGCGGGCACGCTCGACGAGGCCGTACTCGAACATGAGCGGGGTCACCACGCTCGGGCGGGCGACCCCCAGCGACCGGGTGAGCTCCTCGGTGTCCACGTGGCGCTCGAACAGCGCCAGCGCGGTGTCGTAGCGGCGCTGCGAGTCGGCCGCCAGCCGGCCGCGGGTGTTCATGATCCGCACCGCGGTGTCGTAGGTGCCGAGGTCGGTGGCGATGATGGGCAGCGACGAGCCGAGACCGTCGATGAGCCGGTCCACGGCCTCGGGCACGTCGAAGCCGCCGTTGAGCACGATCCCGGCCAGCGACGGGAAGGTGCCGGAGGCGTTGGCCAGAAGCGTGGCCAGGAGCACCTCCGATCGGTCGGCGGGCACCACCACAACGGCCGATTCGATGAGGCGCGGCAGGACGTTGACCATCGACATGCCGGCGACGACGACGCCCAGCACCTCGCGGGTGAGCAGCGCCGGGTCGCCCTTGACGAGGGTCCCGTCCACCGAGCGCAGCACGCCCCGCATCGACGGCGCCACGAGGAAGCGGTCCTCGGGCACGGCCCACACCGGCACCTGCGCGCCGGCGGCCGCGACGGCCTCGCGCGTGGTGGCGACGATCTCCTCGCGCTGATCGGGGTCGGCCCGGTTGACGATGACGGCGAACAGCTGCGCCCGTTCGTGGGTCAGCTCGGTCAGTGCGAGCGCGGCCGACTGGCTTACCTGCTCAGGCGTGCGCGCCGTGCTCACGCCGAGCTGCTCGCCTTGTCCCTGCCCCGCCCGCCCGCTCAGGACGAGCAGCACCGGCGCGCCGAGGTTCGCCGCGATCCGGGCGTTGTAGCCGAGCTCGGCGGGGCTGGCGACGTCGGTGAAGTCACTGCCGAGCACGACGACCGCGTCGCACTGGGCCTCCACGGCCTTGTAGCGCTCGACGATGCGGCCGAGCGCCGCATCCGGATCCGCCCGCACGTCGTCGTAGGTGACCCCGATGCACGCGTCGTAGTCGAGGTCGACGCCGTCGTGGTCCAGCAGCATCTCCAGCACGTCGTCGCGCTCGGTCGTCGAGCGCGCGATGGGGCGGAAGACGCCGACGCGGGGCGTCGCGTGGCTCAGGGCGTCGAGGACTCCCAGGGCCACGCTGGACTTGCCGGTGTGCCCTTCGGCGGACGTGATGTAGATGCTCTGCGCCACGCGTCCAGACTAGGACCGGGGCGCCGGCACGTCCCGGGGTTGCTCCACGGTCGAGACATCCCCGCGTAGTCTCGGCGGCGTGAGCGCGCACTCCGCCGCCGGGATCCCCGGCGCCGACCTTCCCGATGCCCGCGGCCGCCGCGGGCTCGACCGCACCGGCCTGGAGCTGGACCGCAACCCCCGCGTCCGGGTGGTGGCGGTGGAGCTCCTCGCCGCGGCATGGCACGTGCTGCGGCGGACGACCCTGGACTATCGCGGCGACGACGGCACGTGGTCGCGGCAGGTGCGGGAGACCTACGACCGCGGCAACGGCGCGACGGTGCTGCTGTACGACCCGGCGGCCCGCACGGTGCTGCTCACGCGCCAGTTCCGCTATCCCGTCTACGTCAACGACCACCCGGATGGCATGCTCATCGAGACGGCGGCCGGGCTGCTCGACGAGGACGACGCCGAGACGGCCGTGCGCCGCGAGGCGGAGGAGGAGACGGGCGTCGCCATCGGCGAGGTGCAGCACGTCTTCGACGTGTACATGAGTCCCGGCTCGGTCACCGAGCGGCTGCATTTCTTCGCCGCGCGCTACGACTCCGCGACCCGCACCGCCGACCGGGGCGGGCTGGCCGAGGAGGGCGAGGAGATCGAGCTGCTCGAGGTGACGATCGATGATGCGCGGGAGATGATCCGCGACGGGCGCATCCAGGACGCCAAGACGATCATGCTGCTGCAGTGGGCCGTGCTCGACGGCCCCTTCGCGCCTCGCTGAGGCGAAAAGTAAGGACTCTCCGCGCACCCAGCAGAGCCTGGTTACCCTTGCTACGTTTCCGTCCTGGGGGAGTTGGCCTGGATGCCGTCACGCGGAGAGCCGGAGACCACTCTACCCGGACGTGGCGGGCGGGAGCCACCGGCGCCGAGCGGACGGCAGGGTTCTCCCAGCCCCGTCGGGCGCATCCAGGGTTACGATCGGGTCACGGCGGGCGCCGTCGCCTGTCTCCCCCGACCCGAGGGACCGCATGAACGACACCCGTCACCCCGCACCCGTCGAGCCCGTCACCGCGGAGCGCTTCGCCGATCTCACCGCGCGCATCCTGGCGTCCGTCGGCAGCGTCATCGACGGCAAGCCGGATGCGGTCAAGGCAGCCCTCGTGGCGCTGCTGGCCGAGGGGCACCTCCTCATCGAGGACGTGCCGGGGGTGGGCAAGACGATGCTCGCCCGCGCCCTGGCGGCATCCGTCGACGCGAGCGTGCGCCGCATCCAGTTCACCCCCGACCTCCTTCCGGGCGATGTCACCGGGGTGTCGATGTTCAACCCCGTGGCGCGCGAGTTCGAGTTCAAGCCCGGCGCCGTCTTCGCCCACGTGGTCATCGCCGACGAGATCAACCGCTCGTCGCCGAAGACGCAGTCCGCGCTCCTGGAGGCGATGGAGGAGCACCAGGTCACCGTCGACGGTCGCACCCACGCGCTCCCCGACCCTTTCCTCGTCGTCGCGACGCAGAACCCGCTGGAGATGGAGGGCACCTACGCCCTCCCCGAGGCCCAGCGTGACCGCTTCCTCGTCCGCATCTCGATGGGCTACCCCGATGCCCGCAGCGAAGCCCTCATGCTCCGCCAGCGCGACACCGTCAACCCGCTGGAGGCCCTCCGCCCGGTGGTGAGCGCCGCGGAGGTGTCGGGACTCATCGCGTGGGCCCGCTCGGTGCACGTCTCCCCCGCCATCGAGGACTACGCCGTGGCGCTCGCCCAGGCCACCCGCGCGCACAGCGAGCTGCGCCTGGGTGCGAGTCCTCGCGCGACCCTGCAGCTGGTGCGCGCGGCGAAGGTGTGGGCGGCGCTGGACGGGCGGGCCTTCGTCATCCCGGACGATGTGACCGCGCTGCTCGGGCCGGTCTTCGCCCACCGCCTCATCCCCAGTCGCGCCGCGGCCGGCGGCAGGGCCGCGGCCGACGTCGTCGCCGCCGCGCTCGAGCGCATCGCCGCGACCGTCCGCGTCCCCCTCGCGGCACGCGCGTGACCCGACCATGAGACGCCTGTGGCCGCTCACCGCCCGCGGCACCGGCGCGGTGCTCGCGGCCGTGGCGTGCCTGCTCATCGCCCACGAGATCGGCGTGATCGAGCTGGTGTACTTCGGCGTGCTGCTCCTGGCGGTCGTGGCCGTCGCGGTGGTGTCGCTGTTCGCCGCACGGCACACCGAGGCGGTCACCCGCGCGCTCGTTCCGGACGTGGCCGCGGTGGGGCGCGAGAGCGCGGTGCGCGTGCGCGTCGGGCTGCGCTCGGCGCTGCCGACGGCCCCGGGCCGTTGGGAGGATGCCGTCTCCCCCGGGCTCACCGCACGCGCCCGCGGCGTCTTCCCCGCGATCGGCTCGGGGCTGCGGGGCGAGGGCATCGTCGAGCTCGCCTACACCGTCGAGGGGCGACGCCGCGGCATCCACACCCTCGGCCCGCTCGCCGTCACCGCCACCGACCCGTTCGGGCTCGCCCGACGCCGCTTCCGCCTGGGCGGGCGCACCCGCGTCACCGTCTCACCCGCCCTGGTCGACCTGACCCCGCTGCCGGCGGGCCCCGGCGAGGCGGGCGGGATGCTGCAGACGGCGACGGCGCAGCCCGGACAGGGCGCCGACAACCTCGTCGCGCGCCCGTATGCGCCGGGCGACTCGATGCGCCGCATCCACTGGCGCGCCACCGCGCACCGCGACACCCTCATGGTCCGTCAGGAGGAGCAGGAGGCCAGCCCCGAGGCGACCGTGATCCTCGACCGCGGCGCGCTGCGGTGGGGTACTGAGGCCCTGCTGTCTCCCGGAGCCGACCCCGCGTTCGAGACGGGGGTCTCGGCCGCCCTGTCGGCCGCGGCCCGGCTCGTGCGGGACGGATACACGGTGAGCATCCGCGACTCCGACGGCACCGATCTCGCCGATCCGCTCTCCGGTGGGGAGGTGCACGAGGCCGAGGCGCTGGCCGCCGCGTGGGCGACCCTGACCACGCGCAAGGGGGATGATCTCGCGCGCGTCGCCGGTCAGTTCGCCGGCGTGCTCACCGGCCCGGTGGTCGTGGTGACCGGCCGCCTGGCCGAGGGCGACGCCGCCGCCCTGGCGCCGCTGGCCCACCACGCCTCCGTCGCCGTGCTCCTCGGCGTCGGCAGCTCCGCCGACGCCGTGGACCGGGTGCGCGGCTTCGGGTGGGTGGCGGCATCCGTGACACCCGAGGCCGAGGTGGCGCGGGCGTGGGACGCGGCGATCGACCGCAGGAGTTCCCGTGTCGGCTGATCCCTGGAGCGCGCGGGCGGCCGGCGCACCCGACCGTGGGCGACGGCGCACCGACCTCGCCCTCGCCCTCGGCGTCTTCGCGGCGCTGGCGGCGGCGATCCTTCCGCTGCTGCGCGTGATCGAGCCGGAGGGATGGCTCGCGGCCGCCCTCGCGGTGTCGGCCGTCGTCCTCGGCAGCGGCGTCGCGGCACGGTGGTTCCGGCTGCCGGGTGTAGCCGTCGCGCTCATCGAGGCGGCGGTGTGGGTGCTCGCCCTCACCGCGCTGTTCGGACGCTCCTCCGCTCTGCTGTGGATCATCCCCCTTCCGGAGACCTTCGAGCTGGTGCCGGTGCTCGTGACCGCCGGCAGCGAGGAGATCATGCTCGGGGCGGCACCGCTGGAGGCGGGGACGCCCCTGTCCTTCGTGCTGGTGGCGGCGATCTCCCTGGTCGCCCTGGCGCTGGATCACGTGGTGCTGACCGCCCGCATGCCGCTGCTGGCGGCGATCGGCCTGATCGCGGTCTCCCTCATCCCGAGCATCGCCGTCCCCGGAGAGGTGAACGTGGGGGCGTTCGTGCTCCTCGCGGCCGCCATCCTCTTCCTGCTGCGCGCCGACACCCGCGCCCGCCAGCAGACCCCGGGGCCCGCGGCACCGCGGGCCAGCGGCGCCACGGCCACGGCGGTGGGCATCGGCGCCATCGCCGTGGTGGTGGCCGTCGTCGCCGCCCCCGCCCTTCCCGCGCCGGTCGCGCGCGCCGGGGTGGGCGGGATCGGGGGCGGGACCGCGATCGATCCGACCCTCGAGCTCGGCGACGACCTGCGCCAGCCACGCGAGACCGAGGTGCTGTCGGTGCGTTCGACCGCCCCGAGCCCGCCCTACCTGCGTGCGGTCACCCTGTCGCGCTTCGACGGTGCCGTGTGGGAGCCCGACGACGGGCGCACCCTGCCGCTCGGCGAGGACGGCGAGCTGCCCCCGCTGGAGATCGACCCCGACATCGAGCTGTCGGAGTACCGGACGACGGTGGAGATCTCGGCGCTGAACTCGCCGTGGCTGCCCGTCCCCTACCCGGCGCGGGAGATCTCGGGACTGGACGGCACGTGGGGGGCGCTCGCGCAGAACCGCACCGTCGTGACGCGCACCGGATCGACGCAGGGGCAGGTGTACGAGGTGACCACCGAGGTCGCCCGTCCCACCCTCGAGCAGATCCGGGCGCGGGAGGCGGGCGGCGACCGGGTGCGGGACGACACCTACGCCCTCCCGGAGGGGATGCCGCCCGAGATCGCCCAGCGGGCGCTGGAGATCACCGGCTCCGCCGCGAACGACTACGACGCACTCGTGGCGCTGCAGGGGTGGTTCCGCAGCACCGCGTTCCGCTATTCGCTCGAGGCCCCCGTCGAGGACGGGTTCGACGGCACCGGTGCCGACGCCGTCGCACGCTTCCTCGACGAGCGCGAGGGGTACTGCGTGCACTTCGCCTCGGCCTTCGCGCTGATGGCCCGCACCCTCGGGATGCCCTCCCGGATCGTGGTGGGCTACCTCCCCGGTGTGAACACGAGCGCCACCGCGCAGGGGCAGACGATCTACGCCGTCTCCAGCGGTCAGCTGCACGCGTGGCCGGAGGTGCACTTCGACGGGATCGGGTGGGTGCCCTTCGAGCCGACGAACAGCCTCGGCGTGCCGACGAGCTTCTCGGCCGCCTTCACACCCGGATCAGGCACGCCGGCCGACCGCACGCCGCAGGATCCGGCGCAGGCCACCGCCGCTCCCACCGCGACGCCCACCGCCGGCGCACGTCCGCAGGACGATCTCCTCGCCGGCGGGGCGGCGGGGAGCACCCCCACGGCCAACCCCTGGCCGGGGATCGGCGTGACCGCGCTGATCGCGGGCGTCCTCGCCGCGCCGGGGGTCCTGGGGCTGCTCCGGCGGCGACGGCGCACGGCTGCCGCCCGGAGCGGCGACGCCGCGGGGGCGTGGCGCGGCGTGCAGGAGAGCGCCATCGATCTCGGGATCGCGGTGCCGGCGGCTGAGTCGCCCCGGGCGTTCGGCACCCGCCTGGTGCAGGAGGGCGCCCCCGAGGCCGCGATGTCCGTGCTCGTCGCGGCGATCGAGCACGCCAGCTACGCCCCCGCCTCCGCGCGCACGGCCATGGCCGACCTGGCGGCGGCCGCCGCGGAGGTGCAGGCGGGGATCGCGGCGGCGGCGCCGCGGCACCGGCGCCTGCGCGCCGTCCTCGCGCCGCGGTCGCTGGTGATCCGCCCCGGCTCGGCGTACGCGCATCCCCCGGAGCCGGCCCTGGCCGGCTGAGCGGAAAGCCAGAAGCCCCGCATCCGGCGGGATGCGGGGCTTCTGAGAGCGGAAGCGACAGGATTTGAACCTGCGAGGCGAGTTACCCCGCCTACATGGATTCCAGCCATGCTCCTTAGGCCGCTCGGACACGCTTCCAAACGTCGACATTATCACGCGGCGCACCCCGCTCTCGGTGCCGGTGCGCCGCGCACCTGTGGACGCGTCCAGGTGGCTCGCCTACGGTGGCCCCATGAGCACGCCTGCCGCACGACCGCCCAATCCGCCCGCCGACGACCGCCGCCCCGCCTCCCCCGGATTCACCTCTCACGGCTCGCCCCCGGCCGATCCCCCCGCTCATCCCCCCGCGAGCAAGCCCATCGCCATCGTCTCCGTGCCGCCGCTGTGACCCGGTCCGCGCACGCACGACGCCCCCTCCCGCGCGGGAGGGGGCGTCGTTTTCGTCCGGGGTCAGATCCCGCGGATCTGCACGCGCGTGGGGCAGTCGAACGGGTCGCGCGCGGCAAGACCCACGCGGTTGAGGTACGCGATGACGATGCCGTACGAACGCCACAGCGATGTCTCGGTGTAGGGGACGTTGAGGCTCTCGCACGCGTCGCGGACGATCTCCCGCGCACGGGAGAGGTGCGGGCGGGCCATGCTGGGGAAGAGGTGGTGCTCGACCTGGTAGTTGAGTCCGCCCATGAGCCACGTCGCCCACCAGCCGCCGCGGATGTTGCGCGAGGTGCGCACCTGCTTGCTGAAGAAGTCCAGGCGCGCGTCGGGGGCGATCACCGGCATGCCCTTGTGGTTGGGGGCGAAGGAGGCCCCCATGTAGACGCCGAAGACGGCGAGCTGCACGCCGACGAAGGCGAAGGCCATGCCGAGGGGCAGCACGAGGAACACCGGAACGATGACCGCGGCCAGGCGCAGCAGAATCAGCGCGAGTTCGCGCATGCGGGCCGGCAGCGGCCCGGGGCCGGTCACGAGATGACGGATGCTGATGGCGTGGAGGTTCAGCCCCTCCAGTGTCAGCAGCGGGAAGAAGAGCCACCCCTGCTTGCGGGTGATGAGGCGTCGCAGCCCGCGCGCCTGCGCGGCGTCCGCGTCGAGGAACGAGATCGTGTCGACCTCGATGTCGGGGTCCTTGCCCACGCGATTGGGGTTCGCGTGGTGGCGGCTGTGCTTCGAGCTCCACCACGTCGAGCTCATACCCACCACGGCGGGGCCGAGCAGACCGGCGAGGCGGTCGTTGGCGGGACCCGAGGAGAGGATCTGGCGGTGCGCCGCCTCATGGGCGAGGAAGGCCACCTGCGTGAAGACGATGCCGAGGGCGCCCGCGATGAGGAGCTGGTACCAGCTGTCTCCGAGCAGGATGAACCCGGCGACGCATCCGCCCAGCGCCACGAGGAGGGCGGCACCGACCGCCGCGTAGAACCAGGGCGCGCGCTGCAGCAGCCCCATCTCCTTGGCGACCTGCGACACCTCGGTGTAGGCCCGGGCGACGGGCGGGAAGGTCTTCTCGCTGGCGTACGTCTGACGGATCGGACCGAGGGTGGCGGTGACAGAACCTGCCACGACGGGGGGTGCAGTGATGGTCATTCGACTCCTGGGGCTGGAACAGCGAGACCCGGAAGCCAAAGCTGAGAGGGGCGGCGGGAATCCCCGCTGAGTGCAACGATAGCCCGGACCACATGCGGCCACGTGCATGTTCGCGGATGCACAGGCACTGCTCAGGCGGAGCGGGGTGCGACGGCGCGGCCGCCGCACCCCACCTGGTCAGACAGCGCGGATGCGCGAAGCCTGCGGACCCTTGGGGCCGCTCTCCACGTCGAACTCGACGCGCTGGTTCTCCTCGAGCGAGCGGTAGCCGCCGCCCTCGATGGCGCTGTAGTGCGCGAACACGTCAGGAGTGCCGTCCTCGGGAGCGATGAACCCGAAGCCCTTCTCCGAGTTGAACCACTTCACCGTTCCGAAAGTCATCGGATCTCTCTTTCTGATGCGGGACCGCGAGTGCGGCCCGGTCGACCGCGGGCGATGCGCCGCGGGGCCTGGGGACGACCGCGCCCGAAGGGCGGGGACGTGGGGCGGGCGGCGAGGGCCGCCTGGGCGTCGCCGAGCGTGCCGAAGACGCCGCGCGGACGCCCGATGGCGTCGTGTGCGGCGTACCCGGCCGGTTCGGCAGTGACGTGGCCGGCGTACTCACCGGAGGCGGATGCGACGAAGACGTCGGTGTCCGCGCGTCGCCAGGTGAGGGCGGACGGAGAAGAAGAAGTGATGCGGAGAAGTCGATTCAGCGTGCGGCCCGATCGCGCGGGGGCGGGAATCGGGCGGGCGGAGGACCGGCTCCCGACCCCGTCGTTGGGGTATGGAGCCCGGCGCAGACGGCCTCGGTGGAGACCGTGTTCCTCCACTCTACTCCGAATCCGGCCCCGACCGGCGTGAGCGATCGGCCGACGCCGTCCGGGAGGCGGGGCTCACTCCGCCGGGAGGGCGGCGACGAGCCGATCGTGCTCGCGGGATTTCGCTTCGAGATGGCGGCACAGCTCGGCGGCGAGCTGGAGTTCACGACTGAGGGATGCCACCTGATCGGCGTTCATGGACAGGTCTTCCATGCGCGCTTCGAAGGTGACCTCCCACCGCGCGTCGCCGCGACCCACGGGCTGGAAGAACACTCCGGTCGACGCGTTGCGGAGCCGCACGATCACCAGACCCGTGTCGCTGCCGTCGCTGCCGTCCTGGAGCGCGACATGACTGAGCAGGTCACGGCCCGCGGCGGGGAAGTCCTGCAGCCACTCCTCGAGAACAGCCTTCGTCCGATACGGCATGACCGCCTCCTCGCCCCCGTCCGCGCATCCGGAACGGACGCGTCGCTCGGACTTTATCAAATCCGCGGCGCCACACCGGTCGCGGGATCTACGGCGCAGACGGCGGCGCCGGCGACGAGCCGGCGTTGCCCGCGCCCTTCTCGGCGGCCTTGCGCTCTGCCTCGGCGGCGCGCTGCTGTTCGCGCTCGAGCTTCTCCTGCGCCCTCTGCTGCTCCTGCTC